>JAKBDK010000116.1:0-4300 GCA_021834525.1 Pseudomonadota bacterium | reverse complement strand
GAGACGCTCACTTCCTGGCTCGAGCGCTTCGCCGGCGCCTACGGCATGACGGTGCGCGAATTTGTGCTCTGGCTGGGTTACCCGGATTTTCTGGGATACGCTCAGGCGCCCTACGATCTGGATGTGTCTCAGCCGCCGGATCTGGCCGCAGTGCTGGGCGCGCACGCCGGTCTCGATGCGCAACGCATCGCGGCGCATCGCATGGGAAGCTCCGGTGCCCTGCCGCCTGAGCGTCGACGCGTGTTCTGTCCTGAGTGCTGGGCGGAGGAGGGCGCCTACCGGCGCTTCGAGTGGGCACGAGGCTGGTCGCTCGTGTGCCCTCGTCATCGTCGAGTCTTGCGCGAGCGGCCACGACCCAAGGGCCCATTGGTCCGCTGGCATGAGGAGTCGTGGAGCGAGTTCTATCGGGATGCGAGTTTCTGGAGGGATCTGCGCCCCTCGTGGCAGAGCGAAGAGTGGCAGTGGATCTGTGCAAACCTGGGTGTCGACCCGCATGCGGAATTCCTGCACGCCTGGCCGTGGCTCCTCGATCTCTCGGGAGCGCCCAACCGGCGCAGCAGTGCGTCCGAGGTCAAAGAGGACCTCGCGCTCTACGGGATGATCCGGTTCTGGCAGGCCTCGTTGTTGCAGGCACTCGATGCGTCGATTCCGCAGGAGGATCTCATGACCGATACCTCGGGTGGCCACATCTGCGATGTGCGCACGCCCGACGTGCCGCACCGGATCCGCTTGCTGGCCGGCACGGTCGCGCGGCACCTCTGGGTGCGGCTCACCGAAGGGCACTGGCGGTGCGGCCGGCACGAGACTCTCGAGCGAGTGCTGAACGAGCCGGGGCGCTGGAACGACGAGGAGTGGTGGCTCGAGCAGCGCCTGCGGACCTGGCCGGCCGCGTTGCAAGCCTCGGGCCGAGAGCTCTTTCGACGGACGGATCCCTTCGTGCAGCTGCCGCCCTGGGAGCGCTGCCGCCAGTGCGTTCGGGGCGTCGATGGGGCCGTCCGGGAGGTGCTCTCGATCTGCCTGCCCGAAAGTTGGCACTGTCTCGCCCGGGACGCCTCCGTCGAGGATGCGCTCGCCGCGCTCCTGGGGCGCTATTCCTCGGTCGCGGGGGACGACAGGAGATTCGCCGCCCGGCTCGACTGCACGGCGCCGGATTGATAGTACCGCAGGAACGTCATGACGCTGCGGTGTCCGGTGAGCGCCATTGCCTCTTTCAAGGGCACGTTCTGCCGGCCGGCTTCGGTGATGAAACCGGAGCGTAGGGAGTGGGCGCCGAAATCCCCCTCAAGCCCGGCGAGCGCCGTGCGCCGCTTCACGATGTGCCAGACGGCCTGGTCGGCGAGCGGCTCGGCGGCCTTCGAGCCGCGGATGCGCCGAAAGATCGCCCCTGAGGTCACCCCGGAGGCCTCAAGCCAGGCGGCGAGGCCCGCGGCGGCCACCCCGACGACCGGCTTCACGGCATCCTCGTTGTCCGCCGTGCCCGCCTGGTCGGTCTTCGAGTGCGCGAGTCGGTAGAGATACGTCTTGTCGTCCACCTTCGTGAGATTCTCCATCACGGCGCCTGCGACCTCGGAGCGCCGCCGGCCGCCGGAGGCCCAGGCGAAAAGAAGCAGCGCCCGGTCGCGCACGCCGACGAGGCCGTCCGTACAGGTCGCGAGCATCGCGGTGAGCGGATCCTTGGTGAGCGCCGCCTTGGCGGCCGGTCGCACCCCGCGGGTCGCGTGGGCGCGGCGGATGCGTCGCACGAGCTCCCGGACTGCGGGATCGCGGACGGGATTCGCGAGTTCGCGCAGCTGGTGCGCTTTGGAGAGCACCGCAAGGCGATGCAACACCGTGTTGAGCGCCGGGGCGCCGCGGGAGGCCTTGAACCCACCGGCCACCAGGGCCTCATCAATCGCATCCGGCAGATCATGGACGAGTGCGCCCTCCGCAGCACCGGGTGCCCCGGCGCCGCCGGCGCGCTGCACGTGATCGACCAGGAACTGCAGCACCACCGGCACCGGCAGTGGCAAGGCGAGGGCGCGCCGATAGCGCAGCCGAAACCACGCCACCCAGTAGCGGAGCGCGCTCGCATAGCTGCGCACCGTGTTCGCCGATTCCCCTTCCTTCAAGAGCGCTGCGACGGAGGCCTGCGCCTCCGCATGCAGCACCTGCGGATCGAGCCCTGTCACGCAATCGCGCGGCACGAGGGCGGCGCGCGTGCGGGTGCCGGTTGGGTGAGTGTGCCGTTTCCGCATATTTATAGTAGAATATGTGTTATATATCGCTAATGTCAAGGTCGACTCATGGTAAGGATCTCTTATCGTGAGTCATTTTACGACAGGGTAGGGCACCGAGTGACCACCGAATCTCATCCCGAGGAAAAGCCCGCCGCCCGGCACCGCTCCGACGCGCCGTACGAATCCCGGCTCACGCCGGCGTTGGATCCCGCGACCGCAGAGCCGCCGTCGGACGATGCGCAGAGCGCACCGGAGCGGCGCGCCGCCGGACCACCGCGGGCCCGGCGCGTCTCGGCCGCCGAGGTCTTCGCGGCCGCCGACGCACTGCTCGTCGAGGGCCACCGGCCCACCATCGACCGGGTCCGGGTGTGCCTGGGGCGCGGCTCGCCCAATACCATCAATGAGCATCTCGATGCCTGGTGGCGCCAGCTCGGCGCCCGGATCCGCGACCTCCCCGGACAGGAATTCCCGCAGCTGCCCGAGCGCGTCGCGCACACGTTGCAGCTGCTCTGGAATGAAGCGCTGAAAGGTGCGCACGACGCGCTGCGTGACGCCGTGACCGCCCGCGAGGACGCGCTGGAGCATCGGGAGAAGGCGCTGACGGAACGTGAGCACCAGTTGGAAGAAGAGCGGCAGGCTCTGGCGGCCCGCGGCTCGGCACTCGAGGACAGTCTCGCGCTTGCCCGCGCCCAGCTCGGCGAATCCAATCAGCGCGCGGCAGCTCTCGAGCAGGCGCTACGCGACCGCGAAGAGTCCCTGGGGAGCCTCCAGCGGCGGGTCGAGCAGCTCGAAGCTCAGGCCGCGAGTTTCGCTGACCGACTGGAAGCCGAGCAGAAGGCACGCGTTGTCGAGCGTGCCAAATTCGATGAACGCTATGATGCCGCCGAGCGGCGGTGGTTGACCGAGGTGGACCAGGCGCGAGAGCGCCTCAAGGTGAGTGAAAGGCAAGCGCGGGCCGACGCCGCGGACTGCGCTCGACTCCAAGATGAGCTCCAGCGCGCGAAGCGCGAAGCACTCGAAGCGGTTCACGAACTGAAAACCGTCCGCGTGGTCAACGCGGAGCTACGTGAGCGCATCAAGGCCTTCGGGGATCATTCGACGGCGTCCACCGGTCGGCGTCGCAAGTCGCGGCGGCCCCAACGGACGGCGTCTCCACGCAAGCGAGCGAACAAGACCCCGTAGTATTCAGATTCCCAAGGTCCAGCGACGCGGGACAGGGGAGATGCATGCCGACCGCAAAAGAGCTTCTTGCAGGGCGAACACTCAACAATGGCTGGAAGGTGACGCAGAGGGTCGCACACGCGGCGGGTGAAACCGGGGGTCACTTCTCCACCGGCTACCTCGTGGAGTCTCCTTCGGGGACACAACATTTTCTGAAGGCGATCGATTTTGAAGCGGCCATGCGAGATCGAGACCCGGCCCGGGCCCTTCAGGCTTTGACCGAGGCATTCAACCTCGAGCGCGACATTCTGAACCTGAGCAAAAGCAAGCGCATGAGTCATGTCGTCACGGTCATCGAAGACGGCACTGAGACGGTATCCGTCCCCGGCCCACCGCCGGCCGACCCACCGCAGACCGTTCAGTACCTCATTTTTGAGCTCGCGCACGAAAGCCTGCGGCACATGGTCACGGTGTCCAAGCGGCTCCCGATGTCGCAGGCGCTTTCGGCCCTCCACAACATTGCCAACGGGCTACGACAGCTGCATGGCGCGCAGGTCGCCCATCAGGACATGAAACCCTCGAATGCGCTGCGCTTTCCGGACGGGCTATTCAAAGTCTGCGATGTCGGACGGGCGTCGATGAAGGGGCGCGCGGCGCCGCACGATGGCTTGCCTTTCGCGGGCGAACGCACTTACGCCCCTCCCGAACTCCTGTATGGCCAGGTGGATCCGGATTTTGTGGTACGCCGGCTCGGGTGTGATGCGTATCTGCTGGGGAGCCTTGCCGCATTCCTGATTACTGGCTTGCCCATGACGGCGATGATTGCGGAGGAGCTCGATCCGGCGGCTCGGCCGGCGGTATGGACCGGCACCTATGCTGGCGTTCTCGGTCAGGTCCGGGCGGCCTACGCTCGAGCGCTCGAT
>JAKBDK010000009.1:0-80614 GCA_021834525.1 Pseudomonadota bacterium | reverse complement strand
CCGTCACGCGGCGAGTCGTGCGATGCAGCAGCGTCACGCCGAGTGACGCCTCGAGTCCCTGCAGCAGGTTCGTGGCCGTCGCCTTGGGGATGTGCAGACTCTCGGCGGCACGACTGATCCCGCCGGTCTCGACGATGCGCACGAATAAGGTCATCGCTTGGAACTTGTCCATAGATTGTTCGAGAAACGGAATAAAGAGTTCAGGAAGACGCCTTTAAGTGCATTCGCAAGAACAATAGCATGGCGTCGTCTCACTCCTGAGGGCGGCGGCAATGGACGGAATGGCACAGGCGGTGACCGATCAGACCTTTGATTCGGTGGTCATCGCCTCGGCGCGGCCGGTGCTGGTGGATTACGGCGCCGCCCGCTGTGTCCCGT
The DNA here is from genome assembly GCA_021834525.1 of Pseudomonadota bacterium. GTDB lineage: Bacteria > Pseudomonadota > Gammaproteobacteria > Steroidobacterales > Steroidobacteraceae > 13-2-20CM-66-19. The sequence continues at coordinate 80,236 of JAKBDK010000009.1, read as the reverse complement.
GCCGGCTCATGAGTCCGCTGATCGAGCAGGCGGCGGCGCAGTACGCCGGCCGATTGACCGTCGTGACCCTCGATGCCGATGAAAACCCGGCGGCGCCGACCCGCTTTGGCGTGCGCGGCTTCCCGACGCTGATGATGTTCCGGCACGGGCGCCCCGCGGCCGTGCGCGTCGGGGCGATGAGCCGCAGCGAGCTGCACGCGTTCATCGAGGCGAATCTCTAGGCGCACGCCGCGAGCCGAGCGCAGAGGCGGACTTACCCGTCAGCGCCATCCCGCGCCAGCTGGACCAGCCAGCGCCGCACGACGGTGAGTTCCTCGGCGCTGAGTGAGTGCTGCGCGCGCCTCTCCACGGTGAGCGCTGCGCGGCGCGTTCGATCGAGCCGCTGCTCGCCCGAGGCGCTCAGCTCGAGGGGCCGCACGCGCCCGTGTGCGGGAGGCGCCTGCCGCGCGACCCATTCCCTCTGCAGCAGTGCGGCCACGAGCGCGTGGACCGTCTGTGGCGTCAGCATCGTCAGGCGGGCGAGCTCGGCGTTCGAGCAGCCCGGATAGGCGCGGATCATGGTGAGCACCAGAAACTGCGGGTGCGTCAGGCCGAGGGGCGCGAGGATCCGGTCCATCCGCTTGCGCTGTGCGTGGGCGGCCTGGCGCAACAGGTAGCCCAGATAGCCTGCCTCGCCGCGCTTGCCTTCGCCGATCGCCGGCGGGGTCACGCCCGGGGGTGAGTGACTCGTGCGCTTGCTCATATATCAGGGTCCGAATACTATATTCGGACCCTGATATATGCAATGCCGCGGCATCCGGGAGCGCCCGTGAGTGAATCGCCGAGTCTCGCGTTCGATGAATTCGCCGCTGCGCTGCCCGAGGCCGTCGCGGCGCTGCGCACGCTGAGTGAGAGTGCCGGGGAGGGCCTGGAGCGGGCGCTGGTGGAACTGATCAAGGTCCGCGCCTCGCAGATCAATGGTTGCGCCTACTGCCTGCAGCTGCACGTGAACTGGGCGCGCAAGGCCGGCGTCGCACAGAGCAAGCTCGATCAGCTCGCGGTCTGGCGCGACGCGGTCGGGTTCAGCGCCGCGGAGCGAGCGGCCCTGGCCTGGACCGAGGCGCTGACCGAGGTGCAAGGCGAACAGATCCCGCCGGCCCGTCAGGCGCTGCGCGAGCACTTCAGTGACGAGCAGGTCTTGCGGCTGACGCTCGCCGTCGCCGCGATCAATGCGTGGAATCGCATCGCCGGCCCGCTTCGCTTCACACCACCGCCAGCGGCGTGAGGAGAACAGGATGCGTTCGATCGCAGAGCGTCGCGCGGCCTTTCGGGCCCTGCACCAGTCGGGTTGTTTCGTGCTACCCAATCCCTGGGACGGGGGCAGCGCGATTCGCCTCGCGAAGCTCGGCTTCCAGGCGCTCGCCTCCACCAGCGCCGGAGCCGCCTGGGCGCTGGGCAGGGCCGACGGCGAGATGAGCGTGGAGGAAGTGCTGCAGCATCTGCGCGCGCTGGTCGAGGTGACCGATCTGCCGGTGAATGCGGATTTCGAGGCAGGATTCGCCGACAGTCCGGACGGCGTTGCGCACAACGTCACGCGCTGCATCGCGACGGGAGTGGCGGGTCTGTCCATCGAGGACCGTCTGGGTCAGGGACTGTACCCGCTCGATGCAGCCGTGCAGCGCCTACGCGCGGCACGCGAGGCGATTGATCGGTCCGGTGAGGATGTTCTGCTGGTCGGGCGCTGCGAGGCGTTCTGGCTCGGCCGAGCGGATGCGGACCAGGTTCTCGAGCGGCTCGCCGCCTACAGCCGTGCGGGTGCCGATTGCCTCTACGCCCCGGGCATCCGCGATCTCGAGATCATCGCCCGGCTGGTGCGTACGCTCGACAAGCCCATCAATGCCAACCTGTCCGCAACGGGATTGTCGGTCGCCGCGCTCGCCGCCGTCGGGGTGCGTCGAGTCAGTGTCGGCGGGGCGCTGGCCCGTGCGACCTGGTCGGCGTTCGAGGGCATGGCTGAGCGGCTTTGGACGCAGGGACGGCTGCCGCAGTAACCGAACGCTGCGCCGCCCGGCGCGCACCCCAGCGTGAGCGCCTGGACGGCGCCGCGCGCCGGTCCGCCCTCAGGCGGCGCCGTCCAGGATGTGAGCTCGTCAGAGCAGTGACTGGACCGCGCGGGCGATCCCTTCAGGATCCAAACCCTGATGGCCCATCTGCTGCCACAGTCCGCCGCAGCCTTCGCGGTACGTGCCGATGTGGTGGTAGCGTCCCTTGAAGCCCGCCTGCAGCAGCTGCGATCCGAAGCGGCTGCCGAGACCGGTGCGCACATTCCAGCCTTCGGTGACGAGGACGAATGGCGCCTGGGCGAGACGCTGCATCATCTGCGGGTCGACCACGTTCAGGGTCGGCTTGTTGATGAGCCCGACTTTCACGCCGCTTTCCCCCAGCGTCATCACGGCATCGAGCGCACGGTACACGGTCTCGCCCATGGCCACGATGTACCCGCCGCCGGCGGGGGCAGAGCGCACGATGTAGTCCTTGCCGGGCTCAAAGGGCTGGCCTTCGTACAGCGGCTTGCCGGATTCATCGAGCAGGTCGGGCACCGGTGAGCGGGTGCTGAAGAGAAACCGCAGTCCCGGATCGTTGAAGATGCGTTTGACGCAGGCGGCGAACTGGTGCCGGTCGGCCGGGAAGTACAGCCGGGTCGTGTCCTCGCCGTGCGCCGGCAGCAGTCCGCCGTCGGCCAACATGCTGTTGATGCCGAAATGGCAGGTGTTGTCCGCCATGTCGTCGACGCCGCTGTGACTGAAATGCGCCAGCACGTTGGCGAAATTCAGGCGCGCCATCGTGATCTCGCTGAGGCACATCTCGAGGAAGGCGCTGAATGTGGCGAAGATGCCCTGGCGTCCGGACTGTGAGCCGAAGCCCGCGGCCGCGGAATAGTTGCCGCGCTCCATGATGCCGCCGCGCACGAACACGTCCGGATACTTCTTGCGTACGTGGTGCAGTCCGCACGAGCCCTCGAGGTCGTTGTCGAACACCTTGACGCTCGCGAGGCGCTGCGCCGGGCTCATGCCGTCGAGGATCTCGTTGACGATCTTGCCGAAGTCATCGCGGTTCTTGCCGACGCCGGAGGAGCCGCGGTAGGTGAGCGGGCTCTGGTCCGTCTGCGCCGCCTTCAGCATGGCGATCGCCTCGTCGTAGCCGCCGCGCGTCTGCAGGTACTGGATCGCGGTTTCCGCCTTGAGCACCTCGTGGGCGTGCGGGCTGCCCTCGGCACCGACGATGCCCGGGGCCATGGGGCGCTTGATCACGACTGCCTGCGGGCGCGCATCGCTGAACGCACGGGCGAGATCCGTGTACAGCGCATCGAGATCCTCGCCCATCGTGGTGGCGGTCGTCAGGCCGTAGCCGGAGAGCGTGCGCGTCAGGTCATAGCCGGGCATGTACTGCTGGGGATGGCCGGCGATCGTGACGTTGTTGTCATCCAGGAGCAGCTTGATGTTCAGCTGCTGCGCCACGGCGAGGCGCGCCGCCTCGGCATTGTCGCCCTCCATCTGGCTGCCATCGGAGCCGAGCAGGATCACCGCCTTGTCCGGGTTCGCCATCGCCACGCCATTGCAGAACGCCCACAGGTGCCCGAGGCGCCCGGAGCTGAATTCCACGCCCGGGGTGAGCTTCTTCTCCGGGTGGCCCGGCAGGCCGCTGTCGAACTCGCGGTAGTGCAGCAGTCGCTCGGCGGGCATCGCGCCATCGAGCACCGAGAGCAGATACTGCGTCGCGACCCGGTGGCCGGCCTCGTCGTAGAAGATGGGGACGATGGGTGCGCCGTTGGCGATGAAGGCCCGCACGATCATCACCTCCGGCACGGTGTCGTACGCACCGCCGGTGTGCCCCGAGAGGCCCCGCGCGCCGGCGAGGGCCGTGAAGAACACGATCGCGTCGCGGCACAGCTGGATGTTGTGGCGCAGGTCGGCCTTTTGCGCATCGGTGAGGGTGCCGAGCTTCGGATCGAGCTTCAGGGGCCGCAGCTGACGCAGATCGATCGGGAAATGTTCATTCGCCATGGGACGTGTCGCCTCCAGCTTCGATGGGTCCGGGCCGGAATAGTAGCGCATGAAGGCGTACCGACTCGCACGCTGTGCGACTCGCCGGAGGCGGCGGACGCGCCGGTCCGCCGCCTCCGGCCGGCGCCTCAGCCCGGCGGCAGCTCGAGCCGCTGCAGATCGGCCAGCAGTCCCGGTCCGCTCGGCCGCCAGCCGAGCGTACGCTGCGTCCAGTCGCTCGAGGCGGGGATGTCCGCCGCCGCCAACGGCGCCATCCAGCCGAAGTAGCCCTCGGCATCCTGCGCCGTCAGGGATCTCACCGGCAGGTCCAGCCGCGTGCCGAGGGTGTTCGCGACGTCCCGCGCCGCCACTCCGGGTTCCCCGACCGCGTGATAGACCGAACCACAGTGCCCGCGCTCGAGCGCCAGCCGGTACAGCCGTGCCACGTCGCGCACGTGGGCGGCCGGCCAGCGGTTCAGGCCGTCCCCGACGTAGGCGAAGTACCGCTGTTGCAGCGCGATCGCGATCCAGCGGCTGACCAGACCCTGGCGGTGCGTGTCGTGGACCTGCGGCAGGCGCACGACGGAGACATTCACGCCGTCTGCGGCGATGGCCGCGCCGGCCGCTTCGGGGTTGCGCGGCAGCGCGAGGCGACCGGGCTGCTGCGCGGTGTCTTCCGTCACCGGGATGCCCGGGGAGAGCATCCCGGTGCCCGAGGTGAGCACGAACGGACGGACGGAGCCGGCCAGGGCGGCGCCGATCGCCTCGATGGCGCGCTGCTCCTGCTCACCGCTCTCGGCGAAGCGCGTGATGTCGTTGAAGACCTCGTGATTGAACGCGAGGTGGATCGCGCCGTCGCACTGCGCGGCGCCCTCGCTGAGGCGCTCCAGGTCATCGAGCGAGCCGGGGTGCACGGTGGCACCGGCGGCCGTGAGTGCGGCGGCTTTCGTCTCGGTCCGGCACAGCCCGAGGACCTGGTGGCCGGCCCCGATCAGTTCGGGGACCAGCGCGGATCCGATGAAGCCCGTCGCTCCGGTGACAAATATACGCATGAGGCAGTCGTCCTTTGATACAGGGGGGAGGGACAACTCTGCGGCTGTGCGATATCCTGGTAAAGAAGTGACGTTATCCTAGTATAGATAGTAACCGTGGACCGACCCGCCACCCCTGACCATCGGCTGGGCGCGTACCTGCGCCAGCGCCGACTGAAGCTCGATCCCGGTGCGCTCGGCTTCGCGGCGGGCCGCCGGCGCACGAGGGGCCTGCGCCGCGAGGAAGTGGCGCAGCGGGCGCACATCAGTCCCACCTGGTACACCTGGCTCGAGCAGGGCCGGGGTGGGGCTCCGTCCGCCGAGGTGCTCGAGCGCATCGCGCATGCGTTGCTACTCACCGATGCCGAGCGCGAGCACGTGTTCGTGCTCGCGCTCGGCCGTCCGCCCGAAGTGCGCTACCACCGCGGCGCCGGCGTGACCCCTCGTCTGCAGCGCGTGCTCGATGCGCTCGATCCGCGTCCGGCCCTCATCCGTACCGCGCTCTGGGATGTCGTCGCCTGGAATCGTGCCGCGACGCTGATGCTGATGGATTACGCCGAACAGCCGCCCGAGCAGCGCAACATCCTCAGATGGTTGTTTCTCGATCCGCGCGCCCGCGCCGCGCAATACGATTGGAGCGGCGTGGCGCGCGCGGTGTTGGCGGCGTTTCGCTTCGAGACGACCCGCGCGGGGGCGGCCGAGGACGTCGAGCCGCTGGTCGAGGAGCTGCGGCGGCTCAGTCCGCAGTTCGCCGCGATGTGGCAGGAGAACGAGGTTCACGGCGGTGCCTTTGGCGAGGTCGTCAAGACGATCCACCATCCGCTGCTCGGTGCCTTCACGTTCGAGTATTCCGCCTTCGCCGTCGACGGTCGCACCGATCTGATGCTGGTGATCTACAACCCGACGAGCGTGCAGGATGCCGAGCGCATCGCCGAGCATCTGCAGCGGCTCCCGAGCCCGTAGCGCGTCGCAGGTCCGCCTCCGGCGCCTCTCCCGATGCGCGGCCCGGCCCGGCCCGGCGCGCGGGCGGCGCGCCTCGGGCGGCCCGACTGTTTACCATAGGGTCCATGGAATACCGATTCTCCGGCGGCCGTGGACGGGCGCGCGCGGGCGCGGGGACCGCCGGCCGGCGCTCGTTCGCGCTCGCGCTGTGGATCTGTGCGCTGCTGGCGACCCCTCTGGCGCAGGCGGCGAACCCGCAGCCCTATCGAGTGCACTGGACCTCGAGCGGGCGCGATGCCGTCGACTCGACCCTGAAGGAGACCTCGCAGCTGCAGGCGTTGCGCGCGACGGCCCCGGTGGGTCCGTACGGTCTGATCGCGCGGGCACGCGCCGACGTGGAACGACTGCGCACGGTGCTGCAGAGCTTCGGGTACTACGAGGGCGCCGTCACCATCACGATCGACGGCCGGCGCCTGGAGAGCCTCGGGCTCGGCAAGACCCTCGAGGCGCTGCCGAACGGCACCGATGCGACGGTGAAGGTCGCCCCATCGCTCGGGCCGCTCTTTCGGGTCGGGCGTATCGAGCTCGAGGGCACGATGCCCGGGGCGATCGAACGTACGCTCGGTCTGCCGCATGCGCTGCTCGGATTGCGCTCAGGGGCACCGGCGCGCGCGTCGGACGTTCTGGCGGCCGGCGAGCGCCTGCAGCGCACGCTGCAGAACGCCGGCTATGCGCAGGCCAGGGTCGACCCGCCCGTCGCCTACGAGGACCCGCAGCGCCATGTGCTGAACCTCAAGATCCGCCTCACGAGCGGTCCGCGCGTGCGCATCGGCACGATCCGCATCGAGGGACTCCAGCACGTACACACCTCGTTCCTGCGGCGCAGTCTGCCGATCCACCCCGGGCAACGCTACGATGCGGCGCGGATCGAGCAGGCGCGCCAGGATCTGCTCGGACTCGGATTGTTCTCGAGCGTCAGCGTGCGTCTCGGGGCCGCCGATGCGACCGGGCGCGCGCCGCTGACGTTTCGGGTGAAGGAGAGCAAGCGCTACGCCTTTGGCCTCAATGCCGGCTATTCGAGTGATCTGGGCGGCAGCGGCGGTCTGCGCTGGAGTGACACCAACCTGTTCGGCAGCGGACAGCGCCTCAGCGCTTCGGCGAGCGCCATCGATCTGGGCGGCACGGCGAGCACCGGGGCCGGCTACGACGCCCGTCTCGGGTATGACATTCCGGACTTTCGTCGCCGGGGTCAGACCCTCGGGTTTTCAGTCGCCGCGCTGCGTCAGACGCTGCAGGCCTATACGCAAAATGGCGAGACGGCCGGTGCGACGCTGACGCGGCGGTTCTCCTCGCAGTGGGTGGCGAGCGGCGGGGCGTCGTACGAACATGAACGGATCACGCAGGAGGGGCTCAAAAGCCGCTACAACCTGTTGGCACTCCCGCTGTCTGCGCAGTTCGACTCGACCGATCTGGCCTCACCGCTGCTCGACCCGACGCACGGTTACCGAATCTCACTCACCGTTTCGCCCACGTTCTCCCTCGGCGCCGCGAGTCAGCAGCTGTTCGTCATCATCCAGGGCAGCATCGCCACCTACTTCGACGTGCACCGGCTGTTCGCGGCCGATCCGGCCGGTCGCACGGTGCTCGCCGCGCGGCTGATTGCCGGTGTGGCCGAGGGCGCGAGCCAGTTCGGCCTGCCGCCCGATCAGCGGTTCTACGCCGGTGGCAGCGGCACGGTGCGCGGCTACCGCTATCAGTCGATCGGACCGCAGTTTGCCGACGGACTGCCCGAAGGCGGCACGAGCATGCAGGCGGTCAATCTCGAGCTGCGCCAGCGCGTCGGCGCGAAGTTCGGCGTCGTGCTGTTCGCCGACGCCGGTGGTGTCGCGAGCGGCTCGAGCAGCGTATACCGTGTCGGGGTGGGTACGGGCGTGCGCTATTACACTTCCATCGGCCCGATCCGCCTCGATGTGGCCGTGCCGACGCGCCAACTGCAGAACGGCGGCCGTTTCGAGGTGTACATCGGCCTCGGGCAGGCGTTCTGATGCGCCGGGTGCTGCGCTGTGCAGGCTGGACGCTCGCCACCGCGGCGCTGCTCGGGCTGCTCATCCTCGGGGCGGTGATCCTCGCCGGCAACACTCGCGACGGACGCCGCCTCCTCGAGCGTGAGACCGCCGCACTCACCGCCGGGCGGGTGCGCCTCAGCGGACTGGCCGGACGCTTCCCGTCGCAGATCACGATCGCGCGGCTGCAGCTCGGGGATGCGCGCGGTGTCTGGATGAGTGCAGAGGATCTCTCGCTGCGCTGGTCGCCGCTCGCGCTGTTGCGGGGGGATCTGCACATCGAGGCGCTGAGCGCGGCGCGCCTCGAGGTGCTGCGCCGACCGGTCCGCTCCGCTGCGAGCGGCGGCGGCGGCGCGGTGCACCTGCCGGACATCGATGTCGCGCGGGTGCAGATCGGCACGCTCGTGCTCGCGCCCGCCGCCGCCGGCCAATGGGCCCGCCTGACGCTGCACGGCTCGGTTCATTACCGATCGCTGCAGGAGGCGCAGGTGCGTCTGCAGCTGCGGCGCACCAACGGTCAGGGACTCTACGGGCTCACCTGGCAGGCGACGCCGGCGGCCGTCACGGCCGCTCTGAGGCTCGAGGAGCCCGCCGGCGGTCCTCTGGAGCATTGGCTGAAGGTGCCCGGACTCGGGGCCTTGCAGGTGCGCGCGCGCCTGCAGGGGCCGCGTCGGGCCGAGACGCTCACCTTCACGGCCCGCGCCGGCACACTCACGGCCAACATCGGCGGAACGATCGATCTGGCGCGCCGCGCGGCCGATCTGGTCTATACCGTCACCTCCCCGGCGATGGCGCCCCGGCCGGGGCTTGCCTGGCAGCGTCTGGATCTGACGGGCCGCTGGCACGGACCGCTGTCCTCGGCGCAGGCAAACGGCGTGCTCGAGCTCGCGGGACTGCGGCTGACCGACGGTGCCGCGCTCGGGGCGCTGAGTGCGCATCTGAACGCCGATGGCCGAGTGCTCAGTGTGCGTGCGAGTGCCCGCGGGATTCGTCTGCCGGGCCCGCACCCGCAGCTGTTGAGTGGCTCGCCGCTGCACCTCGAGGCCTCGCTGCAGCTGCGCGCGGCGCACCGTCCGCTGCAGATCCACCTCGCCGATGGGCTGTTCGATCTCTCGGGGCAGGCGCTGACCGAAGGGCCGCTGAGCGCGACGTTCACGCTGCGCCTGCCGGACCTGACGGCCCTGGCGGCGCACTATCATCAGCACGTCGCGGGCGCGGTGCAGCTCTCCGGGACCGTTGCGCAGCGCGGCACGAAGACTCGTCTTGCGGTGCACGGCGCGGCACGGGTGGCCGGCACCAGCGTACTCGCCCGGCTCCTCGGGGCGCATGCGCAGCTCGTGCTCGAGGCGAGCCTGACGCCCGCCCGCCTCGATCTCGAACGGCTGGTGCTCACCGGGCGCGGGCTGTCCGCTGCCGCGACCGCCCATGCCGAACGCCATCGCCGCGGGAGCGCGGCCGGTGCATGGCGCTCGCTGCACGCGCGCTGGCAGCTCTCGTGCGCCGATCTGACGCGCATCTGGCCCGTGGCGAGCGGATCGGTTCACGTGCACGGTACGGCGGAGGGCTCGCCACAGGCACTCGCGCTTGACGTCCGGGCGCAATCCACACTGTCGGTGCACGGCTCGACACCCGGTCAGATCCAGGCGACTCTGCGCGCGCGCGGGGTGCCCTCGGCGCTGCGCGCCGCGGTGCAGGCGCGCGGCACGTTCGACGGTGCGCCGCTGCGCATCGAGGCGACCCTGGCGCGCGCCGCCGACCGCCGAGTGCAGCTCGCGCTGCGCGCGGCGCACTGGAGAAGTGTGGATCTGACCGGCACGCTGAGCTCGGGTGCTCGGTTCTCGGCCGCCCGCGGCCAGGCGCAGCTGCGCGTCGGACATCTGAGCGATTTTCAGACGCTGGCCGGGACGGCGCTCGCCGGGCGGCTCCAGGGGACGCTCACGCTCGTGCCGAATGCGGCTCGGGAGACCGTGCAGATGGCGCTGATGGGACGTGCGCTGACGGTGGGTGCGGTGCACGGCGCCCTCACGGTGTCCGCCTCGGGTCCGCTCGATGCGCTGCAGACCACCGTCACGGCCGAATCCCCCGCCGTGGGCGGAGCGGCGGCGAGTCTGTCCGCCACGGCGCGCCTCGACGGCGCCGCGCGGCGGTTGGATCTTTTGCACCTGAGCGCGCAGTACCGGGGTCAGACGCTGCGCTTGCTGGCCCCAACGCGCCTCGCCTTCGCGACGGGGCTGCGGGTGAGCGATCTTCGTCTCGGTGTGCAGCGGGCGGTGCTCGATCTGCACGGGGAACTCGCGCCGGCACTGGAGGTGCGCGCCTCCCTCGAGCATGTGGATGCCGGGCTCGTCGATGCCTTCGTGCCGGATCTGCTCGCTCAGGGCACGTTCGGCGCGGCACTGCAGCTGACCGGCAGCCGCGCCGCGCCGATCGGCCGGGCGTCGTTCGACATCTCCGGAGTGCGATTTGCAGGGTCGGCCGCGCAGGGCCTGCCGGCACTCGATGCGCACGGGGAGGCCCGCCTGCACGGGGGCTTCGCCGACCTCTCCGCCTCGCTCGCGGCGGGCCGTGCATCACGGATGAGCTTGAGCGGCCGTGCACCGCTTGCACCCACCGGAGCGCTCGCGCTGCACCTCGCCGGAACCCTGGATGGCGCGTTGGCCAATGCGATGCTCGAGGCCAGAGGCGATCGTGCCCAGGGAACACTCACCGTGGATGCGCACATCGACGGCACGGCGCGGGCGCCGCAGATCCGCGGCGTCGTGCGCCTGACGAAGGGTGATCTGCGCGATTACGCCAACGGCATTCATTTCAGCGACGTCGAGGCGCGGCTGGTCGGCGATCACGGGGTGTTGCGGATCGCGAGCCTCACAGCGCGCGCCGGGCCGGGACAGCTGTCGGCTGCCGGCACCATCGGGGTGCTGCAGCACGGGATGCCGATCGACGTCACGCTGCACGCGCACGACATCCAACCGGTGACCAGCGACATTCTGACAGCCAACCTCGATACGGATCTGCGCGTGAGCGGAACGTTGCGCCATCGGCTGGATCTCACCGGGACGATCCGCATCCTGCATGCCGCGATCAGCATCCCCAATGGATTTCCGCCGAACGTGGCGACGCTGAAGGTGATCCGTCCGGGCGAGAGTGCCCGGCCGGTGCGCAGGCGGCGTCGTCTCGTGATCGCGCTCGGGCTGCGACTGCAGGCTCCGGAGTCCATTTTCGTGCGCGGCAGAGGACTCGATGCCCAACTCGGCGGCGCGCTGGAGATTGCCGGGACCACGGCTCAGCCGCACGTCAGCGGCGGTTTCACCATGACTCGCGGGTCATTTTCACTGGTGGGCACCCATCTGAACTTCACCCACGGCCGCGTCGGGTTCAACGGCGAGGGACTTCGGGGGAAGATTGATCCGACGCTGGATTTCGTAGCGCAGACAACGGTGCTCTACACCTCCACCACCACCGTGACGTTGCGCGTCTCGGGCTTCGCGGATGCCCCGAAGATCTCACTCTCCAGCAGTCCGCAGCTGCCCCAGGACGATCTGCTCGCGCTGCTGCTGTTCGGCAAACCGGCCTCGCAGCTCTCCCCGTACGAACTGGCCGAGACCGGTGCGAGCCTGGCGAGCCTCAGCGGTATCGGCGGCGGGGGTGCCAGCCGCTACAACCCGCTGACCTGGATCCGGCACACCTTCGGACTGAACACCTTGTCGGTTGCCAGCACCACGAACGGGGTGGGCGCGGCGGGTGCCGGCACGACATCCGGTGGAACGAGCGTCACGGCCGGCAAGTACATCTCGAACCGGGTGTACGTGGCGGCGACGCAGACGACTCAGGGGTCGAGCCAGGTGCGTGTCGATGTGATTCTCACACCGCATCTGAAGCTCGAGACGCGGCTCGGCAATGGAACGGCGACGGCGCAGGGAACCACGCCTCAGAACGATCCGGGCAGTAGCATCGGACTGACCTACCAGGTGCGCTACTGACGGGTGCGGGCCGGGAAGTGCCGCGGCGCTCGGCAGCTCGCGCGATCCGCGCGCCGCGGTCGGTCCTGCGAAGGGGCTCAGGTCCTCACGCGCGCCATGTGCCAGAGTTCAAGATCGCGCTTCAGCGCGGCCACGTCCGTCTGACCCGTCGGGGTGAAGTACACGGTCCTCGACGTCCCCGGCAGCAGCTCGAAGTAGTTGTCGCTGAAGCGTCCGTCGAGCGCGTTCGTCTCGAGGCAGAGCGTCTTGACCAGGACCGGGCATCGCACGGTGAGCGCGAGGCAGGCCGGCTGCGCCGCGACACTGATCTGCACGGCTGCGGCGGGCAGCGCGAGGTCCTTGACGGGGCGGAAGTAGAGGACCTGTTCGGCGCATGTCGCGCCCTGGCACTGCACGGTGCACTGCAGCAGAACCGCATCAGCGGCGTATCCGGCGAGCCAGGTGCTCGCCGGATACGCGCCGATCGGGGTACTGCTGTTGGCCGCGAGGTGCACCGGCTGCGTGTGTGTGCGCAGCGCGGTGCCGCGAAAGTCGATCAGCCGCAGCGTGAGCGTTCCCTCCACGGCCGCGAGCGTGTCGTTCACCCCGTGCACCAAGATTCGGTCATCTTCGAGCCATGCGCTGAGCAGCACCGGCGCGAATGCCCGGCGTGCGAAGTACTGCAGCGCCTTCCAGCGGCCGTAGACATCGATGCTGCTCCAGGACGCCGCCGGCCAGCAATCGTTGATCTGCCAGTACAGCGAGCCCATGCAATACGGCCTGCGCACCCGGTGAGCTTCCATCGCCGTGCGGACGCCCTCGGCCTGCAGGACCTGACTCACGTAGAGAAAAGCCGGGAAGGACTGCGGCTGCGGATAGTCCCGGGCCATGTATTCGAGGATCGTCTCGTTGCCGATGGCCGAGCGCTGATGGGCCTGCATGACCTCGGAGAGCACCGCGCGGTCTTGTGGCTCGGTGAAGGCGCGCACCGTACGCAAGGCGGGAAATGACTGAAAGCCGTATTCGCTCATGAATCGGCCGATCGCGGTGCGGTAGGTCGAAAACGGCAGTTTGCCCCACCACACCCCCCAATAATGGATGTCGCCCGACTGGCGCGCTGCGCTCAGGTCGGCATGCGTGAGCGCCTCGGCGCCGTCCCACGCGGCCAGCGGCGAGGACGGCCAGTAGAAGCGGCCCGGATCGTGCTCGGCGATGACCCGGGGGAGAAGGTCATGGAAGATCGCGCGGTAGGCCTGCCACAGCGTCTCGCGCTGCTCGGCCGAGTAGCGCTCCTTCCAGCCCCAGCCGGCGCCCGGCACGTCGTGCCGCCAGGCGACGTCGATCTCATTGTTGCCCGCCCAGAGCGCGAGGCAGGGGTGGTTGCGCAGCCGCTTGACGTTGTCGATCGCCTCGGCACGCACGTTCCGAAGGAATGACTCATCGCCCGGGTACATGGCGCAGGCGAACATGAAGTCCTGCCAGACGAGTATGCCGTGTGCATCGCAGAGGTCGTAGAAATCGTCCTCCTCGTAAATCCCGCCACCCCAGATGCGCAACATGTTCATGTGGGCCGCCGCGGCCGATTGCACGATGTGCGCGCGAGTGGTGTGCGAGACGCGTGAGGGAAAGCTGTCGCAAGGGATGTAGTTGGCGCCCTTGATGAACACCGGCACGCCGTTGAGCTCGACCTGAAAGCCCGTGCCCTCGGCATCCGGCGGCTGCAGGATGCGGATGCGGCGCAGGCCGGTTTTCACGCCGCGACGGTCTTGCCACGGCCCGAACCTGACCGCGGCGGTGAATTCGTACACGAACGGCTCGCCGAGGCCGTTGCTCCACCACAGACGCGGATGGCGGATGCGGCAGCGCACCGTGCAGCGCTGCTCTCCGGCGCGCAGCGCGACGCGGGAGCGCGCGCCGACGTGCGCATCCGTCGGACTCGTGAGCGTCAGTTCAGCCTCGCCGGCGGCGCTCGCCACGATCTGAAGCTCGATGGCGAGCGTCGCCTCGTCGTCATTGAGACTGTCCACCGCCACGCGCAGCGCCTCGATCCGCAGGCCGCTCCAGGCGTGCACGCGCACCGGCCGCCAGATGCCGCTCGTGACCAGACGCGGACCCCAGTCCCAGCCGTAGTGATAGGGGGCCTTGCGCGTCAACATGCTGATCTTGCGCTCACCGAGCCCGCCGACCTCGCTCCAGTCGACGACCGCCGGGGGGTTGAAGCCGAGAGCCGCGAGGCGCGCAAGACCGGCCTGCACCGGTGATTTGAGCAGCACCCGCAGTGCGTTGCCGCCGCTGCGCACATGTGCCTTGAGCGGGACCCGCCAACGGCGGAACATGTTGTCCGCGGCGAGCAGTGGGACGCCGTTCAGCGAGACCTCGGCGTAGGTATCGAGCCCGTCGAACACCAGATCGATGTGCTCATGGGCGAGCACGGACGCATCGAGCTGCACCTCGGTGCAGTATTCCCAGTCGAGCTTGTCGACCCACTGAACCTCCCGCTCATTCGTGCGCCAGAAGGGATCGGGAATGCGCCCGGCGGCGAGCAGGTCGGTGTGCACCGTGCCGGGAACCGCGGCCGGCAGCCAGTGCGACTCGGTGGCCGCACGCATGCGCCACGGTCCCGGCAACTCGAACTCGAGCGGGTCTCCGGCGGTGGCCGCAGCCTCTGCGTTCATGCGGTGTGGCAAGGGTGTGGCATGGAGGGAGCGCGCTCGCTCGCCGGCCGCTCAGGAGAGCGCCGGCGGCACAGAGAAGGTCGCCAGGTGATCCAGGCCCACCGAGCCGACGAACGCGGTACGCCCATCCGGACCGCCGAACGCAAGGCTGGTCGGCAGGCGCAGCGGGCCGTCGACCTGTGCGCACGCCACCAGATGTTCGAGCGTTCCGCTGCGCATCTCGACGGCGCGGGCGATCGCCTCCACGGCCGCCGCGTTCGCATCGCGGTAGACCGTGTGCACCGCCCCGTCCCGATCGATGACGAGGATGGCATTGCTGCTGATGATCGTGACCCAGAGGTTACCCTGCGCATCGAACGTGATGCCGTCCGGGAGAGCGCCGCGGCCGAGTGTTTCCGGACCCACGCGCTCCTTCGGGCCGAGCGACCCATTCGGCCGGATCTCGAAGCGGCTGATGCGCCCGCCCAGCGTCTCGACGGCGTAGAGGTGTCGGCCGTCAGGGGAGACCTTCACCTCGTTGGTGAGGTCGAGCCCGTCGGCCACGATTTCTGCAGAGCCCTGCGGCTCGACCCGCACGATGTAGCCGTCGCGGATCGGTGCGGCAAAGGCAGCGAGCCACGGCAGGTGGCGCGTCATCACCGACAGCCAGATGCGCTGCGCCCCATCGGCACAGGCGTAGTTGACCGTCCCGAGTGCAACTCCATCGAGGCTCGACAGCAGCGTGCGCGTCTGGCCGTCCGGACCGATGGCATACAGCCGCCCGTCGGCGAGGCCGGCGACCACGAACGTGCCGTCGGGCCTGCGGCTGAAGCCGTTCGGCTCGGCAATGCCGCTGCCGAGCCGCTGCGGCGCGAGGTCCGGGTGCACGCGGCAGACTCCACCGCGCGCATCGCTCGCCCACACCCCGTCGGCGTCCACCCACACGCACTCCGGTCGGTGCAGCCCGCGCCCAAAGGTCGCGAACGATCCGGCACTTAAGGTGAATTCCGCGAGCCTCACTGGCGCCGCTCGGCGAGGGCTTTCTGGATGGCCTGGTATTTTTCGTTGTTCAGTTTGTAGCCGAAGAGTGCGAGCGCGGAAAATACCGTGAACGCGGCCGGCAGAGGGCCGGCAACCCAGCCGAGACCGTTGATGACTGCGAGCGGCAGATGCGGATGCAGTCCGCGGCTGGCGATGTCCCGCGGAAAATGAATGGCATCGAGCGCCATACCGCCGATCAGCGAGCCGAGGCCCGTCGCGGATTTCACCGACAGCGTCAGTCCCGAGAGAAAGGTCGCCTCGCGCCGCGCGCCGAACAGGTATTCGTGCTGATCGGCGGCGTCGGCCATCATGGACTGAAAGCCGATCCCGGAGAACACCAGGCCGATGCCGATGACCGCGGAGTTCAGGATCAGCAGCGTGCGCAGGTCACTGAGGTTGGTCGGCAGCACGCCCGCGATGCGCAGCACCGGCGGATAGAACTGACAGACGCAAAACAGCAGCAGCCCGCCGATGCCGAGCGTGCGCTTCTCGATCCGCGTGCTCAGGGCACGCGCGATCGGCAGGCCGAGGAGCGGGGAGAGCACCAGGACGAGCAGCACCTCCTGGTTGATCGAGGCGGGCAGGTCCCAGAAGTAGCTGTTCGCATCGATGGCCAACGTCGCCGCCACGCCTTGCGCGACGAAGAAGATCAGGGCCGTGATGAACAGTGCGACGAACGAGCCGTTGTGGAAGACCTCGCGCACCTCGCGGGTGAGCTGCTTCAGTGCCGGCCCGGTGCGCGGGTGCGCGCGGTGCAGGCGGGGGATTTGCCGCATCGTGCCGACGGACATGACCAGGCCCGCAGCGAGCATCAGCCCGCCGCAGATCCAGCCGAAGGGTGCGTAATGCGCGCGCTCGAGCAGCGCATGCGCGTGTGCGCTGAAGCCGCCGAGTGCGATGCCGAGACAGGCGAATGCCGCGATCGAGCCGAAGATCATCCGAAATGCGACGATGCTCGAGCGCTCGAGATAGTCATCGGAGATTTCCGCGCCGATGGCGAGGTAGGGCAGATCGTACAGCGAGATGCTGATGCGCAGCACCAGCATCAGGGCGGTGACGTAGAAGAACAGACCCATCGGGCCGAGCGAGGCCGGCAGCGAAAACAGCAGAGCGAAGCTGATCGCGAGCGGCAGGAGACTCGCGAACAGATACGGGTGCCGCCGCCCGATGCGCGATTGGGTGTTGTCCGAGAGCAGTCCGATCAGCGGGTCGGCGCAGGAGTCGATCAGCAGCGCGACGAAGGTGGTCATGCCGGCGAGAGTTCCGGACATCCCGCAAATCGCGGTCAGGTAGAAGAACGCGACGTACGTCAGGCCCGTATTGGCGATGCCGTCGACCAGGCTGCCGGCGCCGTAGAGGGATTTGACCGTGATCGACAGCTTGCCCTGGCGGGCGATCGCCGCGGCGCGCTCGTTCACAGGCGCCGCGCGCGGCGCGGGGAGAGATTCTTCGAGGCTTGGCATGGTGATGGATACCCTGATGGTTCGGTGCGCCGCAGGCAACAGGCCCTGATGCAGGACCGTCGGCTTGGTACGGGTTCGTGGATCGGGCGGGAGGGCATGAGTGAGGAGGTGCGAAGCGTGGTCCGGGCGTGCAGCAGGGCAGGCGCGTACGTCACAGCCGCTCGAAAATCGCGGCGATCCCCTGGCCGCCGCCGATGCACATCGTGACCAGTCCGTAGCGCCCGCCGCTGCGGGACAGTTCATGCAGGAGCTTCGTCACGAGGATCGCGCCGGTCGCGCCGATCGGGTGGCCGAGTGCGATCGCCCCGCCGTTGGGATTGGTCTTGCGGGCATCGAAGCCGAGTTCCGTGGCCACGGCGCAGGCCTGGGCGGCGAAGGCCTCGTTCGATTCGATCACATCGAGTGCCTCGAGGCGGATTCCGGCGCGCTTCAGCGCCAGGGCGCTCGCCGGGATGGGACCGATGCC
This sequence comes from Pseudomonadota bacterium, assembly GCA_021834525.1. GTDB lineage: Bacteria > Pseudomonadota > Gammaproteobacteria > Steroidobacterales > Steroidobacteraceae > 13-2-20CM-66-19. The sequence goes on along the minus strand of JAKBDK010000009.1, from coordinate 62,595 downwards.
CATCTGCGCCGGCTCGACACCGGCGTGCGCATAGGCCACGAGTCGTGCCATGGGGGTGAGGGTGTGGCGGCGCAGCGCCTCGGGACCGACGAGCACCACGGCGGCCGCGCCATCGTTGATACCCGAGGCATTGCCGGCCGTGACCGTTCCGTCCGGGGTGCGGAAGATCGGTCGCAGCTTCGCGAGCTCCGCGCCGCTCAGGTGCGGGCGGACGTGTTCATCGACCGTGAACTCACTGGTGCCGTGCCGGGTAGTCAGTGGCACGGGAACGATCTGACTGTGGAATCGGCCGAGGGCGATGGCCTGTGCGGCGCGCTGGTGGCTCTCGAGCGCCAACGCATCCTGCCGCTCGCGGGTGATGCCGAAGCGGGCGGCGACATTTTCCGCCGTGACGCCCATCAGGACCTTCTCGAACGGATCGGTGAGGGCGCCATTGAGGCCGTCGACGAGCGCCGCATCCCCGAGACGCATCCCCCAGCGCATCGCGGGCGCGAGGAATGGCGCTCGGCTCATCACCTCCGCGCCGCCGGCGATGGCCGCCTCGCAGTCGCCCAGAGCGATCGCCTGGGCCGCCGATACGATCGCCTGCAGACCCGAGCCGCACAGCCGGTTGACGGTGAGGGCGGGAACTTCGACCGGCAAGCCGCCGCCGAGCGCCGCAAGACGCGCCAGGTAGGCATCGCGCGGCGCCGTGGGAATGACCTGCCCGAATACGACGTGCCCGATCGAGGCGGCCGGGAGCGTGCTGCGCCGCAGCGCCTCGCGGGCCACCCGGGCCGCCAGATCCCCCGGCTCGCTGTGTCGCAGGGCACCGCCGAATGACCCGATCGCGGTGCGCACCGCCGCAACGACGAACACGTCCATGGTCATCACCCCCGATCCGCCGAGGCCCGCGCCTGTTCGACCTCGAACCGGTACTGCTCGAAGCCGGTGGCCGGCACGCGCTCCTCGGCGCGTGCGCAAACGGTGTCCCATTGGCGCAGAAGCGCCTCGGCCGACAGCTGCGCATCGGGCAGGTGAACCCCGTGCGTCATGGTCACGTGAGCACACTTGAAGCTGCCGGCGCCAGCCAGCACGATGCACTTGCTCGGCGCGGCCTCGCTCGCCAGTGCGACGACGGCCGGGCTGACCCGCTCGGGGGTCAGGGCCGCCAAATCTTCCTCGGACCACAGTCCGGCCGTCATCGCGGTCGCGGCGCTCGGGGCCATGCAATTGACGCGGATGCCATCGCGCGCACCTTCCAATGCCAGCGTCTGCATCAGCCCGACGAGCGCCATCTTGGCCGCTGAGTAGGCCGCCTGACCGAAGTTGCCGTACAGACCCGAGGAAGACGTGGTGAAGATGATGCGGCCGTAACCGCGTGCCTTCATGTGCGGCCACACGGCTTGAGCGCAGTGCACCGAGCCCATCACGTGCACGTCGAGCACCAAGCGGAAGTCCGCCAGCTCCTGCTTCGCGAACGTCCGGTCACGCAGAATTCCGGCGTTGTTGACCAGAATATCGACTCGGCCCCAGCGCTCGAGCGTCGCGGCCACCATCGCCTCGACCGAGCTCGGTTGCTGAACATCGGCGGCGCTGGCGAGCGCCTCCCCGCCGAGCTGCACGATGTCGTTACAAACCTGCGCGGCACTCGCCGGATCAAGATCATTGACCACGACGCGTGCGCCGCTGCGGGCGAGGGCGAGGGCGTGCGCGCGGCCGAGGCCGCGGCCGGCGCCGGTGACAATGGCAACGCGTTCGGCAAGTAATCTGCTCATAGGCTTCCTCTGCTGGCGGATCGGCCGCTCCACCCGCAGCGCTCTGCGCTGCGGGATGGCGGATTTCAAAACGTTCTGGGCGACTCGGTCGGCGAGCGGATCGTGACGGATCGTGCGCGGTCATCAACACGAGACTGAATGAGATGTCCCGCCATGCGCGGTGCGCACGACGGCGTTGCCACGATTGTTCTGCATGCGTACGAAGCAGCGCTATACGCTGGACGAACGCGCCATTGACGATGGCTCACAGTGCCCCCCACCGAGATGCCGACCAAAGATATTATTTCGCATGTGAATGAACTTGACAACCTTTCCGGTTGCTGAGAGTCTCTGCCGGCACGCCTCATCGGGTGCGGCATAAAAATTACGTTGGGGGGTCCGATGAAAATCTCGTCATTCGTGTGCGTTGCACTGGCGTTTGGCGGCGTGGCGTGCGCCGGGTCCAGTGTGGCGATCTCCGGCCAATCCGCGCACGCCGATTCAGGCGCGCTCGCCAACTCCGACGCGCGGCGAGCGCAGCCGGCACTGGCCGAAGTGGTGGTGACCGCTGAGAAGCGAGTCACGAATCTGCAGCGCACGGCGGTATCTGCCACCGTGCTCACCGGTATTCAGTTACTGCACTCCGGCGTCATCGACGTCGATCAGTTGGAGAATATCGCCCCCTCCCTCACGGTCAACGATTTCGGCCAGGGGGCGGACTTCAACATCCGCGGTATCGGCGAGGGCGAGCACAATACCCAGACTCAGCCGGGCGTCATCACGTACCGAGATGGCGTTGCGGATCTGAGCCTCGTTCCCAATGAGCCGTATTACGACATATCCAGCATTCAGATTCTGCGTGGACCGCAGGGTACGTTCGCCGGTGAGAATTCGATCGGCGGGGCGGTCTACGTCACCGAGACGCCGCCCAGTCTCCACGGGCATCACGGCTACTTCATCGCCCAATACGGCAACTACAATGACACCATGCTGCAAGGGGGCGTCAACATCCCGATAAGCAGCACCTTGGCGTCCCGGGTGTCCTTCTACGACGAGTACCGGGATTCCTTCTTCAATATCTCAGGGCCGTATACGGGTGGCAACGGAACGCTGAAGGAAACGGCTGTGCGCTACAGCCTGCTTTGGCAGCCCTCGCGCTCCCTGAGTGCGATCTGGCGGAACGACTATGCGTACATCGACAACGGTGGATACCCTGCGTCCCCGGCGACCGCGACCACGCCTCTGTATGACATCACTGCGAACGGTCCACAGCTGGCGATCAATCAAATCGCGCGCTCCACGCTCAATGTCAATTACACCCTGCGCTCGGGAATTACGCTGCGCTCGATATCCGGGGTTCAGTATGGTCGGACGGCATATAACGCTGATCTCGATGGCACGGACAAGCTGAACTACGTCTTCAAGGATCAGGTTCCGGGACTGCTCTATTCGCAGGAATTCGATCTGATTTCACCCGCCAAGGGATTTATGACCTGGGTGGGGGGCGTGTATTACCAAGGCCTCGATTACTACTATCCGTTGCGCAGCGGGTTTTACATCGGATATCCGCCCGGCGTATTCGATGAATATATCGACGGAACCGTGCTGAACGACACTGCGGCCGCGTTCGGTCAGTTGAGCTTTCATTTCAATCACGGCGTCGAGTTTCAGCTCGGTATGCGCTATTCCTACAATGATTCGACGAATCGAGTTCACATAGAGATACCGCAGTTTTTCTACGATCAGCCGGATCACCAAACGGAACATGATGATCGTTTGACGGGTAAGGCGGCATTGAGCTGGTCGGTTAACGCGTCGAACTACCTGTATGCGTTCGTTGCGACTGGATATAAGCAGGGTGGGCTGAATACGCCGATCGGAACGCAGTTGCAGAAGCCGTTCCGCGCCGAGTACGTGACGGACTATGAGCTCGGATGGAAGGGCTCGGCGCTGCGCGATCATGTCCGGATGCAGCTCGACGGATATTACGACAAGTACAATAATTTCCAGGTCACGATCGGCGACCCCATGTTGCCGACGCAGTCGCTGGAGATCAACAATCCATCGCCCTCAACGCTGTATGGCGTCGAGGCGTCGCTGCAGGCGCTGTTCGGCAGCTTCTCGGTTGACGCAAACGCGGCGTACAACCATTCGAGCCTCGGATTGTTCTTTGCCAATGATCCGCGCATTCCCGGTGCCCAGACCTGCGCGCCGCTCGGCGGTCCGGCAACGGCAAGTTGCGTGAACCTTGCCGGGCATCCGCAGACGTATGCGCCGAAACTGACCTATAACGTCAGTGCGCAGTATGTGTTCAATCTCGGTCGCGGACGAACCATCACGACGCGGGCAAACTATTCGCATGTGGGTTCGCAGTGGGCGACGCTGTTCGACAACGCGCCGCTCGGGGATTTCCTGGGTGCCAGGGACCTGCTGTCGGCGCAGATTTCGTACGGTCGCGGTTCATGGTCGCTGACGGCGTACGGAACGAATCTCACCAATGATCAATACGTGAGCGCCATGATGTCGCAGCTTCGCTACGCAGGATATCCGCGCCAGTTCGGCCTTCGCTTCATGAAGACATTTTGACGGGGCCGCGCTTGAGAGGGTGGGCGGCGGCATGATCGAGTTTCGATGAGGGCGTGGATGGCGCGATGCAGCAGTATGCGTTGACGGTGGAGAAGTTTCTCGACCACGCTGCCAAGTGGCATGGTCGGACCGAGGTCGTGTGCGCAGGCGGCAACGGCATCGTCAACCGCATTGCCTATGCCCGGCTCGGGGAGCGCTGCCGTCGGCTGGCTGGAGGGCTGCGCACGTTCGGGCCGGCGCCCGGGGAGCGGATCGCGACGCTGGCGTGGAACAGTGCGGATCATCTCACCGTGCTGTACGCGGTGATGGGCGCCGGATTGGTCTGCCACACCCTCAATCCTCGCCTCAGCACGACTCATCTCGCCGAGATGGTGAATGAAGCGCAGGACCGCTGGCTCGTCGTCGGCGCAGGCCTGCAGCCGCTCGCCGAAGAGCTCCTGCAGCGCTGCAGCAGCATCGAGCACGTCGTGCTTCTCGACGGTGAGGTTGCGGAGGCCTCGACGGGGAAGGCGGCCACCTGGAGCACGTTGGCGCAGCTCGAGCATCGCTGCGGTGATGCGGCGGGCTGGGCGCGACTCGAGGAGGAGTGGCCGGCGGGCCTGTGCTACACCTCTGGCACGGTCGGCAGTCCTCGCGGGGTGCTGTATACGCACCGTTCGAACTATCTGCACACCCTCAGAGCGCTTCAGGCCGATGCGATCGCGCTGACGGCCACCGACTCGGTGCTGGTGGCGGTGCCGATGTTTCACGCCAATGGCTGGGGGTTCCCGTTCGCCGCACCGGCGGTCGGCGCCAAGATGGTGTTGCCGGGGCGAAGTACCGACCCGGCACATCTGCGTCATCTGATTCGAACGGAGAACGTCACCGTCGCAGCGGCCGTGCAGACCGTATGGCTCGGGCTGGTCGAGTTGCTCGAGCGGGACGGCGGCGAGCTGCCGTCACTGAAGCGCATCCTCATCGGCGGTTCACATTGCCCGCAGTCGCTCCTGGCGCGGCTCGAAGCGCGACTCGGCGCACGCGTGCAGACCAGCTGGGGCATGACGGAGCTCTCGCCGCTCGGCACCATCGAGGCGCCGGACGTCGCGCCCCGAACGGCGGGGCGCGCCTCGGGTCGCCCGGTGATGGGGCTCGATCTGAAATTGGTCGATGCCGAGGGTCGGACTCTGCCCGAGCAGCGCGGGGTGGTCGGGCATCTGCGCGTCAGGGGTGCGAGCGTCGCGGAGCGGTATTTCAACGACGAGGCGCCCGCGCTCGATGAGGAGGGGTACTTCGATACCGGCGATCTTGGGTTCATCGACGCCGAGGGGAACCTCGCCATCACCGGGCGCGCGAAGGATCTGATCAAGTCCGGGGGAGAGTGGATCAATCCGCGCGAGATCGAGGACATCGTCAGCGCGCTGCCCGGTGTTGGACTCGTGGCCGTCGTCGGACGGCCGGATGCGAAGTGGGGCGAGCGGCCGGTGCTGGTCGTGGAGCCGCGCGCCGAGCAGGCATTGCGCAGTGAGGCGATCCTGGAGAGTCTGCGCGGCAGGATTCCCTCGTGGTGGATGCCGGATCGCGTGGTATTGGTGGAGAAAATGCCGTTGGCCGCCACCGGCAAAATCGACAAGAAACGTTTGCGCGAGCGGGTCGCGGAGGGCTAGGTCGTGAGCGCATCCGTTCGGCGATTAGTGGTACTCTTCGATCTTGAATCGCCGCTTTTCGTCGAAGGTTGCGTAGATGGCCAAGCGTCTTACGAGCAAGCACAAGACCCGCACCAAAGCGGAGCAGCGGGCCGAGACTCTCGAGCGCATGTTGGATGCAGCCGAGTATCTCTTCTCCAAGCACGGTTTGAACGGCGTGACTCTGCGGGATGTGGCCCTGAAGGTGGGCGTGCACACTTCGCTGATGCATTATTATTTCGTCGACAAGCGCCGTCTGTTCGAGGCGGTGTTCACGCGCCGGGCGGGCACGACCAGCAGCCGAAGGCTCGATGCGCTCGATCACTACGAGCGCGAGTGCGGTGGCGCACCGACGGTGGAAGGGGCGCTGCGCGCCTTTCTCGACACGGATCTCGATTTGTACATCAATGGCGGCGAGGGCTGGCGGAATTTTGCGGCATTCGCTGCGCAGGTGAGCAACTCCCCGGAAGGAGCGGCCATGATGGACCTGCACTTCAATCCGGTGGTGCTGAAGTTGATCGGCATCTTGAAGAAGGCGCTGCCGGGCTGTTCCGATGCCGACATCTTCTGGGGCTACGACTTCGTCAGCGGTGCGTTTCTGCACGTGCTGGGTCGCACCGGCCGTATCGATCACCTGTCTGGTGGAATCTGCCAATCCGAGGACTTCGCGGCCGTGAAGGACCGTCTGGCCCGCTTCATGGCCGCGGGCCTGACCGCACTGTGCGTTCAGCCCGGTCGAGCCGCCAAGCCGCGCAAGAGCGCGGCAGTGCGAAAAAAGAATGCCCGTTGAGTGGCCCCTGCCGCACCGCTCAACGCAGCCCTTCTCAGTGCCTCGCGCGTGACCGGTGGAAGGGCGGCCGGGCCCGCGCCCGTCCGATGGTGCGCGACGCTCGCGGCGCTGCATTCCCGGAGACCTTGGCGCAATGACGCTGCCGCATGACCGGCTCGCGGGGGCGGGGCTCGATGTGCCCTGCAGGGTGAAAACGCCCCTGGGTGAGCTCGCCGGTCTCGAACAGCCTGATGGTCTGCGGATGTTTCACGGAATCCGCTATGCGGAGGCGCCCACGGGCGCACAGCGCTGGCGGCCACCGGTTCCCGTGGGGCCGTGGACGGGAGTGAGGACGGCGCAGCACTTCGGAGCGGCCTGTGTGCAGGTGCCCTCGGTCGCCGGCAGCATTTACGGCGGCACCGTGCCGCGGGCGAGCGAAGATTGCCTGTTTTTGAATGTCTGGGCGGCGCGCGGCAGCGCTGGCGCCGCGGTCATGGTCTGGCTGCACGGCGGTGCGCTGCGCACCGGGGATCCGGCGAGCGGCATGTACGATGGAGCGGCGCTTGCACGTCTGGGCGTCGTGGTGGTCACCGTCAACTACCGCCTCGGTGTGCTCGGCTACCTGGCGCATCGGGAGCTCAGTGCGGAGTCTGCGAACGACTCGTCCGGCAATTATGGTCTTTTGGATCAGATCGCCGCGTTGCACTGGGTGCGGGAGAACATCGCCGCGTTCGGCGGAGACCCGGGTAATGTCACGGTATTCGGCGAGTCGGCCGGCGCACTGAGCGCCATTGAGCTGATGGCGAGTCCGCTCGCCCGCGGCCTCTTCCACAAGGTGATCGCGCAGAGCGGGTACCTGGTGTCGAATCTGCAGCTCACCCAGCCGCGCTTCGGATTGCCCTCGGCACACGAGAGAGGCGAGGTGCTGGTGCGTCAAATGGGTGCGAACGGGATCGCCCCGCTGCGCGCGATGGACGCCCAGACCCTGACGGAGTGCGCCGCCGCCGCGGGCTTCGATCCGCAGGCGACGATCGACGGTTGGATCCTGCCTCGGCAGATCCTCGAGTGCTTCGATCGCGGGGAGCAGTCTGCGGTGCCGCTGATGGCCGGCTTCAATGACGGGGAGGTCCGCTCCCTGCGATTTTTCCTGCCGCCGCTGCCGCCAAGCGCGGCCGAATACGAGGAGCAGGTGAGAGGTATTTATGCTGACCTCGCGCCGCGCTACCTCGAGCAGTATCCGGCCACCCAGATCGAGGAGAGCGCCCTCGCGGCCGCGCGGGATGCCTTCTACGGGTGGAGTGCTGAGCGTCTGGTGAGGTCTCAGGAGGCGCTGGGATGCCCGGCGTACCTGTATTACTTCGCCCATCACTATCCGGCGCAGGAGGCGCTGCATCTCGAGGCGTTCCACGCCAGTGAATTGCCCTACGAGTTCGGGCGAATCGGGGCCGAGGAGGGGTGGCCGGCGCTGTGGCCGAGACCGCCGGATGAACCGCAGGAGCGGGCGCTGAGCGCAGCGATCATGCGCTACTTCACGAGCTTTGCCCGCACGGGCGTCCCCGAGGCGCCAGGGGTGGCGCGGTGGTCACGGTACGGACGAGACCGGGCGTATCTGGAATTTCACGGCGAACCCCGGGCCGCGCGGCACCTGCATCCCGGGACCTTTGAACTGCACGAAGAGGTCATCACCCGGCGGCGGGCTGCCGGCACGCAGCATTGGTACGTCAATGTAGGCCTCGCGTCCCCTCCCGTGCCTCCCGCGCTCCCTCCCGAGAGGGGTACCCGATAGGGGCCCGAGCGACGCGAGCATTGTTCGGCAGCCCCGGGGCGTGTAATCTTGCCGCCCCGCGCCGCAGGGCACTCCTGTGGAGCGATATTGAGCGCCGGGTCCCCATCGTCTAGAGGCCCAGGACATCGCCCTTTCACGGCGGTAACAGGGGTTCGAATCCCCTTGGGGACGCCACAGATAGCCACTTCCGCTCACCCGGCACCGCCTTGAATTCGATCTGGCAGGTGAGGGCCTCGGGATCGAGGACGACTCGTTCGACCAGGACGTCAAGGGCCTTCTCTGGCCGTTGCTCGGCGAGCAGGTCGCGAAGCCCTTCTACGGTCAGCGCGGCCACGTGGTCGGCGAGCGCGTTGTCCTTGCGTACCGCCGCCATCTCCCGCTGCAGCGCTTCGATGTGGCGGCTCTTCTCCGCCACGAGCTTGATGAACACCTCGTCGTCGGTGGAGATCGCCAGTTCTGCGGCGCGCGCTTTCTCCTTCTCCAGCAGGCGGATCTGCTCGGCGATGGGGGCCGCCGGATCGGTGGTGGCATTGAATCGCTTGGCCGTCGTCAGCAGTTCGCTTAGGAACGCATCAGAGGCCATATCCGCCGATAATTGACCGAGGACGGCCTGTTCCACCAATGCTGCTGGCACGAGTTTCCCGCGCCGTTCGCCCTTGCGCTTCAGCCGGTAATGCGTACCGTGACCCACCCACAGGGTGCACTCTGGCGTACAGAGCAGACCCGCCAGCAGATGCTTGGTGTTCGTCGAGGCCTTTGCTCGGCTCACGGCATCCCCGACCCGGCTCGTTTCCAGCCGCGTGAGAATCGTCTCGGCCTCGGCATCCGTGATCAGAGCACGGTGTGTCTCACGCGTCATCTGCCACTCAGAGCGCGGCCGGCGCTTGTGTCCTGTTCCGGCTGCGGCATGGCGGTTCCAGACGGTGTGGCCGGCATAGGTCAGCGCGTTCCATTCCACCCCGACCAGCGACGACGCATTCATCGGGACGTGGCGCTGGGCAATTGTGCGGGGTACCCCTGCCGCTCGATCCTTCAGATACCGACGGATCTTGGGGGCATCGGCATTCGGTACCAGCTTCGATTTGGTGACGGGCTGGCCGTCACGGATCGCACCCGTGGGATGTGATTCCAGCCCGTACCCAAATGGCGCCCGACCGCCGGCTCGCCAGCCTTGGCGAACGTTCTCGGACATTCCGGCAAGGCCCTTCTCTCGGGACATGATCGAATGCGCCTCGTCCATTGCCTCGAAAACCGACTCCAACACAATCTCGGAGACCGGATCGAGATCAGTCGGCATGCGGGCGTACAAGATCGTGACACCGTGCTTCTTGGCCTGATGCTTGATGGCCTGAGCGATGTGTCGACGCCGTGCGATTCTGCTGGTGTCATACACCAGCAAAGTGGACCAGTTGCGATGGGGATCCTTGAGACTTCGAATGAGCGCAAGGAAGCCAGGACGGTCCTCCGTAGCGCCCGACTCGACCGCATCTTCGAAGCACTTGACGACTTTCAGCGAACGCGCCGTGGCGAGTTTATCCAGTTCGTGTCGCTGAGCCGCAATACTGACGTCGGAGCGATCTTTACTGCTTCGCAGGTACATGGCCGCGTTCATAGCTTGCTCCGCAGGGCCTCGTATAAAAATTCCACGGCCAGCTCGGGTGCCGGTCGGCCTTTTGAGGGCAATAGTGTAATCGACGGCCGTTGCCGTGTATCCCGCGCGGCGTCGCGACGCGAACGCGTTTTTGATCTCGGTTTAAAACCGGAACACTGTGGCTGGGAGACCTTGTCCATTCCCAGTCAAGCACCCGAGTTTATCCATCGGGCTATCCGCACTGACGGCGTTATGGCTGTATAGCGGGCATCGGACTGGGTGCGTGGGGTCTACTGCTAAGACAATGTTTTAGTTTGGTCGACCGCAGGGCGCTTTTCAAGCGATTCAGCGGCGCGGTAATCCTGCGCGCGCTTGTGCGTCTGGAGATACGCAGATAAAGACACGCGGATGACCTGCATCCGCGGGGCAAACCATATTCGCGGTAGGGTCGGTGGTCGCGTGGCCCGTCCATGGCGAGCAGACCACTCATAACGGATCAGGCGATGGAGCGACTTGATTTGCCGACGCACACCGGCGAACCCCGGCGCCCCACGCAGGACCTTGAGTACCTGCTGTAGATCCAAATCGCTCCCACGTCGTATAACGTCGATGATGCGCTCGCGCCACGCTTCGTACGTGTCCCGGCTCATGCGCCATGTCCACGGCGGGTGCTCCACGCCTGCCTTGGGCTCGCGTGCCAGGTTGTAGCCAAACAGGGTTACGGGACTCAGTTCTGCGCGGCATAGTTTCTCCAGTCTGTGCGCGGGGTGATCACCGTCGCTCACGAGAAGGATCCAGCCGAGCCTCTTCGTCTCAGGCGACCGATCCAGTGGATAAAAGAGCAAGTACGCGGAGCCGCGACCGGCTTTCTTTGCGCGAGCGCGTCGATTCCGATCCTGCTCGACTTCGTACAGTTTGATGGCCTTCTCAGACCACGCCCGAGCGCGCTCAAGCGGGACCGTCCCGCTTGCCCAGTGTCGGTATCCACGGCGTACGTGGTCACTCACCTGCTGCATCAGGTGTGCGCGTGCTTGTATTACATCGGTCATATGTCCCCTCCCGGTTCACGGTCATTCACGAGGTATAGCAACCAGTGCAAGCACGAACGGCGGTGGGGACCGACGGGGCAGAATCTGGGGATCTGCGGGCGAAAGAGGCTAAGGTCGATCAGCAGCTGAGCAAGAACAAACTAGGATTCCATTCGGCCAAGGCGGCCGAGGGTTCGCAGGCCGTCAGGCCGAGGACCCGCTGCCCGCCGCAGGCCCAAAAAATTTGAAACGGGTGGTTTCTATACTGTGTAGCTCTAACAGGAGCATGGGGTGCGCCAACACCCTCGCCAGCCATAAGCGAAGCGGGGGTCGCCACCCCCCGCTTCCACACGTCGAGCGTCCCGGACGGGACATGCCAGTTGCCAACTGGTAGATCGCTGTAGCCGCATGCCCTTCATCGGGCTGGTGCGGCCGCAACACGGCTGAGGCGGGTGAAATTCCCGCCGACTGACCGTATTCCCATCGACCCGCTGATTGAAGTCAAAGGTCACATGAAGGCGGGGATTGGGCGACCAGGGCACGGCTACCGCAGTAATGCGGGATGCCTGTCCACAGAAGACTCAAGGATGAGTCGCGGCATGCTCGAATCGGTCCTTAGGGACCAGCGAGGGTATGACGCGTACCGACAGGTGGGCGAGTGAGGCGTCAGTAATGGCGTCGGGCTGTCAGCAGTGATGTGTGGCGGTCAGCACCTCGCGGCGCAAGCCGGGAGGGTTCTCGAATAGCTCAAGCCTGTAAACGCAACCCGGTAATCAGTCCAGGGTGCAATCGGAGTTATAGCGTGTAGCCGGGGGACACCCGGCCAAGTCAGCGGCAAACGATGATCGATGAGAGTAGCGGTTCGTCTTGGAATTCTGGGACCGCGAAAGCCCGCCATCCGGCGGGGGAGGTGCGTTGCACTAGAGCATTCATCGATTTGATGTCGACACGTTCAATGACTGGAAATTCTGTGGAAGAACTGAGGAATCTCCTACCCCTCGGGCGCTAAGCACGGCAATGCGAGCGCTGCACTTCGGTGCGAAAAGAGGGCGGAGAGGGAGACTTGGCAAGTAGAAGCACCCATGGGTGCAGAGCGCGGGCTGACTGACTGGTGAGTCCAAGCGATTCCGAAAGCCGAGGGCGATCGAATCTCGACGTAATTGGGTCTGGCAGGCCCAGGAAGTGAGTACGGCAGGATGCCATTGGGGCGGTCGACCTTGGCGGGTCGACCGGTAACAGAGCTTCTCGATTTGGCAGATCGGGAAGACCCTGCAAACGTTCAGAGCGAGCGGCAACGGGCTGTCTGCCCGGGGTCAACTGCTGCCTGAATCATTCTATAGGTCACAATCAGGTGGAGAAATTCATGAGGTCATAAACTGGTTTTATCATTCACAGGGGCCGGCTCGTCCGGCCCCTTCGCCTTCCTGTTGAACGAACGACGCCGCGTGTGATAGAAGTTCCACAAAGAGTGCTCGTGGCGAGGAATTTTATGGTCCACAGATCGTGCTCACCCTACTATTCGGTTCGAAAATTGATTGCGCTCAGTTGCGTCTTGGCCTTGGTGTTGGGTATGAATCCCTCATTGGCCAAAGCCTGGAAACCACAGACGATCCCACAGCTGAAACGCAACATCGGTCATCTCTATCATGCGTTGCTTGCTCAATTGCGAGGACCGGCGCGCGCGCAATTGATGAGGGATGAGGCCCGATGGGCGACCTATCGGCAGCGGGAATATCGCGGCTCGCCGAACGTCCTCAATTCGTATGCGGCCCGGCTGCAACGCTTGCAGGAACTTGAACGTCAACGACCGATGGGGCCCTGGCCATTCGTCGGTGGCTACGCGATCATTGAGCACAAGAAATTTCGATATGGGGAGGCGCGTGACGCCGCGCACTATCCACAATTTGATAGTCATGAAGCGGATACGATCTCCACAAATCACTTCTTCGCGAAGTCTGCCGCGCAGCGAGTCAGATCACTGAATTTTGAAGCTGCCGGGCTATTCAATACTCCTCCTCCGCATGGAGAATTTTATCCCCCAGGCTATGCGTACGACCAGTCATTCGACTTGTATCGACCGGGGCCGTACCTGCTGGATATTGTTCTGTTCAGATCGCGTTATACGGGGGGCGCGCAGGCGATGCGCTCCGGGGCGAGCTATCTGATTGACCTGCACACCGATGGCATCGTCCCATTGGCAAAGGTGTTCGCAGCGAACGTGCATTGGCATCGTCGGCTGCGGGCCGTTGTTCACGCGGATTTCGCCAAGCAGTGGCCGAAGTCTATGTGGAACACTGTTGAAAGCGGGCCAATGTACATCTTTGAAGCTCACATGCTTGATGTGGGATACACTGCGTCTGTCGGCGCTGTGGATGTGACCGTTCCGTATTCCCAGATAAAGAGTCTGTTGCGCGCCGACGGTCCACTGGGTCAGGCGTTGCGACAGGCGCGACGAGATCCTGGCAAACCGTGAGATACGCAATGGCGTAATCAGGCGTGCACCGCCGCTGCGAAGCGATTGATGCGAGAGGACCAGTGACTTTTGAACTCATGTCCGCGTTTAGGCTCTTGTCAGCAATTGTGGGGTTTATTCACTGAGTCTGACTGATTGCACCAGTGCGGGTGGCGATCTGTGGCGTCGCCTTGGGGACGCCACAGATCGCCACTTTCGCTCGCCCGGCACCGCCTGGAATTCGATCGGGCGGGTGAGGGCCTCGAGATCGAGGCGGACTCGTTCGACCAGGGCTCCAAGGGCCCGCTCCGGCCGCTGCCCGTCGAGCAGCTCGCGAAACCCTTCTCCCGTCAAGGCGGCCACAGGGTCGGCAAGCGCATTGTCCTTGCGTACCGCCGTCATTTCCCGCTGCAGGGCTTCGATGTGGCGGCTCTTCTCTGCCGCGAGCTTGCTGAACACATCGTCGATGGAGAGCGCCAGTTCGGCGGCGCGCGCCATTTCCTTCTCGAGCAGGCGAATCTGCTCGGCGAGGAGAGCAGCCAAATCGCTGGCGGCATTGAATCGTTTGGCCGTCACCCGCTGTTCACCTAGGAAGGTGTCAGAGGCCATATCCGTCGCTCATTGACCGAGGACGGCCTGTTCCACCAAATCCGTGGGAACCAGCCTCCTGCCCCGTTCGCCGTTGCGCTTCGGCTGGCAATACGTCGCGCGACCCGCCCAGACGGTGCCTTCTGGCGTACGGAGCAGGCCCGCCAGCTGATGCCTGGCGCTTGTCGAGGCGTTTGCGCGGCTCACGGCATCCCCGACCCGGGTGGGTGCCAGCCGGGCGAGCATCGTCTCGGCCTCGGTATCCATCATCAGGGCGGGGCGTGCATCACGCGTCATTTGCCACTCGGAGCGCCGCCGGCGCTGATGCCCCGTTCCGGCGGCGGCACGGCATCTGCAGACGGTGCGGCCGATCTGGGCAGATCGGGAGGGCTCGGTAACGGGTCAGTGCGATCTGCAACGGACAATCTGCCCCAGAGTTACCTGCGCCTGAAAGTTCTCGCACGACACCATCAGGCGGAGTAACTCATGAGGCCATGAATAGCGCTGTTGTACATCGCGTCCGGCTCGTCCGGTCCGTTGCTCTTTGTCTATTGAATGCTAGACCCAGCACATGGTAGAAGTGCCGCAGAAAAGGGCTGGCCCGTCAGGAATTCCATGACCCACAGATCGTGCTCGGTCCGCGGTCCGCTTCGGATACTGACTGCACTCAGTTGCGTCATGGTCTTAACGTCCGGTGTGACTCACGCATCGGCTCAAGGCTGGAAAATACAGACCATCCCGCAGTTACAGCGCAACATAGATCATCTCTATCACCGGTTGCTTGCGCAATTGCGAGGACCGGCGCGCGCACAATTGGTTGCGGACGAAGCCCGATGGGTCACCTACCGACAACAGGAATATCGCGGCTCGCCGAACGTGTTGAATTCGTATGTGGCTCGGCTTCGACGTTTGCAGGAACTTGAACGTCAACGCCCGATGGGGCCATGGCCGTTCGTCGGTGACTACGCGATCATTCAGCGTAAGAATTTTCGGTACGGGGACGCGCGTGACGTAGCGCACTATCCACAATTCGATAATCATGAAGCGGATTCGGTCTCCACAAATCAATTCTTCGCGCAGTCGGCCACGCGTCGCGTTGAAGCACTGAATACGGATGCTGCCGGGTTATTCAACACAGCTCCGCCCCATGGGGAGTTCTATCCTTCGGGGTTTGAGTACTACCAGTCATTCGACTTATATCGACCGGGACCGTACCTGCTGGATATTCAGCTGTTCATTTCGCGCTATACGGGGGGTGCGCAGGAGATGCGCTCCGGTGCGAGCTATCTCATTATCTACGCACGGATGGCATCGTGCCGCTGGAGAGTCTATTCGCAGCCAATGTCGATTGGTATCAGCGCCTCAACGCCATTGTTGATGCTGATTTCAATAAGCAGTGGCCGAAGGGTATGTGGAACACTGTTGAGAGCGGACCCACGTACGTCTTTGAAGCTCACACGCTTGAGGTAGATTTCAGCGGGTCTATCGGCGCTGTGGATGTGAGCGTCCCATATTCCCAGATTGAAGGCCTGTTGCGCGCCGACGGACCACTGGGTATGGCGTTGAAACAGGGGCGAGGACGTGCTGTCACGCGGTGATGTGCGGATTGATCTGGTCAACTTTCCACCGGATTCGCGAATGTGACGGATGCGGCCCGATCGGTAAATCGGGAGCTCATTTTGACCATTTGAGTTTCGGCTGAAATTGCGGAGTGTATTCGAGTGTTGTGACTGATCGCTTGAGCGCGAGTGGCGAACTTCCGCTTCTCCCTCGATCGGCACCTGAGCGACTTGACGCGATCGTCGTCGCGAGCACTCTCTTCGGTCCGGTGCTGATGAGCCGAGCATCATCCATGGGGCCGAGAATGAAGGTTACAGTCGGTCGAGCGCCGCTTCGGGCCCCGGGCATGGCGCGCCATGGTAGGCGCTTACGGGCATCGGCGGCGATGCTTCATCGCACGATGCGTGAATCACAAGCCGCAATTACCAGTCGGTTCCGGACCAATGGGTCAGGGAAATGGAGCAGAATCCGTGCCATGGCTCAGAGTTTCGTGAAGCCATCACTGCTCCACTCCTCCGAGCCGACTCCGTGGTGAGCAAAAAAGAGACCGTCCGGATCGTATTGGCGCTTGACCTTGGCGAGTCGAGCGTAATTGTCTCCCCAAAACGCCTGCTGCCATCCCTTTTTGAAGTAGTTCGTCTCATTCAAGTACGATCCGCCCGGCCCCGCGACGGCGCGCAGCTGCTCCATGCAACGCTCGATCCCCTTCGCTGCGGTACGACCCTGGGCAACTTCGGGTGCATGCCCCTGAATACCCGGATACGAAGGACCCTGGCCGCTGCTCACGATCGCAAGTGCAAAGGCATTGAGGACCGCAGGATTTGTCGCGGTATCGCGTGCGGCAGCTATGACCTCGGGCGGCGCGCCGGCGAGACCTTTGTTGAAGTGCATCTCGACCCAGGCGTGTCGAGATGCGGCGAACAAAGCATCGGCAAGCCGACGCTGGGAATCACTTGCGAGCAGCGACTCAGGCATCCACAGCGAATCGTAGCCCCAGATGTACCATGCGACCTGACCGGCATCGGCATCCCACCAGAAATTCGAGCGATTCCCACCGGGCCGCTCGTCTCGATGAAACATCGGCTCGGGCATCACGCGCACCAGAATATCGTCGAGGACAGCATGGATCAGATTGCCGTCGACCGGGTATACGATCTGCGGCCAATGCTCGGCAAGCCAGTCGGCGTCCCACATGCGTCGAGCGGGCAGGCTTCCGTTTACGATCCGCCCGGGCATGGAAAATCCGAGCGGCGATGATGTCACCCAATCCAGGAATGGTTGCCAGATTGCCTGCAATTGCTCGTTATTCAATCCTTGCGAGAGCATATTGATCGCAAGGACGTTGTCACTGCGAACGTGCGCCTGTTCTCCCCAATGCTCGTTGAATAAGTGCGCCGAGTAAAACCTGACGAACTCTCGTATGAGTGCCTGATACGCGTCGTCCGAGGGTGCTTTGACCTTGAAGTTCGTGACGCCGAAATACTCGGGAAGATCGTGCGTACGAACGGTGAGTTTGCTCACTGCCGCGAACGTGCCGCCTCCGCCGCCTTTGAGCGCCCAGAACAGATCCGGGTGAGTGCATGCGTTCACGATCAGGGTGCGACCGTCCGCCGTGATGACCTCGGCCTCGAGGAGACTTCCCGCCGCGGTTCCATAGCGCTTCGAAAAGCTTCCGAACCCCCCTCCCAGGATGAGTCCGGCGACTCCCACCGACAGGCAGCCTCCGCCCTGGACGTATCGCCCGTGCTCGGTTGTCACTGCTTCGTATGCCCTGAGCCAGAACGCGCCCGCGCCCATCGTAACGGCGGGTTGTGGCGCAATCTTCCCGTTGCAGCCCTGTGGCACGAATGAGGCATGCACCTCGACGTCGGTCATGTAACGTGTCCAGATTAGGAGCGAGTCGGGCGCATTCGAGGTGCCAACGTAGCTGTGCCCGCGACCCTTGACGACCAGTCGAAGATTGTTGTCCCGTGCGAAGTTCACCGCGGCGGCGATGTCGCGCGCACTTCGTGCTACCACCGCATAAACACTTGGTTGGCTGTGCCATGCATCGACCCAGCCTAGAGTCTCGGTCAGTCCAGGCTGATCGGCGATAAAGTAGGGGTTTTCAATCTCTGTCCTCAGCTGCCGGGCAGCGGCGCTGTTCGGCGCGGATTTGACGATGTCGATCGGAAAACTCACTGGAATCAAGTTACCGTCGACTTGCTTCTTCAGAGCCTCCCAGTCGCGCGACGTAGGCCAGCGGGGATCGGTGGGCCGTAATCGACGAATGAGTCGCCTCTTGCCTATCCAAAACGCAGACGCCGCTCGAGACAGAACTGGAGCAAAGACGGAAGCGATTGCCACGCCCTTGAGGATCTCTCGTCTGCGCATGTCCGCTCCATTCTCGCCGCTTTGAAGGTACGGATCCCCTGCGTTCATGAGGCGGCGGGCCTCGCGAAGTGGCCGCCTGCCGCAGGTCTGATGGATGGCGTCTAATCGACCGCATCTTGCGCGTAATCCCTTCGGGGGCGCAAGTATTCAAGTGGTGAGTGCAGGCGGGCAGACGCGCAGTCCGAACGTGTCTTTCGCGGCTGCACGCTGCGCCTCGTGCTTCTTCGCGCCAAGGATCAGCGGATCCTTCGTTGATCGTGTCGCGCACGATGAATCAGATGAGACCCGGTAGGAGTGCCTGAACGCGCCGCGCATATGTGTCGTAGGCATTCCCGAATTGCTCGCGCATGAATCGCTCCTCGATGACGATCCGTTGTGCTATGGCGATGAGCGCCAACGCAACGGCCAGCACTCCGCGCCATTGTCCGATCGCCACAGCGGTTCCGACAAACCCGAGTGTCAAACCGGAATAGATTGGATGTCGGACCCATTGATATGGGCCAGTAGTAACCAACTCATGATCGGCCTTGACGGCGGCCACGGAACTCCAGTTGCGTCCGATGTGGAGTCGTGCCCAGATCGTCAACAGCACGCCCATGAGCGTCATGGTTGCACCGAGGGCACACCAGATTCTCCAATGAGAACTGGGGAGAAAGGGCATTGCGAGCCAACTCATGGGGGTGAATGGATCTGCCAATAGGCCGGCCGCGGCATAGAGAAGCGCTAGGTTCATGAGACGCGGCAGCGCGGCTTGGCGCCTGACCGTGGATTTTACGTTGCGCGCAAGCACCAACCAAAAGACGATCATTACGAGCCAAATTGCGTAGAAGAAATATCGGTAGAAATTGCTCAGGTTCATGCGAATCTCCGCTGCGGCTGTCGACCGGACTCTCATGATGCGTGCGGCGGCGCCCGATACCAGTGCCGGAAGGCATGCGCGAGGGTGCCGGAAGTCATTTTCAGGGTGCGGATCTTGAAGCGAACGCCATTTCGCGACTATCGTCTGGCATGCGTTCAGTTCGCGACCTATCGGCATTGGCGCCCACTCCGCTCTCGTGTGCCGGTTATTTGGCGTGGGCCACGGTCGCCATCGGTCTGTGGAGAGCGCCACCTCACTGGGCACCTCTTGAGGCAACGGTGACTCGCGCGATTGCGGCGCTGCTCATGCTCGCCTTCCTCGCTGGATTTGGCTTGCGTGCCAGGGCGATTGCGGACCCCACGAGAGCTGCTCGAAACGTCCTCGCGCTCTCCTTGATGGTGGTCTCTGCACTGGCACTACTCGCCTTCGGGCCGTCGACTTTCACGCCGATGCTGCTGATTGTCATTGCAGTGGCGTTCGGTGCGATTGGTCCGGCGAGATTCGCGGTCACGGCCGTGGTCATCCTGAACGTCGCATTCCTTGGGATTCTCATCACCCGCTGGCGTCATGATGACCCGTGGTTCCAACTTTTTATTTATGGGCTCTTTCAAGTATTTGCGCTGTTGACCACATTGGACCGCATGCACGCCCAGCGAATATCGCGAGATCTTCGCGAGGTGAATGCGCAATTGCTGGCAACTCGAGAGCTGCTCGCAGAAAGTGCGCGCGACGGTGAGCGTTTGCGGGTGTCGCGCGAGTTACATGATGTTGCCGGACACCGGCTTACCGCCTTGGCACTCAATCTGGAACTCCTCGGCCAAGAGGCACGAATATCGCGGCAGCATGAATGGCGCCTTTCGCGTGCGCTGGTGACTGAATTGCTGTCGGACCTGGGAAGTGTGGTGGCTAATCTGCGTCGCCACGATGGAATCGACGTGCGTGCGGCGTTGCGACGGATCGCAGAGGCGTTTCCGGTGCCACGGATTCACCTTGATCTGGCCGATCCGGTTCGCGTCGACGGTACGGAAAAGGCCGAAGCGATCGTGCGCGCGGGACAGGAGGGACTCACGAACGCTGTGCGCCATGCCAATGCGCACAATATCTGGCTATCGCTTGCGCAGAGCGCGAGAGAACTGTGTCTCGAGGTGCGCGATGACGGCAAATGTCCGGCAGCGCACGAGGCGGGATTGGGACTTCGCGGAATGCGCGAGCGCGTCGCGCTGCTCGGCGGTCGAGTCGAGACGGATACCTCGCGCGAGGGGGGATTTAGGCTACGGGTGATTCTCCCGACAGAGCGCCAGCCATGAGAGTGCGCATCGCCCTCGTTGAGGATCAGGACCTCGTACGGGAAGGCCTGCAAGCGTTACTCGAGCGTGCCGGGCTCGAGGTCGTACTGCGAGTCGCGTCGGGATTCGCTCTGCTCGAGCAAATAGGGGCAACACCGGTCGATGTGATCGTAAGCGATATCCGCATGCCTGGGCTCGATGGTATCGCGATGGTTCGGGAACTGCGCACACGGGGCGACCGAACCCCAGTGGTGATGCTGACGGCATTTGAGGACACCGACCTGTTGCTCGCAGCTGTCGAGGCAGGCACTCAGGGATTCCTGCTGAAGGGAGCATCAGCGGAGGATCTGCTCACTGCGATCGAACGTGCTCGCCATGGTGAACGATGGCTGGCGCCGGTGGCGATGCAGCCGATTCGTCAACGTCTGTCGGAGGCGGGTGTGCCGGTGGACGTGGAGGCGGGGCGAATCGAGCTGGTGCCACGTGAGCTTGAGATCCTGAGACTCTTGGCCGGCGGTTATTCCAATAAGGAAATCGCGCGCAGCCTCGGGCTCGCCGAGGGCACGGTCAAGAACTATGTCTCGGAGATTCTCGCCAAGCTGGACACGAGGGATCGGACGCGAGCGGTATTGAAGGCGATCACGTTGCGGCTCGTTTGACGGTCTTTGACAGGCATCTCGTGCGCCCTAGATTCTGCCTTCGTGGCAGGTCGTATGAGCGATCTAAAGTGGGGGATCTGAGGGGCTGCGCTTGACGGTCGCGAGCGGCCGAGCAATGCCTTCAGCGCTCGAGGTATCGTTCTCCGTATCCTCGAGGGTCATTGGAGGATGTGGAGTGCCGATGTGAGCGGCGGGACTCCAGGAGACCCACCCCTGGAGCGTTCGGATCGATCTCGATGCCCGCGTCGTGGATCGACGCAGGATCTCGCCGTCAGCGCAGGGCCAGTCCGGCTGCTCTCGGGCATGGCGCGCTATGCGCGCAAGCGTATAGAGTGCGATCTGTCGCTCAGCAGGCAACGGCGCGCACCATGAAAGACCCGACAGAGACCTTCGGCATCGGCACCCGGCTAGCCCAGCTCGGCCGAATGTCCGATGCACATTACGGCTTCGTCAATACGCCGCTCTACCGCGGCTCCACGGTGCTGTTCAAGACGCTCGATGATCTGCAGCACGAGCGCGCCCGGTACAGCTACGGCACCGCCGGCACGCCGACCGTAGAGAGTCTCGAGAGCGCCTGGAGCGCACTCAGCGGAGCGGCCGGCACGTCGCTCGCCGCCTCGGGTCTCGGAGCGGTCACCTTGGCACTGCTCACGGCGCTCAACAGCGGTGATCATCTGCTCATGCCCGACAGCGTCTACCTGCCGACCCGGGCGCTGTGCGGCAAGCTGCTCGCGCGATTCGGCATCGAGACGACCTACTACGACCCGATGGTGGGCGCGGGCCTCGCGGCGCTGATCCGACCGAACACCTCGACGATTTTTCTCGAGTCGCCCGGCTCGCAGACCTTCGAGGTCCAGGACGTTCCGGCCATCACCGCGCTGGCGCGCGAGCGCGCACTGACGACGATCATCGACAACACCTGGGCCACGCCGCTCTACTTCCGAGCCCACGAGCACGGTTGCGATCTGGTGGTGGAAGCCGGCACGAAGTACCTCAGCGGCCACTCGGATATCCTCCTCGGACTCGTCAGCGCCAACGAGCGACTCTGGCCGCGGCTGAAGGAGACCTACCAGAGCATGGCCATGCTGCCGGGGGCCGAGGACTGCTATCTGGCGCTGCGCGGCATGCGCACGCTGCACATCCGTCTGCAGGAGGCCGAGCGGCGCGGTCTGGCGCTCGCCGAGTGGCTCGCGCTGCAGCCGGAAGTTGCGACGGTATTGCACCCGGCATTGCCGTCGTGCCCGGGGCATGCGTTCTGGAAGCGCGATTTCACCGGCTCGACGGGCGTGTTCTCCTTCATCCTTCACCCGGGATTCACTCGCGATGACCTCGCGCGCATGCTCGATGCGATGCGCATCTTCGGCATGGGCTATTCCTGGGGTGGCTTCGAGAGTCTCATCATTCCCTTCGACTGCCGTACCTACCGCACGGCAACCGACTGGTGCCCGTCCGGGCTGTGCCTGCGGGTTCAGGTCGGGCTCGAAGACCTCGAGGATGTGCGCAACGATCTGCGGGAGGGCCTGGACCGGCTCGCCGGCCGGCGCCCGTAGCGCGGGCCGGCCTCATCGGCGGGGCCACTCAGAAGCGTCGCGGTGCGCCTGCTCCGTGCTCGGCAGACTCCACTAGCGCTCCGGCCGTGCCGGCGAGCACCCGTCCGCCGCTGATCTCTCCGCGTGCGTTACGCGAGAGTTCCACCTGACTCTGATCCTCCCATCCCTTCAGCAGTACCGTCAGCGTGCGGTTGTAGCGCTCGAGCTGGTCGCGTTGCTTGCGAACCTCCCGCAGCGCAAGCCGAGCATACAGATGCGTCAGCAGCCAGGCGATGAGCGCACCGAGCACCGTGCCGGCGAGTGTGGAGAGAAGAACGGGCAGTACCTGGGTCATGAAGGGTGATCCGCGGGGCAGTCACAGGCCGCACCGATATCATCGGCCTGTTCGCGCGGGGAGTCCACTTCTGCGCCGCTCGGCGGTCAGCGTCGCGGCGTGCGGGGCGCCGATCCGGTGCGCGGATCCTGAAATGGCAGCAGGAGCTTCGTGACGAGCGTATCGCTGTGCGCGGCGGGCAGGGCGCTCGAGGGCAGCGATGCGCGTACCGTCGCCTTATCGATCCGACCGTTGGCGTACAGCACGGCGAGCGCACCGGCGAGACGGCCGAAGTGCAGTGAGCGGCCGAGTGCGCTGCCGGGTGCGCTCGGTGAAGTCTGTTCGGCGAGCGCGGCCAAGGCCGCATCCGACAGCTGCCAGTCACCGCCGATTCTCTGCGCGAGCGGTGCGGCGTGGACTCGGAGCAAAGTGTCCAGCAGTCCGGCAGCCGCCGGAGTGCCGCCGCTGGCCGCCGCGCAGCGGGCGCGTACCGCGCGGAACAGCACGATTTCCGCCATGCCGCTGATCAGGCTGAGCAATTCCGCCGTGAACGGTTCGATGCGCTCGGCCACCGCCGCATGGACCACCGCGGCCTGCGCCGAGCGCAGCGCGTGCTCCCAGACCAGCTGGGGAAATTTGGGGAATTCTGCGGCCGCGACGGCGTTGAAGATCGGCTGCATCAGCGCCGTGGCGATCACTGAGCGCAGGCCATCGCTGCCGAGGACTGCGACCGCCCGCTCGATGGACTCCACCGGCTGCGGACTGAGGCGATAGAAGGAGCTGTTCGCCATGCGCAGCAGACTGTCGACCAGCGCCGGGTCCCGAGCGATGATGGCGACCAGCTGACGCCGTGCGACGGACTCGTCGTGGATGGCGTGCATCAGCTGCGGCAGCAGGTTGGGGCGCCGCGGGAAGTAACGCCGCTCGGCGGCCGCATCCCCGATCGCACCGAGCGCTTGGGCAATTTTGCGCTCATCGGGGGCCTGCGCGCGGGGCGGGGCGGTCAGACCGAGTTCCAGGGCGCGCAACTGCGCGAAGACCTCCGCGGCCTCGAGCGGCGCGCAGGCAGGGAGGGCAGCCGCAGCGGGGGCGGGCGGGAGCAGCTGCGCCTCCGGAGGTGCGGGTGGGGCGGGGGCGACCTCGGGATCGGGCGCGGTGTCGACGGCCGGCGCATCGCCGGCGCCGTGCCCGCCTGCGACCGCGCCAAAAGCACGACGCAGCGCCGGTCGCAGTGCGACGGCGGCGACGGCGAGCAGCAGCGGCGTGAGCAGCCAATATCCCATCGTGACAGCATCCCCCGAAGCGCGGACGAACGCTTCGCAACCGATTCAGTTTTTCGGCAGCACGGCGCAAAACTCCGCCACGGGAGTGCTGATCTGTGACTTACCGCACGCTGCGGGGGGCCGCACGGGGCGCTGCGGTATGATCGGAGCGGCTTCCCGTCCCCCCTCGCACCGTCTCATCGCCGCCAGGAGCGCCGCGTGCCCAGTAAGCTCAAGACCCTGACTGCATTCGGGATCATCTATCTGGTCTGGGGCTCGACCTATATCGCGATCCGCATCGGGGTGCGTGAGGTGGCGCCGCTGCTGCTGGCGTCGATCCGCTTCACCGTCGCCGGGGCGATGATGTGTGCCTGGGCGCTCGCCCGCCGCCAGCCTCTGCCGACGCTGCGCCAGTGGGGATCGATCGTGCTGCTCGCGGTCCTGATGTTCGTCATCGACTACGGGCTGCTGTTCACGGCCGAGCGGCAGGTTCACTCCGGGATGGCGGCAGTGATGCTGGCCACGATCCCGGCCTTCACCGCGGTCGCGGAGATCCTCTGGCTGCGCACGCAGCGGCTGACGCTGCGGCTCGCTTCGGCGCTCATCGTCGGCCTCGGTGGCGTCGTGGTGCTGGTCGACCCCGCGGTCGGACTCGCCGGCGCGCCCATCTATGGGCCCTCGGCGCTCGCGCTGGTGATCGCCGCCATGAGCTGGTCGATCGCCTCGGTGCTGATGCGGCGTCTGCCGTTACCCGCGGCGAAGACGATGACGGCCGGGACCGAGATGCTCGCCGGCGGGCTGCTGCTCGGCGTTGCCGCGGTCGTGTTCGGACAGGAGCGCGGTTTTCATCCGGCGACGGTGTCCACGCAGGCCTGGGTGGCGTTGGCGTATCTCATCGTGGCCGGATCGGTGCTCGCCTTTGGCGCCTACACCTGGCTGATCCATCATGAGTCGCCCACCAAGGTCGGCACGTATGCCTATGTCAATCCGCTGGTCGCGGTCATCATCGGCTATCTGTTCGGCAGCGAGTCCCTGGATGCACGCACGGTCTTCGGCACCCTGCTCGTGATCGCCAGTGTCGTCATCATCATCAGCGGGAAGACCCCGCGCACGACGGGCGCCGAGTCGGCTGCGCCGGGCCTTCGAGTCGAGCGCTCATAGCGGTGGGGTCGGCCCGCCGCGACACACGGCTCGGCGTGCCGGCGGAGCGGGTCGGTACAATGTGATTTCAGCCCCCGAAGGGCCGCAGCGCGCGGCCGTCGCAGTCAGAGAGGAACCATGAAAATTCTCGTCACCGGTGCGGCCGGATTCATCGGCTATCACACCGCCCAGAAACTCCTGGCGCGCGGCCACGAGGTGGTCGGCATCGACAACCTCAACGATTACTACGACGTCGCGCTGAAGGAGGCGCGCCTGCAGCGGCTGCGCGCAGCGCACGGTTTTCGCTTCCTGCGCCTGGACATCGCCGATGAGCCGGCCATGGCCCGGCTCTTCGCCGAGGAGCGCTTCGCCCGGGTCATTCACCTCGCCGCGCAGGCCGGGGTGCGCTATTCGATGAAGGACCCGTACAGTTACGTGCGCAGCAACGTCTCCGGGACGCTGACGGTGCTCGAAGGATGCCGTCACAACGGCATCGAGCATCTGGTCTACGCCTCGACCAGTTCGGTCTACGGCGCCAATACCGACATGCCGTTCTCCCCGCACCGCGGCGCCGATCATCCGCTGTCGATCTATGCGGCGACCAAGAAGGCCAACGAGGCCATGGCACACAGCTACTCGGCATTGTTCGGCGTGCCGACCACGGGGCTGCGCTTCTTCACCGTCTACGGCCCGTGGGGCCGGCCCGACATGGCGCTGTTCCAGTTCGCCCGCAACATCCTCGACGGCAAGCCCATCGACGTCTACAACAATGGCCGTCACAAACGCGACTTCACGTACGTGGACGATATCGCCGAGGGCGTCGTGCGTGCCTGTGAGCACGTTGCCGCGCCCGATCCGCACTGGGACGGCGTGACACACGATCCGGCGAGCAGCCGCGCGCCGTACCGTCTGTACAACATCGGCAACCATCAGGCGGTCGAGCTGATGCGCTACATCGAGGTGCTCGAGCAGTGTCTCGGGCGCCAGGCCGAGAAGCGCTTCCTGCCGCTGCAGCCGGGCGATGTTCCTGAGACCTGCGCCGATGTCGAGGACCTCGCTCGGGACGTCGGGTACCGGCCCGCAACGCCGGTGGAGGTGGGGGTGCGGCAGTTCGTCGAGTGGTTCTGCGAGTACTACGGGGATCCCCGGGCGCATCAGGGTACGGCTTGACGCCCGCCGGCTGAATAATCAGACTAATCAGATCTATGATCGAGCGACTGCCGCGGCGGTCCAGAGGGGATGCATTGCAGGGGTTTTGCACACCACCTCTCCGGGGTGAGCGCTGGGGTTTTCACGCCCTGCGGCCGCAGATGACCCGGCGCTCGTGATGCACGCCGAGCACGCCTTTTCGCTCGGGGCGGAACTCGGCGAGGGACCTCTGTGGGTCGCCTCCGACGCGGCGCTGTGGATGGTCGATATCAAGGGGCTACGCCTGCATCGGCTGCGGCCGGGTCGCGCCGAGCACGAGAGTTGGGCGGCGCCGGCGCCACCGGGATTTCTGGCCGCCCGGGCCGGCGGCGGCTTCGTGGTGGGGCTCAAGGGCGGGCTGCATCTGTTCGATCCGCCGAGCGGGCGCTTCACGCTGCTCAGCGCCGTCGAGGCGCAGAACCCCGAGAATCGCATCAACGATGGGTGCGTCAGCCCCGAAGGCGCGCTGTGGTTCGGATCGATGCACGATCCGGAGCAGACACCGAGCGGGGTGCTGTATCGCCTGGGCGCCGACGGTTTGTGCGTGCCGCTCGATCGCGGATACGTCGTCACCAACGGTCCGGCCTTCAGTCCGGATGGCCGCACCTTCTATCACACCGACAGTCCGGGCCGCACGGTGTACGCCTTCGACCGGCCGGAGCCGCACGTGCTCACGAACAAGCGCGTGCTGGTGCAGATCGAACCGGCGGGCGGTTATCCTGACGGCACCACGGTCGACTCCGAGGGGTGTCTCTGGGTGGCGCTCTGGTCCGGTTGGGCCGTGCGCCGGTATTCCCCGGACGGCCGCCTGCTCGCCACGGTGCGCCTGCCGTGTGCGCAGGTGACGAAGGTCGCCTTCGGAGGGACGGATTTGCGAACCGCCTATGTGACCACGGCTCGCCAGGGTCTCTCGCCGGCCGAGCGTGCCGCGCAGACGATGGCGGGCGATGTGTTTTCTTTCAATGCCCCAGTGGCGGGACTGGCGCAGCCGCTCGCCCGTGTCGGGTGCGCGTGAGCGGGACAGGAGCGACGGTGAGCGGGAACGACGAGGTGCATCGGGACGGTACCGCGCGGGTGCTGTGCGACTGGGGCAGCAGCCGCCTGCGCGCGTTTCTGCAGATCGGGGGCATCGTTGCCGAGCGGCGCGACGGCCCGGGGATCGCAGCACTCGGCGCCGAGGCGCCGAGTGAGGTGTTGGCGCGTGTGCTCGCGCCGTGGCGCGCGCGCCTGAGGCTCGAGCGAACCGTGCTGTGCGGCATGGCCGGGTCGCGCAACGGACTGGTGGAAGTCCCCTATGTGCGCGCGCCGGTGACCCTGGCGCAGTGGCGCGCCGGGGCCGTGACGGTGCGCGCGGGCACCGAGACGCTCACGGTCCTGGCTGGGATTCAGGCGCAGAATTTTCGCGACGTGGCCGACGTGATGCGCGGTGAGGAGACGCAGATCTTCGGGGCGCTCGTGCTCGAGCCGGCGCTCGCGGCCGGCCGGCGCATGCTGGTGCTGCCCGGTACGCACTGCAAGTGGGTAGAGGTGCGCGACGGTCGGATTGCGCGGCTGCAGACGTATTTCACCGGCGAGCTGTTCGAACTGCTGAGCACCCGCTCCTCGCTGCTGCGGGTCGGTGGCGCCGATGAGCCGGATGAGGACGGCTTCGAGGTGGGGCTGCGCAACGCGGCGCGCTTCGATCTGGCGGCCAACCTGTTCGAGACTCGCTCCGCGCAGCTGATCGAGGGACGCAGCGCCGGATGGGCCCGCTCGCTGCTCTCGGGTCTGTTGATCGGCGCCGAAGTGCACAGCATGCGCGCGCATCTGCAGGCCTCCGGTTCGGTGCCGACGCTCATCGGCGATCCGGCACTGACGGCGCGCTATGCGCGTGCGCTGGCGAGCTTTGGCGCTGACGCGCGCGTACTCGATGGTGACTCGTGCGTTCTGGCGGGACTGGGCGCTGCGGTGGCGGGCCTCACGCAGGTCTGAGTCGTCGCCTCGAACACGCTCGCGCAAACGTCCTCGCGTGACGCCTGATGCGTATCCCGTCGGCCTCTGGCGTGTGCCGGTCGTCCTCTTACGCTTACAGCCCCAGCTCGCTCAGCCCCGGATGGCCCGCCGGTCGCACCCCGAGCGGCCAGTGATAGTGGCGCTGCGCCTCGGTGATCGGCAGATCGTTGATGCTGGCGATGCGCCGGCGCATCAGTCCCTGCTCATCGAACTCCCAGTTCTCGTTGCCGTAGGAGCGGAACCAGGCGCCGCGTGCATCATGCCATTCGTACGCGAAGCGCACGGCGATGCGATGCGCGGTGAAGGCCCACAGCTCTTTGATGAGGCGGTAGTCGAGTTCGCTCGCCCATTTGCGCGTGAGGAACTCGACGATCGCCGCGCGGCCCGTCACGAACTCCGTTCGGTTGCGCCACTGGCTGTCTTGGGTATACGCCAGCGACACGCGGTGCGGGTCGCGGCTATTCCACGCATCTTCCGCCGCGCGCACCTTGAGAACTGCGCTCTCGCTCGTGAACGGGGGTAAGGGCGGACGGCTCTCGGCCATGGCGGACTCCCGAAGCGAGCCCGCTGCGGGCTCGCTTCGGACGGTATGACCCTGTGCCGGGATCGTCAAGCCGAGCCGGGTCGCTCAGTGATTGTCGCGCGGCACCCCGAAGCGGGCCTCGACGCGCTGGAACTGCTCTGCGCCGTTGAGAATCATGCCCTCGCCGAGCTGGCCGACCATGGCGCGCTGGATCTGCTGCCAGGGCGTCTGCGAGGGCGGATAGCGATAGCCGCCCGCGGCTTCGAGCGCCGTGCGCCGTGCGGTGAGCTCCTGAGTGTCGATCAGTACGGTGACCTCACGCTTGCGCAGGTCGATCCGGACTCGATCCCCGCTCTTGAGCAACCCCAGTGCGCCGCCGGCGGCCGCTTCCGGCGAGGCATTGAGAATCGAGGGCGAGCCGGAGGTACCCGACTGACGCCCGTCGCCGATGCAGGGCAGGGCGCTGACGCCCTGTTTGATCAGGTAGCTCGGCGGGCGCATGTTGACCACTTCCGCCGAGCCCGGGTAGCCGATCGGCCCCGTGCCGCGCATGACGAGCACGGTGCGCACATCAATGCCGAGCGCCGGGTCGTCGATGCGCGCGTGGTAGTCCTCCGGTCCGTCGAAGACCACCACCGGTCCTTCGAACGCCTCCGGATCCTTCGGATCGCTGAGGTAGCGGTGGCGGAATTCCTCCGAGATCACGCTCGTTTTCATGATGGCCGAGTCGAACAGGTTGCCGCGCATCACGATGAATCCCGCATTGTCCTTCAGCGGCCGATCGATCGTGCGGATGACCTGCGGGTCGCTGATGGCCCGGCCGCGGCAGTTCTCCCCGAGCGTGCGACCGTTGACCGTCAGTGCCTGTTCACGGATCAGGCCGCGCTGCATCAGCTGGTTGACGACCGCGGGCACGCCGCCCGCGCGGTGGAAGTCCTCGGCCAGATACTCCCCGGCCGGTTGCAGATTCACCAACAACGGCACCTCGTAGCCGTACGTCTGCCAGTCCTCGAGGTTCAGCTGCACGCCCATGTGCCGCGCAATCGCCGCGAGGTGGATCGGTGCATTGGTCGAACCGCCGATGGCGGAGCTCACTACGATGGCATTGAGAAACGCATCGCGCGTCATGATCGCCGAGGGCCGCAGGTTCTCGTGCACCATCTGCACGATACGCGCACCGGTCTCGTAGGCGATCTGCGCCCGTTCGCGGTGCGGGGCGGGGATCGCGGCCGAGCCGGGCAGCTGCATGCCGAGGGCCTCGGCAATGGAATTCATGGTGCTCGCCGTGCCCATGACGTTGCAGTAGCCGGTCGAGGAGGTCGAGGCCGTGACTCTCTGCATGAAGCCGGCGTAGTCGATCTTGCCGGCGGCGAGCAGCTGGCGCGATTCCCAGACGATGGTCCCTGAGCCGACCCGCTTGCCCTCGAACCAGCCGTTGAGCATCGGGCCGACCGAGAGCGCCACGGCCGGGATGTCGACCGTGGCGGCGGCCATCAGGCAGGCCGGGGTGGTCTTGTCGCAGCCGATCGTGAGCACCACCCCGTCGAGCGGATAACCGTGCAGCACCTCGACCAGGCCGAGGTAGGCGAGGTTGCGGTCGAGCGCAGCGGTGGGCCGGCGGCTCGTCTCCTGGATCGGGTGCACCGGGAACTCGATCGGCACGCCACCGGCGGCGCGGATGCCTGCGGCGATGCGCTCGGCGAGCACCAGATGATGGCGGTTGCAGGGCGATAAGTCCGAGCCGGTCTGGGCGATGCCGATGATGGGCTTACCGGACTGCAGCTCCTCGAGCGTGAGGCCGTAATTGAGGTAGCGCTCGACGTGCAGCGCCGTCATGCCCGGGTCGGCCGGATCGTCGAACCAGGCGCGTGAGCGCAACTTGGGCTTGGAGTTCTGATCCCGTTCCGATCCGCTCATGCGTGTCCCGTTTCGAATGCTGGGCTGAGATTAATAATCATATAATATGTCGGAGGGGAGGCAAACCCCCGCGTGCGGGCCGTGGCGGTCGGCGCGGGGCGGATATACTGCCGCCGCCCGCAATCCTGCTGATGCGAAAGATGTAGCCGTGGCCCAACCGAGAATCCCGCGCGAACGCAGCTTGACCTACGGCCTGGTGGAGACTCTGGGGCAGAGGATCGTCACCGGTGCCTTCGCCACGCAGCCGTTCCCCACGGAAGGGGAACTCTCCCGCCAGTACGGAACCAGCCGCTCGGTGACGCGCGAAGCGGTGAAGATGCT
The DNA here is from genome assembly GCA_021834525.1 of Pseudomonadota bacterium. Classification (GTDB taxonomy): domain Bacteria; phylum Pseudomonadota; class Gammaproteobacteria; order Steroidobacterales; family Steroidobacteraceae; genus 13-2-20CM-66-19. The sequence goes on along the minus strand of JAKBDK010000009.1, from coordinate 31,455 downwards.
CACGGCCAAGGGCCTGCTGCGGGCCCGGCCGCGCCAGGGCACGAATGTCACTCTGGAGTCGCAGTGGAACCTGCTCGATCCGGACGTGCTGCGCTGGCTGCTCGAGCGGAAGTTCTCCTTGCAACTGCTCGCGGAGTTCACCGAGATGCGCCTGGCGATCGAGCCGGCCGCCGCGGCGCTCGCGGCACGCCGCGCCGATCGTGAGGCGATCGAGCAGATTCGCGCCGGACTCGAGCGCATGCAGGCGGCCGGACAGGGCGATGACGAGCCGGTCGCGGCCGACATCGCCTTCCATACCGCGGTGCTCGCCGCCACCGGCAACCGCTTCTTCGCGCAGCTCGACCCGATGATCAACACGGCGCTGCGCATCTCGATCCGCTTCACCAACCGCATCAAGGGACGCGCGGCGGGCATTGCTCAGCACGAAGAGGTGTTGGATGCCATCGTCGCAGGCGATGCCGAGCGTGCGACGCTGGCGATGCGCGCCCTGATCGGGGAAGTGTTGGAGTTGATTGCGACCGCGCAAGCGCCGCCGAGCGCGCGCCGCAGTGGGCGCAGCAACGCCTGACACTCCGTGCAGCGACGATGCGGGTGCATCGGCCGTGCAAAAAAAATCGATTGTTATGACAAATGGTTCGGTGGTTTGCGCCTCACCGGCCCACAATGCGCACCGGTTGGGCGGCGTCTGAACGTGGCGACGCCGGGCGGGACATTCAGGCTCGATTCAGCGCGGATTGCTCACTGTGCAGCTCCGGGCGATCAGTCGCGAGCGCATCGGGGCGCCCGGCGGCTGCGCTGAGCGCACCGATGCATGTGCCCCGCGCAGCGCACGGCCGATCGCCCCGGGGACTCAGGCCGCCGTGCCACCGGCCCGGCGGGGTGAGCACCGGCGCAGGAGGGATCGGCGCGCTGCGCACCGGTCGGGCAGAGGAGTGATACAGACGAAGTGACCACCGAACGCGTCAAATCCTGGCGGATCCTCATCACCGCGAGCGACACGTCGGTTGCCGCGCGCCTTGCGGATCTGTTGCTCGAGCGCGGGCATCACGCCGTGGCGCACCCCGATCCGACCGAGCTGATGACGGCGGTGAGTGCCGAGACACCCGATCTGGTGGTGCTCTGCGCGGCCGCCGGCAGCGAGGCGGATTACGCCCTCGGCGCCACGCTCTCCGGCATGCTCGAGATTCCCTTCATCGTGCTCGCGGCCGAGTGGGACGAGCGCCGTGCGGCCGACGCCGCGGAACACGGCGCGCTCGCGTTCCTCGCCGCCAGCTACCCGGCGCTGGCGCAGTGCGTTCCGGGGATTCTGGCGGCGCTGCAGCGCCATGCCGACGCCCGTGAGCTGCGGGCGCGGCTCGTCCGGATGAGCGAGGCGCTCGAGCGCTCGCGCACCATCAGCATGGCCTGCGGGGTGCTGATGGAGCGGTTGCACCTGAGCCGTCAAGAGGCTTTCGAGACGCTGCGTGCAGCGGCGCGCGCGCGGCGCATGCGGTTGATCGACAGCGCCGCCGGGATGCTGACGGCGCTGGAGGCGATCAACGAGCTCGCCAGTCTGCCGCGCCGCGCGGTGACCGAGCCGGACTGTGACCGAGTTCGCAGTCCCGCGGCGAAATCCAGATAACATAAGCGCCCCGGACGCACCTTATTCCGTGCGTCGCATTGAAGACGCACTCTGCGTCCCTCCCGGCGCCCCGTTCTGCGCGCCCCCACTTACCGGGGCCCCCCGACCCGCCCGCTCATTGCGCCCGTGCGCCGAGCCTCGCTCGGCCTGCCGATGGTGGAGTGCGTGCTCATGGAAACCCAGCGACTGCGAACCGTTCAACATTCGGGCCGCATCGGCGATCGACTCGATTCGCCGTGCGGCGCTGCGCCCGGGTCGCCCACCGGGCCGATCCGTGTCGCAACGGCGATGCGGCTCTCGGCGCTGGAGCGGCGGCCGGGGCGTCTCATCGGCCTGCGCGAGGCGCTCGGGCGGGCCTGGGGCGAGCGCCGCCCGCCGGTCATCCGCTGCGTCGCTCCGATCGAACCCGGCGAGCCGCAATGCGCCTGACGGGGATGACCGCGGGGTGTGCCACCCGCACGGAAGCGCAGCGGGCGTTCGCATCGCTCGCCCAGGGGCTCGAGGCGCTCGCCGAGGCCCCCGGTAGCGCATGTCTGGCGCGTGATGCCCGCCGCGCGCGCGCTCAGTTGCATCGCCTGGCGCGCGCGGCGCGCGCCTCGGGTCTGTTGAGCTTCTCCTCGGTGGTGCTGCGCCTGGCCGAGCGGCTCGAGCCGTGCCTGCGCGCCGGGCAGATCGGCGCGCACGACCGTGCGCTCGTGCGCCGCCTCACGGTGCAGTGCAGCCGCTACCTAGAGGATCCTGCGGATGTGCGCGCCGCCGCCGCCATGGTGGAGGCGCTCGCGAGCGGGCCGATGCCCGCGGCGGATCGCGCCGAGCGGGCGCAACTGCTGCAAGGGGCGCTCGAGGAGGGCACGCATCTGCTCGACGCCTGTCGCACGTCGCCCGATGCCGCGGGGCGTCGCAGCTGCGATGCGCTGACCGGGTTGCCGGAGCGCACCGCACTGCAGGCCAGACTGGCGGACATTCTGGCCGCGGCCGCATCGGCGCATCGGACCGTCGGGGTGCTGTCGATCGGCATCAGCGGCATCGAGGACATCGTCGATTCACTCGGTGCCGAGGTCGGTACGACGATCCTGGCGCAGGTGGCCGGCGATCTGATTCGCGCAGCGGCGCCTGAGGATACGGTCGGACGCCTGGGACCGGATCACTTCGTTCTGGTGCGCTCCGGGCTCACGGGGCTCGAGCTCACCGACTCCGCGAGCGCCCTCGCTGCGCGTCTCGGGCGCTGTCGCAGGATCGGTCCGCATCTGCTCTCGGTGAGCGCGCGGATCGGTCTGGCCATGGCCGGGGTGCACGGGTGGGCCGCGACCGAGTTGCTCGCCAACGCCGATGCGGCGTTGCACGATGCGCGTGCCCGTCGGCTCTACGTCACGCAAGTGTTCGGCCCGCACCTGCGCCAAGCGGCGCTGCGCCGAGTCAGTCTCGAGGCGCAATTGCGCGCCGCCATCGAAGCGCAGCGCTTCGAGCTGCATTATCAGCCGAAGCTCTCGCTGTGCACCGGGCGTCTGAGTGGCCTCGAGGCGCTGGTGCGCTGGCGCCAGGGACCCCAGGGCGCGGTGGGACCGGCGCAGTTCATTCCGATCGCCGAGGAGAGCGGCCTGATCATCCCGCTCGGGGAGTGGGTGCTGGAGGAGGCGTGCCGGCAGCTCGCATGCTGGCGTCGGGAGGGGGTGCTCGACGCTCCGGTCGCGGTCAACCTCTCCGCCGTGCAGCTGTGCTCGCGCCAGATGCACGAGCAGATCGGCGCGGCGCTGCAGCGCCACGGCATTGCCCCGTCACTCCTCGAAGTGGAGATCACCGAGTCGGCGCTGATGCGCGATGCCGGCGCGGCATTGCGCTGCCTGGGAGAACTCGGTCGCCTCGGTGTGCGCGTCGCGATCGATGACTTCGGGACCGGGTATTCGAATCTCAGTCAGTTGATGCGCCTGCCGCTCGCGGCGCTGAAGATCGATCGCTCCCTGGTGGCGGGCATCGCCAGCCGCACGCGCGATGCGGCGATCCTGCGCGCGATCATCGACATGGCGCGTTCGATCGGGGCGCGGGTGGTCGCCGAAGGCGTGGAACATCCCCGCCAGCGGGATTGGCTCGCTGCCGCCGGCTGCGACGAGTACCAGGGGTTTCTCATCGCCCGACCGATGGACGCCGCGCGGCTGCAGGTCTGGCTCACCCGATACCGCGCCGATGCCCCGGCCGCCCCGGCGATCCTCTGATGAGTCGCGTCAGCCGGCGCAGAGTGGGCGGCCGACCGGATTGCGGTGCAGCACGTTGGGCGAGTACGTCGGTGTGCGAAAGGCTCGCGCCGCGTGCTCGTATGCGTAGGCCAGATCGATCAGCCGCGCCTCGGACCACTTCGACCCGATGAACGACAGTCCCACCGGCAACCCCTGCACCTGGCCCATCGGCACCGTGATGTACGGATAGCCCGCCACGGCCGGCAGCGTGCTGTCTCCGCCGCCGATACCGGCATCGCCGTTCACCAGATCGATGACCGACGCCGGATCCTGCGTCGGGGAGATGAGCGCGACGACGTGATGCTCCTTGAGCAACCGTTCGATGCCCTGCGGTCCGGCGAGGCGCCGGTTGGTCGCACGGGCGCGCAGATAGGCCGGATCGTGGAGGCCTTGGGTGCGCTCGGCCGCCAGGAACAGGCTCTGGCCAAACCAGCGCATCTCCTGGCGCGCGTGGGTGTTGTCGAAGGTGATCAGGTCGGCGAGGGTGCGGCTGTGCACGGCCGGCGGCGAGGCCGCGAGGTAGGCCTTCATGTCCGCCTTCAGCTCGGTCATCAGCACCAGGTTCTCGTTCTTCGCCAGCGGCGCGAGGTGCTCGTCATCGACCTTCACCAGCACCGCCCCCTGGGCCTTCAGCAGCGCCAGCGCGTGGCGGAACACCTTCAGCGTCTTTGGCGAGAAATTCTTCAGCAGAAACTCAGCGACACCGAGCCGGACGCCCTGGAGCGCCCCGGGGCGCAGTCCCGCGGCATAGTCGCTGCGGTGCGCATCGGCGTGCGCCGTCGCCGGGTCCTTCGGATCGCTCCCGGCCATGGCCGTCAGCAGCATCGCCGCGTCGCGCACGGTGCGCGCGATCGGGCCGGCGGTGTCCTGCGACTGGCTGATCGGCACGATGCCGGCGCGCGAGACGAGGCCGACGGTCGGCTTCAGGCCCACCACGCCGTTCATCGCGGACGGGCAGCTGATCGAGCCGTCGGTCTCGGTGCCGATGGCGGCCGCGGCGAGCCCGGCGGCGACCGCGGCGGCCGAGCCCGAACTCGACCCGCAGGCGGTGCGATCGAGCATGTAGGGGTTGCGCGTGAGTCCCCCGACCGCGCTCCAGCCGCTGGTCGAGTGGGCCGAGCGAATGTTGGCCCACTCCGAGAGGTTGGTGCGCCCGAGGATCACCACGCCGGCGCGGCGCAGGTTCTGGATCACGGTGGAACTCACCGAGCGCACGTTCTTGGCCAGCGCGAGCGAGCCGGCGGTGGTGGGCAGGCCGGCGATGCCGATGTTGTCCTTGACCAGGACCGGCAGCCCATCGAGCGGCCCGAGCGGGTGGCCGGCCGCACGCCGTGCGTCCGAGGCGCGCGCCTCGGCCATGGCGCGCGGATTGAGCGCGATGACCGCGTGGATCTTGGGATTGATGCGCGCGATGCGTGCCTCGTACTCGCGCACGAGGGTCGTGGCGGTGATGCGATGCGCGGACAGATCGGCCGAGAGTGCCGCCGCCGAGGTGCAGCTGAGCGTGACCGCCAGGGCCGATGTGCACGCCAGGGCCGATGTGCACGCCAGGCAGGACAGTGCACCGATTCCGATCGCAACGATTGCGCGCATGCCGAATCCCCCGGAATGACGATGGGCCGCACTGTATCGGGCCGTCCGTCTGCACCGCAAGCTCGGCGGAAAAACGGCGCGCCCCGGGATCCGCACCGCGGATCCATTCGCTATAGTGACGTCCATGAACACCGCTCACACGCCCGATCTGTCCGCGTTCTGGATGCCCTTTACCGCCAACCGGCACTTCAAGCATCACCCGCACCTGGTGACGGCCGGCAAGGGGGCCTATTTCACGCTGCACGACGGGCGTACCGTGTTCGACTGCCTCTCGGGCCTGTGGTGCACGCCCCTCGGGCACGGCCGTCCGGAGATCGCCACCGCGGTGCACGAACAGCTGCGCGAACTCGACTTCGCGCCGACCTTTCAGGTCGGGCATCCCAAGGCCTTCGAGCTCGCCGCGCGCATCGCACGCTGGGCACCCGAGGGATTGAACCGCGTCTTTTTCGCCAACTCCGGCTCCGAGGCCGTCGACAGTGCGCTGAAGATCGCCATCGCCTATCACCAGGCCCGTGGCGATGCGCGCCGGGTGCGCATCATCGGCCGCGAGCGCGCCTACCACGGGGTCGGCATCGGCGGCATCTCAGCCGGTGGCATTGCGGTGAATCGCCGCACGTTCGGGGCACTGGCGGCACCGTTCGTCGATCACCTGCCGCACACCTATGATCCTGAGCACATGCGCTTCAGCCGCGGCCAGCCCGACTGGGGGGTGCATCTGGCCGAGGCGCTGGAGCGGCTGGTTGCGCTGCACGATGCCTCGACCATTGCGGCGGTGATCGTCGAGCCGATGCAGGGCTCCACCGGCGTGATCGTCCCGCCTGTGGGATACCTCGAGCGGCTGCGCGAGATCTGCACTCGGCACGGCATCCTGCTGATTTTCGACGAGGTGATCACCGGCTTCGGACGTCTGGGGGCGAACTTCGCCGCGCAGCGACTCGGGGTGACGCCGGACATGATCGTGTTCGCCAAGGCGGTGACCAACGGGGCGGTGCCCTTGGGCGGAGTGATTGCCGAGCAGAGCCTCCACGATGCGCTGATGCACGGACCGGAGCAGATGATCGAGCTGTTCCACGGCTACACCTACTCCGGCCATCCGGTGGCCTGTGCCGCGGGACTCGCTACCCTGGAGGTGATGGAGCGCGAGGGCTTGATCGAGCGGGCCCGTTCGCTTGAGCCGCTGCTCGAGCGGGAGGTGCACTCGCTGCGCGATGCGACGCACGTGGCGGACATCCGCAACATCGGACTCGCCGCGGCCATCGATCTCACGCCCCGCCCCAATGCGCCGGGCGCGCGGGCACGCGCGGCCTTCGAACTCGGCATCGAATCGGGCCTGCTGCTGCGCTTCACTGGCGATACCCTCGCCGTGGCGCCGCCGTTCATCAGTACCGAAGACGAGGTCCGCGAGATGGTCGCGACGCTGCGCCAAGTGCTCGCCCGCGTGCCCTGAGCCGACCGGTTCGGGCTGAGGATCCGCTTCGTCGGTGGCCCCTGGCCACCATGACGCTGCTATGGCGCTTCGACGCCTGACGCCCGACCGGCGATGAGTTCGGCCGCTGCGTGAGCAATTGTCACGAGCTCGCTTCGGCGAGCGCCAGCCCGGGCACGCACGGCGAGGCTGTGCAGCACGCTGGTCGCAACCTGCGCTAACACTTTCGCATCACCGCCCTTGCAACAACCCTCTTCAGCCTGGGCTCTGGCGATTCGAACAGCCACGTCCGAATCGATTTCCGTCAGTATCGCCGCGAGCGCAGACCGGATCGCCGGGCTGCCGGTGGCTTCGGTCACCGCCGTGCAGATGACGAGGCACCCGCGGGGGCCCTCCTTGCCCGACACGTAATCCTCGATCGCCCGCACATAGAAAGCGTCGAGCGCCTCACGAAGCGTGGGCGCCTCCAGTGCCTGTTGCAATGCGCGCCCCGACTCGACTGCAAACATCCGCACCGCCGTGAGGTACATCTCGCGCTTGTCGCCAAAGGCCCCATACAGGCTTGGCCGGTTCATGTCCGCCGCCGCGGCGATGTCGTCGAGGGATGTGGCCGAGAAACCCCGATTCCAAAAGACATCGCGAATGGCGCCCAGCGCAGCGTCTCGGTCATAGGACGGAGGGCGACCGCGCCGGCGTGGTGATTTTGTACTTGTTCGCACAGAAATACTTGCTATATTTAATTCGATTCGGTACAAATATACCAGAGCGTCGTTTCAGATGCGAACTCGATGCGGTCAACCTCGGCGATGGCCCAGAAGTCGTGCTCACGCGGGGCGCTGCCCGCATATTCCACTACCCGGAGAGAAGCTATGACGTCCCTTGGCCCAAACCTCGCCGCTATGCGAATCAAATTCGCGAAGCGGCTGCCCGCTGAGGTGAGCGCGCTGACCAACGCGCACTTCGAGCAACTTCGGGCTCATGCCATGGACGGAATCAAAAAGGTCGGCGATCACTCCCCAGCGTTCGCGCTACAGGATGGGACCGGCAAGACAGTCTCGTCCTCGGCGCTGTTGGCTGGAGGAGCGCTCATCGTCAGCTTCACCCGCGGATCGTGGTGTCCCTACTGCACTGAGGAGGTGAAGGCATTGAACGCCGCTTATGAGCAGTTCAGGGCGCTCGGCGCGGATTTGGTTGTGATCTCCCCACAGACTCAGGCGCGCGCAGCCCAGCAAATGGAAACGATGGGGCTGAAGTTCAGCGTACTGTCTGATGAAAAGAGCTCAATTGCGAAGGCCTTCGGTCTGGCGTATCGGCTGCCAGAGGACTTGAAAGACCTCTATCTGCGTATCTTTAAGATCGACCTGGCGCATATCAATGCGGATACGGACTGGACGTTGCCGATTCCGGCGCGCGTCGTCATCGACCGACAGGGCGTCATTCGCGACATCAACGCTGACCCGGACTACCGCTACAGGCCGGAACCTTCGGACACCATTCAGGTGCTCCGCGCGCTCTGATCGATCGCGCTGATCGATCGCTCTGGGCCGCAACCCTACCGGCCGTCGACACCGAGTAGCGCAGCGGCTGCGGGAACTTTCAAGGAGATTGCACAATGACGCAGACAGGCGAGCAGGCAGCCACGGCCCCTTGGGACGCGGCCCGGGTGAACCTCACGTCGAAGGAGATGGCTCCTGGTGTGTTCGCGGTCATGCCTGATGATGTCTTCACCAAGGACCATGTTGCCACAACGGCTGGGTTCGTTATCGGCGAGCGCAGCGTTCTGGTCATCGAGTCGATGTTGAACGGCGATCTCGCCTCGCAGCTTATTGGGCTGGTCCGCCAGGTGACGACCAAACCAATCCGATTCCTCGTCAACACGAGCTATCACGGTGATCACGCCTATGGGAACTACGTGTTCTCCGACAGCACCGTCGTGATCCAGCATCCGGCGACTAAACGCTACATGGAGGATCATTTCGAGGACGATCGCCGCTTCATGATCGGCCTGATGGGTAAGGGGAAGGGCATCGAGCGGGTGCAGGCACGGACCGCCGATATTACCGTTGCCGCCACGATTGACATCGATCTTGGCGGGCGCACAGTAGAAGTACGTCACTTTGGCTTCGCGCAGACGCCGGGCGATCTGGTGATATGGGTGCCGGAGGCCAAAGTCCTCTGGGTCGGCAATATGATCCAAGCGCCGTCTCCGGCGCTGCCGTGGCTTCTCGAAGGGCGGCACCAGGAGACGATCGCGACCCTCGCCCGCGTGCGCGACTTCCTGCCGGAGGACGCCACCATCATTCCCGGTCACGGCCGACCGATGCGTCCGGGGGACATCGAGTTCGCGCTTCGCTATCTTCGCGAGCTCGATAGCGCCGTGAGTTCGGCGATCGACGAGGGCCGATCGGTCGAAGCGACGCTCGAGGCGGTCGGCATGCCCCATTACGGCGCCTACAGCCTGTTCGAGTGGGCACACAACGCGGTCAACGTGCCGGCAGCCTACGGGCACCTGCAAGCATTGCGCAGCAAGAAAGGCTAGAAGGAGCAGATATGGTAGCGCGCGAGACAGCGATCGTCTTCGGGGTCGGACCCGGGCTGGGATGGGCTCTGGTTCAGCGCTTCGTGACCGAGAACATGCACGTCGGTGCGGTGGCTCGCGATGCGGCGAAACTGAGCGCCCTGATCGACTCCGGAGGTCGCCAGGAGGTCCGGCCTTATGTCGCCGATGTCGCCAATGGCGAAGATGTTCTCCGTGTCTTTGAGAGTGTCGATCGGGACTTCGGGGTTCCCGACGTCGTCGTGTTCAACGCCGGTGCGTTCCAAAAAGACAGGGTGCTCGATATTGATCCGGCCGATTTCGAGCGCTGCTGGCGCATCGGCTGTTTCGGAGGATTTCTCGTGGGACAAGCGGCCGCACGGCGCATGGTGAGGCGAGGGTCTGGGACGATTATCTTCACCGGGGCAACTGCTGCGCTGCGCGGCAGCGCAGGCTTCGCCAACTTAGCGGTTGCGAAGTTTGGCCTGCGCGCACTCGCACAGAGCATGGCCCGTGAGGTGGGTCCCCAAGGCGTTCACGTCGGCTTCGTGATCATCGACGGCCAAATCGACTCAGAGCGCTATCAGTATCTGCTCGATGAGCGCGGCGAAGATTCCTTAATTGCGCCAGCCGCGATAGCCGAGATGTATCTGCAACTGCACAGGCAGCCGCGCAGCGCCTGGTCTCATGAAATCGATATTCGTCCCTGGTCCGAGAAGTTCTAAGGCGCCGCGCCACCTGAGGTTCCCGACGATCAACGGGAGCGAGTGGTGAACGGTGTCAGACAATAGATGGTGTATCCGATCACTCAATGGGAGCGATGACTACGATGACCAGCGTCTCAATATTCTGGATGCAGATTCTCTCGAGCGCATTTGTCTGCACCATCCTCGCGGCGTGGTACGTTTGGCCGTCACTCACCCAGCGTTCGCGTCATTCGGCTCTGATTCCTCTGCTCTGGGTGAATGTGCCCCGCTATGTCGGGATGACGCTATTGGTTACGGGGATGGTCGATCCGAAGCTTCCCAGGGAGTTCCTGTCGAGCGCCGCGTATGGCGATCTCCTGGAGGCGGCGCTGGCACTCGCTTCCATCTTTGCTCTGCGCAACACCTGGCGTCTTGCGATTCCGCTCGTGTGGGTGGCCAACACATGGGGATTTCTGGATCTGCTGCGCGGAATGCGTGGCGTCTTGGAGTTGAACGTGCCGAGCTTCAACCTGGCGACCTTCTGGTATATCTATACGTTTTACGCGCCCCTGGTGCTCGTGTCGCATGTGATGATCTTTGCAATCCTGCTCAAGTCTCGGTCCTGGAAGAATTGAAGTGTCGGGCCATCGGCTCGTCCCGGCGTATCGAGTCCCGTTGCGACCCGCATTAGGCCGCCACCGGCACGGCCGCAAAGGACGCGAGGCATGACGATCAGGGACTCGGCGCGGGAGCCGACGGCAAGGCGCGCCTTCGGAGGTTGGGCCCTCGCGGGCGTGCCGAGCGGATCGGTGATCACCGCGGGAACGGGCGTGAATCTGAACGCGGGCCTCACCCCGCATCGAGTCCGCCATCACACGGGCCGGCCCGGCGTACGGCCCACTTTGTCGGTGACATCCGGAAGTTCGGCAGCAGCAGATTCAGCCGCCTCGCCAACCGCGCACGACGGCTTGGCATGGGGCGCGTCCTGATCCGGTTCGCCGAGGCGCTGAAGCGCATTCTGGAGTCGACACTGGCGCAGAGTGACGCCAGCATCGCCCGGACCGGTGGCTTTGGGGTTCGGTCAGCGCCGTACCTCAGGAAGTGACGCGCTCTCCTGCCGGTTGCGTCATTCGCGCGGGCCTCGGCCGGTCTCGGCGCTCAGCCACCAAGCCCGCCGGTACGGTCCGCGAACGCCGCGGTTCGCGATCAGAACATGCCGGTCTGCAGGCGGGCCGCTTCGGACATCATGCTCTGGTTCCACGGCGGATCGAACGTGAGCTCGACGCTCGCGGCGCATACCGTGGGGATCCGTTCGATTTTGTCGCGCACGTCATCGACCAGGATCTCCCCCATGCCGCAGCCCGGCGCGGTGAGCGTCAGTTTGACCGCCACGCTGCGCGTGCCGTCCTCATTGCCGTGTACCTCGCAGTCGTACACCAGGCCGAGATCGACGATGTTGATCGGAATCTCCGGGTCGTAGCAGGTGCGCATCTGCGACCAGGCGAGCTGGCGCACGTCCTCTTCCGTGGCATTGGGGGGCAGTTCCGGCGGCTTGACCGCTTCGCGGCCGATCGCCTCGGCGTCCTCGCCGCTGATGCGAAACAGGTTGCCCTCGATGTACACCGTGAAGCTGCCGCCGAGCGCCTGCGTGATGTAGCCGGACTGGCCCGGTTGCAGAGTCACCTCGGTGCCGGCCGGCACGATGACCGCCTTCACTTCACGCTGTACGACGAACGGTTCGCTGTCATAACCAGGCATGCTTCAACCTCACTCCGTGGTGACGGCATCGGCGCTGCGCTCGAGCGCCGCGTTCAACGTGTGCCAGCACAGCGTCGCGCACTTGACCCGCGCCGGAAACTCGCTGACCCCGCCAAGCGCCGCCAGTTTGCCGAGCGAGGCGTCGGGCGTGCTGTTCGGGTGCGTCAGCAGGGTGTGGACCTGCTCGAAGAGGCGGCGCACCGTCGCGGTGTCCTTGCCTTTGATCGCTTCGCTCATCAGCGAGGCGGACGCGGTCGAGATGGCGCAACCCTTGCCCTCGAAGCGCACCTCGGTGATGCGCTCGCCCTGCAGCCGCACCCACACGGTGAGCCGGTCGCCGCACAGCGGGTTGTGGCCATCGGCGTGCGCATCGGCGTCCTCGAGCGCGCCGAAATTGCGCGGCTGGCGGTTGTGATCGAGGATCACGTCGCGATAGAGATCTTTCAGGTCCATCAGCCGAACACCTCGCGGGCCTTGCCGAGCGCTGCCACCAGTGCATAGACGTCTGCCTCGGTGTTGTAGCAGCCGAAGGAGGCGCGGGCGGTCGCCGGGATGTCGAAGAACGTCATGACCGGCATGGCGCAGTGGTGACCGGTGCGGATCGCCACACCCTCGCTGTCGAGGATGGTGCCGAGGTCGTGCGGGTGACAGCCGCGCAGCGTGAAGGAGAGCACTGCGGCCTTGTGCGCCGCGGTGCCGATGATCTCAAGTCCCGGGATGCGGCTGAGCTCTTCCGTGGCGAGGGCGAGCAGGCGCTGCTCGTGCGCGGCGACCGCCTCGATGCCGAGGCCTTCGAGGTAGTCCATCGCCGCGGCGAGGCCCACGGCACCGGAGATGTTCGGCGTGCCCGCCTCGAACTTCCACGGCAGATCGTTGTAGGTGCTCTTCTCGAACGAGACGGTGCGGATCATGTCCCCGCCGCCCTGCCACGGCGGCATCTCCTCGAGCAGCTCCTCGCGGCCGAACAGCACGCCGATGCCGGTCGGGCCGTACAGTTTGTGTCCGGAGAAGGCGTAGAAGTCGCAGCCGAGCGCCTGGACGTCGATAGCGGTGTGCGGGACGGCCTGCGCGCCATCGAGCAGCACCAGAGCGCCGCACGAGTGCGCCGCCTCCACGATGCGCTCGACCGGCAGGATGGTGCCGAGGGCGTTCGACACGTGCGCCACCGCGACTAAGCGGGTGCGCGCGGTGAGCTGATGGAGGAAGCGATCGAGATCGAGCTCCCCGCGCCGGTCGATCGGTGCGACCTTCAGCGTACAGCCGGTCTGCTCGCAGACCATCTGCCACGGCACGATGTTGGCGTGGTGCTCGAGGCCGGTGATCAGGATCTCATCGCCGGGGCCAAAGCGCGGGCGGGCGAACGCCTGCGCCACGAGGTTGATGCCCTCGGTGGTGCCGCGCACGAACACGATTTCCCGTCGCGAGCGGGCGTTGAGGAAGCGGCGCGCGCGCTCGCGCGCGCCCTCGAAAGCCTCGGTGGCGGCCTGGCTGAGCGCGTGCACCCCGCGGTGCACGTTCGAGTGATGATGCGTCTCGTAGCGCTCCACGGCGTGCAGCACCGCATGGGGCCGCTGTCCGGACGCAGCGCTGTCGAGATAGACCAGCGGATGGCCGTTGACCTGCTGGGCGAGAATCGGAAAATCGCGGCGCACGCGGGTCACGTCGAACGGTGCGGCGGCAGTGCTCACAGCAACTCCTTCAAAGTTTCCAGTTCGCGCATCTGCCCGACGAGCGTCGTCTCGACCTGGCGGCGCAGGTCGCTCGGGGCGATCTTCGCGATCACGTCCTCGAGAAACGCCCATTTGAGCAGGTGCTGCGCCGTCTCGGGGGCGATGCCCCTCGAGAGCAGATAGAACAGCATGTTCTCATCGAGCTTGCCGGCGGTCGCGCCGTGGCTGCAGCGGACCTCGTCGGTGTAGATCTCCAGCTGCGGGCGCAGGTCGATCTCACATTGCGCGCCGTCGAGCAGGCCGCGCAGGGACTGGCGCGAGTCGGTGCCGCGCGCGCTCTCGCGCACGATGACCTTGCCGTTGAACGCGGCGCGAGCCCGGTTCGAGGCGATGCCGCGGAAGGTCTGCTCGGTGCGCGTGTGCGGGGCGATGTGCTCGCTGAGGGCGTAGAGATCCAGGCTCTGCTGGCCATCGGCGAGCGCAGCGGCGGACAGAGACATTGCCGCGCCACGTCCGCTCAAGCGCGCATGGACCGTCGAGCGGGCGCTGAGCGCGCCGGCGCCGACGGCGAGCAGATCGTAGCGGGCATCGGCGGCGAGTTCCGCCGACAGCGTGTCGAACCACGCCGCCTGCGCGCCGAGCTGCTGCACCCGATAATGGGTCAGGGTGGCCGCTGGGGCGAGTTCGACCTGCACGGCGCTGTTGACCAGGCTGTGCGCCTCGGCGCGGCCGAGGTGGCGCTCGATGACGCTCACGCGTGCGCCCGCGCCGAGTGCGAGCCGCACGCGCGGATACGAAGCGCCCTCGGCGGCGGCCGCGGAGGCGACGAACAGCAGCTCGATGCCGGTGGCGTGCGTGCCGGGGGCGACTTCGATCGAGACGGCGTCGGTGGCGAACGTCTCATTGAGGAGCGCCAGGCGCGCCTCGGGCAGGCGTGCCTCGAGCCGCCAGGGGGCTGCGCCAGGTTCCTGCGAGCGCGCCGTGCGCACCACGACGCCGAGCGAGGCGTCGGCGTCCGTGTGCAGGCGGCCGTCGAGGAACACGTAGCGCACGTATCCCTCCGGCACCGCCGGCAGCGGCGGTAGCACCGCCGCCTGGGCCTGAGCGGGCGCGAAGCGGGCCTGCTCGAGGCTGCGCAGGTCCGTGTAGCGCCAGTTCTCATCGCGCGTCACGGGCAAACCCTGCGCGCAGAGCGCCTCGAGCGCCTCGCCGCGTCGCGCCGCGCCGATCACGCTCTCGGGCAGTGCGGCGCGCACCGCGCCGAACTCCTCTCTCAGGCGATTGAGCACTGCGCCGTTCATGCCGCCTCGCCGATCAGCCAGTCGTAGCCGCGCTGCTCGAGCTCGAGCGCCAGGGTCCGATCGCCGCTGCGCACGATGCGGCCCTTGACCAGCACGTGCACGCGGTCGGGCACGATGTGCTCGAGCAGGCGCTGATAGTGCGTCACCAGCAGCTGCGAGCGGTTCGGTGCGCGCAGCGTGTTGACGCCGTGCGCGACGATCTTCAGCGCATCGATGTCCAGTCCCGAGTCGGTCTCATCGAGCACGGCGAGACTCGGCTCGAGCACCAGCATCTGCAGAATCTCGTTGCGCTTCTTCTCCCCGCCCGAGAACCCCTCGTTGACCCCGCGCGAGAGCATGCTGTCGTCCATGCGCATCAGGCGCATCTTCTCGCGCACCAGGGTGAGGAACTCGAACGCATCGACCTCCGGTTGTCCGTGGTGGGCGCGCGCGGCGTTCACCGCGGCCTTCAGCAGATAGACGTTGTTGACCCCGGGGATCTCCACCGGGTACTGGAAGCCGAGGAACACGCCCTCGCGCGCGCGCTCCTCGGGGCTGAGGGCGAGCAGATCGCGCCCCTTGAAGTGGACCGAACCGGCCGTGACGGTGTAGCCGGGGCGGCCGGCGAGCACGTGCGCGAGCGTGCTCTTGCCCGAGCCGTTCGGACCCATGATGGCGTGCACCTCACCGGCGGGGACCTCGAGCTCCAGGCCCTTGAGGATCTCCTGACCGTCGACGGTGGCGTGCAGATTCTTGATCGTGAGCATGCGTATGACCTTGGGGTTAGCCGACCGCGCCTTCGAGGCTGACGGCGAGCAGATTTTGCGCCTCGACCGCGAACTCCATCGGCAGTTCCTTGAACACCGATTTGCAGAAGCCGCTGACGATGAGGTTGACGGCATCCTCGGCCGAGATGCCGCGGGCGAGACAGTAGAAGAGTTCATCCTCGCTGATCTTCGAAGTGCTCGCCTCGTGCTCGACGGTCGCGGCGGGATTCTTCACTTCGACGTACGGGAAGGTGTGCGCCCCGCAGCGGCCGCCCATCAGCAGCGAGTCGCACTGCGTGAAGTTGCGCGCACCGGTGGCGCTCGGCAGCACCTGCACCAGGCCGCGGTAGGTGCTCTGGCCGTGTCCGGCCGAGATGCCCTTGGAGATGATCGTGCTGCGGGTGTTGCGCCCGATGTGGATCATCTTCGTGCCGGTGTCGGCCTGCTGGCGGTTGTTGACCGTGGCGACGGAGTAGAACTCGCCCACCGAGCCTTCCCCGCGCAGCACGCAGCTCGGGTACTTCCAGGTGATTGCCGAGCCGGTTTCGACCTGCGTCCAGGAGATGTGCGAGTTGCGCCCGCGGCACTCCCCGCGCTTGGTGACGAAGTTGTAGATGCCACCGACGCCCTCGGCGTCCCCGGGGTACCAGTTCTGCACCGTGGAGTACTTGATGTACGCATCGTCGAGCGCCACGAGCTCCACCACCGCGGCATGCAGCTGGTTCTCGTCGCGCTGCGGGGCCGTGCAGCCCTCGAGGTAGCTCACGTGGGCCCCCTCATCGGCGATGATCAGGGTGCGCTCGAATTGGCCGGTCTTGGCCGCGTTGATGCGAAAGTAGGTCGACAGCTCCATCGGGCAGCGCACGCCCTTGGGCACGTAGACGAATGAGCCGTCGGTGAACACCGCGGAGTTCAGCGTCGCGAAGAAGTTGTCCCGGTACGGCACCACGCTGCCGAGGTAGCGCTCGATCAGCTCCGGGTGGTTCTGCACCGCCTCGGAGAACGGGCAGAAGATCACCCCCGCCTCGTGCAGGCGCTCCTTGAAGGTGGTCGCGACCGAGACGCTGTCGAATACCGCATCGACGGCCACGCCGGCGAGCCGGGCGCGCTCGTGCAGCGGCACGCCGAGCTTCTCGTAGGTCTCGAGCAGCTTCGGGTCGACGTCCGCGAGGCTCTTCGGTCCGTCGGTCTTGTTCTTCGGCGCCGAGTAGTAGGAGATCGCCTGGTAGTCGATCGGCGGGTAGTGCGCCTGGGGCCAGTGCGGCTCGCGCATCTTCAGCCAGTGCCGCAGCGCCTTCAGGCGCCACTCGGTGAGAAACGCCGGTTCGCCCTTCTTGCGCGAGATCAGGCGCACCACGTCCTCATCGAGACCGGGCGGCACCGTATCGGAGTCGATGTCGGTCACGAAGCCGTGCCGATAGCGGCGGCTCACCAGATCCTGAAGTGATGTCGTATCGTTCATGTGCGGTAAAGCGATGGGGTTATATCGTCGATCAGGCACTCGGGATGCGCAGCGGAGCGGCGGTGACCGCCACCTTCACGTCGCGCTCGAGCACCGGAAGACGCGTGTGGATGGGATCGAGGCCCGCCAGCTGCGCCAGGCTCACGTCACCGAGCGAGCGGCGAATCGTCAGATTCAGCCGCTGCCAGACGCGCCCGACGCGGCAGCTGTCCTCGATGTCGCAGTGCCCGTGGGCCACCGAGCAGTCGGTGAGGGCGACCGGGCCCTCGAGCGCATCGAGGATCGCCGCGGCGCTGATCTGCGTGGCCGGTCGGGCGAGCTGGTAGCCGCCGTGCAGGCCGCGCGTGGAGAGGACCAGCCCGGCGCGCTGCAGCTGCTTCAGCAGCTTGCTCACCGTGGGCGCGCCGATGTGCGTCTGCTCGGCGAGCGCCGCGGCCGTCTGCACCCGCTCCGGCTGGGCGGCGAGCACGGCGAGCAGCACCGTCGCGTAGTCTGTGAGCCGGCTGATTCGGACCATGGCAGTATCCTCTGGAACTAGGACTAGTTTAGTACTAATTGCGCCCGGAACCAAGCGCCGCCGTTGCGGGTCATTTGGTATCCTTGCTCGCCTCACGGCGCGCAGCGAAGTGATGCCGATCCGTCGGCATGTGCGGCCGATCCACCCTGTCGCGGAGAATCGTCATGAATCGCAGTGAGCTTGCTCGGATTGCCCAGGCGATGGTCGCCCGCGGCAAAGGGATCCTGGCCGCGGACGAGAGCACCGGCACCATTCGCAAGCGTTTCGAGGCGATCCAGCTCGAGTCGACCGAGGAGCACCGGCGCGCCTATCGCGACATGCTCTTCAGCGCCCCGGGGGCGGGCGAGTCGATCAGCGGGGTGATCCTGTACGAGGAGACGCTGCGTCAAAAGAGCGCCGATGGCACGCCGTTCCCGCAGTTCCTCACCAAGCAGAACATCGTGCCCGGCATCAAGGTCGACCGGGGCGCGAAGCCGCTCGCCGGCTTCCCGGGCGAGACGATCACCGAGGGGCTCGATGGGCTGCGCGAGCGGCTGATCGAGTACCGCGCGCTCGGTGCGCGCTTCGCCAAGTGGCGCGCGGTGATCGACATTGCCGCGGGAATCCCCACCGCGTTCGCCATCGAGGCCAATGCGCATGCGCTGGCGCGCTATGCGGCGCTGTGCCAGGAGAACGACATCGTGCCGATCGTCGAGCCGGAGGTGCTGATGGACGGCGATCACTCGATCGAGCGCTGCGAGGAAGTGACCGACGCCACGCTCAGCTGCGTCTTCAAGCAGCTGCAGGATCAGCGCATTGTCCTCGAGGGCATGGTGCTGAAGCCGAACATGGTCATCTCCGGGAAGAAGGCCGCCAAGCGCGCCGCTCCGGAGGTGGTCGCCGAGGCGACGGTGCGCTGCCTGAAGCGCCACGTCCCGCCGGCGGTGCCCGGCATCGCGTTTCTCTCCGGTGGACAATCGCCCACGGAGGCGACGCTGCACCTGTCGCTGATTCATCAGACCGGCTCGCTCCCCTGGGCCGTCACCTTCAGCTACGGTCGGGCCTTGCAGGAGACGGCGCTGGCCGCCTGGGGCGGACGCAGCGCGGACTTCAAGGCCGGCCAGCAGGAATTCCTGCGCCGTGCCAAGCTCAATGCGCTCGCCAGCACGGGCCGCTACTCGACCGACCTGGAGCGCGCCGCCTGAACCGGCGGGGCAGCGAGGAGGCAGGGATCCGCGTGAGTGAATCAGCAAGCGCCGCGGCACAAGTGCCGGACGACGCGGTCATCGACGTGCGCGGCGTGCACTATGCCGTTGACGGCCGGCCCATCTTCTCAGGGCTCGACATCGCCGCGCGCCGCGGGCTCATCACCGCGGTCATGGGGCCGAGCGGCACGGGCAAGACGACGCTGCTGCGTCTGATCACCGGGCAGATCTACGCCGACCGAGGCGTGGTGTCGGTGTTCGGCAAGGACGTCGGCACGCTCGGCAACGCCGAGCTCTATGCCTCGCGCCAGCGCATGGGCATGCTGTTCCAGAACGGGGCGCTGCTGACGGACATCGACGTGTTCGAGAACGTCGCCTTTCCGGTGCGCGAACATACGGATCTGCCCGAGCCGCTGATCCGCAATCTCGTGCTCACCAAGCTCGAGGCCGTCGGACTGCGTGGCGCGGCGCACCTGATGCCCGGGGAGCTCTCCGGCGGCATGGCGCGGCGCGTGGCGCTGGCGCGGGCCATCGTGATGGACCCGGAAGTGCTGATCTACGACGAGCCGTTCGTCGGGCTCGATCCGATCTCCCTCGGGGTGATCCTGCGCCTGATCAAGCAGATGAACGACGCTCTGAAGATCACGAGCATCGTGGTCTCCCACGACGTGCACGAGATCGAGAGCATCGCCGATTACAGCTATCTGCTCTCCGAGGGCCGGGTGGTGGCCTCGGGAACTCCCGCGGAGCTCGCGCGCAGCGACTCCCCGACGGTGCGCCAGTTCATGACCGGCGGGGCCGAGGGGCCGGTGCGTTTTCATTACCCGGCGGCCGATTACGCCACCGAACTGCTGGAGAGCCCGCGATGAGCGCTGCATCCAAGGCCGGCGTGATCGAGGCGGTGCGCAAGACCGGCGTCGCCGGGCTGTTCTTCGTGCGGCTGCTCGGGGCGTGTCTCCCGGCGCTCGCCCGCCCGAAGCTCATCATCGCGCAGATCTACAATGCCGGCGCCCGCTCCCTCATCATCATCATGCTCTCGGGCCTGTTCACCGGCATGGTGCTCGGGCTGCAGGGCTATGAGCTGCTCAATCGCTTCGGGGCGACCGAGGCGCTCGGGACCGCCGCGGCGCTCGCGCTGCTGAAGGAACTCGGGCCGGTGCTGACGGCACTGCTGTTCGCCGGACGGGCCGGCACGGCGCTGACCTCGGAAATCGGCCTGATGCGCGCCACCGACCAGCTCACCGCCATGGAGGTCATGGCGGTCGATCCGCTGCGCTACGTGGCCGCACCGCGCTTTTTGGGCGGACTGATCGCCATGCCGCTGCTGACGGCGATTTTCAACGTCATCGGGCTGTTCGGGGCGCAGCTGATCGGCGTGCAGATGCTCGGCGTCGATCACGGTACGTTCTGGTCACAGACCCAGAGCGCGGTCGCCTTGAAAGACGTGACCGAAGGGATCGTCAAGAGCGTGGTGTTCGGTGCCGTCGTCAGTCTGATCGCCGTCAACGAGGGCTATCACGCCGAACCGACCGCCGAGGGCGTGGGACTGGCGACCACCCGCACCGTGGTGGCCTCCTCGGTGATGACGCTCCTGCTCGATTACGTGCTGACCGCAGCATTCATGTAAGAGGATTTTTCCAGCCATGCGCGCCAATCGCTCATTAGAAATCGGAACGGGCCTGTTCGTGCTGCTCGGGCTCGCGGCGCTGCTGTTTCTCAGCATGCAGCTGCCGGCCAATGGCCTGAAGTTCAGCTTCAGCAAGCCGGTCGGGTACGACGTCACGGCACAGTTCGACAACATCGGCAGCCTGAAAGTCGGCGCGCCGGTGCGCATGGCGGGCGTGCGCATCGGGCAGGTGACCCGGATCGACTTCGACACCAATACCGAGCGGGCCAAGGTGTGGCTGCTCATCAACCCGCATTTCAACCAGATCCCGATGGACAGTGGTGCGAGCATCGACACCGAGGGGCTCCTCGGCGGGCAGTACATCAGCATCAGCCCGGGCGGCATGCCGACCTATCTGAAAGCCGGCAGCGAGATCATTCAGACGCAGTCGGCGCTCGTGCTCGAGAACCTGATCAACAAGTTTTTCGCCAACTTCGCCAGCAAGAACGGTTCGAAAGGTTCGAGCGGCGGGGCAAAGGAGCAGAAGTGATGAAAGCCGTGACCCTGATTGCCGTGGCGGCCCTGGCCGGCCCCGTGATGCTGCAGCCGGCGGCGTATGCCGCCGCACCGTCCCAGACGGCAGCGTTCGAGCAGCCCTCCGTGATGGTCCAGTCCGTGGCCAACGAGATGCTCAAGGCGTTGAACGGCCATCGCGCGCAGCTGCGCGGTCATCCGGAGAAGATCGCGGCCATCGTCAATAAGTACCTGCTGCCGCATTTCGATGCGCCGCTCGCCGCCGATCTGGTGCTCGGCCGGTTCGGGCGCCAGGCGAGCGCTGAGCAGAAGGATCGCTTCATCCAGGCGTTCAAAGACTCGATGGTGAAGAATTACGGGGCGGCGCTTCTCGAGTTCCATTCGAACATGCTGACGGTCTACCCGACGCACGTGAAGCCCGGCACCCAGGTCGCCACGGTGCGCACGGTGTTCAAGCGTTCGAACGGCGCATCGATTCCGGTGCTGTTCTACGTGTACATGACCCCGTCGGGGTGGCAGGCGTTTGATCTGAACGTCGAGGGCATCAGCTACGTCACGAGCTACCGCGCCGAGCTCGGTCCGCAGATCCAGCAGCACGGACTCGATGCGGTGATCCAGCGGCTGGCGGCCGGCGAGAAGCCGGCGGCGCTGAAGAAGCAGCGCTGAGCGCACCCATGACCGGCGGCGCGAGCGATGCGAAGGGCGGGGCGTTCGAGTTCACCGTGAGCTCCCCGGAGCGCTGCGCGGTGCGCGGGGCACTGACGTTCGCCACCGCCAGGCGCGCCCGCACGCTCGGGCTCAATGCCCAGCGTGCGGCGGCGAAGTCGTTCGTCATCGATTGCGGGGAGATCCGTCAGGCCGACAGCGCGGGTCTGGCGGTGCTGCTCGACTGGCTGGCCGAGGCGAAGCGCGCCGGCAAGGCGCTGCATTTCGAGCGGCTGCCCGACGGTCTTTTGCGCCTGGCGCGCATCAGCTCGGTCGATGCGATGTTGCAGCAGGGCGTCTGAGGCCGCGCCTGCACGCGGCTTCAGACACCCCGTGTACGCGGTCAGTTGCTGCCGCCCTGTAGCGCCTTCAACTCATCCTCAGCGGCGTTCTGGCCGGCTTCACCCTTGACCATGAACTGCCGCTGCGAGAGGTAGGCGTGGCGGGCGAAGGTGTACGGGTCGAGCGACTGGGACATCAGGTGGATGGTCGGTTGCATCTGCGCATCCGTATTGAGCAATCCCGCCCCGCGGGTGCCCCAGTCGGCCCAGGTGTTCTGCACGTAGTGCAGCGGATCGGTGTATTCGGCCGGGACCATGCCGAACGTGTCGCGCACGTCCGAGGGACCGAGGAACGGCAGCACCAGATACGGTCCGGTGCCGACGCCCCATTTGCCGAACGTCTGCCCGAAGTCGCGATCCTCCGGCGGCATGTCCATGTGCGAGGCCGGATCGAGCAGTCCACCGATGCCCACGGTCGAATTGACGATGAAGCGCCCCGAGTCGCGCACGAAATTCTTCAGCTTGCCCTGCAGCAGGGCGTTCACGATGACCGTCGGATAGGTCAGGTTGGCGAAGAAGTTGCTGATCCCGGTGCGCAGCGGATGCGGTACGACGCGCACGTAGGTCCGGGCCACCGGGGTGGCGACGTGCTGGTAGAACTGCATGTCGAAGTGGAAGGTCGCGCGGTTCATCCGCTGCCAGGGATCGCGCGGGTCGCGCTCGGCGCGCGGCACGGCGGCACAGCCGAACAGCGTGAGCGAGACGACAGCGAGGGACAGAAGCGCGAGTTTCTTGCCGTTTTTTTCCATGACGTATCCGTGCGCGATGCAAACACGCATTGTAGCAGCCCAATGATCCGGTCCCGACGCCGCCCCGCGAGCGGCCTGCCGGCCGCCTAGCTTCGGTGGCGCGCCTCGGCACGCTCCAGGTAATCCTTCACTTCTTCCATGCGCGCGCTGATGCGCTGGCGCTGCACGTAATTCAGATTCGGCATGCCGAGGGCGATCTGATATTGCTTGATCGCAAGGGGCAGATTGCCCTGACGCAGCTGGTACTCGCCCATGTAGTAGTAGGCATCGCCGAGATCCCCGGCAGCGCTCGCCGCGCGTGCCGTGAGGGCAATCTCGCGCGGTGTCGGGTCGACCAGGTTGAACAGGTTCAGCAGCATCCGGTGCGCCTGCGCGTCCTTGTGGTCGAGCATCAGCGTCTGCGCATAGCGCACGGTGACCGGCACGTTGAGCGGGAAGAGCCGCTTGGCGATGGCGAAGGTGGCCAGTGCCTGGTGCATCTCACCGGCCTGCGCCTGGGCCTGACCGAGCGCGGTGTAGAGCAGGTGCAGATCGGGATGCGCGGCGAGGAGCTTCGCGAACATGCGCACCGCGCGGTGTGCGTGGCCGGCGCGCAGGAGGGCGAGGCCGTAGCCGTACTGCATGCCGATGCCGCCGTGGCCGCGCGCAATGCGCCCGGAAAAATAGCGCACCAGGTTGTCCGAGGAGGGCGCGGTGAGCACACGCACGCGCTCTTTGATGATGTAGTAATCCGGCGAGCTGGTGTTCGGTGCGGGCGGAAATTGTGCGGCCCGCGCGCGGGCCTGGGCAATGCGATCGACGGTGATCGGGTGGCCGATCAGCACCGCCGGCACCCAACTGTCCTGGATGCCCTCTAAGCGCATCATCTTCTGGAAGATGTCGGCCATCGCCTCGGGGTCGAAGCCCGCGGCCGCCAGGTATTCGATGCCGACGCGGTCGGCTTCCTCTTCCACGCTGCGGCTGTAGTCGATCTGCTCCTGGGCGGCGAGTCCCTGCGAGGCGACGATGCCGCCCTCGATGGCCTGGCCGCTGCCGCTGGCCGCCCCGAGGAGGATGGTGCCGAGCATGGCCGCGAGCGACTCGATGCTGGCCTTGTGGGCGTTCAGCAGCTTGCGGGCGATGTGGTTCTGGGTCTCATGCGCCGTTTCGTGCGCCATGACCGCCGCCAGCTCCGACTCGGTCTGGGTGAAGACGATCAGGCCGGAATTGATGAAGACGAAGTCCCCCGGCGCGGCGAAGGAGTTCACGACCGGGGTGTTCACGCAGAAATAGTGGAACTGCGTGGCGCCCTTGTCGCTCTGGGCCGCCAGGCGCTTGCCGATCGAGTTGAGGTACTCCTCGACCTCGGGGTCCTCGAGCAGCTGATGCTGCGCGCGCATCTGCAGCGTCATCGAGTAGCCGATCTGGTACTGCTCGCGCGGCGTCAGCGCGACCGTCGCCTCGCTGCCGAGCGCCGGCAGCTGCGAGTCGATCGCCGAGGGCAGGTCGGTGGTGAGGGGAATCGGCGGCAGCGGGGGCGGGACGTCGGCGGGGGCCGCCACCGCCGCATTCATGAAGGCAGCCAGCACAATCCATACGAGCAAGCGCATGCAGCTTGGACCTCGGACGGCGCCCATGGGTTTCCCTTTACGAACAGAAAGGTGCATTTCTTCAGCCGCGGAACCGCGTGCCGGCAGGGGCGGCAGCTTACAGGATGTCCGAGGCAAAATCCGCCAGGCGGGAGCGCTCGCCCCGCACCAGCGTGACGTGCCCCGAGTGGGCCCACCCCCGGAAGCGGCTCACGGCATAGGTAAGGCCAGAGGTCGTCTCGGTCAGATAGGGCGTGTCGATCTGCGCGACGTTGCCGAGACAGGCGAGCTTCGTGCCCGGTCCGGCCCGGGTGATCAGCGCCTTCATCTGCTTCGGGGTCA
This sequence comes from Pseudomonadota bacterium, assembly GCA_021834525.1. Taxonomy (GTDB): domain Bacteria; phylum Pseudomonadota; class Gammaproteobacteria; order Steroidobacterales; family Steroidobacteraceae; genus 13-2-20CM-66-19. The sequence continues at coordinate 6,879 of JAKBDK010000009.1, read as the reverse complement.
GGTTCTGCGCCTCATCGAGAATCACGAAGCGATTCAGGAAGGTGCGGCCGCGCATGAAATTCAGGGAGCGGATCTTGATGCGGTTGCGCAGCAGGTCCTGGGTCGCGGCCCGGCCCCAATTGCCGCCTTCCTGGCTGCCGGTGAGCACCTCGAGGTTGTCCATCAGCGCGCCCATCCAAGGCTCCATCTTCTCCTCCTCGGTCCCGGGCAGGAATCCGATGTCCTCCCCGAGCGGGATCGTCACGCGCGTCATGATGATTTCCGCGAAGCGATTGCTCTCGAGCGTCTGCATCAGTCCGGCGGCGAGCGTCAGCAGCGTCTTGCCCGTGCCGGCCGGTCCGAGAATGCTCACGAAATCGATTTCCGGGTCCATCAGCAGATTGAGCGCGAAGTTCTGCTCGCGATTGCGTGCGCTGATGCCCCAGAGCGCGTGTCGCTCGCTGCGGTGATCGCGCAGCAGCTCGATGACCGCCCGCTCGCCCTCGATGTGCCGCACGATCCCCTCGATCCCCTGCTCGGCGGACTCGTAGAGGCCCTGATTGATCTGCCACTCGCCGACTGCGGGGCCCTTGATCTCGTAGAAGGTGCGCTCCCCTTCTTTCCACGAGCGCATGTCCTGGCCGTGGCGTTCCCAGAAGTCCGCCGGCAGCGCGCTCATGCCCCCAAACAGCACGTCGGCGTCATCCAGGGTCTTGTCGCTGTAGTAATCCTCGACGTTCACCCCGAGCACCGCCGCCTTGATGCGCAGGTTGATGTCCTTCGAGACGAGGATCACGGTCGCATCGGGCAGGTCCCGTTGCAGGCTGAGCGTCTGGGCGAGGATCGCGCTGTCGTTGCCCGCGACCTGCAGCGCCGGCGCGACGCTCGCCGTCGGGCGGGTCTGGAAGTACAGTCGCCCGGAACTCGGATGCGTGCCGTGGTTGCCGCTGTAGCTGCTCGGCAGCGCCAGGCCGTGCTCGATCTGCTCCTGGGTGGCGCCGCGGATGATGTCATCGAGGAAGCGGCTCGCCTGGCGCACGTTGCGCGAGGCCTCTGACATGCCCTTCTTGTGTGCGTCGAGTTCCTCGAGCACGACCATGGGCAGATACACGTCGTGCTCTTCGAAGCGGAAGATGCAGGTCGGGTCGTGCATCAGCACGTTCGTGTCGAGCACGAACACGCGCCGTGCTCGGTGCTGTCGCGCTTTGCCGTCTGCGTGCGCGCTCATCGGTGCAGCGCTGCGGCCCGTGACGCCCGGCGACTCAGAGCGCACGTGCCGCTTCGAGGACTTCTTCTGCATGCCCGGGCACCTTCACTTTGCGCCATTCCTGGCGCAGCACGCCGCGCTGGTCGATCAGGAAGGTACTGCGGTCGATACCGAGGTATTTGCGCCCGTAGAGGCTCTTCTCGCGGATCACGTCGAAGAGCTTGCACACCCGCTCGTCCGCATCGGACAGCAGCGCAAAGGGCAGCTGCTCCTTGGTCTTGAACTTCTCGTGCGAGGTGAGGCTGTCGCGCGAGATGCCGACGATCCGCACGCCGGCCTTGATGAAGGCGCCATGCAGATCACGGAAGTCCTGGGATTCGCGAGTGCACCCCGAGGTCATGTCCTTGGGGTAGAAGTAGATCACGAGTGCCGTGCCGGCCGCGCCCTTGAGGGTGAACGTCTCGCCATCCGTGGCGGGCAGGGAAAAATCAGGAACTTTGGTTCCGACTTCGATTTTGGCCATCGGTCAGGATTTCACCGGTTCGAGAATGGCATCCAGGTTGAGCGAGTCGCAGTAGTCCATGAATTCCTCACGCAGGTGCGCCATGTGGATGCGGCTCGGTACGTTGACGATCATCTGTACGGAGAACATCGGCGCGCCGGTGTGGGCGGCCGGATAGCTGCGGGTCGATACCTCGGCGATGTCGATGCCGCGGCTGGCGAAGAATCCCGAGAGTCCGGCGACGATGCCGCCCTGATCGAGACTGACGACGTCGATCGAGTACGGCAACATGTCGGTGCGCGACGGGCGCGGTTCGGTGCGCTTCATGTGCACGCTGAACGTGCCGGTACCGGCGAGACGGGTCAGCTCGGATTCGAGCTTGGCGAGCGAATGCCAGTTGCCCGAGATGAGCAGCAGCATCGCGAATTCCGCCCCGAGCGCCACCATGCGGCTCTCGGTGATGTTACCCCCGCAATCGCTGATCACCCGGGTCAGCTCGTGGACCATCCCGGTTCTGTCGCTGCCGATTGCCGAAACGGCCAGGTGCTGCTTCATCGTGTCTGTGGGTGCGGAGGTCATTGGCTTGGCTGCTGAGTGTACCGGGAGCGCAGGGCGCTGGCGACCGCCCGCAGGAGGGAGGCGGAGCCGGTATGCGCACCCCGCGGGGTCCCTGCGCGCAGCGGTTCCCCACCGTGCGCGCCGGGCCGCGGTCCCTTTCAGGATCGTCCTTTCGGCTCGCGCCGGCTCGTCGATCGCGGTGTTCAGCGATCTGCATTTTTATACAGCGACCCGAGTCGCCGCAGGTTCTGGACCTGAATGTCCGGGCCGGCGGGCATCCCGCGATGCGGTGAGGTCTGCCGGCAGGCTCGCTCATCGCCGAGTGCGCTCCAGCGTGTGTCGTGAAGGGCGATGCGAAAGCTGTGGATAAATACAGTTTTGGGTGGCCTGCGCGACTGTTGTTGGCGAGGGTGCGGTGCGCGCAGGACGCTGATCAATCCGCGCCAGAGCAGATATACTTCCGGCCCGGCCCCATACGCGCTATCCCACGATCGAAGATGCCCCTGAGCCCGCCTGCAACGCCCGCGGCAGACCGTCGCGGCATCGCCGAAATTTTTACCGGAAGTCTCGTCGCGATCGTCACGCCCATGGCGAGCGATGGCGCGGTGGATGTCGAGGCCTGGGATCGACTGATCGACTGGCACATCGACAGCGGCACGCGTGGCGTGGTGATCGGGGGGACGACGGGGGAGTCCGCGACGCTCGAGGAGCATGAGCTCATCGAGCTCACCGAGCGGACCTGCGAGCGCGGCGCGGGCCGGATCGCGGTCGTGGTCGGTGCCGGCTCGAGCAGTACGGCTGCGACGGTGGCGCGTGCGCGCCATCTGGCGCGCCTGCCGATCGATGCGCTGCTGGTGGTGACGCCGGCCTACAATCGGCCGACGCAGGAAGGGCTTTACCGGCATTTTGCGGCGGTGGCTGAGGCGGCGACCCAGCCCTTGATTCTTTATAATGTCCCGGCCCGCACCGCCGTGGACATGCTGCCGGCGACGACCGGACGGCTCTCGCAACTCCCCGGCATCGTCGCGGTCAAAGAGGCGGTCCCGGGTGCTGACCGGGTGCGGCAGATCCTCGCCTCGAGCCAGGACGGATTCCTGGTCCTGAGCGGGGATGATGCGACGGCCCGCGAGGCGATCCTCGCCGGGGCGCGTGGGGTGATTTCGGTGAGTGCGAACGTCGCGCCGAGAGCGATGTCCGAGATGGTCGCGGCGGCGCTGCGTGGCGATGCCACTGCGGCGTTGCGTCTGGATTCGCCCTTACAGGGGTTGCATCAGGCGCTGTTTCTCGAGGCCAACCCCATTCCGGTCAAATGGGCTCTGGCGCAGTTAGGGCGGATCAGTCTGGGGATCCGGTTGCCACTGACGGAACTGTCTGAGTCTCATTGGCCTGGGGTGCTGGCCGCACTGCGGGCTGCGGGACAGATGGCCTGAGCGGCCCCCTTGCGGGCCCGGGCCGCCATGAATTAGCCGAGGAGAGTCGTTGATGAAATTCAGAGCCGCATGGGCTCTTGCCGCGGTGTTGCCGGTGTTGTCCGGCTGCCATGCACTGCGTGCGGTGACGGCCGAGTCCTGTCACAAGCCGCAGCCCTACCAGATGGCGGGCAGTACCCCACCGCTGAAAATCCCGACGGGAATGAATAGCCCGAACACCGCCAATGCGCTGGTGGTGCCGGCGCTGAAGGGGCCGACGCCGCCCCCGCCGACGGCGAAGGATCCCTGCCTGGATGCTCCGCCGTCCTACGTCGTGCCGCATCCTCTGCCGGCGCCGAAGGACTGAATCGGGCATTTCGTGCGGTCGGTCTGGCGTGGCCGGCCGAGCGTAGTATTATGCGCGCCCCCGTTCGGTGCCGGACGGGGCGTGATAATCCCCTGCCGAGAGGGCCGGGGAGCAGGACGCGGAGAGGTGGCCGAGCGGTCGAAGGCGCTGGACTGGAATTCCAGTAACATCTTCACGGGTGTTCGTGGGTTCGAATCCCACCCTCTCCGCCAGTTCAGTGTTTCCGGGTGTCGCGCAGTGAGGCGGAATATAATAAAAACAAGAACTTGTGAACGTCCTGCGACACTATGCGGCATCCTGCGCTATTGGTGAATCCATTCTTCTGACGGTATGATCAGCGGTGACGGTAGCGCCCTGTGACGGTATGCGGGGTCTGCCCATTGGAGCCCCGCAACGGCCCCGCAGGAGGCCCCGCCAGTGCCCGCCGAGATGCTCACCGAGCGCGCGATCCGCGCGCTCAAACCCGGCCCGAAGCCCTATAAGCGCTTCGACCGCCGGGGCCTGTACCTCGAGGTCATGCCCGCCGGCAGCAAGCTCTGGCGGCTGCAATACCGCGCGGTGCGCTTAAGAGACGGGAAGCGGGTCCAGCAGGTGCTGGCCCTGGGCCGCTACGGGAGCCTCGCGGACGAGGTGGCGCTCGAGCGTGCTCGGGAGCTGGCTGCCGAAGCCCGCGCACAGATCAAGGCGGGTCGCGACCCGATGGGCGATCGGCGCCGCTGTCGCAGCGGGGAGGCAAGCTCCTTGAGCGCGCTGGCCGAGGAATGGGCCGACAAGCAGCCCTGGGAGCCGCGCACGGCGCGGCGGGAGCGGCAGATCCTGGCGCACTGGTTGCCGGCGCTCGGGAGTCTTCCCGCCTCGAGCCTTCAGCCCGCGGATATCCGGCCGGTGCTCCTCGGGATCGAGTCGAGCGGGCGCGGCGATACGGCGCATCGGGTGCGAGCGCAGATGGGCCGTGTGCTGCGCTATGGCGTCGTACGCGGGATCTGCGAGCGGGATGTGGCGGCGGACCTGCGTGGGTTGCTCGCGCCGGTGCATGCCGAGCAGTACGCGACGCTGACGAAGCCCGAAGAGATCGGTGAGCTGATGCGGGCCATCGATGCATACAGCGGTGATCCGTCCACGGAGTATGCGCTGAAGATTCTGCCATTGGTGTTTGTTCGCCCCGGGGAGCTGCGCAATGCCCGGTGGGGCGAGTTTGATCTGGGTGGCAGTATCGATATGGGGGCGGGCGGATCACAGGGCTTGGCGCCGACCACAGGGCCGTTGTGGCGCATTCCCGGGGAGCGCATGAAGATGCGCCGCAAGAACCCCGGCGAGCACCTCGTGCCGCTGTCGCGCCAAACTGCGACGTTGCTCACAGCTCTGCAAGCGATCACGGGCGGGGATCCTAACGGATTGCTGTTTCCGGGACTCGTGCGCGGCAAGCCGATCTCAGACGCAACACTCGGGCAGGCGCTGAAGCGCCTGGGGTATGGACCTGATCGCATCGTGCCGCACGGTTTCCGGGCCATGGCGAGCACACAGCTCAACGAGCAGGGCTTTGCCCCGGATTTGATCGAGTTGCAGTTGGCTCATGTGGATTCGAGCGTGAGAGGCGTTTACAACCGCGCAACCCGCCTGCAGGAGCGACGCGAGATGCTGCAATGGTGGGCGGACCGGTTGGACGCGCTTCGAACGAGTTCGGTTGCACCGCGCGACGCTGCGTGATACAGATCTCTCATGCGCTTCACGCCGCACCACTATGAGACCGCGCTGCACCCGCGTCGCTGGACGGGAAGGGACGGGTGGGACGCGCTTGTCCGGAACGTGAAGGGGAACTCTGGACGCTGGGCGGCGTTACTCACCGTGATGGCGGTGGCAGCGGTTACCGCGGGCGTGCAAGCCGCTTCTGTGCCATTGGTCGGCATGATCACGGCCGCCGGCATCATCGCTGTTGTGGGCATACAGCGGTTCGCGTTCGGCACTGGTGCTGCCCGGCGGCTCACGCTGCGGTGCGAACAGTGGGTGCAAGTCGTACGGCGCGCGATGCGGCGGGGCCGGATTAAGGGGTCTTTGCTGATCGCTTCTCGCATTGTGTCACTGTTCGCCGCGCTACTGCACGTGAGAGCCGAACGTCAGAATGACCGCCGTGAGGCAGCGATTCGATTGCGTCGCGGCGTCCTCGCTGTGACCCTCCTCCCTCGCTTCCATTCCCGCTCCCTGGGCTTGGCGCGCGTATAAGCGCGCCGTGACAAGGCAGCGCGGCGCGCCGCGCACCTTCCTGACTGGCCCGCTGCCGGTGGCGACACCGGTTTTTCTGCACGATGTCAGGATACGATCATGTCAGCACAAACTTCAGCGCCGATGTCGGCGCCGGTGGATCCGGTCATCCGGACCCGGGATCTGCCGTCTTTGCTCGGTATCAGTCGGGCGCAAATCCATCGGTTGGTTCGTCAAGGCAAATTCCCACAACTGCTGAAAATTGGGTCACGGGCGAGCGGTATCCGCCGCTCGACGCTCGAGCAGTGGCTCGCCGCGCGGGAGGGGCAATGAGTCTCGACGGGACCACGGCCGGGGATGGTACCCCGGAGCGCGGCGGGAGGTCTGATGCGGGTGGAGACGGCACGATCATCCCTTTCACTCGGCCAGTGATCCGGGTCGAGACGGGGCAGCGCCCAGCGGCGGTGAGTGCCGCCGAGTCCGCGTTGATCGCCGTCGGCGGTGTGTACCAACAGGGTGAACGGCTGGTCCGGATCGCCCGGATCGATGCCGACACTGACTCCGGCGGCGTGCACCGTGCGGCCGGGAGCCGCATCATCACGGCGGTCACGCAGGACTGGTTGAGCCACACGCTCGCCCGCATAGCGGATTGGGAAAC
>JAKBDK010000050.1:0-20573 GCA_021834525.1 Pseudomonadota bacterium | reverse complement strand
TGCTTTGGGAGCAGAGGGTCGGGAGTTCGAATCTCCCTGCCCCGACCAATACTTACGATGGAACGCGAAGCCGATGGTGGCCGCCCCTGTGCCCACTTTCGGTTTCGACCTCTTTCCCCTCAGTCCATGAGCGCCTGGACCGTGTCGTACCCGGCAGCAGACCCGGCGAGCCCGTGGCCGAGCGGGCGGATGATCGCCGGGCCTCTGCAGAAGGGGAGCACCGCACCCGGCCGGGCACGCTCCATGGGAGCGTCATCCCAGCGTACGGTGGCTCTCATACGTCAAAGCATGCGATGCGTATGTCTGTATGCCAACGGTCCTTGGAGCGCAGAGGATCGGGAGTTCGAATCTCGCGGCCCCGACCCATTCTTCATCAGCCGCAGCGGCGGACGATGGCCGGGCCGTACGGCGGTACTGCTCATCCGCCGAGCGCGATGACCACCCCGACGACCACGAGAAACACCGCGAACACCCGCTTCAGTGCGGTACTCGGAATGGTGTGCGCCACATGCGCGCCGACCGGTGCGAGGGTCATCGAGCCCAGCGCAGCGACGGCGGCCGCCGGAAGATACAGATAGCCCACGGAACCCCACGGCAGCGCGTGTCGCGGGGCGTGCACCGACAGAGCGTACGCCCCTGCGCTCGAGATCGCGATCGCGAGACCGCACACCGCGCTGGTGCTGACCGCCTTGACCGGCTTGACGCCGAGCGCCATCAGCAGAGGAACGGTCATCGATCCGCCGCCGATGCCGATGACGGCCGAGATCGCACCGATCCCCGCACCGGCGGGCAGCAGCCAGGGCGAACGTGCCACGCGACCGGAGTCGGCGACCTCCGGCGTGCCCTTGCGGCCGAACGCCATGCGTCCCGCAGTCAGTGCGCAGAACGCCGTGATTCCCCAGCGCAGGGCTTGAGCCGAGAGCCATTGAGCGACGTGCGCCCCGACAATGCCGCCGATCACCATGCCGGGCGCGAGCCATGCCCAGCTCGGCCAGACCACGGTGCCGCGGCGGATGTGCGCCGTCGCAGAGGATGCGAGGGTCAGAACGATCGTGGCCATGGAGGTGGCCACCGCGACGTGCATCACGTCTGCTTTGGGCACCCCGAGCGCCGGCAATGCCAGGCTGAGAGCGGCGACCACCAGCAGTCCGCCACCGATGCCGAGCAGACCGCCGAGAAAGCCGGCCGAGGCGCCGGCGAGCAGGAGCACAGTGATGGAGAGGAACATGGGGCTCGCGATGACGTCAGTGGTCAAAGTAGCAAGCCTAGCCGAATCGCCCGCGCTTTGCCCCCGCGCACCGTGACCCGCGGCGTCGGCGGTCACTTCAAATCATGTGTGTAGACGATGAAGCCGTGATGGACCGCAATCTGGTCATAGAGCGCACGCCCCGCCTGATTCGTCGTTTGGGTCTGCCAGTAGACGCGGCTGCAGCCCTGGTCTTGCGCAGCAGCATAGACGGCTTGGATCAACCGACGTCCGACACCGAGTCCGCGAGCATGCTCGGCCGTATACAGGTCCTGGAGATAACAGACGTCATGAAGACGGGTCGTGCTGCGATGGTATAGGAAGTGAGTCAGTCCCACGATCGTGGCGTCTGCTTCGGCGAGCAGCGCGCAGATCGGTTCGGCCGGATCGTGGAAGCGCTCCCAGGTCGTGGCGGTGATCTGCTCCGGCAGTGCGGTGGGGCCACTGCGCCCGTAAAAATGGTTGTAACCATCCCACAGCGGACGCCACCGATCATAGTCGGTGCGACGCACGGGTCTGACGATCAAGCGATGGAGGATGTCGGCACGCTGCCGGGGTTCGTCGCTCATGAGGGTTTCGTCTGTTGCGGTGGGTAGGGCATTGAGCGCAGCGGCTCGGGGCCGGCACCTGCGACCGGCGCCGTGTGGGCCATCGTAGCGCATGGAGCAGTGTGAACTGCGCGGCGCCTCGGGGAACGACCCGCGAACGCCCGAAGCAGGCGGCCGCCCCGCCGCCCGGATCTCAGCCGGAGTGGGCTGCCCCGGGGAGGGCTTCGATGATCCGAGACGGCTTGACGGGTCCGGTCGGTCCCTCGGAGCCGCCCGTGGCGAGATCCTGCCGAGCGACCGAAGGTCGCCCGGCAGGATCCGGTGGCAGTTGCCTACTGGCAGGTTCCGGCGTTGGAGGGGCAGGCCGGGTAGGCCGGCTGCGTCGGGAACGCCGGCAGCCAGTGCGGACGCGGCGGCACGATCACCGGCGCGCGCTGGATCTCCTTCAACAGCACGTGAACGGCGGTCTGCAGCTGGGTGTCCTCGCCGTGGCGCGCGAGCAGCCCTGGGTTCACGTGAACGGGAATGGAGGGCACCACGCCGATGTTCTCCACCGTCCACTGCGAGTCGGTGCCGTACATGGCGACCTCCGAGACCACCTGCTGACCGCCATCCAGCAGCGTGAACTGATTGTCGTAGCCGCGCACGCCGCCCCAGGTCCGCGATCCGATCGTCGGTCCCAGGTGATACTGCTGGAAGCGATACGCGAAGATGTCACCGTCGGAGGCCGAGCCATGATTGATGAGCGCGGCCAGGTGACCGATGTAGGCGTTCTCCGGGCTCTGGTAATGCGCTCCGTGACGGTTCGTCCAGGCAGCGACCATCTTCTGCGTCAGCTGATTGAACAGGATGGTGTCGATGAACCCGCCGAGGTTCCAGCGGTCATCGATGATCATCCCGGGCTTATTGATCTGGCTGTAGTACTGGCGGACGAACTCGTGCAGTCCGGTCGCCTCCATGTCATTGAGGTACACGTAGCCGATCTTGCCATCGGAGAGCTTGTTGACTTCCCGGCGGTTGTGATTGATCCAGTGCAGCAGGTGCAGCTTGCCGCTGTTGATCACCGGCTTGACCAGAATGGTCCAGGGCTTTCCGTCTGGCTTGGACGCCAACGTCAGGCTCACCGTCTGGCCGAGCGTGCCCTGCAGCAGAGCGTAGGGATTGGTCGGCTCACGAAGCGGCATGCCGTTGATCGCGAGCACGTAATCCCCGCGCTGGACTCGCAGACCGGGCTGCGCCAGGGGCGCGTAATAGCCCGGAACGGTGTTGTCGCCGCGGAAGATGCGTTTGAGGTAATAGCGTCCGGACGCGCCATTCAGGGCGAACTCGGCACCGAGACCGGCGGTCGGCTGCGGCGGGCTCTTCCAGCCCATGTCCCCGCCGAAGATGTACATGTGACTCTCACCGAGTGAGCCGATCATGTTCGCCATCACGTAGTTCAGGTCTTGGCGATCCTGGACCAGCGGCAGCAGCGCTCGGTAGTGCTGACCAATGGCGGTCCACTCGGTTGCGATGAGCTTCGGGTCGGCGAAGTAGTCCCGAACGTTGCGCCACGCTTCGCCGAACATCTCGGTCCACTCCGCGCGCGGATCGACCTGCATCTGCATGTTCGCGGTATCGAGCGTCTTAGCCGGCGCCTGCTTGCTGAAGGTCGCCGGGCGCAGATCCCATTGGGTGCCGATCTGGTAGAGCAGGGTCGAGCCGTCGGCCGACAGCGCAAAGCCGCTGCCGATGCCCTGTGCCAGGGTGAGGCCCTTGCGCTTGGCGAGGTTGTAGGCGCGCAGCTGCGGCGCCTCACCGGGAATGGCGCCGCCGAGCACCGGCACCGGCTCGGTGGCGTAGAAGACCGTGCCGTGGAATTCAGCGACCTGAATGATGTTGGCGGCCGGCACCGGCACCTGAACGGCGCGCTCGATCAGGCCGGGGAAATCGATCTTGATGAGGTGCGCGGTCTTCTTGGCCTTGCCGCCGCCTTTCTTCTTACCCTTGTGCTTGCCGGCTCCCTTCTTGTGCGGGCCATGCGCCCCGTGGTGGCCGGCGGTCGGCTGCTGCGTGCGCGGCGCAAACGGCGAGGGCGTCTTTGCCTGCAGGGTCGTGACGTAGAGACCATCCGGCACGACACCCGAAGCGCTGAAGTTGTAGCTCGAGAGGACCGGGTTCACCAGGCGCGCGGACACGAAGTACAGGTACTTGCCGTCATGCGAGAACGCCGGATGGCTGTCGCTGAAGTTGCCGCGGCTGACTTGATGCAGCTTGCCGCTCTTGACGTTGTAGATGAACAGCGCGCGCAGATGATTGGGCAGGTGCTTGGAGAAGGCCATCCAGCGGCTGTCGGGCGAGAAGGCCACGTCCGCAAACGCACCGACAATCATTTGTCGATCGGTGCTCACCGCCTTGCGCGCGCCGGTCTTGACGTTCACCAGCCACAGCTGTTGGCGTGAGGTGCTGTAGGCGACCCAGTGGCTGTTCGGACTCCACAGCAGGGGCCCCGAATAGCTCAGCGTGCCGTTCGGCGCGAGGACGCGCGGGGCGCCGTGCCCGTCGGCCGCGCGCACCATCAGCGCGCTGTTCTGGCCGTCATCGCTCAGGTAAGCGATCCATTTGCCGTTGGGTGACCAGGCGGGATCCTTGTCGTTGCTCGCCACGCGGGTGCTGAGGTCCGTGGTGTGACCGTACTTCACCGGCACGGTAAACAGCGCGCCGCGTGCGCTGAATACCGCAATCTTGCCGTCCGGCGCCACGTCGGCGGCGCGGATCATCTTGGCCGCAGCGAATTCATACGGAAGCGTATGCGTGCCGCCGAGCGGAACGGTGACGGGCACCTGTGCAAGCTGGTGCGTGGCGAACGAGTACACGTACAGCCGGCCGCCATCGGACACGGCGATACCGCTGTTGCCCGCACTCGGCCAGTCGACATCATAGGTCGAGAAATGGGTAATTTGGCGCAGCGCGTCCGTCTTCAGGTTCTTCGCCCACAGATTCAGCACGCCACCGGGGCCGCGATCCGAGGCGAAGTACAGAGTGTGGCCGACCCACATGGGGTAGGCATCCTCGCCCTTCCAATGCGTCAGACGAGTGCTGGTACCGGTCTGCAGGTCGTAGGTGTAGATGTCGTCGGCCTGGCCACCGAAATAGTGTTTGCGGTGGAAGGGGCGCAGGACGCGCGCGAGCTTGTTGTATGCCACCGACGTGCCGGCGGCATTGAAGGAGAGCTGCCCGGTCCAGGGCATCGGCAGCGCCGTCGGCAGGCCGCCCGTGAGTGGCACTTCGAAAGCGCGCTCGATCTGCGGATTGAAGCTCTCGCGACGCGACAGGAACACCACATCGCGGCTGTCCGGAGTCCAGCCGATCACCACGTTGTCGGGCATCGTGGTGATCCGGCCGTTCATCGGCTGATTGACCGAACGCCAGGTCAGCTGTCGGACCGGACCGCCGTCGATCGAGACCACGTAGACATCCGTATTGCCGCGGTACCACCCCGTAAACGCCACCCACTGGCCGTTCGGCGAGATCCGCGGATGGGAGTCATAGCCAGAGTCGGCGGTGAGTCGTATGGCCTCGCCGCCCTGGACGGGGACTTTCCACACCGCTCCGCCGGCCTCGAAGACGACGGTGTGGCCGTGCAGGCTGGGGTAGCGAATCAGCGCCTGTACCGGGCCGCTGGCGGCCTGGGCCTGGGCGGCCGGCGCAAGCGCAATCAGGGACAGCGCGGCGCCGAGCGCGCCGGCGAATCTCTTCAACGTCATGAAACAATCCTCAATGTCAGATCGGGAGGGCGATCGGCCGCCCCCCTCGGTGGATCCCATCGATTAGAGTTGATCTAATATCACGGATTCTGCGCGCCCCTTGAGTGGGTGGCAAGTGTGCACAGACGCTGCCGCGGACGTCCGTTCGGACGTATTCGGCACGTGCCGGAAGCCGGTCCGTGTTGGGGAGCGTCGTGGCGAGCCCCAGGAAAACTTCCCGTGGCAATGACACCCCCCGGGGCATGCCCCGGGGGGCGCGGGGTCAGCGGCCGGCCGGTCGACGGAGGGGCTTGCCGGCCTGGCGATTGCGGATCCAGCGGTCGATCACGTGATTCAGCTCGGTGAGCGGCATGGCGCCGTGCTCGAGGATTGCGGCGTGGAAATCCTTGATGTTGAATTTCGCGCCGAGCGTCTGTTCGGCCTTCTTGCGCAGGTGCAGGATGTCCATCTGGCCGACCATGTACGAGAGTGCCTGGCCCGGCCAGGCGATGTAGCGATTGACTTCGGTGTTGATGTTCTGGGTGCTCAGTGCGGTGTTTTGTTCGAAGTAGTGCACCGCCCGCGCGCGTGACCAGCCCTCGGAGTGAATGCCGGTGTCGACCACCAGGCGCACCGCGCGCCACATCTGCCAGTCGAGATAACCGAACTTGGAGTACGGATTGCCGTACAGCCCCATTTGGTCGCACAGCGACTCGGTGTACAGCGCCCAGCCCTCACCGTACGAGCTGTAGTAGTCGAAGCGGCGGAAATCGGGCAGTCCCTTCAGTTCCATGGCGATCGGAATCTGCAGCTGGTGTCCCGGTCGGCCTTCGTGGCAGACCAGCACCTGGATGTCGTATTTCGGTCGGCTCTGCGGCTTGTACAGGTTCACCGCGATGTAGCCCGCAACACTGCCGTCACCGCTCGGTGGCACTGAGTATGCCGGGTAGGTGTCCGGCGCGAGCGACGCCGGGATGGCGCGCACCCCGTACGGCACGCGCGGCAGGATCCAGACCGGGAAGTATTTCACGAGCAGCGGGTTGACGCGCATGGCCGCGGCGCGATATGCCTCGAGCAGGTGGGCCGGGTGCTTGTAATAGAAGCGCGGGTTGGTGCGCAGGTAGTGTACGAACTGCCGGTAGCTGCCCTTGAAGCCGATCTGGTCGAACACGTGCTGCATCTGCGCGCGGATCTCGGTGACCCGCTTCAGGCCGATCTGGTGGATCGCGCGTGGCGTCAAATCGGTCGTGGTGTACTTGCGCACCATGTAGGCGTAGTACGCCTTGCCGTTGGGGAGCGCCTCGGCGGCGATGCTCGTGCGGCACTGCGGCAGGTAGTCCTGGTCGAAGTATTTCTGCAGCTTGCGGTATGCCGGCGTGACGACTTGGGCGATCGCGCTGCGCGCCTCGGCGCGCAACCGGGTCTGCTCGGCGGCCGGAATGATCGAGGGCATCTTGCGAAACGGCGCGTAGAACGGGCTCGCCGTCGGGTCGGTGACGATGTTGGCGGCGATCTGCGCCGGTACGCCCTGCATCACCACCCGCGGCTCGGTCATGCCCGCGAGGACGCCTTGCTTCAGCAGCGCGAGGGTCTGATCCATGTACGGCATGAATGTGCGCAGGCGCTCGAGATAATGGCGGTAGTCCGCGCCGGTCCGAAAGCGCAGGGTGTGCGTCAGTGTGCGCAGCGTCTGGATGCCCCACAGCTCGTTCATGGGCATCAGGTAGGTCTTCAGGTCATAGCCCTGGACCCGCATCTCGTAGCGGTGCTTGAACAGGTCGTAGCTGATGCGCTGTTCGGGGTCGAGTGCGCTGCGGCGGATGGCCGCCAGGCGCTTGAGCGCCTGGAGGTCCTCCTGGTGTTCGCGCGCCAGCGCTGCGAGGCTCATGTCCGCCCATTGGCCGTCGTACTGGTGGAAGCCGTCGCCCGAGGCTTCGAGCGGATGCTCGCGCATCTCGCGCTGCCACTCGGTGCGAAACAGCTGGTGCAGCGCGGTCGCAGCGGGAGGGAGGATGCGGGTGCCGACCGTGCTGGCCGCGAACCCGGGCGCGGCACACGCGAGCAGAGCACAGAATCCGATGACTTTGAATGCGCGGAGCATGAATCCCCCTGGCTCGGATTGATTTTTCTCCAGTGTACCGGCTTCCCGACGTGCCGACATCCGCTCCTGGCTCGCCCCGGCCGTGGGGCGCATTGTCCGCTGGGGGGAATTCCGGTAGCGTCACCACGCGTCATCTTTTTTGCGCCGGGCGGGGGTCTACGCGCCGCCCGCAGCGCTCTATAGAGTCTGAAGGCCCGCGATTGTGCGGAGGTCGTGAGCGAACATGACGAATGCGACCGTAGTGGTCGGATGGCGACAGCGCTGGAATCGCAGTCTTCTGCTGTTTCTGGGGCGCCGCGTCCGCTCGTCGGTCGAGGTCGAGGATCTCGCCCAGGAGATCTACCTGCGGCTGTTGCGCGCCCCAGACCTGCTGCAGGTGCGCAATCCCCAGGCCTACCTCATGCGCGTCGCCGGCCACGTGGTGGCCGAGTGGCGGCGCGAATACCCGCCCACCGAGACGCTCGGTACCGATGAGGACGATGCCGTTGTCGATGAGTGCCTGCCCGAGCTGACCGTCGATGCGAGATTGTCCGAGCAGCGGTTGAACGAGCAGCTGGAGCGGATGTCCCCGATGATGCGGGCCGTGGTGCTGCTGCGCCTGCGCGATGAACACTCGTACAAGCAGATCGCGCAGGAGCTGGAACTGACGCTGCGCCAAGTTCGGCGCTACCTGGCGCGCGGCTATGAGCAGCTGCGTGCCGTACTCGATGAGTGATCCGATGCGTTCAACGCACGACAACCGGCGGTGGAGCGAGGAGGCGGCGCACTGGTGGGTGCTGCTGCACGGGGAAGGTGCGACCAGCGCGCAGCGGCGCGAGTTCCTCGCCTGGGTGGCGCGCTCCCCGGAGCGAATCGAGGCGTACCTGGAGGTCGAGCGGCTGGTGGGCACGCTGCGCGCCGGTACCGTCCGCTGGCCGGATACCCCGGTTGAGGCGCTGATCGAAGCGGCCCGGGCCTCGATCCGCCCCGTGGACCTCACGCCGACCGCGGCCTCGCCGGTGCAGATGCGCGGGGCGGCGGCGGACCGCGCGCCGCGGCGGATCCGAGCGCGGTGGGTGGCGGTGGCCACGGCCGCGGTGGCATTGGCTGCCGCACTCGGTGCATGGCTGTGGATGCCGGGCGGGGCGCAGATTTACCGCACGCGTGCGGGTGAGCAACGATCCATTCTGCTGGCCGACGGTTCGCGGGTCACGCTGAATTCCGCCTCGGCCGTCGAGGTGGATTTGCGCCGGCACCGCCGCGTGCTGCATCTGTTGCGCGGCGAGGCGCTCTTCCAGGTCAGCCACGATCCGGCACGTCCGTTCGATGTGCACGCCGACGGCGGCGTGGTGCGCGCCATCGGCACCGAGTTCAACGTCGATCTGCGCCCCCAGTATGCGGCGGTCACCGTGCTGCAGGGCCGGGTGGCGGTCATGAGCGACCAGCAGGCCCGTGTGCCGGTGCACCCGGCCCCATTCGCGTCTCCGCCGGACAATGCCGCGCGGGTACGCCCGCAGCTCGAGCGCTTTCCAGCGCCGGCGGGTGCGTTGATCCTCGGCGTGGCGCAGCAGGTGCGCATCACGCCGCACGGCATGAGCGCACCACGCCCGGTGAGTGACCTGACGGCGACGACGGCCTGGACGCGCCGGCAGCTCGTGTTTGAGCACCGTCCGCTCGGCGAAGTGGTCGATGAACTCGACCGCGATGGCCGCCAGCACATCGTGATCGCCAGCGCGCGGCTGCGCGCCCGTCAGGTGACCGGCGTGATCCAGCTCGATGACCCCGGGTCGCTGCTCGAGTTTCTCTCCGACGTACCGGGCGTGCAGATTCACCGCAGTCCCGATGGCACACGCATCGTGACGCTGCGACGGATACGAGCCAGTCACGTGAGCAACGCTCACCCGCAAGTGAATTCGCCTCGCGACTGAAGACTCCATCGGTTGCTATTTTTTCCAAGGGGAGGGGGCCAACCGCGGCTGGAAGCGCTCTACTTATCAAAACGAGCATCAAATGCCGCCACGTCGTCATCGGGGAGGTTCTATGTACCGTCGAGGTTTTCCGCTTTGTGCGCTCGCCACGCTGCTGTGCCTGATCGGCACCGCACCGCTCGCCAGCGCCGCTCCGGCCCGTACCTTCCAGCTCGCCATCAGCAGTCAGCCGCTCGCCGCGGCGCTGCAGGAGTTGGCCCGCCAGAGCGGCATTCAGATCATCTTCTTCTCGAAGTTCGCTGACGGCCATGAGGCGCCGGCCGTGCGCGGCACGGTCACCATCGACGATGCGCTGCACCGCATGCTCGGCGGCACGCACCTGACGTACCGGCGGCTGAACACCAACGTGATCGAAATCCGTCCCCCGAATGCTCCGGCTGCCGGGGCACTGGCCCGCCAGGGCGACCCGCCGCAGATGTACGCCGCGGCGTTTAGCGCCGGGGGCTCGCGCAGCGATCCGCCGAGCGACCCGGCGGGCGATCCGCCCGCGGACCCGCCGCCGAGCGATACGGTCGTGAACCTGCCGCGGGCCCGCTCCGCGCTGCACACCGTCATCGTCACCGGTACGCGGGAAGTCGGCGTCACCGAGGCGACCTCGCTGTCCCCCATCGACGTGGTGACCCCGACCCAGCTGGCTGCAACCGGCGCGACGAATCTGAACGCCGCGTTGAGCGTGTTGCTGCCGTCGTTCAATTTCCCGCAGTCGACGATCACCGATGCGACAGATGCCTCGGAGCCGGCACAGCTGCGCGGCCTGTCGCCGAACGAGACGCTCGTGCTGATCAACGGCAAGCGCGTCCACGACACCGCGATCACGAACGTCGACGGTGAGTTCGGCCGCGGTTCCTCGCCGGTCAATCTGGCAGCCATTCCCATCAATGCGATTGACCACATCGAAATCCTGCGCGACGGTGCGGCTGCGCAGTACGGCTCGGGCGCGATCGCCGGCGTCATCAATATCATTCTGAAGCGCGGTGGCCGGGGCGGATCGTCATTCGCGTCGGTCGGCCAATACGTCAGGGGCGATGGCAGGACGGTGACGGGCGGCGTTGATGACGGCGTGGCATTGGGCAGTCATGGCTGGGTGCGCGTGAGCCTGGACGGTACCCACCAGGAGTCCACGAATCGCGCCAACCCCGACTACCGGTTTCCGGGCGACCCCGAGTACGGCAAGACCACGGTGCATTACGGACTGCCGGACCAGCAGACTCTGCAGGCCGCGATCAATATGCAGTACGACTTCAGCCCCGAAGTCCATCTGTACGGCTTCACCATCGTGAACCACAGCAATACCTGGGCGGGCGGATTCTTTCGCGCGTTGTCGCAGTATCAGAGCAGTCAGCCCGCTGCGGTTGCGGTCTACCCGCACGGCTTCCTGCCAATTGAAGCGAGCAGCCTGTTCGATGACCAGGAGGTGCTCGGCGTGCGCGGCAGGGTGCTCGGCTGGCATTACGACATCAGTGCCGACACCGGCGGGAATTCCTGGAAGCTCAACACGGCAGACACGTTCAATTATTCGCTCGGCAGCGCGTCACCCACTGATTTCTATATCGGCATGAACAAGATTCGCCAGAGTGTGGCGAATGCCGACTTCAAGCGCGTATTCAATCCCAGCTGGGTCAAGGACGGGCTACTGGTCGCCTGGGGCCTCGATTACGAGAGCGACGAGTTCACCGTCTTCCAGGGCGATCCGCAATCCTATGCCGGCGCTGGCGCCCAGGTATTCCCGGGCTACACGCCGCTTGATGCCGGCTCGCACTCGCGCAACAGCCGGGCGATCTATCTCGATCTGGAGAGCAACTGGACCAAGAATCTCTCGACGGAATTTGCGGTTCGGCGCTCACAGTACAGCGACTTCGGTGGTGCGACCACGTACGATCTGTCGGGTCGTTACGCGTTCAACAAGGTGATTGCCCTGCGCGGGACTGCCGCATCGGGCTTTCTGGCGCCGACGCTGCAGCAGGAGTACTACTCGAATACTTCCACCATATTCTTCAACAATGTCCCATACAACATCCGCCAATTTCCGGTAAGCAACCCGGCTGCTCAGGCGCTCGGCGCACAACCCCTGAAAGCCGAGAAGTCGCATAGTTTCTCCCTCGGAATGGTGGTCACGCCGCATGACGGCCTGTATGTGACGCTCGATGCCTACCAGATCGCAATTGCACACCGCATCGTCCTGAGCGGTGATCTGACCGGTGCGGCAGTGCAGAACTATCTCACCTCGGTTGGCATCCCGTTCGTCGATGGCGGTGCGTTCTTCTACAACGGCGTCGATACGCGTACGCGCGGAGCGGATCTGGTGGCGCACTACACCGTGCCGCTCGCGGCGTCGCGGCTGGCGCTCAGTGCTGGGTTCAACTACAACAAGACCCAGATCACCAGTATTGCCCCGAATCCGCAGCAAGATGCCCTGAATGGATTGGTGCTGCCGATCGTCGACCGACAGGAGCAGGGCTTCCTCACGTCGGCCACGCCGCTGACCAAGACGTTCATTCTGGCTGATTGGGACGTCGGACACTGGGTGGTGCATGGGCAGATCACCCGCTACGGGCAGTGGAACGCCATCAGCAGCAACGGTCCGAAGTATGATCAGACCTTTGGTGCGCGCTACATTCTCGATGCCAGCCTCACCTATCATTGGTCGGGGTGGCAGCTGACTGCCGGCAGCAACGACATCGGCAATACGTACCCGCAGCAGAATAACAGTCTCAATAATTTCACCGGCATTTTCCCCTATCCGTTCTCGTCGCCGTTCGGCTTCAACGGCGCGTACTACTACGGGACCGTGGCCTACCGCTGGAACTGACGATCGTGATCTGCAACACTGAGCAATTAGTGAACGAGGCAATAGGATGAACGTGATGCACATGCGCAAGGCTCATCTGATGTGGATGGCGGTCGCGGCCGTCGCGGCGTTACCGGCGGCCTCATCGGTCGCTGCGACGGCGGGCGTGAGGAATGTGATTCCGGCTCGGGCGCTGGACTCGAGCGCGCCACCGGCCACGGTGGCCGCACTGGCGCATGACCGGCCGGTCCTGGCGCGACACGCCATGGTGGTCACGTCGCAGCACTTGGCTACGGAGGTTGGGCTTCAGATCCTCAAGAAGGGTGGCAACGCGATCGACGCGGCTGTCGCCGTGGGCTATGCGCTCGCGGTGGTGCACCCGTGCTGCGGTAACATCGGCGGCGGCGGGTTCATGACCATTCATCTCGCGAGCGGCCGCAACGTATTTCTCGATTTCCGGGAGAAGGCGCCGCTGAAGGCGACGCCGACGATGTATCAGAACGCTGCGGGCAATGTGGTTCCGGGGCGGAGCACGAAGACGTGGCTCTCCGTTGGTGTTCCCGGAACGGTCATGGGCCTGGATGCGGCGCTGCACAAATACGGCACCATGAGCCGGCAGCAGGTCATGGCTCCGGCGATTCGCCTGGCGCGCGACGGCTACGTGCTCGATCAGGGTGATGTCAAGATCCTGGATACGCACATCACCGGATACGCCAAGCAGGAATTCGCCAGACACCCGAACGTCGCGGCGATCTTCCTGAATCACGGCAAACCGTACGTGGCCGGCCAGCGGCTGCGCCAACCGCAGCTTGCGCGAACGCTCGAACTGATCTCCCGCGACGGCGATCGCGCGTTTTATCGTGGATCGATTGCCCGGGCGGTAGTTGCGGCAAGCCGCGCGCACCACGGTATCCTGTCGATGAAGGACTTCAGGGACTACACGGTGCAATGGGCCGATCCTGTCGAGTGCAGCTATCGCGGGTTTACGGTCGTATCTGCTCCGCCGCCGAGTTCTGGGGGCGTGACGATCTGCGAGATTCTGCAGATGATCGAGCCATATCCGTTCTCCAAGTGGGGCTACGGCTCTGTTATGAGCATCCACTATTTGGCAGAGGCTGAGCGGCGCGCGTTCGCCGACCGCAACTCCTATCTCGGCGATCCGGCGTTTGTGCACAACCCGATCAGCTGGCTGCTGTCGGCGCGGCATGTGGCGAAATTGCGTGCGAGCATCAGACCGGATGCCGCCACACCGTCGGCCGAGATCAAGGGAAATCTGAGCGCCACCGAGGGTACCGACACGACCAGTTACTCGATCGTGGATCGGCACGGAAACGCTGTGGCGGTGACGTACACCATCAACTATCTGTTTGGCCTCGGGCAAATCGCAGGAGATACTGGATTTTTCCTCAATAACGAGATGGACGATTTCACCTCTAAGCCGGGCGCGCCGAACTCCTTTGGCCTCGTTCAGGGCAAAGTGAACGCGATTGAGCCTGGCAAGCGGCCTCTCAGTTCGATGACCCCGACCCTCGTGCTCCGCGGCAAGCGGCTGTTCATGGTGACGGGAGCGCCCGGCGGGTCGACGATCATCTCGAGCGTGCTCGAGAGCATCCTGAATGTCGTCGATTTCGGCATGAATATGCAGCAGGCGGTGGATGCGCCGCGTATGCACCAGCAATGGTATCCAGAGGCCGTATTCGTGCAGCCGGGACTGATGCGCCCGTCTGTCAAGCGGCGCCTCATGCGGATGGGGTACGAGTTCAAGCAGATCAAGTTCTGGGGCGCCGATGAGGCGATCCTGGTCAACCCGTACACCCAGTTGCTCGAGGGCGCGAACGATCGGCGCAGCCCGGCCGGCTTGGCGGCAGGCTACTGAGCGAGGGCGGCGAGCCGGCCGTTCAGGCCGGCTTGCCGCCGATTTCTCCGGCGAGCACCGCGCGCAGCTGCGTCAGATCGTGGATGCGCTGGGCGGTCTTGCGCAGCGCCTGGATATCGACCTCGTGCGCCGCGTACAGGGCGCGGTATTCGAGTTCGGCGACGCGCAGGGCGTGAAGGGTATTGCGCCAGCGTTCCGCGAGCGTCTGACGTGCCGCGGCCGAGAGGGCCGCCTTCCACCGGCTGTGTGTGTCGAGTCTCATCTGTCCTACTCCTGCAGTGCGCGCATCATCGCCACCCCGTGTGACAGTCCCGGGACAGCCCGTTCACAGCTTTATTACAGTCACGCTCCAGCTTAAGTAGCGCGCTCCGTCGGGTCTGACGCGGCCGCTTGAAATGAACAGTAACTGCCTCTACAATAGCGGCCTAGGCAGATATATGTTCAGATATCTCTTACGAGAGATAGGCGTGGAGACGGGTGTTGGCGAACATCTACGACATTGAAACGTACGAGCCGAGCGAGAGCATCGGGTATCTCATGACCCGAGTGAAGGTCGAGATGCTCGCGGCGCTCGATCGAGAACTCGCGGCGGACGCTCACCTGTCCGCACTGGGAGTGACTTCGGCGCAGTTCGTGGTGATGGTGCGGCTGGTGGGGACGGCAGATCGCAAGTCGGCATCCGACCTCTGCAAGGACCTGTCCTATGACGCCGGCGCGATGACTCGGATGATTGATCGGCTCGAGAAGAAGGGACTGGTGCGCCGGATGCGCTGCGTGAAGGACCGCCGTCTGATTTATCTCGAGGCCACCGAGGCAGGGCGCGCGGCGTATCCGCGCATGCTGGAGATTTCCGTGGCGGTGCAGAACCGCTTTCTGCGCGGGATGGAGCTACCAGACGCACGCAGATTGAGAGATTACCTGACCCGCATGCTGCACAACGCGGGTTGAATCGCCGAGTTTTTTGCGACAGACGGTTGCCTAGGCATACATCGCCGCGGCAGCAAGAAGAGGATTCGGCGGACACCGCCGGGAGCAAACGCATCATGACGAGTGCCAAAGACAGGACGAATTCACTCTGGAGCAGCCCCCGGGCGCGATGGCTCACGGCAGTCGGCGTGGTCGTCGTCCTCGCCGGCATCGGCTACGGGGCGTATTGGTACAGCTACGCCCGGTTCGTCGAGTACACGGATGACGCCTATGTGAGCGGCAACGTGGTGCAGATCACACCGCGGATCTCCGGCACGGTGGTCGCCATCGATGCCAACAACACGCAATTCGTGAAATCGGGCGAGCCGCTGGTGCAGCTCGATCAGGCCAACGCGCAAGTGACGCTGCAGAAGGCCGAGGCGCAGCTTGCAAGCACGGTACGCCAGGTGCGCAACCTGTTCGCCACGACCGATGAACTGCGCGCCGACGTGCAGGTGAGCCGCACGGCGCTGACCCAGGCGAAATCCGACTACGCGCGCCGTGCGCGCCTGGCGCGCACGGGCGCGATCTCGGGCGAGGATCTGCAGCATGCGCTCGACGCCGTCAATGCCGCACGTGCAGCGCTCGCGGCCGCCGAACAGCGGCTGGCGGCCAACCGGGCATGGGTTGATCACACCACCATCGCCAGCAATCCGGCCGTGCAGGCCACCGCAGCCGCAGTGCACGCGGCCTACCTGACGTACGCGCGCACAGTGCTCCCGGCGCCCGTGTCGGGGTTCGTCGCCAAGCGCGACGTGCAGCTCGGCCAGCACGTGGGTCCGGGCATGTCCCTGATGTCCGTGGTGCCGCTGAATCAGGTCTGGGTGGATGCCAACTTCAAAGAGTCCCAACTGGCCGACATGCGCATCGGTCAGCCGGTGCGGCTGGTGTCCGACCTCTACGGCAGCAACGTGGTCTTTCACGGACACGTGATCGGCTTCGGCGCCGGCACCGGCTCGGCCTTCTCGCTGCTGCCGCCGCAGAACGCCACCGGCAACTGGATCAAGATCGTGCAGCGCGTACCGGTGCGCATCGCGCTCGATCCGAAGGAACTCGCGCAGCATCCGTTGCAGATCGGTCTGTCCATGGACGCGTACGTCGACGTTCGGCACGATCGCTCGCCACGACTGCCGGAGGTGGCCAGTACGGCTCCGGCAGCCTCGACCGATGTGTTCAGCTCCGTCGATGCGCAGGCGAATCGCGCCATTCGACAGATCATCGCCGCGAACGATCCGACCCCGACCCGCGTCGATCGCACGGCCGGGCGAGTCCGAGCCGAGGATGCGCGGTTGAACGGCCTGCGGGGCGTCGCCAAGGGGCACGCCGGGCGCGATGCAGAGCGGGTGGCCGCGGACGGCCGAGCGGGCACGCGCTCGACCCGGCTGCTGCGTTCCGGGCACTGGCTGTACTGAGGGAGTGCCGGTCCCATGAGCGAATCTCTCGTGCCGAGCACACCGGCACCGCCGCCGGTGGCGGCACCGGGCGCACTGCCGCCGCTGCAGGGAATGGCCGTCGTGCTCGGCACGATCGCGCTGTCGCTGGCGACGTTCATGAACGTGCTCGACACGTCGATTGCCAACGTGTCGATTCCGGCGATCGCAGGGGATCTCGGGGTCTCGCCCGATCAGGGCACCTGGGTGATCACGTCGTTTGCGGTGGCCAATGCCATCTCGATGCCGCTCACGGGCTGGCTGACGCGCCGCGTGGGGCAGGTGCGTCTGTTCACCGCCTCGACCATTCTGTTCGTGCTCTCCTCGGCATTGTGCGGCCTGGCGCCGACCTTCTCGCTGCTGGTGGCGTTTCGGGCGCTGCAGGGTCTGGTCGCCGGCCCGATGATCCCGCTGTCGCAGGCGCTGCTGCTCTCGAGCTATCCGAAAGCCAAGGCCGGCGCGGCGCTCGGGGTCTGGTCCATGACCACTCTGGTGGCCCCGGTCGTCGGGCCGGTGCTCGGTGGCTGGATCACGGACAACATCTCCTGGCCGTGGATCTTCTACATCAACGTGCCGGTCGGCATCGTCGCCGCGCTGCTCACCTGGAGCATCTATCGCCAGCGCGAAACCCCGACCGTGAAGCTACCGATCGACATGGTCGGGCTCGGGCTGCTCATCGTGTGGGTCGGCGCGCTGCAGGTCATGCTCGACAAGGGTAAGAACCTCGACTGGTTCAACTCCACGCTCATCGTCTCGCTGTCCATCATCGCGGTGATCGCGTTCGTCGTGTTCCTCATCTGGGAGCTCACGGATCGGCATCCGGTGGTCGACTTGAGCCTCTTCCGCCGGCGCAACTTCTTGGTCAGCTCAGTGGCCATGTCGATCGGCTACGGGCTGTTCTTCGGCAACGTGGTACTGCTGCCGCTCTGGCTGCAGCAATACATGGGGTACACCGCGACGCTCGCCGGCCTGGTCCTCGCTCCGGTCGGGCTGTTGGCGATCCTGATGACACCGATGGTCGGCCGTCTGGTCGATCGGCTCGACCCGCGCTGGTTCGTCACGGTGTCCTTCCTGGTGTTCGCCCTGGTCATGTTCATGCGCTCGCACTTCACGACCCAGGCGAATTTCCAGACGCTGCTGCTGCCGACGGTGATCCAGGGCGCGGCGATGGCCACGTTCTTCATCCCGCTGCTGGCCTTGGCGTTCTCAGGACTCGAACCGGATCGCATCGCCTCGGCGTCCGGCCTGATCAATTTCTCGCGCATCACGGCGAGCTCATTTGCGACCTCGATCACGACCACGCTGTGGTGGCAGCGCGCGACGCTGCACCATGCACAGCTGGTCGAGCGGCTCACCTCCAATCCCCAGGCCCAGCAGTTCATGGCTCATGCGCGTGCGATGGGGTTGTCGCGCCAGCAGGGCGGCCTGATGCTCAATCAGATGGTGACCCAGCAGGCGTACATGCTCTCGGCCGACGACATCTTCTACGTCTCGGGGTATCTGTTCGTGGCCATGGTGGTGCTGATCTGGTTCGCCCGTCCGACCAAGACTGCGATGTCGGCCGAGGTCTCCGCCGGCGCGCACTGAGTCCCTTCAGGGGCGCGGCGGGTGCAGTGCGGCGGCACGGATCCCGGCGGCGAATTTGTTCTCCCGCGCCGGCTCGAGGCCGCAGGCGCCGCGCAGGGCATCCACCAGGGGCAGCAGCGCCTCGGGGGCGCCCTCGGTCAGCTCCACCTCGACCCGGCGCAGCCGCTCGAGCGGCCGCTGCGTGGCGTCGAGCAGCTGGGTGTCATCCAGCGCGATTTCCCCGATCTGCCCCGGGGACGCTTCCGGGTGCACCGCAAAGCGTTCCCGGCGGGTGTGCGCGCTGAACAGAGGGTGCAGCGCCGTGCGGCCGAGCGTGCGCCTGAGCCAGGATCCGACCGGGCCGTCCCCGCCGTCGGGGCCCGTGGCGCAGTCGGCGAGGGTCTCGGTGATCTCGCGGCGCTCAGCCCGGTCCGTCCGGGCCGAACGCAGGCTCTTCAGCGTCGCCTCGGCGCGCGATCCGTCCCGGCGCACCCGCAGGGCGAACCCGGCGCGCAGGACCTGCCAATCCAGCGTATCGAGGTAGGTGTCGTGCAGCACCTGGGGCGCCCGCGGCTCGACCCTCACCCCGAGCGCAGCCGCAGGGGTGCCGAGCCAGCGGCGGACCGCGGCCAGATCCTCGGTGGCCAGCTGCCACTCGATTTCCAGGGCGTCTCGGGACGGCCGCGGCGGGGGCGTCTGTGCAGGGTGCTCGGCGGCCATGGGCAGGCGTGCGGGCTTCTGAGGGAGGGTGGCGGCCCCATCATAGCCCGGTCCGTCCGGCCGGCTGTACTCGCCGCAGTGGGCGGCCCGGGGGGTAAAATCCAAATTGACGCTGGCGCCCGTGGTTACGTATGATTCGCGCCCCCGTGCGGCAGGTCTGGCTTGCGGGCGATTGGGCGATGCCGTTTCGCGTGCCCGTAGCTCAGTTGGATAGAGCACCGGCCTTCTAAGCCGGTGGTCGCAGGTTCGAGTCCTGCCGGGCACGCCAGCCGCAGCACGCGGGTGAGCGGGCTGCGCGGGGGGATGGTTGTGACGACGGTGGACGTAGCTCAGCTGGTAGAGTCCCGGGTTGTGATCCCGGTTGTCGTGGGTTCGAGTCCCATCGTCCACCCCAGATTCTGCGACAGCCGCATCGGGCGGCTGTCGCGATAAAAAATTGGGCCGTTAGCTCAGCTGGTAGAGCAGGAGACTCTTAATCTCTTGGTCGTAGGTTCGATCCCTACACGGCCCACCAATTCGTCTCAAATACCAGCGGCTTGCGAGCATGCGCGGCTCGCAAGGTTCACTGTATGCGCTGTTTTTGTGCAGACGCCGTGCAGCGACTTACTCGCCGCTGCACGCAGTGCACCGAGGCGCACAGGGCTTCCATCCAGCGCATCGTCTCGCCGCTCACGAAGGACGTTTCCTATCATGCGCAGGTCCGAGTAAGGGGCCGCTCGTCCGAATCGGCGACATTCCCGAACTGGAGTTGACCCGCCTATGCAGATCTCTGCATAGGCGGGTCAGGTCCATACCGGGCCGACGAGCGCGACCGCGAGCGGCTCTACCGGGAACGGGTCCTCCTCCAAGCGCAGCATCCGCTTCCCTTCGCCGACCCCCCGTGCTGACCCGCTCACGTCGCTAGCCCGTCGCCGCCACGATCACTCACACCGCACATCCATCACCGATCGTGAAAGCCAGTCCATCAAATAGCGTGGCGCGTCTCACTCGCCACCAAAGCTCAGCTCGTTGCACGACACCCGCATTTGCTCAGCGTCAATCGTGTCACGTGGGCGCTCCGATGCCGCGCGGTAAACGGATCATTGGCCGCTGTCTTCGACTCTCCACGCGGAGAGGTGCTGATTCACGAACCGTCCTTCTTTGCTTGGTTCCTTGGCCTCAGCGGCCGTGCCGAGCCGCGCGCCGGGCGCAGGGCGGGGCGGCGGCTGCGGGGGCCGATGGGAATCGAGAACAATCGTGGTGGGCCCTGCTGAAGAAGCCAGGATCTCCGCTCCAGACTGCAGCTTGCGACTATACGCAACTTGCGTATAATGCTCACTGTCATGCAGGCGGTCTTCGTTGAATTGCCGGCTTTTGAGCGAAGCCGAGAGAGCTACCTGGATGACGGTGGCCTCGGCCGCCTTCAGGAAACCTTGATGGCGAACCCAGAGGCGGGCGAGGTGATCCCAGGGACGGGCGGCTTGCGTAAGGTGCGATTCAGCGACGCGCGCCGTTCCAAGGGCAAGCGCGGCGGTCTGCGGGTGATCTATTACTACTGGACGGGTGGCCCGGAGTTCTGGCTGTTCACACTGTACGACAAAGACGAGATGGCGGATTTGATGCCCAAACAGCGAGAGGCGTTGAAGGAGCGCATCAAAGAC
>JAKBDK010000008.1:0-81688 GCA_021834525.1 Pseudomonadota bacterium | reverse complement strand
AGCACGCGTTAACGTGCAACGATGAACACGTGAGCATTGGCACTTATGGTATTGCTAAATAGATCAGCAAAGTTCTTGGTCCGACGTCGCGGAGGGATTTTCATGAAGCGCACGGTTCTATCGCTACTGGTTTTCATAGCGGCGTATTGGGGGTGTGCGAGCGCTCGGGTGCCGGCGCCGACTCGCCGACCAGATCCGTCCCGGGAGACATTGCGTATTGACGCGCGCGCGCACGGGCAGCGCTTTCCGCATTTCTGGGAGCATATGTTTGGCTCCGGCAGGGCGGCGCTCGTTTTGCGCGCGAATTATCAGCGCGATCTCGCCACGATGAAGGCCGCGACCGGCATTCGTTACGTGCGATTTCATGGTCTTCTGGACGATCATGTCGGGCTCGCGGATGGTCATCCGGCGGTGTTCTATGATCGTTATGCCCGAAACCCGAACGTTAAGCCGGCTACGGCGCCCTATAATTTCTCCTATGTCGATCAGATTGAAAATGCGCTTCTCGCGCACGGTGTTCGACCGTACGTAGAGCTGGATTTCATGCCGACGGCGTTGGCCAGCAATCCGAAGATGCGACAGGGCTTCTGGTATCACCCGAACGTTTCACCACCGCGCAGCTACGCGGCGTGGGACGATATGGTGAAAGCACTTGCACGTCACCTCATCAAACAGTATGGGATTAATGAAGTATCGAAGTGGTACTTTGAGGTCTGGAACGAGCCGAATCTGAGCTTCTGGGGTGGCGTGCCGAAGCAACGCACCTATTTCAAGCTCTACGATCAGACGGCGCGCGCGTTGAAGAGCGTTAACAGTCGATTGCGCGTGGGCGGTCCGGCGACGGCGCAGGCCGCGTGGATAACGGCGTTTTTACGCCATGTGGCGAAAGTGCACGCCCCGATCGACTTCGTCAGCACGCATGTCTACGGCAACGACACGGCGCGGAACGTTTTCGGGAAGCAGGAGTACGTGAGTCGACGCACGATGGTATGCCGTGCGGTGCGTAAGGTGCACGACGAAATCGTCCGTTCACCGTACCCGCATCTGCCGTTAATGTTGTCGGAGTTCAATGCGAGTTACAGCAATGAGCCAGATGTGACCGATACGCCATTTATGGGACCTTGGATGGCAAGTACGATTCGTCAGTGCGATGGATTGGTGCACTCGATGAGCTACTGGACATTCTCTGATGTATTCGAGGAAGGCGGGGTGGTGCGCAAACCGTTCTACGGTGGATTCGGTCTGATCGCCGAGGACGACATCCCGAAGGCATCGTTCAATGGATTCGTGCTGTTGCACAAACTCGGCCACGAGCGCCTGGAGCCGAATGTACGCTCCGCGCTGATTACGAAAAAGCGCAACGGCTCCCTGGCCCTTGCGTTGTGGGATTACTCACCGCCGGATGGCTCGGGTCCGCATTACACCCCGCCACCGTTGCACCGTACCCAAAGGGTGTTCGACATTGACGTTCGGGATTTTCCGCCCGGCGCTCGCGGTTACCTGTGGCGGGTTGATGATCGACACAGCAATGCGTTGCGTGCATTTGATGAGATGGGCAGGCCGCGGTGGCCTACTCGGGCGCAGATCGCGGCACTTCGTGCGGCCGGTCGGCTGGCGCCGCCTAAGCCGATTCAGCTGAAGGATGGCCACATTACGGTGAGGGTGCCGCAGCACGGCCTGGCGTTGCTGCTGCTCAATCGTGGCTGACACGAGGCGCGGAAGATGCCAGGTCAAGTTCGCGCAGGTCACGGCCACGGGTTTCGTGGCCGTAGCGGGCAATCAGTACCAACGCGAGGAACACCGGCACGGCGATGATGGCGGCGGAAACGCGTAATGTCGGTACCAGTGCCAGTGCGCCAAGACCCTGGCAGATCAGGCCGCCTGCCTTGCTGCAGCCAGCTACCCAGCCGGTGGCGCGGCCCCGGATGCGCAGCGGGTAGCTTTCGGCTGAGTACGGCAGCAGGATGGAAATGACGCCGGTAGACCCTACCAGCAGCAGCACCGGCGCAAGCAGCGGGCTTCTCGCGACCGAGAGCCCGCTGTGCTGAAGAACCAGCGCGAGGATCCCTGCTGCAGTGATCGCGGTCATTGTGAGCAGGGCCCCTTTGGTGCTCCAGCGCGCATAGAGCGCGGCGGCGAGCACTACGACCGGGGCGGCGAGCAGCGATGAACGGGTGATCAGAGTTGCGGCGAGTGCCATGTTTCGACCTGCGGCGATCAGCTCGCCCGGCAGCCACAGCAGCAGCCCGAAGTTGACGAACCCCCACGCTAGACCGGCAACGGTCAGCGCCACGGTGGTGCCGAGGAAACGTCGCTCGGCGGGGGGTAGGCTCGAATGATCGAGAGTGACGTCCTCGCCCGGCGTTTCGGTGTTCGCAATGAGGATCGAGCCGAAGCGTCGCAGGGTCGCCTGCGCCTCGTCGGGCCGCCCGAGGTGGACCAGGAAGCGCGGCGACTCCGGGATCAATGGGGAAAACGCCATCAGGATCAAGCCCGAGGGCAAGTTCAGA
This sequence comes from Pseudomonadota bacterium, assembly GCA_021834525.1. Classification (GTDB taxonomy): domain Bacteria; phylum Pseudomonadota; class Gammaproteobacteria; order Steroidobacterales; family Steroidobacteraceae; genus 13-2-20CM-66-19. The sequence continues at coordinate 79,178 of JAKBDK010000008.1, read as the reverse complement.
AACCACATGATTCGCCAGCCGAAGTGCGGCTGCAGCAGCGCGGAGAACCCCGAGGCGGCCAGATACCCGCCGAGCGCACCGACGCCCCCAACGAGCACCAGGCTCCAACCGCGATGGCGGGTCGGCATGATCTCCGCGAGCAACGCGTAAGCCACCGGCAGCAGACCGCCCGCCGAAGCTCCCATCAGGAAACACATGAACACATTCCAACCGAATGAGGGCATGGCTCCGCAAATCGAGGTGCCGATGAACATGACGGCGGCCAGCAGGAGAGTGGCACGCCGGCCGTAGCGATCCGCGAGCGTTCCCCAGAGAAATGATCCGAGAGTCGCCCCCGTCAGCGCCGACAGCGGCAGCAGGGAGACTGTCGCCGTGCTGAGTCCGTATTCGATGCGCATGCCCGGCATTACGAACCCGAGCGAGCTCACCTTCATGATGTCGACCACGAGCGCGATGGCGAGCGCCCCGCAGGCCGCCCAGTGCCATGGATTGAGAGGCGCATCCTCCGGGGCGACGATGCGTTCGCGAGTCGTGGCGAGCTGTAACGCAGGCCCTTTCGGCAGCAGTCCGTAAATGGCCGCAGCGATACCCGTCAGGATGCAGGCCATGCCCCACAGCATCGGGGCACCCATCGGCATGCCGGCCATTCGATAATGCATGGCACCCGCCATGATGAAGGCGGGCAGGTGCAGGAGCACGCCGACCACGACGGCGAGTGTTCCCAGCCAGAACGCCTTCGAACTGCGCCGGTCGGCGAACAGGAACCATTCGTTCAACGGTATCTCCCGGACACAGGGGCGCCTACGCGGATCGGGCTGGATCCCACGCCACCCATGATTGTCGTCGCACGACGGTTCGCTGCCGCGCCGATCATCCTTCAGCGCAACACGACGAGCAGATCCTTCGGATCGACCTGTTGGCCGGGTTTGACGAGAACCTCGGCGACCTCGCCGTCCATCTCGGCTCGGACCTGTGTTTCCATCTTCATCGCCTCGAGGCTCACCAGCACGTCGCCGCGGGTCACCTTGCGTCCCACGCTGGCCGCGATGGTCGCCACGGTGCCCGGCATCGGCGCACCCACCTGCTTCGCATCGCCTGGGACGGCCTTACGCTGCGGGGGCCGTTTGGCGACTTGGCTGCGGTCCGCGACGCGCAGCGTCCGAGGCTGTCCGTTCAATTCCATGAACACCGTGCGGGTGCCGTCCTCGTGGACTTCGCTGCAGGCCACATAGCGCACGAACAGTCGCTTGCCGCGCTCGAGGTCGATGCTGATTTCCTCGCCTGGCTCCATGCCGTAGAAAAACACCGACGTCGGCAGGGCGCCGACGTCGCCGTAGCGAGAGCGTTCCGCGGCGTAATCGAGCCAAACCTTCGGGTACATCAAGTACGAGGCCAGATCCTCGTCGCTGACGGCGCGCGGCGTGGCCTTCTGGATCCGGACGCGTTCGGCCTCCAGATCGACTGCCGACATCGAGGCGCCCGGCCGCTGCGTGAGCGGCGCGGCGCCCTTGAGCACCTTGTGCTGCAGTTCAGCGGGAAAGCCCCCGTACGGTTGACCGAGGTCTCCGTGGAAGAAACTGACCACCGATTCCGGGAATGGCACATCGACACTCGGGTCCAGCACCTGCTCGCGCGTCAGACCGCTGGTGACCATCAGCAGCGCCATGTCGCCCACGACCTTCGAGCTCGGGGTGACCTTGACGATGTCGCCGAACAACTGGTTGACGTCCGCATACGCCTGGGCCACCTGTGGCCAGTGGGCTCCATCGATGCCGAGCGCGCGCGCCTGCTCACGCAAGTTGGTGAATTGCCCGCCGGGCATGCCGTGCACGTACACCTCGGAGGCGCCGGCGCGGATATCGCTTTCGAACGCACAATACAGCCGCCGGACCTGCTCCCAGTACGAGGAGAGCATGCGCAGGTTCGCTGGCTCGATCCCTGGGTCGCGCGGACCGTGCCGCAGCGCCTCGACGATCGAGCCGAGGTTCGGCTGCGAGGTCAGTCCGCTCATCGCATCGATGGCGCCGTCGACGGCGTCCGCCCCTGCCTCCACCGCTGCCAGCACGCTCGCGGCCGCGATGCCGCTGGTGTCATGGGTGTGGAAATGCACCGGCAGGCCGGTTTCCTCCTTCAGCGCTTTGACGAGCGCAAACGCCGCGCGCGGCCGGCACAGCCCCGCCATGTCCTTGATGCCGAGCACGTGCGCCCCGGCGGCCTTCAGATCCCGGCCGAGGCGCAGATAGTAATCGAGCGTGTACTTCTTCTCGTGCGGATCGCTGAGATTGCCGGTATAGCAGATCGCGGTTTCGCACAGCCTGCCGGTCTCGAGCACCGCGTCGATGGCGACGCGCATGTTCTCGACCCAGTTGAGCGAATCGAAGATGCGGAACACGTCGATGCCGCGCTCGGCGGCCTGCTTCACGAAGAAGCGCACGACGTTGTCCGGATAATTGGTGTAGCCGACCGCGTTGGCCGAGCGCAGCAGCATCTGCAGCAGCAGATTCGGCATCCGCTCGCGCAGCACCTCGAGTCGCTGCCAAGGGTCCTCGCGTAGAAAGCGCATCGCCACGTCGAAAGTTGCCCCGCCCCAACACTCCACCGAGAACAGCTGCGGCGTCAGGCTGGCGTAGTAGGGCGCGATCGCGGCCATGTCGAACGTGCGCATGCGCGTGGCGAGCAGCGACTGGTGCGCGTCACGCATCGTGGTGTCCGTGAGGAGCACGCGCTGCTCGGCGAGCATCCAGCGGGCGAAGCCCTCCGGGCCGAGCTCATCGAGTTTCTGCTTGGTGCCGGCCGGCGCCGCCGCCAGCGGCACGGGCGGCAGCTTCGGCTGCTCGATCCGCTCCGGGCGCGGCCGGGCGCGGGTCTCGGCGTTGCCATTGACGATGGTTTCGGCGATGTGGGTGAGGATGCGGCTCGCGCGATCGCGCTTGCGCGGCCAGTGAAAGAGCTCCGGCGTCTCGTCGATGAACTTGGTGGTGTAGGAGCCGTCGGCGAAGCGCCGGTGGGTGATGACCTGATCGAGGAATCGCAGGTTCGTCACCACACCGCGGATGCGAAACTCCCACAGGGCCCGGTGCATGCGCGCGATCGCCTCTTCCGGGGTCGAGGCCCAGGCGGTCACCTTCACCAGTAGCGAATCGTACGAACGGGTGATGATTGCACCGGTGTAGGCGGTGCCGGCGTCGAGCCGGATGCCGAATCCGGCCGGGCTGCGGTAGGCACTGATCTTGCCGTAGTCCGGAATGAAGTTGTTCTCCGGATCCTCGGTCGTCACCCGGCACTGCAGCGCGTGAGCCTGAATGCGGATGTCCTGCTGCGCCGGCACGCCGCTCTCGCTCGTGCCGAGGCGCGCCCCTTCGGCGATGCGGATCTGTGCCTTGACCAGATCGATTCCGGTGGCGCATTCGGTCACGGTGTGCTCGACCTGGATGCGCGGATTGACCTCGATGAAGTAGAACTTGCCGCTCTCGGCATCCTGGAGGAACTCCACGGTGCCGGCATTGCGATAACGGGCGGCGCGGCCGATGGTGAGCGCCGCCTGACAGATCTCCTCGCGCTGCGCCGCCGTCAGAAACATCGCCGGGGCGCGCTCGACGACCTTCTGGTTGCGCCGCTGCACGGTGCAGTCGCGTTCGAACAGGTGCACCAGGCCGCCGTGGGCGTCCCCGAGGATCTGCACCTCGACGTGGCGCGCCCGACGCACCAGCTTCTCCAGGTACACCTCGTCGTTGCCGAACGCGGCCTTCGCTTCCCGCCGCGCGAGCGGCAGGAGTTCCTCGAGCTGTTGGTCGCTCTCGATCACGCGCATGCCCCGGCCGCCGCCGCCCCAGCTGGCCTTGAGCATGACCGGATAGCCGATCTGCTGCGCGAGGCGCATGCACTCGGGAAGAGTCTCGGGCAGCGGCGCGGTGGCCGGCATGACCGCGACACCGGCCTGCTCGGCGAGATTGCGCGCCGAGACCTTGTTGCCGAGCAGGCGCATCGTTTCGGGCTGCGGGCCGATGAACACGATGCCCTCGCGCGCGCAGCCCGCCGCGAACTCCGGATTCTCCGAGAGGAACCCGTAACCCGGATGCACCGCATCGACGCGCGCCTCGCGGGCCACGCGCAGGATGTCCTCGATGTCCAGATACGCCTCGATCGGGCCCTTGCCCTGACCGACCAGGTAGGCCTCGTCGGCCTTGGTGCGGTGCAGCGAGAAGCGGTCCTCGCGCGAATAGATCGCCACGGTCCGCAGTCCGAGCTCGTTCGCGGCCCGCATCACGCGAATGGCAATTTCGCCCCGATTGGCGATGAGAATGCTGCGAATTCTGTGTGGCATGCGTTCGTTCACCGGTAAAATCCGCCCCGATCATAACGGCTGCAGGCGCCGTGCGCGCGGGGTACTCGTTCTATATGTATGCCATTGCGATTCATGGGGGCGCCGGAGCGCTACCCGCACACGGACTGTCGATCGAGCGGCAGCGGCTCTACCATGACGGGCTCGCCGCGGCGCTCGATTGCGGCTATGCCGTGCTCGAGCGGGGCGGCTCGAGTCTCGAGGCCGTCACGGCCGCGGTGCGCACCCTGGAGGACGATCCGCTGTTCAACTCGGCCCGCGGCGCGGCGCTCACCCGCGAGGGCGGCGCGGAGCTCGATGCGGCGCTGATGGATGGCCATACGCTGCGCGCCGGGGCGGTCGCCACCGTGCGGCACGTGAAGAATCCGATCGAGCTGGCGCGCCGCGTGATGGAAAAATCCCGCCACGTGCTGCTGGTCGGCGCGGGCGCCGAGGAATTCGCGCTCGAGGAGGGCCTCGAGCTCGTGCCAAACACTTATTTTCGCACCGCCGAGCGCCATGCGGAACTCGAGCACCTGCGCAGCGGGCGCAGCGTTTCGGAGTTGATGCCCTCGTCGCAGGGCACGGTCGGTGCCGTCGCGCGCGATGCGGCCGGCCATCTCGCCGCAGCCACCTCGACCGGTGGCATGGCGAACAAGCGGCCCGGGCGGGTCGGCGACTCGCCCATCATCGGCGCCGGTACGTACGCAAAGGACGGCGTCTGCGCGGTATCTGCGACCGGGCACGGGGAGTACTTCATGCGCTTGGTCGCCGCCCACCACATCGCTGCGTCGGTGGAGTATCGGGGCGTCGACCTGGCCGCGGCGGTGCGCGAGACCCTGCACGAGCGCTTGCGTGACCTGGGCGGTACGGGCGGCATCATCGCGGTGGATGGTAAGGGGCGGATCTGCCTCGACTTCAGCACCGAGGGGATGTTCCGTGCCGCCCGCGACTCGACCGGGCTGCGCGTGGTGGCGAGCGGCGCCGCCGAACGCTGACCCGGCGCTTCACCGCAGCCCTGCACCCCCGGCGGTGGCCCGAAGGGCCACCGCCGGGGGCACGGTGCGCGTCGTGCCCTTAGAGTGCGTCGTGCCCGCTGTGACGGAGCGCGGCGGCGGTCTCCGCGGCCAACAGCCGCATCCCCTGGACGCGTGCGCGCTGGTGCGCAGCACCGCCCTCGGCGGCGCCCTGCAGCAACTCCGCCCACAGTTCCGGGGTGTTCAGCCAGCGCGGGCGCAGCCATGTCCACAAGCGCTGGCCCAGCTGATGAGCGCCGAGCACGCTGCGCGCTGCGAGCCACTCGGCGCACAGCGGGTGCATGCCGAGCACCAGGCGCGCCTGGACGGCGTGGCGGCGGGCGAGCGACCATGCGTAGACGAACACCAATTCCGTGGCCGAGACTGCTTGCGTGACGGTGAACACGCGCTCATAGGCGGACTCCGGCGGCGGGTCATTGATCTGGCGTGCAAGATCAAGGTTCTGCCAGCGATGCGGATCGGCGAAACCCGCATCGAACAACAGGTACGGGTACGCGGCCGCGCGCCGCCGGGCCGGTCCATCGAGCGCCAGCCACCCCTCGGCGATCTGCTGCACGGCCCGGTGCGGGCTGCCCGCGCGCGCCTGCTCGGCGAGCACCTGGAAGCAGAATCCGTTCAGTTCGGGCAGCGCTTCGATGACTTCCCGCGGCGGTCCTGCAACCCATGGACCGTGCCCATCGCGAGTATCCCATTCGTGGTCGGACATCACGCATCCTCCGTGTGACCTTTGTTTGACCCTCGTCCCGGCACCGATGGTAGCGCTGCCGCGGCCGGCTGCACCCCTGCATTTGCATTAAATTTCGAAGATTCGCGCCATTGCGCCCGGCGCGCAAAAGCCGACAATGGCGTTCTGGGGGGAATGCACGGCACGGTTCGACCGGGAAGGAAGCGCCATGCGTATCGTCGAGGATCGCTACGAGGGGGAGCTGGAGAGCTTCCATTTGGCACTGCGCTTCGTACGCTACGAGGCGCGAACCCGCACCATCCGCACCTTCACCGGGCTCACCGATCACCGCATCCGCAAGCTCTGGCAGCGCTATTGCGGCGGTGCGCGCGAATTACCGCGCCATCGCGGCAAGTCCCCGCAGCAGGCCGGCTTTTTCACCCGCTCGGCGCGGGTGCGTTTGGAGGCCTCGCTGCTCGCCGCAGCGTACTGCGCCTGCGGTCTGGCCCGCGAGGAGCCCGCCGTACGGCGGGCCCGTCCCGCCGCCGGGGGGCTGCGGGTCGGAACGCTGCTCTGCGACATCTATGACTACTACCGCACCCTGGTGCCCGAGCCGGCAATCTCCTTCGAGCATGCGGTATTCCTCGCCGAGTGCCTGCGCGGGGGCGAGCAGCTCACGGTGCGCCGCTGCGCCAAGTGCCACGGTCTGATGGTCCTCGAGCGCTTCCCGATTCGCCGCCGCTGGTGCGATCATTGCCTCCCCCTCAAAGGAGCCCGCACCCCGCGCGGCGCCTGAACGCATCGCTGCTCCGCTATGAATCCCGTTCGTCCGAATTTCTTCTCCGGCACGTATATCGACCGTCGCACCGAGGTGCGCGAGGAGGCCGACTGGCTGGAGCGCGCACTGGCCGATCCGCACTGCCAGTTCCTGCTGGCACGCGGCACCCGTCAGCTGGTGCACGCTGCGCCGCAGCCGCACGTCGCGTTCGTGTCCGGCCGCCACCCGGCGGTGGCGGCGGCCGAGCCGGAGCGCTTCGTGTTGCTCGGCTGGTTTCGCGAGCGTCGCTGCGTGCTGCTGTCGCTCGCACCAGAATGGCCGGACGCCGACTTGCCCGAGGGCAGCGCGTTCGAGGAGCTGCGCCCGCTCTCCCCGCAGCTCGATGCCGAGGAGGCGGGCCTGCTCGCCTATGCCCGCGCGCTCGCGCTCTGGCGGGTCCGCCGGCGCTACTGCGGCGTGTGCGCTGGGCCGACGGTGCCGGCCCGAGCCGGTCACAGCCTGATCTGCGCCGATCCGGCGTGCGCCGAGGAATACTTCCCGCGCATCGATCCGGCGATCATCGTGCTCGTGACCGACGGTGAACGGGCCTTGCTCGGGCGCCAATCGAGTTGGCCGACCGGCCGATTCTCGACCATCGCCGGTTTCGTCGAGCCCGGTGAGAGCCTCGAGGACGCCGTGCGGCGCGAAGTGATGGAGGAGACCGGTATCCACGTCCTCGGTTGCCGCTACGATTCCTCGCAACCCTGGCCGTTCCCCGCCTCGCTGATGCTGGGATTCCAGGCGGTCGGCGCTCCCGGGGCCGTGCAGGTCGGTCGGGAACTCGAGGATGCGCGCTGGTTCTCCCGCGCCGAGGTGCGCAGCGGGGCGATCACGCTGCCCCCGCCGCACTCCATTTCCCGCCGATTGATCGAGGCCTGGCTCGGAGCGCCGCTCTAGTGTGCCTGCTGGTCCTGGCGTGGAACGTCCATCCACGCTATCGCCTGATCGTCGCGGCCAACCGCGACGAATATCATGACCGGCCTTCAACGGCGCTCGCGCCCTGGGCTGACGCGGGCGAGGTGCTCGCGGGCAGAGATCTGCGCGCCGGTGGCACCTGGCTCGGCGTCGATCGACGCCGCCGCTTCGGCGTGCTGACCAACTATCGCGAGCAGCCGAGCGCCTCATCCGGTGCGCCCTCGCGCGGCGCGCTGATTCCGGGCTACCTGCTCGAGGCGCAGGACCCGGCGGACTACCTGCGCGCGCTGAAGCCGCAGGCGGACCGATACGGCGGGTTCAACCTGCTGCTCGCTGACGGCGAGGCCCTCTGGTACGCCTCGAACCGCATCGCGCCGTTCGAGCGGCGCTTGGCGCCGGGTGTCTACGGACTCTCGAATCACCGCCTCGATACGCCCTGGCCCAAACTCACCCGGGTGCGGGCCGGTTTCGAGCAGTGGCTCACCGAGCCGATGCCGGCCGATGCGCCGGCCGGACTGCTGGCGCTGCTCGATGACCGCCGCCCGGCCGGCCCCTGCGAGTACCCGAGCGGCTCGCCGGAGCGAGCGCTGGCCGCTCCGTTCGTCGAACACCCGCAGTTCGGAACGCGCTGCTCCACGGTGCTGCTGCTCGAGGCGGACGGGGCGCTGTGGATGCGTGAGCAAGGCTTCGACCGGGACGGCCGGCCCACCGCGCAGCGCGAGTACCGCCTGGGTGCGCAGGAGTGGTGCTGAGCGCGGGCGGCACCGTGAACCGCAGTCAGCTCAGATTACAATGACGCGTGTATGGCGTACGGGTCGGAGTTTCAACGCTAGATGGCGAGTCGCAAACGGTTCCGCGGGGCTCGGTGGGTGCGAGTTCCGCTCGCGCTGCTGTTGCTGCTCGCCACCGTCGCGCATGCCGGCATCGCGCTGACGCTCCACGGCGTGCGAGGCGCACTGCGCGCCAACGTGCTCGCGTACCTGAGCTTCGAGCGCTACAAGGACAGCAAGCACCTGGATGGCGCGATTATCGAGCGTCTCGAGAACCGAGTGCAGAGCGAGGTGGATTCGGCACTCGAACCGTACGGGTACTTCCAGCCCACCGTCCATCCGACCGTCCGACGCAGCGGCCCGAATCACTGGCGGGTGGTCCTGCGGATCGATCCCGGCCCACCGGTGCTGCTGCAGGCGGTGGACGTCAAGGTGACCGGAGCGGGCGCGGCCGACCCGCGCTTCACCCGCATCACGGACCACGTGCCGCTGCAGCGTGGCCAGCGCTTGGACGAGGCGGCCTACGAGCGGCTCAAGGGCGAGCTGCTGCAAACGGCCGCGACCTATGGGTACCTCGATGCGCGCCTCACCCGCCACCAGATCCAGGTCGACCCTGGTCAGCGCCGCGCCAGCGTCTTTCTCACGCTCGCCACGGGCGTGCGCTACCGATTCGGTCCGACACAGATCGAGCAGCACGCGCTCACCGACGCGCTGGTCCGGCGCTACCTGCGCTATCGGCACGGGCAACCGTTCGATCTGACGCAGCTGCTGCGCACCCAATTCGTGCTCGATGACACGGGCTACTTCTCCGATCTGGAAGTGGTGCCCGGCAAGCCCGACAAAGCCCGGCACCTCGTGCCGGTGCACATCCGCGCCAATTCGAGCCGGCGCAACGTCTATTCCTTCGCCGCCGGCTACGCCACCGACACCGGCGCGCGCGGCATCGTCAGCTGGCAGGATCGACGAGTGAACCGCGAGGGCGATCGGATGAGCGTCGATCTGGAGGCCGCGCAGCTGACCAAATACAGCCTGCAGAGCCGCTACATCATCCCGATCGGCGACCCGGCCACCGAGAATCTCGCCTTCATCGCGAGCGTCGAGCAGCGCCAGCTCGCGGCGGTGGATGCGCGCACCATGACGCTCGGGGTGCACCTCACCCGGGTCACGGGCCGCTGGCAGACCGTGTGGTTTCTCGATGCGATGCATGCCACCGGATCGGTCAGCGGTCCGATCTGCCCCGGCGGGGTCCTCAATACGGCCGCGACCCAGTGCGAGCTCGTTGGGGTGAGCGTGGCGGCGCCCAGCGCCGTGGCCAGCGTGGTCGGCAACATGCTCGTGCCGGGCGTCGAGATCACCTCGGTGCCGAGCGGCTACTTCGGCGAGCCGATCTTCGAGCACGGGGTGTCGATCCAGCTGCGCGGCTCGCATGGGGCGCTCGGCTCGCGGGCGGACTTTCTGCAGCTGCGCGTGCAGCTCGAGCGGGTGTTCAACTTCGCTCCGGGCTGGCATTTGCTGCTGCGCGATGAGTTCGGCGCGACTGCGGCCTCGCACTTCGACAATGTGCCACCGGTGCTGCGCTTCTTCGCCGGCGGCGAGGGCAGCGTGCGCGGCTTCGAGTACAACTCGCTCTCCCCGACCCAGATCTTCTATGCGACGGGCGCCTACCAGGTGAACAACACCACCTACAGCTGTTATAGCGGTGCGGCAGCCCCGCAGAACGTGCCGAACCCGCGGCTGTGCCCCCTGCTGCCGGTTCAGGCGGGTGGCAAGGATCTGATCAGCGGCTCGGTGGAAATCGATCGCAATCTGCCGCACAACTTCGGCGTGGCGGCATTCTTCGACTACGGCAACGTGTTCAACAGCTTCCATATTCCGCACCTCTTGCAGTACGGTGCCGGCATCGGGTTTCGCGTACGCCTGCCGGTGATGACGCTCGGCATCGACGTCGGCGAGCCGCTCTCCGCGCCGGGCAGCCCGCGGCTGTACATCAACTTCTCGCCGCGGCTATGAGGAACGCTGAGCGATGCGCCGAGTTCTGATCTGGGGCGGGGTGCTGATCGGTCTGGTCGCGGTGCTGCTCGCCGCGGCGGCCTACGCCGTGTTCTATACCCAGGGCGGTCTGCGCGTCGTCGTGGCCCACCTGCCGGCCCGTTTCGGCTCCGCCGAGGTTCGCATCGAACAGGTGAGCGGCACGCTCGCCACGGGCGTGCGCGCCGAGCGCGTGGTGATCAATCAGCGCCACGTCTATCTGCAGTTCGATCACGTCTACACGCGGGTGCATCTCTCGGCGCTCTCCTGGCGCACCCTGGTCAGTCCCGAGACCCGCATCCGTACGGCGTACATCCGGATCAAACCGGTCCGGCCGCTGCCGGTCGTGCGGCCTAAGTTCCTGCCCTGGGGACTGAAAATCCGCGTGACGCACGCGCAGGTCGGCGCCGTGCGGCTGGTGCTGGAGAACGGCCGACGCCTCGAGGGCACCCAACTGCGCGGCGCGGTGCAGATCGGCTACCGGGATCTGCACGTGACGGATTTCGCGCTGCGCATGGGGCACGCCCGATACCGGCTCGCCGCGGCGCTGCAGGCGGCCCGGCCGCTGAAGCTCACCGTGGGCGGTGAGTTCACCTGGAGCCCGGCGCGCCAGCCGCGCTGGCAAGGTCATCTGGCGCTGCACGGGAACATCGCGGCCATGACGCTCGAGGCGCACCTGAGCGCGCCCTTCGCTGCGGCGCTGCACGGAACACTGCGCGAGCAGCGCGGCCGCTGGAGCACGCAGAGCGAACTCGCCATCCGCGGGCTCGATCTGAGCGCCTGGCGCCGCACCGGACGCTTCGGGCACATCGGTGCGCGGCTCGCCCTCACCGGTGGCGTGCACGGCTTTCGCCTCGGCGGAACCGTCGATCCGCAGGGGCTGCACGCCGGCACCTTCCACGTGCAGCTCGAGGGCCGCTATGGCGCCGGCGTGCTGAGCGCGCGCCACTTCGTGCTGGCGCATCCGGCCAGCGGCACGGTGCTGAGCGGCGCCGGCCAGGTGCGCTTCGGGGGCGGGCGGCCGGACCTGCAGCTGCGCGGGACCTGGCGACGGTTGCGCTGGCCGCTCAGCGCCGCGGCGCGCGTGCACAGCCCCTCGGGCGACTTCACGCTCACCGGCCGGTTGCCCTACGCACTCGCCGCCCACGGCGTCGCGCAGGTGGGCCACACTGCGCCGGTGCCGGTGACGCTCGGCGCGTCCCTGACCACGAGCGGGCTGGTCATTCAACACGCCACGCTGCACATGCTCGGCGGGCAGATCGAGGCGCGCGGTGCGCTCGCCTGGACGCCGGTGAAGCGCTGGAGCGTGCACCTCACCGGTCGCGGTGTCGATCCAGCGCAGCTGCGCTCGGCGCTCAGCGGCCGGATCAACTTCGCACTCAGCGCCGCCGGCGAAGGCTTCGGTGCCCATGCACCGCTGCGCGTGCGGCTCGAGCAGTTGAGCGGTCAGGTGCGCGGTCAGCCGGCCAGCGGCAGCGGCGCGGTGAGTCACGATCATGGCGCGTGGACGTTCCAGCGGCTGCGCCTGGATCTGGGTCACACGCGCCTCGCCGCCGCCGGCCGGCTGGCGCGGCACCTGCATTTGCGCTTTGCCCTGCGGGGGGACCTGCGCCTGATCTCGAGCGCCGATCGCGGCACCCTCACCGCGCACGGTTCGATCGACGGGTCACGCCGTGCGCCGCGCGTGAACGCGTGGCTGGAGGGGTCGGATCTGCACGTCGGGGCCAACTCTCTGGCCGCCCTGCGGGCGCACGTCGACTTCGATCCGCGCCCGCAGCACCGCTCGCAGATCCGCGTGCAGCTGCGCGAGTTGCGCTCACGCTATCACCTGCTGCGCACGCTCGAGTTCGATCTGAGCGGGCCGGCGGCGGCGCTGCGCGCGACGCTCGAGGTGAATGCTCCGGGACTGCACGCTGCAGCGCGGGCGTCCGGTCGCTTCGCTGAGGGTGTTTTCAACGGCGAGGTCACCTCGTTCAACGTCACCGGTCCGCAGTCGTTGCACCTGCATCTGCGGAATCCGGCACAGCTGACGCTCTCCCAGACGCGCCGCGCGCTCGGGGCACTGTGTCTGGACGGAACGCCGGGCGCGCTGTGCACCGGCGCGACCTGGACCTCGGGGAAGTGGTCGGCATACGTCAGTGCGAGCAAGCTGCCGCTGGCGACGCTCACGGCCGGCATGACCCCTGCGGTCGAATATCAAGGCACCCTCGGCGCATCGCTCGAACTCACCGGCAGCGCCGGGAAGCCCGTGCAGGGCACACTGCGCATGACGCTCTCGAACGGAGTGCTCTCGCGCAGACTCGTCAGCGGCACGGTCGAGCACACGAGCATCGGTTCCGGACTGCTCACGGCGAATGCCGGGCTCCGGATGATTCATGCGCGGGCATCCCTGACGGCCGGGGCCATCGGCACGTTCGAGGCCGCGCTCGATATCGGCCGCGGGGCGGCCGATTGGCGTGCGATGCCGCTCACGGGCAGCCTGCAGGCGCGCACCGCCCGCTTGAATCTGGTCTCGCTGTACCTGCCCGGCGTCGATGCCGTCTCCGGGGTGCTGCTCGCACACGCCACGGTCGGCGGAACGCTCGGGGACCCCCGCCTGCACGGCGCCGTGAAGATCGTCGATGCCTCGGCCGACCTGTACCGCACCAACCTGCAGATGCGCCAGCTGTCCCTCACGGCGCAACTGGTGCAGAGCGGTCTGAGCTTCGTCGGTTCGGCGCAGGTCGGCAAGGGCACGCTGCAGGCGAGCGGCACCATGGGCTGGCGCGGGACGGCTGCCCACGGCGAGGTCCATCTGCGCGGCACCGATCTGCGCGTGGTGGATCTGCCCGAGGCGCGCATCGACGCCTCCCCGCAGCTCGACTTCCGCCTGGTCGAGCACCGCATCAATGCCACCGGCACCGTGCTCATCACGCACGCGCGCATTGCCCCGCGCAACTTCAGCGGCGCGGTGCGCACCTCGTCCGACCAGGTGATCGTGGGCGCGGAGTCCTCGAGCGTGGCGCACCGCTACCACGTGCTGAGCGTGATCACCTTCGATCTCGGCAACGACGTCGACATCCAGACCATGGGCCTCACCGGCCAGCTGAGCGGCCAGATCACCGTGCGCAGCGGGTTTGGTCAGGGCACGACCGCCACGGGCGAGCTGTTCGTGCGCAAGGGGCAGTATTCCGCCTACGCGCGCCGCCTGGCGATCCAGACCGGCCGGCTGTTCTTCCGCGGCGGCCCGCTCGACAACCCCGGCATTGAAATTCGCGCCGTGCGCCGCTATCCGGACGTCACGGCGGGCATCAACGTGAGCGGCACACTGAAGCAGCCGCAAGTCTCGTTCTTTTCCAACCCGGCGCTCTCACAGTCGCAGATCATGTCGCTCATCCTCTCCGGCGGCGGCGGCTCGCTGCAGGCGCTGCAGACGACCACCGGGGTGCAAAACCGCCAGAGCACGGCCGCCAACGAGCTGCTGGCGCAGGGCGGGGCGATCCTGGCGCAGCAGCTCGGCTCGCGCATCGGTCTGCCGGACGTGAGCCTGCAGACCGACATGAACAATCAGACCTCGATCGTGCTCGGCAAGTACCTCTCGCCGCGCCTGTACGTCAGCTACGGCGTGGGGCTGACCGAGCAGCTGAGCGCCGTGCGCCTGCGCTACAGCATCGGCAAGCACTGGACGATCCGGCTCGAGGCCGGGCAGGGCAAGCTCGTCGGGCAGACCAAGAGCGGTGAACTCGGCGGCGCGGATCTGGTGTTCACCGTGACCAAGTGAGGCTTGACGTGTGTGAATTATTATTCATAATACGCGCAAATTTATGCACACCGGCCGCCCCCATCCGTAACCACCATGGACGCTCAGCAGCTCGAACGCCGCCAGGCGGTGGTGCGCATTCTGCGCAGTGGGGTGGTGCACCGGCAGGAGGACTTGGTGCGGCTGCTGCGCGAAGACGGCTACGACGTGACGCAGTCCTCCATCAGCCGCGACCTGCGCGACCTCGGGGTGCTCAAGGCGAGCGGCCGCTACGTGCTGCCGTCGGACGAGGTCTCGCGCACCCACGGTGATTTCGCAATGCTCGCGCAGTTCGTGCGCGGGCTGAAGCGCGCCGGCGCCTCCCTGACGGTGCTGCGCACGACCATCGGCGCCGCCCAGAGCGTCGCGGTCGCGATCGATCGGGCCGAGTGGCCCGAGGTGGCCGGCACCCTCTCCGGAGACGACACGATTTTCATCGCCACTGCCGATGGCCGCGCGCAGGATCAGCTCATCGCGCGGCTGCAGGCGCTATTTCGGATCTGAACGTATGCCTACAGCCTCAACTTCGGGCGCCGAGCCCATCGTTCTCGCCTATTCCGGCGGTCTGGACACCTCCTTCCTGGTGCCCTGGCTGAAGGAGACCTACCGCCGACCCATCATCACCGTCACCGTCGACACCGGCGGTATCGATGCCGAGGCGGCGGGCAAGCTCGCGGAGCGCGCCCGGGCGCTCGGCGCCATCGAGCATCATCAGGTCGATGCGCGTGAGGCGTACTTCGAGCAGGTCCTGCGCTACCTCATCATGGGCAACGTCAAGCGCGGCCAACTCTATCCGCTGTGTGTCGGCGCCGAGCGGGTCATGCAGGCGCAGACCATCGCCCATATGGCGCGCAAGCTCGGCACCCGCATGATCGCGCACGGCTGCACCGCCGCGGGCAACGACCAGGTGCGCTTCGAGGTCGCCATGCGCACGCTGGCGCCGGACCTGGAGGTGCTCGCCCCGGTGCGCGACCACGCGTTCAAGCGCGCCGAGGAACTCGCGTTTCTCCAGGAGCGCGCCCTGCCGGTGCCCCCCTTCGGGGCGGCGTACTCGATCAACCGCGGTCTGTGGGGCGTGACCATCGGCGGTCAGGAAACCCTCACCTCGAGCGGCAGTATCCCGGAGGAGGCGTGGGTGCTGACCCGCGAGGCGTTCAGCCGTGCGCGCGCCCCCGAGACCCACACGATCGCCTTCGAGCGCGGCCGCCCGTCCGGTCTCGACGGCCAACCGCTCGCGCCCGTAGCGCTCATCGAGGCGCTCGAGGCGCTCGCCGCGCCGTTCGGCATCGGTCGCGGGATCCATCTCGGTGACACCATCATCGGCACCAAGGGCCGGGTCGCCTTCGAGGCGCCTGCCGCCGAAGTCCTGCTGACCGCGCACCGCGAGCTGGAGAAGCTGGTGCTCACCCCGCGTCAGCAGCGCATCAAGGAGCTCGTGGCGCAGCCGTACGGCGACTGGGTTCACGAAGGTCAGCTGCTCGATCCGGTGTGCCGCGACATCGAGGCGCTGCTCGAGTCCTCCCAGGAGCGCGTCAGTGGCACGGTGCACATCGCGCTGCGCCCGGGAAACCTGTTCATCGAGGGCGTCGAATCCCCGTACTCGCTGATGAGCGCCTCGAAGGGCGTCTACGGCGAGGCGGCCGGCGAGTGGACGCCGCAGGATGCGCTCGGGTTCTCCAAGATCGTGGCGCTCACCGGAGTGTTTCACCGCCGCGCCGGGGAGCGCGCCGCGGGCGGTGCGGGAGGTCAATGACATGAGCAACGGTATGCGCAGCGTCGTCGTCGACAAGATCGCCTCGGTGGCCCAGGCCTGCGGCCTGTCGCGCGAGGTTCGCATCGCCTCGGACATCCCCGCCGAGGAGGGCGTGGTGATCGTCGTCGAGGTGCTCACCAACAAGTCGACGTACAACACCCTGGAGCTGACCAGCGGCCGCATGGCCAAGGTGCGCAAGGGCGACATCGTGGTCGGTGCCCTCGGACACCGCAAGGCGCTGTTCGGCTACTCCGGACACATCCCCCCGACGGTCAAGCCGGGCGACGTGATCCAGATGCTCAACATCGGCGGGGTGCTCGGCGCGTGCGACTCGATCAACCCCGACAAGGGGCAGCCGTTCGACTGTCGCGTGCTCGGGGTGGTGCTGCGCTTTCCCTACCTCGGTGAGCGCATCGGCGTGCCGGCGCGCGTCGGTATCCGCCCGCTCGATCAGGCTGCCGCGCTCGAGACGCGCGCCGTCCCGGTGGTCGCGCTCGCCGGGACCTGCATGGAGGCGGGTAAAACCGCCGCGGCCTGCGCCATGATCAGCCGCATGCGCCACCGCGGTCTGACCGTCGATGCGTTCAAGGCCACCGGCGTCTCGCTGCGTCGCGACATCATGGCCATGGAAGATGCCGGCGCGCGCCGCTCGGCGATCTTCACCGATTTCGGGGTCGTCACCACCACCCGGAAAAACGGACCGGCGTTGACCCGCACCATGCTGACGGAACTGTCCGCCGGCCGGCCCGAGGTCATCGTGTTCGAACTCGGCGACGGCATTCTCGGTACGTACGGCGTGGATGCCATCCTCGAGTGCCCGGACATCCGCTCCGTGCTCACCGCGGTGGTGCTCTCGGCCAACGATCCGGTCGCCGCCTGGGGCGGGGTGAAGCTGTTGCGCGAGCGCTTCGGCATCGAGCCCTGCGTGGTCACCGGGCCGGCGACCGACAACCAGGTCGGCATCGATCTGATCACCGAGCAGCTGAAAGTGCCGGCATTCAATGCCATCAGCGATGGCGCCTCGCTCGGCGATCACGTCATGAAGGCGGTGGGACTTGCGGCGGGATCGCCGCCGTGAGTGGCACGATTCCGGCGATCGTGCTCGGCGGGACCGGTTACGTGGCCGGGGAACTGCTGCGTCTGCTCGCGGGCCATCCGCGCCTGCGCGTCGCGGCCGTCATGTCCGACAGCCAGCCCGGCGAGCCCCTCGGATCGGCCTTCCCGCACCTGGCGGGCGCCTACGACGGCATGCGCTTCGAGTCGCAGGAGCAGGTGCGTTCGCTGCTGACGCGCGAGCCGTGCTGCGCGCTGTTCTCGGCGGCCCCGCACGGCGTGTCGGCGCCGCTGATCGACTCGCTGCTCGGCGCCGCCGCCGCCGCCGGCACCCGGCCGCGCGTCGTCGACATTTCGGCGGATTTCAGGTTCCGCTCGGCCGAGGACTATGCGCAGGTCTACAAGCACCCGCAGGGCGCGCCGGAACGGCTCGGACAATTCACCTGCGCAGTGCCGGAACATCTCGCCAAGCTCGCCACCGAGCACGTCGCTCACCCGGGCTGCTTCGCCACCGCCGTGCTGTTGGCCAGCGTCCCGCTGCTCACCTTCGGCTTCGTCTCCCCGCAGCTGTTCGTCGCAGGGGTCACCGGCAGCACCGGCTCGGGTCGCAAACCCACGCCGGGCACGCATCATCCGGTGCGCCACAGCGATCTGTATGCCTACAGTGCGCTCGCTCACCGGCACGCGCCGGAGATCGCTGCGTGTGCCCGCGCCGCGAGCGGTGTCGCGGCCGAGTTCGCCTTCATCCCGCATTCCGGGCCGTTCGCCCGCGGCATCCACGTGACCGTGCAGGCGAGCCTCGCGCGCCCGCTCGGCACCGCCGAGGTGCTCGGCGCGCTGCGCGAGTTCTATGCGCGCGCGCCCTTCGTGCGGGTGCTCGAGGGCGCTCCGCGCATCAAGGACGTCACCGCGAGCAATTACGCCCATCTCGGGGTCGCGAGCGACGGGCGCACGCTCGCAGTCATGTGCGCCATCGACAACCTGACCAAGGGCGCCGCCGGTGGCGCCGTGCAATGGATGAACCGGATGCTGGGCCTGCCCGAGACCGAGGGTCTCACGGCGCCCGCCCCGGGCTGGACCTGACGCGAGGATTTCCATGACCGCATCGCCGCACGCGACTTCCACCCCCGCACCGCACCAGTCCGCGCTTGCACCCGTGTACGCGCAGTACCCGTTCGAGGTGGCGCGCGCCGAGGGCGTCTGGCTCATCGGTCCGCGCGGTGAGCGGGTGCTCGATCTCTACGGTGGGCACGCCGTGGCGGCGCTCGGCTACGGCCATGCCCTCTGGAGTGAGGCGCTCGCCGAGCAGGCGCGCTCTTGCCAGTTCCAGACCAATGCGCTGCCGATGAGCGTGCGCGAGCACGCCGCGCAACGCCTGCTCGCGTTCGCCGAGCTGCCGTTCGCGAGCGTCTTCATGGTCAACAGCGGCGCGGAGGCCAACGAGAATGCGCTGCGCCTGGCGCTGCGCATGAGCGGGCGGGCGCAGGTGGTGGCGGTCGAGGGCGCATTTCATGGTCGGACCGCGGCGGCATCGGCGGTCACGTGGGGCTCGCAGAGTTGGTATGGGTTTGCGCGCACGCCCTTCGACGTGAGCTTTCTGCCGCGCGGGGATCTGCCGGCGATCGAGGCGCAGGTGAGCGAGCGCACCGCGGCGGTGATCGTCGAGCCGGTGCAGGGGCTCGCCGGGGCAGTCGATCTCGGCGCGCCATACCTGGCGGCGCTGCGCGCGCGCTGCGATGCGGTGGGCGCGCAGCTGATTTTTGACGAGGTGCAGTGCGGGTTCGGTCGAGTCGGTGCGCCCTACGCGGCCGGCCTCTACGGCGTGATGCCCGACATGCTCACCACCGCCAAGGCGCTCGGCAACGGGTTCCCGGTCGCGGCTCTGCTGACTTCGGCGCAGGTCTCGGCCACGCTGAAAATCGGTCTGCTCGGAACCACCTACGGGGGAGGGCCGATGGCCTGCGCCGCGGTGCTCGCGACGATCGAAGCCATCGAATCCGAGCGGCTGCTGGAAAACGTACGACGCGTGTCGGCGTACATCCGGCGCACCTGTCTCACCGGCCCGGTGAGCGCGGTGCAGGGCGAGGGCTTCCTGCTCGGACTGCGCACCCGCCGGCCCGCCAAGCAGATTCATGCCGAGCTGCTGCGTCGCGGCATTCTCACCGGCACCGCGAGCGATCCGGACGTGGTGCGACTGCTGCCGCCGTTCATCTTGCAGGAGGCGCACGTCGATCTGCTCAGTCGGGCGCTGGCGGATCTCGGCGCATGAGACGCCTGCTCGATTTGGCCGACCTGCCGCGCGAGGAGGTCCTCGCGCTGCTCGCACTGGCGGCGCGTCTGCAGCGCCACGCAGAGCCGCAGGCGCTCGCGGGGAAAATTCTCGGCCTGCTGTTTCTGAATCCCTCGCTGCGTACGCTGGCGTCGTTTCAGGCCGGTATGGCGCGCCTCGGCGGCAGCTCCTTCGTCATCACGCCGGGGCAGGGCACCTGGCAGCTCGAGACGCGCACCGGGGCGGTGATGGACGGTGCGGCGGCGGAACATGCGCGCGAAGGCATTCCGGTGCTGGCCTCCTATTGCGATGCCCTCGGCATCCGGGCATTCGCCTCCGGGCAGGATCTGGCGGCCGATCTGGCCGAGACGACGTTCAACACGCTCGCGGCGCTCACCGAGAAGCCGCTGATCAACCTCGAGTCGGCGGCCAATCATCCCTGCCAGGCGCTGGCCGACTGGAAGACGCTCGATGACCTGGCCGTGGCGCCCACGGGACGGTTCGTTCTCTCCTGGGCCTATCATCCGCGGCCGCTGCCGCTCGCGGTGCCCGCGGCGGTGCTGCACATGGCGGCGCTGCGCGGTATGGAGGTCGTGGTGCTGCGGCCGGACGGCTTCGCGCTGCCCGAGCCCATCATGGCCAAGGCGCGCCGCGCCGCGGCGCTCGCGGGCGGATCGGTGCGCGAGAGCGACGATCGGCGCGAGGCGCTCGCAGGGGCTCAAGTACTCTACGTGAAGGAATGGGCGGCCACCGCGTGTTACGGCGATGCCGCCGAAGATGCGCGCCGGCGCGCCGCGCTCACCGACTGGTGCGTGCGCGAGGAATGGTTCGAGACGGCGGCGCCCGAGTGCCGCCTGATGCACTGCCTGCCCGTGCGTCGCAACGTCGCGATTGCCGACGCAGTGCTCGACGGTCCGCGCAGCATCGTGCATCACGAGGCGTACAATCGTCTCACGGTCCAGATGGCGGTGTTGTACCGCTTGCTCAAGGGGCTGTAACCCAGCCATGTGTTCGTTTGCTTAAGTTCAGGGGCTCCTCACCGCAATGATCATGCAACCCGCCGACCAGGCATTGGCCATCCGTGCACTGAAAAGCGCCGCACCCTACATCCGCATGTACCGCGGCAAGACCTTCGTGGTGAAGGCCGGCGGCGGCGTGTTCGGCGATGACGCATCGACCCGTGTGCTCATCGAGCAGATCGCGATCCTGCATTATTTCGGCGTGCGCGTCGTGTTCGTGCACGGTGGCGGGCCGCAGGTCACCGAGCTGGCGCGCGCTCTCGGCGTGAACTCGCGCATGGTCGAGGGCCGCCGGGTCACCGACCGGGAAGCGATCGACGTCACCGCCATGGTGCTCAACGGCACGATCAACACCGCCATCCTCGCCATGTGCCGGGAACTGAACATCGAGGCGGTCGGTTTGAGCGGCGTCGATGCCGGCCTGATCCGCGCGCACCGCCGAGCACCGGTGCGTCTGGCCGCGAGCGGCGAGGTGCTCGACTACGGTTTCGTCGGCGACATCGACGCGGTCGATCCGAACGTGCTCAGCAAGCTGCTCGACAACGGCCTGATGCCGGTGGTGAGTCCGCTGTCGGCCGACGACGACGGCGTGCTGCTCAATGTCAACGCCGATACGGTGGCCGCGGCCATCGCCGCGGCGCTCGATGCCGAGAAATTGATTCTGTGCACCGGTGCGCCGGGCATTCTGGCGAACCTCGAAGACCCGGGCTCGCTCATCTCCTACACGGACCTCGAGGGTCTCGCCCGGCTGCGCGAGCAGGGCGCGATCGCCGAAGGCATGCTGCCGAAGGCCACGGCGATCGAGGCGGCGATCCGCGGAGGCGTGCGCCGCGTGCACGTGGTGTCCTACCAGGCGCCCGAAGGAATCCTCGGTGAGGTCTTCACCAACGAGGGGACCGGGACGCTGATCGTCGAGGACATCGACGCGCTGACCCCGGCGGAACAGAGCAGCGCAGGGGCGTAGGCATGAGCCGGCTGTGGGACAAGGGTGCGCCGCTCGATGAGCGCGTGCTGCGCTACACCGCCGGGGAGGACTACGCGCTCGATGAGCGTCTGGTGGCCTATGACGTGCGCGCTTCGATCGCGCACGCCGAGATGCTCACCGCGCAGGGACTGCTCGCGGCCGAGGATCTGAGCGCAATCCGCGCCGCACTGACTGCGCTTGCCGAGGAGCATGCGCGAGGGCTGTGGCACATCGAGCTGGCCGATGAGGATGGTCAGACCGCGCTGGAGCGCCGTCTGACCGAGCGCCTCGGGCCGGTCGGTGGCCGAGTGCATCTCGGACGCTCGCGCAACGATCAGGTGTTGACGGCTCTCAGGCTCTATCTGCGCGATGCGGTGGAGCGGCTGCACGCCCTCGCCGAGGTGCTCGTCGAGAGCCTCGAGCGCCTCGGCGCGCGCGAGCAGGCGACCGCACTGCCGGGCTACACGCACATGCAGCAGGCCATGCCGAGCTCGGTGCCGTTGTGGGCCGGTGGGTTCGCCGCCGAGATCCGCGATGACGCCGAGGCGCTGCGCCACGTGCACCGCCGCCTCGCCAAGAGTCCGCTCGGCTCGGCGGCCGGCTACGGGACACCCGGGTTGCCACTCGACCGGGACGCCACGCGTGCCGCGCTCGGTTTTGCGCAGGTGCACGAGCCGGTCACGGCCGTGCAGCTCTCGCGCGGCAAGGCCGAGGCGGAGCTGCTCTTTCATCTGTGCCTGTTGATGCAGGACCTCGGGCGCCTGGCGGCGGACGTGCTGCTCTTTTATACGCAGGAGTTTGCGTTCGTCGAGTTGCCCGAGGCGTTCACCACGGGCTCCTCGATCATGCCGCAGAAGCGCAACCCGGACGTGTTCGAACTGATCCGCGGTCGCTCGGCCACCGCCCAGGCCTGCCTCACCGAGGCGCTCGCGATCTGCGCGAAACTGCCGTCCGGTTACCAGCGCGACCTGCAGCTGTTGAAGTTTCCGCTCTTTCGCGGCATCGACGTCGCCGCGGAGACGCTCAGTATCCTGCCGGCGGCGCTCGAGACGATGCGGTTCCGGCCGGAGCGGATCCGGCTCGATCCGGCCATCCACGCCGCCGAGCAGGCCAACCGCCTGGTGGTGAGCGAAGGCATCCCGTTTCGCGAAGCGTACCGGCGGGTCGCAGCCGAACTGAAAGGGCCGCGCTAGTCCGCGGCGGCGGGTGCGAGGCGCGCCGGTGCACGGCATGGCAGGGGAGAGGCAGAGCGATGAACGCGGCACAACACCCGAGCGGTCCGCGCGTCGGTCACTGGATCGGGCCGGGGGTGCGCGCGGACGGCGAGCGCTTCGCGGCGGTGTTCAATCCGGCCACCGGAGAGGTCCTTCGCCAGGTGCCGCTCGCCGATGAGCGGTTGGTCGACGCGGCGGTGCAGGCGGCGGCGGCGGCGCAGCCCGCCTGGGCCGAGACCCCGCCGGTGCGCCGCGCCCGGGTCCTGAACCGGTTTCTCGGTCTGCTCAATGCGCGCCGCGACGAGCTGGCGCAGCGAATCACCGAGGAGCACGGCAAGGTGCTCTCCGATGCCCGCGGCGAGGTGATGCGCGGCATCGAGGTGGTGGAGTTCGCCTGCGGCATCGCCCAGCTGCTGAAGGGCGAGTACAGCGAGCAAGCGGCCACCGGCATCGACACCTGGACGCTGCGCCAGCCGCTCGGCGTGGTGGCTGGGATCACGCCGTTCAACTTCCCGTGCATGGTGCCGTGTTGGATGTTTCCGCTCGCGCTCGCCGCGGGCAACGCCTTCGTGCTCAAGCCGAGCGAGCGGGATCCGTCGGTGGCGCTGCGCATGGCCGAACTGTTCGCCGAGGCGGGCCTGCCCGAGGGGCTCCTCAATGTCGTTCAGGGGGACGGCCAGGCGGCGCAGGCGCTCCTTGAGCATCCGCTCGTGCAGGCCGTGAGCTTCGTCGGCTCCACGCCGGTGGCGCGCCAGGTGTACCAGCGCGGCGCGGCGCTCGGTAAGCGCATCCAGGCGCTCGGGGGTGCGAAGAACCACCTGGTGGTTCTGCCCGATGCGGACCTCGAACTCGCCGTCGAGGGGCTGATCGGGGCCGCCTTCGGGTCCGCGGGCGAGCGGTGCATGGCGATCAGCGTCGCCGTCCTCGTCGGGGCGTCGGCCGATGCCGTCCTCGCGCGGCTCGCCGAGCGCACCCGCGCGTTGCGGGTCGGCGCCGGAACGCACGAGGGGGTCGACATGGGACCGGTGATCACCCGCGGTGCGCTCGAGCGCATCCGCGGCGCCATCGATGCGGGCGTGCGCGAGGGCGCGCAGCTCGTGGTCGACGGGCGCACGGTGCGCGTACCGGGCCATGAACACGGCTTTTTCATCGGCGGCACGCTCTTTGATCGCGTCGGGCCCCACATGAGCCTCTACCGGGAGGAGATCTTCGGGCCGGTGCTGTGCTGCGTGCGCGCGGGAGATCTCGACGAGGCGATCGCCCTCATCAACGAGCACCCCTTTGCCAATGGCGTGGCCTGCTACACGCGCAGCGGCGCCGCGGCGCGCGAGTTCGCCCACCGCATCCAGGTCGGCATGGTCGGCATCAACGTGCCGATTCCGGTGCCCATGGCCTGGCACGGCTTTGGCGGCTGGAAGAGCAGCCTGTTCGGCGACATGCATGTCTACGGTCCGGAGGGGGTGCGGTTCTACACCCGCCAGAAGTCGGTCATGCAGCGCTGGCCGCGCGCCCGCGACGGTGCCGAGTTCGACCTGCCGTCCGTGAGCTGAGCGGCCCAGTCGCCACGGCGCTTGAGGCATAATGGCGCCGTGACCGCCCAGGTTCGATCCGACAGCATGACGCGCCAGGCGCTCTCGGACGGCACGTTCCGCGGCGCCGGTGACTCCTTTTACCTGCCGAATTTCTGCGCCTCGCGTGCCGCGGTCGCCATCGTGGTGATCGTGGAGCTCACGGCGATCGTCCTGTCCATCGCGCGCAGCGACGCCGGTGAATTCTGGTCCGAGCTCGCGCGCAGCTCGCTGTTCCTGCTCTGGGTCGGGCTGGTGTGTGCCGCGCTGCTGTGTGCGCTGCGGCCCGTCCTGGCGCGCCTCGGCGCTGCTCGCGGCTCCTGCGCGGTGCTGGCGCTGCTCACGGCAGTGGTCGCGGGGATTTCCCTCGGGGTCGGGGGGCTCGGGCACAGTCGCCTGCTCGAGGGCGCCGCAGTGCTCTTTCCGCGTCGCATCGCCCCGTTCGTGCTGCGCAACACGGCGATCGGTTTCGTGATCGCCGCCGTCGCGCTGCGCTATTTCTACGTCACGGATCAGTGGCGGCGCAACATCGAGATGCGCGCCGCGGCGCGCGTGCACGCCTTGCAGGCCCGCATCCGGCCGCATTTTCTCTTCAATAGCATGAACACCATCGCGGCGCTGACGCGCTCCAGCCCGCCGCAGGCCGAGCAGGCGGTGCAGGATCTGGCGGATCTGTTTCGCGCCTCACTCGCCGATCCGCGCCAGACCATTACGCTTGCCGACGAGTTGGAAATCGCACGCACCTACCAACGCATCGAGCAGTTGCGTCTCGGCGCGCGGCTGCAGGTCATCTGGGAGGTCGAGGCACTGCCCGGGGATGCGCGCGTGCCTGGTCTGCTGCTGCAGCCGCTGCTGGAGAATGCGATCTATCACGGGATCGAGCCGCGCACCGCCGGGGGTGCGGTACACATTCGCGGGGAGCGCTCCGGGGAGTTGATCTCGGTCGTGGTGCGCAATCCGATCGGTGCGCCGGCGGCGGTGCGCCCGGGCAACCACCTGGCGCTGGAGAACATCCGCGAGCGGCTGTTGCTGCTGTACGGCGCGCGCGCCCTGGTGAAGGCCGGCGCATTCGGCGAGGAATACATCGTGACGCTGCGTTTTCCATACGTCGCCGCGGCCGCGGGGACGGCCTGAGGCGCCGGGGCCGTGCTGCGCGTGCTGATCGTCGATGATGAACCGCCGGCCCGCGCGCGCCTCGGGCAGTTGCTGGCGGAGATCGGCGGGGCCGAGCTGATCGGCGAGGCGGCGAGCGGGACGGAGGCGCTCGAACAGGCCGTGCGGCTGACGCCGGACGTCGTGCTGCTCGATGTGCGCATGCCCGGCATGGACGGCATCGAAACCGCCCGGCATCTGAGCCAGCTCGGCGAGCCGCCGGCGGTCATTTTCACCACCGCGTACGATCAGTACGCCCTGAACGCCTTCGAGACTCGTGCCGCGGGCTACCTGCTCAAACCGGTGCGCAAGGACAAACTCGCCGCCGCGCTCGAGCAGGCGGGCCGTCTGACGCGTGCACAACTGCAGCGTCTGGCGGTGGCCGCCGGTGCGTCCGGCCGCACCCACATCGCGGTGCGCCGACGCGAGCAGCTGCGGCTGATTCCCGTCGAGCAAATCCTGTTCTTCCAAGCCGATCAGAAGTACACGACCGTGCGCCACGCCGGCGGGGAGGACCTGATCGAGGAGTCGCTGCGCACTCTGGAGGAGGAGCTCGGGGCGCGCTTCGTGCGCATCCACCGCAATACGCTCATCAACGCCGCGCATCTGGAGGGCATCGAGCGCAGCAGCGATGGCCGCTACTGCGTGCGGCTGTGCGGCCTCGTCGCGACCCTGCCCGTGAGCCGCCGGCTCGCCGGCGAGCTGCTCGATCGCTTCCGGATCTGACCGCCGCCGGCGCAGTTGGGGTATCCTCGCGCCATGCGCATCGCGTTCACCAAGATGCACGCGCTCGGCAACGATTTTGCGGTGTTCGATGCGCCCGGCGGTCAGGCGCCGCTGGCGGCCGGGCAGCTGCGGAGCCTCGCCGACCGCCACACCGGCATCGGTTTCGATCAGGCGCTCGTGCTCGAGCCGCCGCGCCGTGCCGCGACCGACGTCTTCTACCGCATCTTCAATGCCGATGGCCGGGAAGTCGAGCAGTGCGGCAACGGCGCCCGCTGCATCGCTGCGCTGCTCGCCGCACGCGGCGCGGCCCGCTCCGGGGCGTTGACGCTCGACAGCCCCGCAGGGCGCATCGAGGCGCAGGTGCACTCCGACGGGGCGGTTTCGGTGAACATGGGGCCGGTGCGGTTCGATCCGGCGGCGCTACCGTTCGAGGCGCCGAGTGAGGCCGATGCCTATCCGCTGGACGTGGACGGCGAAACGGTGCAGATCGGCGCGGTGTCGATCGGCAACCCGCACGCGGTGCTGACGGTGGCATCGGCCGAGACTGCCCCGGTGGAGCGCCTCGGGCCGGCGATCGAGCAGCACCCCCGCTTTCCCAACCGGGTCAACGTCGGGTTCATGGAGATCCGCGACCGCACGCACCTGCGGCTGCGGGTCTACGAGCGCGGCGTCGGTGAGACGCTCGCCTGCGGCACCGGCGCCTGCGCTGCAGTCGCCGTCGGGCGCCGCTGGGGTCTGCTCGATCCCGAGGTGCGCATCAGTGCGCGCGGCGGCGAGCTCGGGGTGCGTTGGGGCGGCCCGGGAGAACCGATCTGGCTGACCGGCCCGGCGCAGTTTGCCTTCCAGGGCCATATCGATTTGTAGGAGCTCCCATATCATGACGACACGTGAAGCGCGCGGCATCGCCGCTGGCGAACAGGACGAGGAGTCCATCGCCGCGTACCTGCAGCACAATCCGGATTTCTTCGAACGGCACCAGTCGGTGCTCCTGCGCCTGCGTCTGCCGCACGCGCGCGGCACCTCCACGATTTCGCTGGTCGAGCGGCAGATCGAGGTGATGCGCGAGAAGCACTCGGCCATCGAGAGCAAGCTCGCCGAGCTGGTGGCAGTGGCCCGCGGCAACGATGCGATCGCCGAGAAGCTGCACCGCTTCACGCGCCGCCTGCTGCAGGCACAGACCCGCGCCGATGCGGTGGGTCTGATCGAGGCGAGCCTGCGGGAGGACTTCGACGCTTTCCACAGCGTGCTGCTGCTGGTCGGGGAGTACCCCGATCTGGTGCCGCAGCGCTTCGTGCGCGCCGTCGCGCGCGACAACCCGGGTCTGAAGTCCTTCGAGTCGCTCTTCGATGCCGGCAAGCCGCGCTGCGGACAGGCGCGGGACTCGCAGCGCGAGCTGCTGTTCGGCCCGGACTCGGCGCAGATCGGATCGATCGCGCTGGTGCCGCTGTCCGAGAAGGGTGCGCCGCTCGGGGTACTCGCCCTCGGCAGCCCGGACCGCGACCGCTTCCACCCGGGCATGAGCACGGAGTTCCTCGGCCGCATGGCGGATCTGATCGGCGATGCGCTGACGATGCGCCGCGGCGCCTGAGGCGCTGCGGGGCGCCCATGACGCCGGCGGCGCGGCTCTGGCTCGAGCGGTTCGAGCGCTACCTCGCGACCGAGCGGCGCTGCTCGCCGCACACGGTGAGCAACTACCGGCGCGACCTGCGGGCGCTCAGTGCCTACTGCGGGCGCAACGCACTCGAGGACTGGGGAGGCCTCGACGGTGCGCACGTGCGCACGTTCGCCGCGCGGTTGCACGCCGGTGGTCTGGCACCCCGCAGCATCCAGCGGCATCTCTCGGCGGTGCGCAGCTTCTACGAGTACCTGCTGCGCGAGGCGCAGGTGCAGCGCGAGCACCGCATCGCGCCGCCCGCCGAGGAGGACTTGCGCGCACTGCGCGCCAATCCGGCCCAGGGTGTGCGTGCCCCGAAGGCCGCCCGCAGGCTGCCGGTGACGCTCGATGCGGACCAGATGGCGCGGCTGCTCGCCATCACCGAGGTGACGCCGCTCGCGGTCCGCGACCGGGCCATCATGGAGCTGCTGTACTCCTCGGGGCTGCGACTGGCGGAACTCACCGAGCTCGATGTGACGCAGCTCGATCTGCCGGACCGCACCGTGCGGGTACTCGGCAAGGGCCGCAAGGAGCGCGCCGTGCCGCTCGGACGAGTCGCCGTCGAGGCGCTCGAGCGTTGGCTGAAGCAGCGCGCGGCCTGGGCCGCCGGCACCGAGCCGGCACTGTTCGTCGGGCGCGGCGGGCGGCGGCTCGGACGGCGTGAGATCCAAAAGCGCGTGGCGCACTGGGCGCGTCGCCAGGGATTGGCGCAGCACGTCCATCCACACCTGTTTCGCCATTCCTTCGCCTCGCACCTGCTCGAATCCGGCGCCGAGCTGCGCGGCGTGCAGGAGCTGCTCGGCCATGCCGACATTGCCACCACGCAGATCTATACCCATCTTGATTTCCAGCACCTCGCCCGCATTTACGATGCAGCGCACCCGCGGGCGCGGCGCAAGTCCTGACCGGTCTGCCGGCAGCCGACTCTTCATCCCCCGGCTATTTCGACCGAGCCATGAGCGATTCCACGACATTTGATCCCCACGGCACGACCATTCTCGGCGTGCGGCGCAACGGCGTCGTCGCCCTGGGCGGAGACGGCCAGGTGACCCTCGGCAACACCGTCATGAAGGGCAATGCCCGCAAGGTGCGCCGTCTGTACAACGACAAGGTGATCGCCGGGTTTGCCGGCGGTACCGCCGATGCGTTCACGCTGTTCGAGCGCTTCGAGGGCAAGCTCGAGAAGTACGGCAATCTCACTCGCGCGGCCATCGAGCTCGCCAAGGACTGGCGCGCCGATCGCTACCTGCGCCGTCTCGAGGCGCTGCTGCTGGTCGGCGACCCGGGCAAGTTGCTGATCATCTCCGGTAACGGCGATGTCATCGAGCCGGACCATGATGCGGCTGCGATCGGATCCGGTGGTCCGTTCGCGTTCTCCGCGGCACGCGCGCTGCTCGAGTCCTCCGAGCTCGGCGCGCGCGACATCGTCGAGCGCTCGCTCGGCATTGCTGCCGACATCTGCATCTACACCAACCGCAATCTGACCATCGAGGAACTGAGGCAGGAGGCCGCCTGAGGCGCGCCCGGAAAGCCCCATCGCCATGTCATCGCTTACGCCCCGCGAAATCGTACAGGAGCTCGACAAGCACATCGTCGGGCAGGATGCCGCCAAGCGCGCCGTCGCCATTGCTCTGCGCAACCGGTGGCGGCGCATGCAGGTCGGCGAGCCGCTGCGCCAGGAGATTACGCCGAAGAATATCCTCATGATCGGCCCGACCGGTGTCGGCAAGACCGAGATCGCTCGCCGTCTGGCACGTCTTGCCAATGCGCCGTTCGTGAAGGTCGAGGCCACCAAGTTCACTGAAGTCGGATACGTCGGACGCGACGTCGAGTCCATCGTGAAGGAACTCGCAGACGTCGCCGTCAAGATGACTCGTGAGCAGGAGATGGACAAAGTGCGTCAGCGTGCCGCGGAAGCGGCCGAGGAACGCGTGCTCGATGCGCTCCTGCCGAAGCCGCGCATGCTCGGGTTCTCCACGGACGAGCCCGCGCAACCGCGTGACGCGGAGACGCGCGAGAAGTTCCGCCGCATGCTGCGGACCGGGGAGCTCGCCGAGCGCGAAATCGAGATCGAATTGCGCGCCGCCCCGATGGGCGTGGAAATCATGGCGCCGCCCGGTATGGAAGAGATGCAGCAACAGCTGCAGTCGATGTTTCAGAACCTCGGCGGCAGTCGCTCCCACAACCGCAAGGTCAAGGTGAGTGAAGCGCTGAAGCTGTTGCTCGAGGAGGAGGCCGGCAAGCTCATCAATGAGGAGGAGCTGAAGATCCAGGCGCTCGCCAATGCCGAGCAGAACGGGATCGTGTTCATCGACGAGATCGACAAGGTGACGCGCCGCCAGGAAACGATGGGTGCGGACGTCTCGCGCGAAGGCGTGCAGCGCGACCTGCTGCCGCTCGTGGAAGGCTCGACCGTGACCACCAAGTACGGTCCGATGAAAACCGATCACGTGCTGTTCATCGCCTCGGGCGCCTTCAGTCTCTCCAAGCCCTCGGATCTGATCCCGGAGCTGCAGGGTCGGCTGCCGATCCGCGTGGAGCTCGATTCGCTCAAGGTCGGTGATTTCGTGCGCATCCTCACCGAGCCGGACGCCTCACTCACCGCGCAGTACGCTGCGCTGATGAATACCGAAGGCGTGGGGGTGAAGTTCACCTCAGAGGGCGTGCAGCGGATTGCGGAGATTGCCTTCCAGGTCAACGAGCGCACCGAGAACATCGGCGCGCGGCGGCTGCATACGGTGATGGAGCGGCTGCTGGAGTCGGTGTCCTTCGACGCCTCCGAGCAGCCCGGACGCGAGCTGCTCATCGACGCGAAGTACGTCGATGCGCAGCTCGGCACCCTGGCCAAGGACGAGGACCTCAGCCGCTACATCCTCTGAGGTCCTCGGCGCTGCGCGGCAGCCCGCGCGCCGGCTCAGCCGGCGTGCGGGTGTTCGTGGTCCCAGCGGGTGAGGAAGTTGATCAGGTCGATCAACTGCTGGTTGCCCCCGGCCTTGCCCGGGTCGGTGCGATAGCGCCCGTCGACGATGATCGTCGGGGTGTGCATCACCTCGTAGAGCTTGCCGAGCTGGCGCGCCCGGTCCATCTCGACGTGCACGTCGAAGGAATTGAACGCTGTACTGTACGCGCCGGCGGACACGCCGTGCCGCTCGACGAAGGCCAGCTGCAGCGCAAAAGTCTTGCTGCGGCTGCTGCCCATCATGACGTTCTCATCACCGCCGGCGGCGTTCTCGAGCCGGTGCAGGGTGTTGAATGCCGTGTCGACCAGATCGCCCCGTCCGGCTGCCTCCAGCGAATAGTAGAGACGGGCGTCCGCGACCTGAATCGGCCCCCACATCACCGGCGTGCGCACGAACTGCACGTAGTTCGGCAGATGCTTGCGCCACGCGCTGATGTACGGCTCGAGCGCGTGGCAGTACGGGCAGGCGAGATAGAAGAACTCCATCACCTGCACCTTGCCGGCCGGTGCGTTGGTCGGCTGCACCGAGGAGAGCACTTTGAAGTTCACGCCCGGCTTCCAGCGGGCGCTCGAGGGGACATCGCCGGCGCGCGCCGCCGCTGCGAGGCCGGTGCACAGCGCGAACGCCAACGCCAGAGAGGCGAGCCGCAGCCCGCGGGAGTGGATGTGAGTCATGGGCTCAGCCTGCGCTCTGGTGGTCGTGATCCCACTGGGCGAGGAAGTTGATCAGGTCGATCAGCTTGTGCTCCCCGCCGGCCTTGACCACGTTGGTCTTGTAGCGGCCGTCGATGATGATCGTCGGGACGCTGTCGACCTCGTAAATCTGGTTGATTTCCTCGGCCTGCTGCAGTCGGGTGCTGACGTCGAAGGAGTTGTAAACCCCGGCAAATGTGCTCGACGACACGCCGTTCTTCGCGGCGAACGCCTCCTGCATGCGCAGCGTGTTGCCCTTGCTGCTGCCGACCATGATCGACTCGCTGTTGGTCTGCATCTCCAGCTGGTGAATGTACTGAAATGCCTTGTCCACCAGGTCTCGCCGGCCGAGTGCCTCGAACGTGTAGTACAGCCGCGCATGCGCCCGCTGCACCGGCCCCCACATCACCGGTACGCGCACGAACTGTACGTACGAGGGCTTGCTCTTGCGCCACGCGTCGATGAGCGGCTCGAGGGCGTAGCAGTGCGGGCAGGCGAGCCAGAAGACCTCCATGACCTGCACTTTCCCCGGTGGGGCGTTGGTCGGCTGTGCCGGGGAGATCACGCTGTAATTGATGCCGGGCCGCCACTCACTGCTGGTCGGCAGCGCGAGCGGGGTGTTCGCCGCCGCCGCGGCACTCGAGGCGGCTGAGCCGGAAGCCGATGATCCGCCGCCTGCGCCAGAGGTCGTGCCGGCGGCCGGCGCGCTGCTGCTGGTCTGCGGCGCCGGCGCCTGGTGCGAACTGCAGGCGCACAGAGCGAGGGCGAGCGCGGTGGACAATGCGAGCTGGCGGATCATGGGATGCAATTCTCCTTGGGGGTTCCGTTCAACGCAGGCCTTGCACGTATGAGGCCACCGCCTGCATCTGTGCGGGCCTCAATCGCTTGGCAATCGTATACATCATGATGCTGTTGGGGGCCGCCGTGGCCGGGCTCGGTCCGCTGTAGCGGGTGCCGCTCGCGTACGCCTGCAGCTGCGCCAGAACGTAGGCGGACTGCTGGGCGCGCAGTGCCGGATATCCGGCCGCCGGATTGCCCTCGCCGGTGGGCCCGTGACAGGCCGCGCACGCCGGCACCTGCCGTTTCGGGTCCCCGGAGCGGTACAGGGCCTCGCCGGCCTTCCAGAGCGTCGGGTCGGCGGTCAGGCCGCTCGGCGTCTGCGCGGCGAAGAAGACCGCCAGATTGTCGATGTCCTGGTCCGTCAGCCCCGCCGCCATGGCCGACATCATGGGATTCTGGCGAATGCCCGCCCGGAACAGGTGCAGCTGCTCGACGATGTACACCGCGTTCTGTCCGGCAAGGCGCGGGAAGACGGGACTGACGCTGTTCCCGTTCGGGCCGTGGCAGGCGAAACACATCGTCGCCTTTGCCGCCCCGGCCTGCGCCGAGCCGTCGGTGTACGGATCCGGGGTGACGGCGGGCGGGCCGCTCTGGGCGGTCGCAGGTGCAGCGGTCGCAGGTGCAGCGGTCGCAGGTGCAGCGGTCGCAGGTGCAGCGGTCGCAGGTGGGGGCGTCGCGGCGCTCTTCGGCGCGGCGGGCGGTACCGCCGCGCCGGCCAGGGCAGCCGTGGACATCATCACCAGGGTGGGGACGAACTGCAGCAGACGAATTTTCGCCATGGTTCGCTCTCTCGGGGAATCCGACCGATGACGCGAAAGGACGGGATTGTACACTAGGCGCATGCTGCCATTTCCCCAAGCCCGTTTTCTGACCAGCGCGGCCGCGCCCGCGCAGTTTCCCGCCGACCACGGCGTCGAAGTCGCCTTCGCCGGTCGTTCCAATGCCGGTAAGTCGAGCGCCATCAACGCCATCGTGGCTCACCACGGCCTGGCGCGCGCCAGCAAGACGCCGGGACGCACCCGGCTGGTCAACTTCTTCGCGCTTTCAGGGCACACACGCCTGGTCGATCTGCCGGGCTACGGCTACGCGAGCGCTCCGGAGCGCGAACGGCGCACCTGGCCTGCGCTCATCGAGGGGCTGCGCAGCCGCACGGCGCTGCGTGGCGTATTCCTCATTGTCGATGCCCGACGCGGTATCGGCGCCGGCGACGAGGTGCTCATCGAGTGGGCCGCCGGGCGCCGCGTGCACGTGCTGCTCTCGAAGTGCGACAAGCTCAGCCGCAACGAGGCGCGCCGGGTGCTGGCCGCTACGGCCGGCGCGCTCGGCCCGCAGGCCACGGTGCAGCTCTTCTCTGCGCACACCGGCGATGGGGTCGAGCAGGCACAACGCACCCTCTTGGCCTGGCTGGAGGCGCGCGAGCCGGCCGAAGACGTGAAATCAGAGGGTTAAAAGACCCCGATGGCCGCACTGGCCATCGGGGCAGACCAACCCGGCACAGGTCTCGTGTGAACCGGGTTTAACCCGCTCAGGGAGGGAAGCGGGGAGCGCCGAAGCACTCGATCAGTTGGAGTCGCTCCGTGACGCAAAGTTCCCTGGCCCGATCATCTCGCTCTGGCATCACGGCCACGTTCGAGCTCTACTCTGAGGGTGCGCGCGTGGCCGTGACCCGGCGCACGCGGGCGGTTGCGGCGAGGCGGCGCTAGAACCCCTGCGCCGGTGCCCCCGCCCGCTGCCGAGGCGGGGGCCCTTCGGTGGCCGCGGGATCGGCGCCGGATCGGGCGCGGTGCTGCAGCGCCGAAGCCCCCCAATTGGGCATCGTCGGGCTGAACCCCAGGCCGATCTTCACGGCGGCCGCACCGTTTGGCGGCGTGAAGGACTCCGGCAGCGGCCGCGAAGGCTCGCGCCACGGCATCCGGGAGTACACCGAGCGGAAGGATCTGTGCAACGCGATCCAGCCCGTCCCCTGAGCCGGGGGGCTCGCTCAGTGCGCCTCGTCCCAGTTGGTACCGGTTCCGATCTCCACGCGGAGCGGTACGCGCAGACTCGCCGCGCCGTTCATGCAGCCGCGGACGGCCTCGCGCACCGCCGCCACGTGCGTCTGCGCCACTTCCAGCACCAGCTCATCGTGCACTTGCATGATCAGGCGTGCCTGCCCGGGGTGCTCGCGGCACCACGCATCCACCGCGATCATCGCTCGCTTGATGATGTCCGCGGCGGTGCCCTGCATCGGGGCGTTGATGGCGCTGCGCTCGGCATACTGGCGGATCTGCGTGTTGCCGGAGCGGATGTCCGGAAGGTACAGCCGCCGGCCGAACACCGTCTCGACGTACCCCTGCTCGCGCGCCTGGGCGCGGGTGTCGTCCATGAAGCGGCGTACCCCGGGATAGCGCTCGAAGTAGCGCTCGACGTAGCGCTGCGCCGCGGCGCGCTCGATGCCGAGTTGGCGCGCCAGCCCAAAGGCCGACATGCCGTAGATCAGCCCGAAGTTGATGGTTTTGGCGAGGCGCCGCTGCTCGGGGGTCACCGCCTCGAGCGGCGTGGCGAACACCTCCGCGGCGGTCGCCTGATGCACGTCGCGATCGGCGTCGAATGCACTGAGCAGTCCTGCGTCGCCCGAGAGGTGCGCCATGATGCGCAGCTCGATCTGCGAGTAATCCGCCGCCAGCAGCACATGGCTCTCCGGGGCGATGAAGGCCTGGCGGATCCGCCGCCCCTCGGGCGTGCGCACCGGGATGTTCTGCAGGTTCGGATCGGTGGAGGAGAGCCGCCCGGTCTGGGCCACGGCCTGATGATACGAGGTGTGAATCCGGCCGGTCCTCCCGTTGATCAGCTCCGGCAGTTTCTCGGTGTAGGTGGATTTCAGCTTCGCGAGCGCGCGGTATTCGAGCACGGTGCGCGGCAGCGGGTAGTCGCCCGAGAGTTCCTCGAGCACGTCCTCGGCGGTCGAGGGCTGACCCTTCGGGGTCTTGCGCAGCACGGGCAGCTTCAGCTGCTCGAACAGAATCTGCTGCAGCTGCTTCGGGGAGTCGATGTTGAACGGCGTGCCGGCCTCGGCGTGTGCCTGCTCGGTGAGCTCAGCGAGCCGGTGCGTGAGCTCGCCGCTCTGCGCCACGAGGCGCTCGCGGTCGATGAGCACGCCGGCGCGCTCCATGCGCAGCAGCACCGGAACCAGCGGCTGCTCGATGTCCTCATACAGGCGCTTCAGCGCCGGGACGGTCGCGATCTTCGGCCACAGGCACTGGTGCAGCTGCAACGTGACGTCGGCGTCCTCCGCGGCGTATTCGGCGGCGCGCTCGAGCGGCACCTCGCTGAACGCAATCGCCTTGGCGCCTTTGCCGGCGACGTCCTCGTAATGAATGGTCTCGATCCCCAGGTACTTGCGCGCCACGGAATCCATGTCGTGCCGGGTCGCGACGCTGTCCCACACGTACGACTCGAGCATGCTGTCGAAGCGCATTCCGGCGAGTTCGATGCCGTGATTGGCCAGCACGTGGGCGTCGTACTTCAAGTGGTGACCGAGTTTGGCGCAGTGCTCATCCTCGAGCAGTGGCCGCAGCGCCGCGAGCGTCTCATCGAGCGGAAGTTGAGTGGGCGCACCCTCATAGGTGTGCGCGAGTGGGACATACGCGGCCTCGCCGGGCGCCACGCTGAAGGAGACGCCAACGATGCGGGCCTGCATGTAATCGAGGCTCGTGGTCTCGGTGTCGAAGGCGATGAGCTCGGCGGCGCGCAGCTTGTGCAGCCAGCGCTGGAAGTCGGTCTGCGTGAGAATGGTCTCGTAGTGACGCTCGACCGTGCGTGCCGGGTGCGGGGCCGCGGGTGGATCCGTCTCGTGTGCCACGGGGGCAGCGCTCGGGACGGGCACTGCTTCAGCTTCGGGCCCGTCCAGCTGTCGCAGCAGGGCACGCAGCTCGTAGTGCTCGTACAGCTCGCGCAGCTGCGCGGTGTCGGCCGGGCTCGGCTCGAGCGCCTGCGGCCCGAGCGGCAGCGGGACGTCGGTGCGGATCGTGGCGAGCTTGCGCGACAGCTCGAGCGTCTCCAGCCCCGCACGCAGGTTCTCCCCGACCTTGCCGCGCACCGCCTCGGCATGGCGCACCAGATTCTCGAGCGAGCCGTATTCCCCGAGCAGTTTCGCGGCGGTCTTCGGGCCGACCATCTCGATGCCCGGGATGTTGTCCGAGCTGTCTCCGGCGAGCGCCAGGTAGTCGATGATCTGCTCCGGTGTGACACCGAATTTCGCCTTGACGCCCTCCCGGTCGAGAACGGTGTTGTTCATGGTGTTGATCAGCGTGATCGACTCATTGACCAACTGCGCCATGTCCTTGTCACCGGTGGAGATCAGGACGCGCTCGCCGGCGGCCGCCGCGCGGCGCGCGAGCGTGCCGATGACGTCGTCGGCCTCGACCCCCTCGATCCGCAGCAGCGGCAGTCCCTGCGCCTCGATGATCTTCAGCAGCGGTGCGATTTGGCCGCGCAGCTCCTGCGGCATGGCCGGGCGATGGGCCTTGTAGGCCTCGAACAGATCGTCGCGGAACGTTCTCCCGGGTGCATCGAACACCACCGCGAGCCGTCGCGGCGCATGTTCCTTGCGCAGCTTGGCGATCATGTTCAGCACCCCGAGCATCGCGCCGGTCGGATCCCCGCGCGAAGTCGTAAGCGGCGGCAGGGCGTGAAACGCCCGGTACAAATACGAAGAGCCGTCGATGAGGGCGAGCTGAACGGATTCGGACATGGTGACAGGTACTCGATAAGACGGGTCGCGCCACCCTCGAGGGCCTGACGGCAGTCAAGCCTCCAACGGCGGGCGCATCACCCGCAGTGTGAACTGCAGAGAATCGAGCGCGCAAGTCTCTGACGTCAGATCCCCGCCACGGGCGCTCAGATCGGCCACCGCCGGTGCGCGTTGACAAAAAAACTCCCCAGCCTGCATCCGGCGTGCAACTTCGCTCGTATCTGCAGAGCGAAGAGCGTGTGCGACGGTGCCGACAGCGGTCCAGCCGTGCGGCGCAGGGTGCTTTGTCGTGCATTGCTTCGAGGGGCGCGCGAACGCCCTCGCGTGAACGCTCCGAATCGATCCTGAATCACTGAACCGAGGGCAGGCGCATGAAATCCATTCGAACCACGAGGCGATCGCCGACCGACCACATCCTCTGCGAGGATCCGCGTGTACGGCGGCACGTTTCGCTGCTGTACGCCGTAATCATTGCGGCTGCATTCGTCTGCAGCGCCAGCGCCCGAGCCGGCACCGGCATCCTGGGTGCCGGTCGTCTGACGGCGACCGGTGCGGTCACGGCGATTGATGGCTCGGCCGGCGGCGGGATCAACCCGTGGGCCGTGATTGCCGGCTACGGAACCAACAGACAGATCGGCGGATCGGCCTTCTATACGCATCTCACGCTGCCGAATTTCCAATTGAACGCGTACGGGGCGGCGATTGGGCTGTTCGATCGCGTCGAGCTCTCCTACGCCCGGCAAGACTTCAGCCTCGGTAATACCGGGGCGCAACTCGACGGGGCGATCGCCGGGTTCTTCGGCGCGCCTGTATCAGGATTGCCGGCGCCGTTGCAGTTTGGTGCCAACGATACCTTGAGTCAGGACATCATCGGCCTGAAAGTCAGGCTATTCGGCAACATTGTCTATGACCAGGGAACTCTGATGCCGGAGGTGTCGGTGGGCGTTCACTATCATCAGAACGACAACCCGGCGACCATCCGGGCGCTCGGTGCTCGGGCCAACGGCAGCACGTTCTACGTTTCGGCAAGCAAGCTGTATCTCGATGGGCTCTTTGGTCGCTATACGTTCGTTGATTTCAACCTGAACGTCACCGACGCGAATCAAAACGGACTGCTCGGATTCGGCGGGCTTGATCGCAATGGCGCGTTTCGCGACCGTTATCATCTGGAGCCCGCATTCTCCATCGCCCAGTTCATCACGCGAACCATGGCGGTGGGTTACGAATTCAGGGCGATGCCGCAGAATCAGCTCGTCGGCTATAACGCGCTCGGCGATGCCGTCAGTCGAACGAGTGATTGGCAAGACATCTTTCTCGCCTACTTCCCCGCGAAATCCGTCTCCATCACTGCCGCTTACGCACGTCTTGGCGCGATCGCGTCAGTGCCCGGTCAGAACGGGTTGTATCTCTCGCTGAACGCGAGCTTCTAAGCTCCGACCGGCGCTTGCCTTGCTCATTTCGACACGAGGTGTAGTCCATGATTACGCGAATTTTGCGATTTCACAGAGTATTCATTCTTGGCGCACTGTTGATCCTGTCTGCGGCTTCCGCGCAGGCCGCTGACGCCAACTACTATGCGCAGTTCGGTGGCGCCGCCGGAATGCGAGCGCTCGTCAACGCGTTCGTGAATCGGGTCGTCATCGAT
This sequence comes from Pseudomonadota bacterium, assembly GCA_021834525.1. Lineage (GTDB taxonomy): Bacteria > Pseudomonadota > Gammaproteobacteria > Steroidobacterales > Steroidobacteraceae > 13-2-20CM-66-19. Next base: position 40,607 of record JAKBDK010000008.1, on the reverse strand, counting down.
CCGCGCATCAGCGCCTATTTCCGCAGCACCAGTATCCCGGCGCTGAAGGCGGCCCTCACGCTTCAGTTCTGTCAGCTGGAGGGCGGGAATTGTAAGTTCTCGATGAGCATGCACGCCGTACATGCTCAGCTCGGCGTCACCCAGGCGGCCTTCAATGCGCTCGCCAACGATCTGTACCTGACCATGGATCGTCGGGCGATTCCCATTGCGGCGCAGAACAACCTGCTCGCGAAACTCGCGGCCATGGAGCCGCAGATCGTGACGCGATGAGCGCCGCTCAGGCGGGGTGCGGAATCCTCTGAGGATCAGGCGGGTGGGCCGGGCGGTGCCGGGCCCACCTTTTTGGGCGGTTGAGTCTTGTGCGCTGTCGCTGGGCCCGCGGCGGGCGCCGGATGCGTCACGACGGTGCCGGTGTGCGGCGGCAGATAGAGCGGGCCCTTGAAGCCGCAGGCCGAGCACCCGAGCAGTACGGCGGCCGCGCCGATGAATGTACGAGTTCTCATCGCGATCCTCACGGTGCCGAGGCGCGGCGCGGCACCACCGCCATCGTCAGTCGGGAGACGCACACGAGCCGCTCGCGCGCGTCGCGGATCTCGATGCCCCAGACCTGGCTGCGGTGGCCGATGTGAAAGGGGCGCGCCGTGGCGGTGATCCGGCCGCTGCTCACCGGGCGCAGGTGGTTGGCATTGAGTTCCTGACCGAGACACATGAAGCGCTCCGGATCGACGCACAGGTTCGCGGCGACGCTACCGACGGTCTCGGCCAGTGCCGCCGACACCCCGCCGTGCAGCACGCCATAGGGTTGGTGGACTTCCGGTGTGACGTCGAGCGTGGCACACAGGTAATCCGGCCCGAGGTCGGTGAATTGGATGCCGATGCGTGCGGCGAACCCGCCGCGCTCGACCTTCTGCAGCGACTCGGTGCCGAGAGTTGAGAACCATATGCTCATGTGGCGCCATTCTACCGGCTCGGCATCGGGGGCGCGCGCGGGCATTCCACCGAGGCCCCTGCCGTGGCACTCTCGCTCGTCCGCCGTGCGTCGGCCTCGCCGGGAATGAATCGCGATGCAGCTGTTCACGTTCTTTCGCAGTTCCGCCGCGTACCGTGTGCGGATCGCGCTGAATTTCAAGGGCATCGCCTACGAGGCGGTGCCGGTCGATCTGCGCCCCGGCGAGCACCGCCGACCGGAGTACCTGGCGCGCAATCCCCAGGGTCTGGTGCCGGCGCTCGCCGACGACGGGGCGGTGATCGGCCAATCATTGGCCATCATCGAGTACCTGGAGGAGACCCATCCCGAGCCGCCGCTGCTGCCGCGCGAGCCGCGCGCGCGCGCGCAGGTGCGCGCGATGGCGCTCGCCATTGCCTGCGATCTGCATCCGTTGAACAACCTGCGGGTGTTGAACTATCTGCGCGGTGCTCTCGGCCAGGACGAGCAGAGCGTCAACGCCTGGTATCGGCATTGGGTCGGGGTGGTGTTCGCGGGCCTCGAGACTCAGGCGCGCGCCCACAGCGATGGTCGAACGCTGTTCGCGGGGTGCGTCACGCTCGCCGACGTGTGTCTCGTGCCGCAGCTGTTCAATGCGCGCCGCTTCAGCTGCGAACTCGCGCCGTTCCCGACGCTCACGGCCGTAGGGGCATACCTGGAGACGCTGCCCGCGTTTGCTCAGGCCGCGCCCGCGGCACAGCCGGATGCGTCCTGAGCGGCGGGGTCAGTCTCGGGGCGTGCCGTGGTGTGGATCGAACAACTCGGCCTTGAGCCGGAAGGCCGCCGAGATGTCCTCATCGCCGTGTCCCCGGGCAATCAGCTCCGCGTACTCGCCGAGCATGCGCTCGACCACCGGCAGTGAAACGCCGAAACGCGCCGCCATGTCGCGGCAGATGGTCAGGTCCTTGGCGTGCAGCCGTACCCGAAAGCCCGCCGGGTAGCTGCCGCGCACCATGTTCGGCGCGCGGTGCACGAAATACCAACTCGAGCCGGCGCCCTTGCCGAGGGTGTCGATGAGCTTCTCGAGCGGCAGACCCTGGGCGCGCGCGAACGCCATGGCCTCCGCAACCGCATCGATGATGCCCGCGCACATGATCTGGTTGGTGGCCTTGGCGGCCTGCCCGCTGCCGACCGGGCCGAACAGCGTCACGGTGCGGCCCATCGCCGCGAGGATGGGGTGGGCCCGCTCGAAGGCCTGCGGATCGCCGCCGCACATGACCGCAAGCGTGCCATCGCGTGCGCCCTCCGTGCCGCCACTGACCGGACAGTCGAGAAATGCCGCGCCCGTGGGGCGCAGGAGCTCGGCGGCGCGGCGTGCGGTGTCGGCCGCCACGGTCGAGCAGTCGATGAGCAGTGCGTCGGCTGCGAGTCTGGGGGCCAGCTGGCGGGTGACCTCGAGCACGTCGGCATCGGCCGAAACACAGCTGACGACGGCCTCGACCCGAGTGGCCAGCTCTTGCAGCGTGGCACTCGCCGGGATGCCGAGCTCCGCGGCGAGCGATTCAGCCTTCTGCGGCGTGCGGTTGTACACCGAGGCGAGCAGACCCGCCTTGTGCAGGTTGCGGGCCATATGGGCGCCCATGGCGCCGAGTCCGACGAATCCTACGCGCATCGCAGTGGTTGCCTCGTGCTGAGTCGGCCGGCCGGCCGCAGCGCGCCACTATAGGACGATCAGGCCGTCGGCGGAACTCACTCCCCGCCCGGCGGACTGCACCAATGGCTCATCGTGGCGCGGGCCTTGACGCGGGCCGCCGTGGCTTCGGCGTCGCTCAGGTAATGGCGCTGGCCGTTCGCCCCCGTGGTGAACAGTCGCCGCGCGAAGATCAGCTGATGGTAGGCCGCCTGGGCCTTGGTGCAGCGTTGGGCCCGCAGTTTGGCTTCCTGGGCCTGTACCGCGCGCTCGTCGGCGGCGTGCTGGATCATGTGATCGGCCGCATGATTCTCGGCGCTGACGCCCGGTGTCGCGTCCGACGGTGAGCCGTCCGCGGCGGCCGTCGCGACCTTAACGGCGCCGGGGCGCCATTGGTCGCTGTAATGGACCACTCCATGCTTATCCACCCAGCGGTAGACGCCCGCGTGCGCCGGCGCCAGCGCCCCGAGCAGCATCGCAGCGGCCAGCAGACTGAAGAACATCGTGGTGCGTGACATGTGCGCCTCCGGGCGTCGCGGTACGCTCATCGCCCCGACGTCCGTATTTACTTTGGCACAGGCGCACGCGTCAGACTAGGGGCTGCCTCTCACAATGCACACGCCCCCCGGCCGCCGTCCGACGGCCGGGGGGCGCAGCACATCTGCCGCGCTACATGTCGTAGGCGCGCTCGCCGTGCACCGTGATGTCCAGGCCCTCGCGCTCTTCTTCCTCAGAGGCCCGCAGCCCGATCGTGATCTTGATCAGATAGAAGCCGATGGCGGAGACCACTGCGGTCCAGACCACGACCACGCCCACCGCCTTGGCCTGAATGAGCAGCTGTGCCCAGAGGCCCGGGTAGGCCGATCCACCCGGCCCGCCGAGGGCCGGGTCGTTGAAGATGCCGGTGGCCAGCGCGCCGAAGACGCCCCCGAGGGCATGCACCCCGAAGACATCGAGGGCATCGTCGATGCCGATCAGCTTCTTCAGGCCCGTGACGCCCCAGAAGCACAACGGACCGACGGCCAGGCCGATCGCGAACGCCCCAGGGATCCCGACGTTGCCGGCGGCCGGGGTGATCGCGACCAGACCGGCCACCGCGCCGGAGGCGGCGCCCAGCATCGAGGGCTTGCCCTTGATCAGCCACTCCGCGCCCATCCAGGTGAGCACCGCGCAGGCGGTGGCGAGGTAGGTGTTCATGAAGGCGAGCGCTGCGGAGCCGTTCGCCTCGAGCGCCGAGCCGGCGTTGAACCCGAACCAGCCGAACCACAGCAGCGAGGCGCCGATCATGGTCATGGTGATGCTGTGGGGGGGCATCGGTTCCTTGCCGAGTCCGATGCGCTTGCCGAGGAACATCGCCCCGACCAGCCCGGCGACACCGGCATTGATGTGCACCACGGTGCCGCCGGCGAAATCGAGCGCGCCCCACTGCCAGAGCAGTCCACCGGTCGGCTTGGCACCGACGGCGGTATCCAGTCCCGGCCAGTACCACACCATGTGCGCGACCGGGCAGTAGCAGAACGTGAACCAGAACACCATGAACAGCAGGATGGCGGTGAACTTCACCCGCTCCACCAGCGCCCCGAGGATCAGGCAGCAGGTGATGGCGGCGAAGGTGGCCTGGAAGGCGACGTACACCAGTTCGTTCAGGACCACGCCCTTGTCGAAGGTGCCGATCGTCGAGAACGCACCGGTCGCGGCGTTGAACGTGCCGGCGAGAAACAGCCGGCTGAACCCGCCGATGAAGGCGTTGCCGGCGGTGAAGGACAGCGAGTAGCCGTACACACACCACAGGACGCTGATGAGGGAGAACCCGACGAAGACCTGCATCAGCACCGAGAGCATGTTCTTGGTGCGGACCAGGCCGCCGTAGAACAGGCCCAGCGCCGGTACCGACATCAGCAGCACCAGCGCGGTGGAGGTGAGCATCCAGGCGGTGTCGCCCTTGTCGGGGACGGCAGGGCCGGCCGAGGCCAGCGTGGGGACGAGGATCGCGGCGAGGGCGAGGGCCCTGGCCGCGAGGCGGCTTGTGCGGAGTGTCGAAGCGCGGCGCATGTGTTCTCCCGGGCGGTTGGCGTGAGACGCGCCTGCGGCCGCTGCCGTCCCCCTTCGCGGGGATGCACGAGCGGCCGGGACGCGCGTAAGCTGATGCCGCGGGCGCTGGTGCAGAATCCATGCCATGGCAGATTTTCCAAGCGCTTCGGGCGCTTGCGCATGCCGGCGTTTGCAGGCTGCACCGTCTTGGTGCTGTCGTGGTGCTCCTGCGCCCCAATACGGGGCATGCTGAACGAGGTCAGTGACGATGGATATTTTCGGTATCGACGCGATGGCCCGGCGCTTGGCCGAGAGCGTGCCGCCGGGACTGCGCACCGTGCAGAAGGACCTGGAGAACAACTTTCGGGCCGTGCTGCGCGCCAGCCTGAGCAAGCTCGATCTGGTCAGCCGGGAGGAATTCGACACCCAGATGCGGGTGTTGCAGCGCACGCGCGAGCGGCTGGCCGAACTCGAAGCGCGCCTGCAGGCGCTCGAAGCCGCCGCGCCGCAGTCACACTGAAACACCCGCCCGGCCGCGCAGGCCCGGGCGGGTGCGGGTCACGTTCACCGCCGGGGTTACTTGGGCTTGCCCTTGACCATCTGCGGGTCGACCAGCGAGACCATGTAGTTCACGGCTCGCTTGACGACCGCATCCGGAAGCCCCGGGCGGCCGCCTTTGGCCGGCATGATTCCGGTCGAACCGTGAAAGCCGTGCAGCGCATGGTCGTAGAGCGTGGCCAGCCCCTTGGCGAGGTGCCGCGCCCAGGCCGCCTTGTCGCCGGCCTTCGGTGCGCCCGCGACCCCCGGCCCGTGGCAGGCACTACAGGTCTGCTGGAACAGCGCCTGGCCGGTGGTCGGCACGCCAAGCCCGCCACTGCCGCCGGTGCTGCTCGCCGCGCCCGCCGCGGGCGCAATCGCGAGGCCGGCATTGTTCTGCCCGGCGATCGCTTCGCGCTGGAACGGCGTGACGTGCTGCTCGACCCGGTGGATGTACTCGGTGTCCGACAGGATCTGACGTTCCTGCGTACGGCTACCGACGTAGCGGGCAAAGATGAAAATCAGGATGGCGATCGTGACCAGAAGGCCGATCACCATGCTGAACACGTTGATGAAATGCGAATCCTGCTTGCTCACGAGACCTCTCTGGGAATCCGTGAACGCGGAAGGCGCAGTATAACCACTTGTGGCCGCGTGGCTGAAGCCCTGGCCGCCAGACCCCCCGTCCGCCCCCGCACGTGGCGTCCGGGCGGTGACCCGCGTATGATCCGCGGGCGCTGGCGCAGACGGCCGCGCCGGAGTTGCTCCGGATCGACCGTCAGTCTGGCCCTTCCCTGGGTCAGTCGCGCGCCGCCACGCGGCGCGCCCGTAGCTCAGTTGGATAGAGTGGCAGCCTCCGAAGCTGCAGGTCGCTGGTTCGAATCCAGTCGGGCGCGCCAATCCTGATTCTGTCCGTTCCGGACGAGGCGCAACGGCGCCGCACCGCTGCGCTCAGGCGCTGCCCTCGTCGTCCGGGCGTGATTCGCGCACTTTGCGCGTCAGCCACTGCATCATCCGGCGCATCGCCTGCAATCGACCCGACTCGAGCGGATGCTCGTGCACCTCGGCATGCAGGGCGAGCGCCTGCCGATCGCCGCCGTCCTGCGCCTGTAAAAAATCGCCGATGGGACAGCTCTCGAGCCGGCCCGGCTCGCGCAGGGACATCGGGTCGTGCAGCCGCATCCATTGGTAGGCGAGCGCGCCGAGCCAGCTGTGCACTCCGGCGCCGGCGCCGCGCCACGCGGGCCGGGTTGCGAGCCACTGCGTCAGCGCTGCGGCCGGCATCGGTCTGCACAGTCCATAGCCCTGGCCGTACCGGCAGCCGAGCCGCATCGCCGCCTCGATGATGGCGGGGTCTTCCAGGCCCTCGGCCACCACCTCGCGCTCGAGGTCCTGGCCGATCTGTACGACGGTGCGGATCAGGCTGAGTGCCTTGATCGGATCGCGGGCCAGATCCTTCACCAGATTCTGGTCGATCTTGATCACGTCGAACGGCAGGTCGGCGAGGCGCTTGAGGTTGCTGAAGCCCGAGCCGAGGTCGTCCATGGCGATCTTCACCCCCGTCGCGGCGAGTCTCGTGATGGCCTCGTCCACCGTGATCGCCTCGAGCGCCTGGCTCTCGAGCAGCTCGAGGACGAGGTGCTGAGGTGCCACCTGCGCGACACGCAGCGCTTCCTCGACCCACTGGGCGCAGTCGGGGTGGACCAGGGAACTCGGGGCGACGTTGATCGCGAGCCCGATCGGCCCGTGCTCCTCGCGCCAGCGGCGCAGATGCGCCAGACCCTGCTGCAGACCCTGGCGGAACAGCGAGTCCAGGTCCGTCTCCCCGAGTGCCGGCAGAAACTGGGCGGGCGCGAGCAGCGTGCCCTGCGGGGTGCGCAGGCGCGCCAGCGCCTCGGCCTTCATGACCGTTCCGGTCTCGAGCTGCACGACCGGCTGGACGAACATCTCCAGCCCGCCGCTGTAGAGCATGGCGCGGATCTGCGCCACCTCGCCGGTATCGATCGCGTACCCGCGACTCTGCGAGGCGCGCGTCATCTGATCCCAGCGGTTCTGCAGCGACAGCCGCCACGTGCGCATCCAGGCGGAGGTGAACTGGTGCGGGTACGCTCCGAAGAGCATCAGCACCGAGTGGATCGCCCCGTGCCGATGTATCGGCAGCGTGACCGCGCTGCGGATGCCGAACTCGCTCATCAGCGCCTGCCACGGCGCGGCGCGCGGCTCGCTCCCGAACGCCGCGGCCTCCTGCTGGCGGTCGGTCATCCAGGTGGTGGCGACCAGGCCCCGGCCGCGGACCTCGCGCGGATCGAGCACCGGATAGAGATTGCGGACGCGGTGCGCTTCGACGAACGCGGCGCACTGCGAGCCGGCGGCACGCTCGATGACGAGGCGGTTGTGTGCATCGGGCCGGCAGACCACTGCGGCGCGTATCCCGGGCAGGGCGGCGAGTGCCTCGAGTTCCGCCTGGACCCAGTCGGCCGTCAGTCCCCGGCCCTCCTGTGGCCGGGCGAGGAGCGCCTGGTACTGATCGAGCACCCACTGCATCGCCTCGAGCTCGCCCTGCAGCTCCAGCTGCAGGCGCGCCTCGGCGGTGCGCAGCGCGCGGTAGCGCGTACGCGTGGTGAGCAACGCCGCATCGAAATGCGCGTGCAGCAGATCCCGGTACAGCCCCATCACCAGGGCCATCGACGCGCCGGAGAGGCCGATCAGCCCATGCACGGTGCCGAGGCGGCGCGCCGCCTCCTTGGCCTGCTCGCTCGAGGTGCGCGCGTCGAGCAGGAAGCGCAGGTGCGCGGCCTGTTTGCGCACCAGTTCCTGCAGCTCCGGCTCGGTCAGGCAGGCCAGGACCGAGGCGGTTTCCGCTCGGGCGCCGAGTTCGCGGTAGAAAGCCGAGGCGAACTGCTCGGCCACCACTTCGATGTGCGGCGCGACACTCTGCATCAGCTCCTGCATTTCCGGCCCGAACGGGTCGAATGCGCTCTCGGCGAGCTGCTCGCCCGACATCGATACGCCGACCCGCCACCACTGGGCCCGGATTCGCTTGGACTGTTTGGCCTGATACATCGCCGCATCGGCCTGGCGCAGCAGTGCCTCGGCTTCCTCGCCGTCGAGCGGAAACAGTGCCAGGCCCATCGTCATGTCGACCGAGGCGCTGGTCGCGCCACTCACGTCGAACGGAGTCTCGACGGCGCGGTGCAGATGGCGCAGCGCAGCGCTCAGCTGGGGCAGCTCCTGGGCGTGCTCGAGATCTTCCAGCACCACGACGAACTCATCGCCGCCGAGGCGCGCAATGAAGTCCGACTCGCGCAGCCACTCCCGCAGACGCCGCGAGACGGTGCGCAGCAGCTCATCGCCCGCATCGTGACCGAACCGATCATTGACCGGTTTGAAATCATCAAGATCGATCACCCCGAGGGCGAGCGAGGTGCCGCGGCGGCGCGCACGGGCGATGGCCGGCGGCAGGTATTCCTCCAGTGCGAGACGGTTCGGCAGCCCGGTGAGCGTATCGGTGCGCGCCATGCGCGCCTCCTGCAGCTGCAGCGAGCGGATGCGCTCCTTCAGGTCGAGCTCATCGAGACCGTGACCGAGCAGCGCCCCGATGCGGGTACAGACCTCGACCGTGCCGGCATCGAACCCCTCGCGGCGCGGGGCCGCGAGCGTGAGGACGGCCCAGACCCGAGTGGCTCTGACGATCGGCAGCGCGAGAATGCTGAGCCAGCGGTGAGCGCCGAACCCGGCGTGCCACGGCTGAAGCGTCGGATCGGCCAATGTATCGTTGCAGACGCACAGACTCCCGCTGCTCCACGCCTTGACCGCGACGGAGGCCGTCTCTCCTTGCGCGAGTCTCGGTGGGGCGCTGCGCACCTGCTCGGCACCCTCGCCGGCGAGCGCCAACACCTCGAACACGCCGGACGGATCGGGCCGGCCGATCCAGGCGGTATGGAATGGAGTGTCGCTCGAGAGCTTGGCGCACAGGCTCGCGAGCATCTCGTGCTCGTGACGGCACTGGATCAGTACATCGCCGCAATGCAGCCATGCGCGGTAGAGCGTCTGTACGTCGAGCAGCTGCTGGCGCTGCAGGAGCAGGTCAAACGTCCGCTGTCCGAGGGCGTCCGACAGGCCGCTGACGGTCTCGACGAGGCGGTTGCGTGCCAGCGGGTCGTGCGCCTCGAGCGGCAATGCCCGCGCCTCCCCGGCCTGGCGCGCCTGGACCTCGCGCACCATCTGCCGGTCCACGTCCATGATGTGGTGCAACAGCCACTGGGCGAGAAACGACAGCAGTTCGACGCTGACGTCAGCGCCGCAATCGCGATTGAGCCGGCGCGTCTGCTGCAGGAAGCCCCGGAACTTATCATGGGCCTGCAGGTGCATCCTGCGGTGTGCGCCATCGACCTGCCACTGACGCATCAGCAGCGCTTCGGCACGGAAGTGATCGCGCGTGTAGTCTGCGAGCGCATCGAGCAGGCCGTTCAGCTCCTCGGGCTGAACGCCCCGGGCCTGCGCGTGTGCGGCCCGATTGAAGATCTCGAGCAGCCGCTGATGCTGTGCATCGAGCAGCGCATCGCCCGTGGCCATGGCCTCGCTCCAGTGCAGGGGCTGCACCTCCGGCGGGGGTTGCGACTCTGTGCACGTGGTAGCCAAATCAGGCGAGTTCCGTATGCGCGTCCCAGAAACCCAGGCACGACAGTGCCCGGGCAGAAGCCGATCTGAGCGAATTTTCCCCCATCAGCGCGCCGGCAGGTGCATCGGCCGCATCAACCTGTGGCATGGAACCGGACGCATTTCTCATTATGGCGCACCCCTGCGCGGCGGTGAAACCGGCGCGCTCGCCGCGCCGATGTCGGCCGGTGCCGACGGGGCGGTAATCCGTCGCCACCAGCACCCGGAATCCGTAAAATCGTGCCCATTGCGACGGACGAGGAGCCGAGGGACATGAAATCGATGCGCGCCGCGCTCATCATGGTGCTGCTGGGACCCGCGACGGCATGGGCCACGGCGTCCACACCGGCGCCGGTCACTGCGCACTTCACCGGGAAGGGCCAGCTGGGGTTCGTCGCTTCGCAGGGCAATGCGCAGGGCAAGTCCGCCAACGCCGCGATCGATCTGAACTACCTCTCGGGGCTCTGGAAGCACAGCCTGGATCTGACCACGCTCTACGGTCAGAGCCTCGGGATCGTCTCGGCCGAGCGCTGGACGGCAATGTGGCAGTCGAGCCGCAAGATCAGTGCCGAGGCGTATGCCTTCGGCTCGCTGCGCTACGAACATGACCTGTTCGATGGTTTCCAGTACCAGGCGAGCGGCGCGCTCGGTGTCGGCTACACGCTGATCCACTCCAAGGCGACGACGCTGAGCACCCAGATCGGTGCCGGCTACATGGTCTCGCGACCCGAGACATTGACGTCCCTGGCGCTGACGAACCCCACCCGCACGTTCATCGAACGCCTTCCGCAGGCGAGTGAGCGCTATGCGATCGGGACCCTCGGGGTCAATTACGAGCACACGATCACCGGCACGACATCGGTCAGCGACAAGCTGTTGGTGAATGCCGGATCGGTCAATACACTGGTGACCAACGCCCTCGCCGTCGTCGTCAAGGTCTCAACGCAGTTGGCGCTGAGCCTCGGTTACAACCTTCAGGACAATACCCACCCGGCCCCGGGCATCCAGCACCTGGACTCGATCGAGACCGTCAACCTCGTCTACGCGTTCTGAGCGACCGCGGGGCGGCGCAGGTCCTCCGTCACGGTGCCGACCGAGCGCGTCTCGCGCTCGTGCGCGTCGTCCCGCCAGGGCTCGGCGAGGGCTTCGGCGTACCAGCTGCGCATCGGCGCCAGGGCGAGCAGCCGCTGGGAGTATTCGAGCGCTGCGGGGGCGAGCGGCGGACCGTAGGTCTGGATCCGGAACGCCACCGGCGCGAAGAACGCATCCGCGGCGCTGAACGCTCGGCCGGCGAGAAACGGCCCCCCGAAGCGCGTCAGCCCCTCCTGCCACAACGCCTGCAGGCGCTGCAGATCGGCGTGCAGTTGCCGCTCGATGCGGTGCAGGCGCACGCGCAGTCCGCAGGTCATGCCGCAGATCTGGCGCAGTGCCCCGAATCCGGCGTGCATCTCCGCGGCGGCTGAACGGGCGAAGGCGCGAGCACCGGCATCGGCCGGCCATACGCCCTCGTGCCGTTCCGCGAGATACTCCACGATGGCGAGGGACTCCCACACCATCACCTTTCCGTCGTGCAGGCACGGCACTTTGCCGTTCGGGGAGAACGCCCGGAAATCATGGGGCGCATCGCCGGTGCCGAACGGGACGAGCCGCTCCTCGAAGGGGATGCCGAGGACGCGCATCAGCACCCAGGGGCGCAGCGACCAGGACGAGTAGTTCTTGTTGGCAATGTACAGAGTATACATGGCGGGTACTCCGGTTCAGGCCGCGTCGGCGGCGGCCTGGAGGGGCAAGTATGGCATCGCTGTGCACGATCGATACGTCAGCGCGGCGATGCGGATGCGTGACGCGCGCGGGTGTTGAAGGGGGCCGCCGATGCGGCGCGCGTCACAGCCAGCGGTACGCCGCGCCGAGCGCTGCCGCCCCGCAGCCCGCGAGCGCCCAGCCCGGCCAGCCCGCGCTGTCGAACGCGAGCCAGACCAGTCCCGCGAACAACACCGCCGAAGCGCCGGTCACGGCATCGCGCCGGCGGGCCGTGGTGCGCATCGTCTCGCGCAGCTCCTTTAAGGCCGTCACCTCCGGATGGGTTTCCGGCTCGTGCACCCGGCGCACCGATTCCTTCAGCAGCGCCGGCAGGCTCTGCAGCGATTCGACCACATCGGGCAGCTGGCGCCACAGGTGCTTCAGCAGCCGGCGCACGCTGACGCGCTCGCGCATCCACTCGCGCAGGATCGGTGTGGCCGTCGTCCAGATGTCGAGCTGCGGGTAGAGCTCGCGGCCCAGGCCCTCGACGTTGAACAGCGTCTTCTGCAGCAGCATCAGCTGCGGCTGGATCTGCATGTTGAAGCGGCGCGAGATCTCGAACAGCCGCAGCAGCAGGTGACCGAAGGAGATGTCCGAGAGCGGTCGGTCGAAAATCGGCTCGCAGACGGTGCGGATCGCCGACTCCATCTCATCGATGCGCGTCTGCGGTGGCACCCAGCCGGATTCCACGTGCAGCACCGCCACGCGCCGGTAGTCGCGCTCGAAGACCGCGAGGAAGTTCTCCGCGAGGTAGTGCTGATCGCGCGGGTCGAGCGTGCCCATGATGCCGAAGTCGATGGCCGCATAGCGCGGCCGCTGCGGGTCATCGGCCAGCACGAAGATGTTTCCCGGGTGCATGTCCGCGTGAAAGAAATTGTGGCGGAACACCTGGGTGAAGAAGATGCGCACGCCGTTCTCGGCGAGACGCTCGAAGTTCGTGCCGAGCGCGCGCAGGCGCGCCATGTCGCTGATCGGAATGCCGTGGATGCGCTCCATGACCATGACTTCCGTGCTGCAGAAGTCCCAGAACACTTCCGGAACGTAGAGCAGGTCGGAGCTGGCGAAATTGCGCTTCAGCTGCGTGGCGTTGGCCGCCTCGCGCATCAGGTCGAGCTCATCGAGGATGGTCTTCTCGTACTCGCTCACCAGCTCCACCGGACGCAGCCGGCGCGCCTCGCGCCAGTAGCGCTGGGCGAGGGCGGCGAGCGTGAACAGCACCTCCAGGTCCCGCTCGATGCGCGCGCGCATGCCGGGGCGCACGATCTTCACCACCACCTCGCGCCCGTTCTCGAGCCGCGCGGCGTGCACCTGGGCGATCGAGGCGGCCGCGAGCGGCTCATCCTCGAAGTGCGCGAAGATCTGCTCCACCGGGCGGCCGAGCGTGCGCTCGATCGCCGCGCGCGCGAGCGCCGCCGGGAACGGGGGGACCCGGTCCTGCAGCTTGGCGAGCTCATCGGCGATGTCCGGCGGCAGCAGGTCGCGGCGGGTGGAGACCGCCTGGCCGAATTTCACGAAAATCGGGCCGAGCTCCTGCAACGCGAGGCGCAGCCGCTCCCCGCGTGGGGCGCGGCGGGTGCGCCCGAGCCACATCCACGGCGAGAGGAAGAACAGGAATCGCAGCGGTCGGTACAGGTGGGTCGCCTGCACGAAGTCATCCAGGCCGTGCTTCACCAGCACGCGCTGGATCTGCACCAACCGCCCGAGGACCCGCAGCTTCAGGGGGCGCCCGACGGCCCTCACGGTGCGGTCACTCGCCGCTCGAGTTGCTCCACTCGCGCGGCGAGCCGGTCGGCATCCTCGCGCAGCGCATCGACGCCGCGCAGGAACGCCTCGCCCTCGGCGGTGCTCACCAGATCGCGCCGTTCATGGGCCAGGTAATCGCCCAGGTCCCGCCACACGGTCGCGGCGGTGCGGCCACTCCAGCCGAGCGCGCCGCGCGCGAGTTGGCCGATGCGGTGTGCCGGCACGTCCCCGAGCAGCCCGGCGAGTTCCTCCTCAGGGTCCGGGCGCAGCAGCCGCAGCAGCTGCTGGAACTTCTCGGCGAGTTCGGCATCGCCGTGCACTTGCACCGCGCCGCTGCGGATCGGTTCGTGCGAGAGGCCGATGCCGAGGATCCCGAGACTGAGCGGGCCGCCGCTGAGGGAAGCCTCGGCGGGCTCCTCGCCGCGGCGTACGGTGAGCGTCGCGCCGCTCGAGCCGATCAGCACGCGCCCGAGGCCGGGTGCCTCCACGGCCAGCCGGCGGCCCTCGAGTTCGGCGCACAGTGCGCGGGCGCGTACCGAGCGGGGCAGGCCGCGGTTGAGTAGGTTTTCCAGTGCGGAGACCAGCATGTGGCCGCTCAGTACTTGTAGCCGCGGTGCACGGCGACGATGCCGCCGGAGAGGTTGTGGTAGCGGCAGCCCTCGAGCCCGGCGGTGCGCATCATCTCGAGCAGCGTCTCCTGCGGCGGGTGCATGCGAATCGATTCGGCGAGGTAGCGGTAGCTTGCCTCGTCGCGGGCGATCCACTTGCCGAGCAGCGGCAGGATGCGGAACGAATACGTGTCGTAGAGCGGCGCGAGCCCCGGGGCCACCGGGCGGGAGAACTCGAGCACGAGCAGCTGCCCGCCGGGCTTCAGCACCCGGCGCATGGAGGCGAGCGCCGCGGCCTTGTCGGTCACGTTGCGCAGCCCGAAGCCGATCGTCACGCAGTCGAAGCTCTCGTCGCGAAACGGCAGCCGCTCGGCATTGGCCTGCACGTACTCGACGGTGCCGAGCAGGCCGCGGTCGGTGAGCCGGTCGCGGCCCCGCTCGAGCATCGCCGCATTGATGTCGCTGAGGATCACCCGGCCGCGCTCCCCGACCTGGCGCGCCAGGCCCGCCGTCAGGTCCCCGGTGCCGCCGGCGACATCGAGCGCGCTCTGGCCCGGCCGCAGACCGGTGATCGAGAGCGCGAACTGCTTCCAGAGCCGGTGCGCGCCGCCGGACATCAGGTCGTTCATCAGGTCGTAGCGGTTCGCCACCGAGTCGAACACGCCGCGCACGCGGCGCGCCTTCTCCGTCCAGGGAACGCGCTCGTAGCCAAAATCCGTCGCGGGTTGTTCGCTCATCGTGCCGGCCGCCTCGCTCATCGGTGCGCCATTGTATCGCCCAGCGGCCGGCCAGGGTGGGTCGCCCGCCCCCTTAGCGGCAATGGCGGGTTGCTGTCAAGTTCCGGATGACAGAGGTCGGGATTTGCATTTTGGGGCAGTCAGTGCGCACAATCCCGCCCGCGTACGGGGGTCTTGAAACCTTCGGGGCCGGACGGTGTCAAACACCCTCCGGCCTTTTTTATGCCTGTAGGATCGCTGCACGGCTAGGGGAATGCGCCCCGATTGCACTATGATTGTGCATCTTCAGTGTTGCCGGCGGATATCGTGGACGCCACGGATACCTCGCATCCCGACTATTATCATCGCGTAGTGGATTGCCAGTGGGCCTGCCCGGCTCACACTGACGTGCCGGAATACATCCGGCTGATCGCTCAGGGGCGCTACACCGACGCGTACCTCGTCAATCGCCAGTCCAACGTGTTTCCCGGCATTCTCGGCCGGGTCTGCGACCGGCCCTGTGAGCCGGCCTGCCGGCGCGGCCGCGTGGAGGACAAGCCCGTGGCGATCTGCCGCCTCAAGCGTGTGGCGGCCGATCTGCGCGAAGACCTCGACGGGCGGCTGCCGAAGATTCCGCAGCTGAAGAACGGCAGGCGCATCGCGTGCATCGGCGCCGGGTGTGCCTCGCTCACCGTCGCCAACGACCTGCTGCCGCTCGGCTACGAGGTGACGATCTTCGAGCGCTACGGGCTGCCCGGCGGCCTGATGCGCAGCAACATCCCCTCCTTCCGCCTGCCCGAGCGCGTGCTCGATGAGGAAATCGGCATGATCCTCGGCATGGGCGTGGATCTGAGGCTCGGTACGCCCGTGGAGAGCCTGCGCGCGATGCTCGAGCAGGGTGGTTTCGACGCCGTATTCGTCGGCTCCGGTGCGCCGAAGGGCAAGGAGCTCACACTGCCGGGGCGCGAGGCCGCCAGCGCCAACGTGCACATCGGCATCAGCTGGCTGGAGTCAGTCGCCTTCGGGCACACCGAGCGCATCGGCGAGCGGGTGCTCATCATCGGCGTCGGCAACACGGCGATGGACTGCTGCCGCACCAGCCTGAGGCTCGGGGCGCGCGAGGTCAAAGTGATGGCGCGCAAGCCGCGCGGCTTCTTCAAAGCCTCCCCGTGGGAGCTCGAGGATGCCGAGGAGGAGCGGGTCGAGATCATCGTCAACCGCTCACCGAAGGCGTTCGTCGTGGAGAACGGCCGGCTGACGGGCATGCGCTTCGAGTGCATGGAGTACGAACTCGATGCGCGCGGGCGCATCCTCTCGGAGCGGGTGAGCGGGGAGGAGTTCCTGCCGGCCGATGACGTGATCCTCGCCATCGGCCAGGAAAACGCCTTCCCCTGGATCGAGCGGGACCTCGGCATCGAGTTCGACCGGTGGGACGTACCGGTGGTCGATGCGCAGACCTTCCAGTCCACCCGTGCGGGGGTGTTCTTCGGCGGGGATGCCGCGTTCGGTCCGAAGAACATCATCTGGGCCGTCGAGCACGGCCACCAGGCGGCCATCTCCATTCACCGGCACTGCGAGGGCGAGCCGATCGCCGAGCGGGCCGCACCGCAGGTGACGCTGCACAGCCGCAAGATGGGCATGCACGAGTGGTCCTATGCCAATGACTACGCGCCGATCGAGCGGCGCCTGGTACCGCACGTGTCGCTGAAGGAGCGCTTCAAGAAGCTCAACATCGAGGTGGAGCTCGGCTTCAGCGCCGAGCAGGCGGCCGAAGAGGCGCAGCGCTGCCTGAACTGCGACGTGCAGACCGTGTTCGCCGCGAAGCTGTGCATCGAGTGCGACGCCTGCATGGATATCTGCCCGGTCGACTGCCTGACCATCACCGGCAACGGTCCGGAGGCCGAGCTGCGCACGCGGCTGAAGGCGTCGGCCACCAACGTCGCGCAACCGCTGTACGTCTCCGGCGCACTGCCGCAGACCGGGCGCGTCATGGTCAAGGATGAAGACCTGTGCGTGCACTGCGGGCTGTGCGCCGAGCGCTGTCCGACGGCGGCCTGGGACATGCAGAAATCCCACGTGCATTGGCCGCACGCCGCCGATGAGGCTGCCGCGCTCGAGGCGCGCAAGCCGAAGATCGCCTGATCACCCGCCGCACCCTCTGCGCCCCCTCCTGCCGGATGACACCCATGGCTGCCTGCACCCCCAGTCGCATCAACGATTTCACGCTTAAGATCGCCACGGTCAACGGCACCGGCTCGGCGAGCGCCAACACCTTGCTGATGAAGGCGATCTTCAGGAGCGGCGTGCCCGTGATGGGGAAGAATTTCTTCCCCTCGAACATTCAGGGTCTGCCCACCTGGTACGAGATCCGCGTCTCGCGCGACGGGCATCTGGCGCGCTCCGGCTCGATCGAGCTGATGGTGGCGCTGAATCCCGAGACCTATGCCCGCGATGTGCGCGAGGTCGCCCCCGGCGGCTACCTGCTCTACGACAGCACCTGGCCGCGGCCCGTGCTGCTCGCGCGCACCGACATCACGGTGCTCGGGGTGCCGCTGGCGCAGCTGTGCAACGAGAACTTCACCGGCGTGCGCACCCGCATCCTGATGAAGAACATCTGCTATGCGGGCGCGCTCGCGGCGCTGCTGAATCTCGACCTGGAGCGCATGCGCGAGCTGCTCACCGAGACCTACGCGCGCAAGCCGCAGCTCATCGAGAGCAACATGAAGGCGCTGCGGCTCGGCTTCGAGTACGCCCGGGCGCACTTCGCCTGCCCGCTGCCGTTTGCGCTCGAGCCGATGGACCGCACTGCCGGACACATCATGATCGATGGCAACACCGCTGCGGCGCTCGGCTGCGTGTTTGCCGGGGCCACGGTGGCGGCCTGGTATCCGATCACCCCCTCGACATCGCTCATGGATGCCTTCAAGGGCTTCTGCGAGCGACTGCGCGTCGATCCGCAGAGCGGGGAGAAGCGCTTCGCCTTCATCCAGGCCGAGGATGAGCTGGCCGCGATCGGCATGGTGCTCGGGGCGAGCTGGAACGGCGCGCGCGCCTTCACCGCGACCTCCGGGCCCGGCATCTCGCTGATGGGTGAGTTTCTGGGCCTCGCCTATTACGCCGAGGTTCCCGCGGTGTTGTTCGACGTCCAGCGCGTCGGGCCCTCGACCGGCATGCCGACGCGGACCCAGCAGGGCGATCTGCTCGCCTGCGCCTATGCCTCGCACGGTGACACCCGGCAGGTCTGTCTGTACCCGGCCAACCCGGCCGAGTGCTTCACGCTGGCGGTCGAGGCCTTCGACCTCGCCGAGCGGCTGCAGACCCCGGTGCTGGTGGTCTCGGACCTCGACATCGGCATGAACGACTGGATGTGCCCGCAGTTCCAGTGGGACGACGCCTATCGGCCGGACCGCGGCAAGATGCTCGGGCGCGCCGAGATCGAGAAGCTGGAGAAATTCCACCGCTACCTCGACCCGCAGGGCGATGGCATTCCGTGGCGCACGCTGCCCGGGGTGCATCCGAAGGGCGCGTACTTCACGCGCGGGTCCGGCCACACGCAGTTCGGTACGTACACCGAGGACTCGCACGACTACCAGGTGGTGCTCGATCGACTGATGAAGAAATGGCAGACGGCCAAGTCGCGGGTCCCGCCGGCGCTCATCGAGGGTCCGGGCAGCGACGTGGGGCTGGTGTCGATCGGCAGCAGCGACAGCGCGGTGCACGAGGCGCTCGCGCTGCTCGCCGCCGACGGCATCGCGCTCGATTATCTGCGGGTGCGCGCCTTTCCGTTCGGCGAGGAGGTCGAGCGCTTCCTCGCCGAGCACCGCCTGGTGTTCGTCGTCGAGCAGAACCGCGATGCGCAGCTGCGCTCGCTGCTGACGCTCGAGACCGGGGTCGAGAAGGCGAAACTGCGCTCCCTGCTGCACTACAGCGGCCTGCCGGTGAGCTCGCATTTCATCGTCGAGGGCGTGCAGGCGGAACTGCGCGGAGCGAGCGGCGCGGCCCGGCCCAGTGCGGTCGGCGTCTGAGGATTACACATGACCTACATCACCAAGCCGAAGCTCACCCATCCCAGTCTGCCGCAGAACGCCCTCGGCATGACGCGCCGCGCCTACGAGG
This sequence comes from Pseudomonadota bacterium, assembly GCA_021834525.1. GTDB lineage: Bacteria > Pseudomonadota > Gammaproteobacteria > Steroidobacterales > Steroidobacteraceae > 13-2-20CM-66-19. The sequence continues at coordinate 21,782 of JAKBDK010000008.1, read as the reverse complement.
GCGCTCTCTCGACGCTGTGCGCCGGCTGCGGGCACGATTCGGTCACCGCCGCGATCGTCGAGGCCTGCTGGCGCCTCGCGCTCGAGCCGCAGAACTTGGTCAAGCTCTCCGGGATCGGCTGCTCCTCGAAGACCACGGCCTATTTCGTCAGCGGCGCGCACGGCTTCAACGCCGTGCACGGCCGCATGCCCTCGATCGCCACCGGTGCGAACGCGGCGAACCGCCGGCTCGCCTACATCGGCATCTCCGGCGACGGCGATACGCTGTCGATCGGACTCGGGCAGTTCTGTCACGCCATCCGCCGCAATCTCGACATGTTGTATCTGATCGAGAACAACGGCGTGTATGGCCTCACCAAGGGGCAGTTCTCCGCGTCGGCCGATATCGGCAGCCGAGCCAAGAAAGGCGAGGTCAATCGCCAGCCCCCGATCGACCCGGTGCTGCTCGCGCTCGACCTCGGTGCCACGTTCGTGGCGCGCGGCTTCTCCGGCGATAAACAGCAACTGGTGCCGCTGATCGAGGCCGGTCTGCAGCATCGCGGTTTCGCGCTCATCGACATCCTCTCGCCCTGCGTGACCTTCAACGATCACGAGGGCTCGACGAAGAGCTACGCCTACACGCGCGAGCACGACGAGCCGGCAGTGCAGGCGGACTTCGTGCCACGCGAGGCGCCGATCCTGGTCGAATACGCCCCCGGCGAGGCGCGCGAGATCGCCCTGCACGACGGCAGTCGGGTCGTGCTGCGCAAAGCCGCCGAAGCGTACGATCCGACCGACCGCGAGGCGGCGGGCGCGGCGGTGAAGGCGCGCATGGCGGCCGGGGAGTACCTGACGGGGCTGATCTATCTGGATCCCGAAGGCGGCAGCGGGGAGTTCCACGCGCTGAACGGGACCCCGCAGGAGCCGCTGAACGCGCTGCCGTTCGAATCACTCTGTCCGGGCTCGACCGGGCTGCAGAAGGTGCTCGGGCGCTACCGCTGAGTGCGGGGGGCTTGTCGGATCGATCGGATCCGGGTTAGTCTAGGCATGGGTCTGTGACCATTCTCTTTCCTGCCGCCTGCTGGCCGCTCGGTACCCGAGCCGGCTTACGGAGAAAAGCCGAATCGTTTCCGACCAGGGGGCAGTGATCCTGCCGATAATTATCCGGAAGCCGCCGAGTCCGCAAAACGCCAATAGAGCGCGCCGAGGTGGCCCAATCCGCTTGTGGAGTTTGATTGCATGACGAAGATCTACGTCGGAAACCTTCCGTTTTCGGCCACGGAGAGCGAAGTTCGCGAGCTGTTCGCGCAGCACGGGACCGTCGAGTCCGTCAGCCTGATCAATGACCGGGAAACCGGCCGGCCGCGGGGCTTCGGGTTCGTCGAGATGGCGCGCGCCGATGCGACCCGCGCCATCCAGAGCCTCAATGGCAAGGACCTGGGCGGTCGCCCGCTGCGCATCAATGAGGCGCAGGAGCGCGGCGCCGGTGGTCCTCGCGGCGGCGGTGGCGGCGGCGCTCCGCGCCGCTGGTAAGCACCCGGCACCCAGCGGCCGGTCCGGCGGGGTCTGCCCGCCGGACCGGCCGCTTTTATTTGGTTTTTGGGCGCTGCGCAGAGGCGCTCTGCTACACTCGCGCCCCCCGATTTCTCAGCATCTGAGGAGATGATTCGATGGGCAAGGGCGACATCAGAACCCGCCGCGGCAAGATTTATCGTGGCTCATTCGGCAAGACCCGCGCGAAGGATCCCGCGGCCAAGAAAACCAAGCGCACGACGACCCGCAAGTAAATTCGTTCCAGATCCCGAGGTTTGGCGCGCCCGCGGCCGAGTCCGCGGCCGGCCAGGAAGCCGGAAGACTCTATGACCACGTCGCATTTTCACTGGCGTCCCCACCCCTGGCATGGCCTCGAGCCGGGTCCGGACTGTCCGGAAGTGGTGACCGCCTATATCGAAATCACCCCGTTCGATCTGGTCAAGTACGAGGTCGACAAGGAGACGGGCTACCTGCGGGTCGACCGGCCGCAGCGCACTTCCTCGCAGCCCCCGGCGCTGTACGGGTTCATCCCCCAGACCTACTGCGGGGAGCGGGTGAAGCGTCTGGCACCGGGCTGTGATCGCGGCGACGGCGATCCGCTCGATATCTGCGTGATCAGTGAACGGCCGATCGCCCACTCCGAGGTGCTGCTGCGGGCCCGCATCCTCGGCGGCCTGAAGATCGTCGATCGCGGTGAGGCCGACGACAAGATCGTCGCGGTGCTCGAGGGCGATTACGTCTGGGGTCATGCCCGTGAACTCAGCGAGCTGCCCGCGACGCTCATCGAGCGCCTGGAGCATTACTTCGCGACCTACAAGCTCGTGCCGGGCGAGCCGCAGCACATCAAGATCATCGGGCGCTATGGTCACGTCGAGGCGGCGGCGGTGATCCGCGCGGCGCTCGAGGACTACCGCGAGGCGTACGGGGACATCGAGTCGCCGGTGCCGGGCGGCGGACTGGTCCAGCACCGCTGAGTCAGGCGGGTTTCGGCTCGATCCACAGCGCGCGGGCGCTGGCGCAGAGGTCACCGTCTTCGCCGAGCACGGCCGTGCCTGCACCGTGCTTGCGCCCCTCGGATTCCAGCGCCCAACCGATCACGGTGCAGCGCTCGCCGACGTGCGCGAGCCGATTGACGTGCGCGGTGATTTCCCCGAGCAGCATCATGCGGTCATCGGCGCTCACGGCGTAGAAGCCCGGGCAGTCGAGTGCGGCCGACATGAACTCGGGGCGCACCTTACCGTCGCCCTGATCGAGCGACGCATCGGGCACCCAGGGGGCGGCCACCAGGGCCCGCTCCGGCAGCGCTCCGGCGAAGATCCGCATTCCGTCCCCGCGCGGCCGCTTCGTGCCGCACACGAAGCAGGTCGGAAAGCGGTGGTGCTGGAAGCCGGCATATCGGCGCGAGGCCTCGACCGCCTCGAAATACTGGGGCGCCGACGGTGCGGTGAGCGAGAGCCGTGCCGGGTGTGCCGTCGCGATACGCTCCCCGGACTGCATCACCACCAGCGTCCCGTCCGGCAGTGTCTCAACCTGCAGCGGCTGTTCCAGCGGCGGGGGGCGCAGCAGCCGCACCGTGACCGTCTGACCGGCGCGCACGGCGAGGCTGCCGGCAAAATAGCCCCCGTTGGCCGATTCAGCCGGACCGCGGAACCGCTTGGCGATGCTGAGGGTGAACATATCGCTCTCCCGGAGCGCTCACGATACCACCGGCCCTGCGGCCGCGCAGGGCCGCCTCAGAAGCCCGCCCGGCCGCGCAGCGTGTGCAGCCACTCGGCCGGATCCTCGCCGCGCTCGAGCACCTCGACCAGCGCCGAGCCGACCACCACGCCATCGACATGCCCGCGCAGCCGCTCGAGCTGCTCGCGGCTGCGAATGCCAAAGCCGGCGCAGACCGGAATGCGCGCGCGGCGCCGGACCCGGTCCAGATAGTCGGTGACTTCGACCGGCACGCGCACGGTGCGCCCGGTCGTGCCGGTCGCCGTCACTGCGTAGAGAAACCCCTGACTGCGTGCGCAGATGCGCTCCAGACGCTCCTCCGTCGTCACCGGAGTGACCATCTGCACCAGGGCGAGTCCGCGGGCCGCGAGCGTCTCGTGCAGCGCCTCGCCCTCATCGAACGGCAGATCCGGCACGATGAGTCCGGCGACGGCGACGCGCTCGGCGGCCCGCGCCAGCGGCTCGAGGCCGAAGGCGAGCAGCGGATTGAGATAGCTCATCAGCAACAGCGGCGTTTCGAGCGCCGGCGCCAGGGCCTCGAGCTCCCCGAGGATCCAGCGCAGGCTCACGCCTTGCTCGAGCGCGATGCGGCTGGAGCGCTGGATGGTCATGCCGTCGGCCATCGGGTCGGTGAACGGGACCCCGATCTCGATCACGTCGGCCGCCGCGGCGATCCTGCGCAGATCGGACTGGAAGCGCTCGCGGCTCGGGAACCCGGCGGTGAGGTAGGCGATGACGGCCGGCTCGCCGCGTGCGTTGGCGGCGCCGATGGCCGCGCCGATGCGTTCGTGTGCGTTCATGCGTTCTCCGCGAGCAGCGTCTGTTGCAGGGTCGGCATGTCCTTGTCGCCGCGGCCGGATAGACAAACGACGAGCGTGCCGTCCGGATGCGCCGCAGCCCAGCGCTTCGCACCGGCGAGCGCGTGCGCGCTCTCGAGCGCCGGCAGGATGCCTTCGTAGCGACACAGTGCCCGCACCGCATCGAGCGCCTCGGTGTCGCTGGCGCTCTCGTAGCGGACCCGTCCGATGCGTGCGAGCAGCGCATGTTCGGGACCGACGCCCGGATAATCCAGGCCGGCGGACACCGAGTGGGTTTCCTGGACCTGCCCATCCCCATCCTGCAGCAGCATCGAATAGGTACCGTGCAGCACGCCGGGTTGCCCGTAGGAGAGCGTCGCGGCATTGCCGCCGAGAGTGCTGCCCGTGCCGCCGGCTTCCACCCCGATGATCTCGACGCCCGGGTCGGCCACGAACGGATGAAACATCCCGATGGCGTTCGAGCCGCCGCCGACGCAGGCCATGACGGCCTCCGGGAGCCGGCCGGCCTGCTTCAGGAACTGCGCACGCGCCTCGCGGCCGATCACCGCTTGCAGCTCGCGCACCAGATACGGATAGGGATGCGGGCCGACTGCCGAGCCGAGCAGATAGTACGTGCCCATCGGATCGGACACCCAGTCGCGCAGCGCCTCGTCGATGGCCGCGCGCAGCGTGCGGTCCCCGGCCGTGACGGGCACCACTTCAGCGCCGAGCAGGCGCATGCGTCCGACGTTCGGCGCCTGGCGCTCCATGTCGATCGCCCCCATGTAGACGATGCAGGGCAGCCCGAGCCGCGCGCAGGCTGCGGCGCTGGCCACGCCGTGTTGGCCGGCGCCGGTCTCCGCGACGATGCGCCGCGCGCCGAGCCGGCGCGCGAGCAGTGCCTGGCCGAGGGCATTGTTGATCTTGTGCGCGCCGGTGTGAGCCAGATCTTCGCGCTTCAGCCAGATGCGCGCGCCCCATTCGGCCGAGAGGCGCGCCGCGAAGGTCAGCGCCGTCGGGCGTCCCACCCAGCTCGTGAGCTGCTCGCCCAGCTCTTCCTGAAAGGACGGCGCGTGCAGATGCTCGCGCACGCCGGCCTCGAGGCGCTCGAGCGCCGGGATCAGCGTCTCCGGCACGTATCGCCCGCCGAACGGGCCGAAGCGGCCGTGCGCGTCGGGCAGGCGGCCCGCGGCGAGGTCCGCCAGGACTTCGGTTGCATTCACACTCATGTCGGCTCCTGCACTGCGGCGCACCCCATGCGCGCCGCCTTCACGAATCGTTCTATGGCCTGAGGGTCTTTCACCCCGGGGAGGGCCTCGACGCCGCTCGAGACATCGACGCCGAACGGCCGGACTGCGGCGATGGCCGTGGCGACGTTGGTCGGATCGAGGCCGCCGGCGAGCACCAGCTCGCTGCGCCGCGCCGCCTCGGCCGCGGCGCTCCAGTCGCAGGTCCGACCGGCACCGCTCACGGCACCCTCGAACAGCAGCCGCGGCGGCAGCGACCCGCGGGCCTGCCGCAGCACCGGCAGCCGCTCGAGGTGCTGCGGCAGGCGCAGCTGATCCAGGTCCGCCGCATCACTCTGCAGGACGTCGGGGCGAAATACCGCGAGGATCTCGTCGATCTCGTCCTGGCCGGGATGACGGGTCACCGCCACGCAGCGCACCTTGCCGCGCACCGCCTCGGCCAGCACCGCCGCGCGCCGTGCGCTGACCCGGCGCACCGACTCGGCGAACACGAAGCCGACGGCATCGGCGCCGGCGCCCACGGCGGCCTCGAGCGCCTCGGGGGTCGTCATGCCGCAGATCTTGATCCACATCTCAGCGCGCCGCCTGGCCGGCCCGGCCGGCCGCGCTCATCGCCGCGGCGAGCGCGCCGGGGTCCGGCGCGCGCATCAGCGCACTGCCGACCAGCGCCAAGTCATAGCCTGCCCGGCCCAGGCGATGCGCATCCTCGGGGCTCGAGACGCCGCTCTCGGCCACCCGCGGCAGGGTCTGAGGCAGCAGCGGTGCGAGCGTCTCGAGCCGGCTCGGCACCACCTCGAGGGTACTCAGGTCGCGGCTGTTGAGACCGGCGAGCAGCCCGTCACTGCCGACTCGTCCGATGAGCGAGTGCAGCCGCTCGATGTCCGGCGCATCGAACGTCTCGAGCAGCGCGAACAGGCCGAGCAGACGGGCGCGCGCGATCATCGCCTCGAGTCGCTCGTCCGGGAGCATGCGCACGATCAGCAGCACACCGCCGGCGCCCGCGGCGCGGGCCTCGGCGATCTGATACGGATCGACCAGGAAGTCCTTGCGCATCGCCGGCACCCCGAGCGGCGCGAGAGCCTCGGCCGCACCGCGCAGATGCGCCAGCTCGCCGTCGAACCGCTCCGGCTCGGTCAGTACCGAGACGGCCGCCGGCCCCGCCGCGGCATAGGCGCGCACTCGCGCGGCCACGTCCGTGGCGCGGCTGCCGAGCGCCCCGACGGCCGGGGAGCGCAGCTTCAGCTCGGCAATGATCCCGAAGTGCCCGCGTGACCAGCCGAGCGCCGGCGCGGGCGCCTCGGCGCGGGCCCGCTCGAGCATGTGCTCCTCGGAGCAGACGCGGCGCGCCGCCTCTGCCCGCGCATGGCTGGAGGCGGCCATCTGCGCCAGGAAGTCACCGCCCATGGGCCGCTCCCAGCCGTTCCAGGCGCGCCAGCACGTCGGCCGCGGCACCGCTGTCGATCGCGCGTGCGGCCCGCTCGATGCCCGCGTGCGGGCTGCTCACTTCGCCCGCCACCTCCAGGGCGAGCGCGGCCCCGAGCAGCAGACAGTCGCGGTGCGCACCGTGCGCCTCGGCGCGCAGCACGGCACGCAGCGCCGCCGCATTGTGTTCGGCGTCACCGCCGGCGAGGGCCGCCGAGGAGCAGCAGTCGAGCCCGTAGTCCTCGGGCCGGCGGACCTCGCGGTGCACCTGCCCCGGACGCACGTCGAACAGCGTGAACGGTCCGACCGGGGTCGGCTCGTCCCATCCCTCCGCGCCGTGCACCACGAAGGCCCGCTCGATCTGCATGCCGGCGAGGCTCTCGGCCATCAGCTGCGCCACGGGCAGGCTGAACGCGCCGATCAGCCGCAGCGGCGGATGCGCCGGATTGGTCAGCGGGCCGAGAATGTTGAATACCGTGCGCACCCCGAGGGCACGGCGCGCCGCGGCGACTGCTTGCGTGGCCGAGTGATAGTGCGGCGCAAACAGGAACGTGAAGCCGCAGGCCGCCAGACACTCCCCCGCGGCACGCTCATCGAGCGGCATGGGCAGTCCGAGGGCTTCGAGCACATCGGCGCTGCCGGCGCGACTGGAGACGGACCGGTTGCCATGTTTGATCACCGGCAGGCCGCAGGCGGCCGTCAGCAGCGCCGTACCGGTGGAGATGTTCAGGCTGCCGGAGCGGTCCCCGCCGGTGCCCACGATGTCGATGGCGCGCACGCCGGACGGCAGCGCCGGCGGACGGGCCAGCCGGCGCATCGCCTCGGCGAAGCCGCGCACCTCATCGGCCACCGCGCCCTTGGCGCGCAGCGCGGCGAGCACCGCGCCGATCATCGCCGGCGCGGCCGTCCCGTCGGTCAGCAGACCGAGCAGCATCTCGGCCTCGGGTTGGGTGAGATCGATGCCCTCGAGCAGCCGCTCGAGCAGCTCACTCGCTGCGGACATCCGCCTCTCCCGCCCCGCGCCGGCCGCCGCGTTGCGCCAGGAAATTCCCGAGCAGCTTCGCCCCCTCGGGCGTGAGGATGCTCTCGGGATGGAACTGCACGCCTTCGACCTGCAGCTCGGTGTGCCGCACGCCCATGATCTCCTGCTCATCGGTGCGTGCACTCACCGTGAGCGTCGCCGGCAGGCGGTTCGCAGCGGCGATCAGCGAGTGGTAGCGGCCCACTTCGCACGGCGAGGGCAGGCCGGCGAATACGCCGAGTCCGTCGTGACGGATCGGGGACGTCTTGCCGTGCATCAGCCGTCCGGCGCGCACCACCTCGCCGCCGAACACCTCGACGATCGACTGATGTCCGAGACATACCCCGAGGATCGGGATGCGCCCGGCGAAGGCGCCGATCATGTCCATCGACACGCCCGCATCGCGCGGTGCGCCCGGCCCCGGAGAGATGCACAGGTGCGTCGGCTCGAGCGCCTCGGCCTCGGCCACGCCGATCGCATCGTTGCGCCGCACGTCTACCTCGGCCCCGAGCACGAGAAACGCCTGCACCAGGTTGTAGGTGAACGAATCGTAGTTGTCGATCAGCAGCAACCGCAGCATCAGAACCCCTCCCGGGCCATCTCGAGCGCCCGCGCCATCGCGCCGCTCTTGGCCAGTACTTCGGCGTGTTCGGCCTCCGGCACGCTGTCGGCGACGATGCCCGCGCCCGCCTGGTAGCTGTACTCGTCGCCGCGGAACACCAACGTCCGGATGGTGATGGCGTGATCCATGTCGCCGCCGGCGCCGAAGTAACCGACCGTGCCGCCGTAGAGGCCTCGGTTGACCGGCTCGAGCTCATCGATGATCTGCATGGCGCGCACCTTCGGGGCGCCGACCAGCGTTCCGGCCGGGAATGCCGCGGCGAACAGGTCGAAGGCATCGGTGCCGGCGGCGAGCCGACCGTTGACGCCGCTGACCATGTGCATCACGTGGCTGTAGCGCTCGATCGAGCGGTACGGCTCGACCGTGACACTGCCGGCCTGCGCGACCCGGCCGAGGTCGTTGCGCGCCAGGTCGACGAGCATGACGTGTTCGGCGTTCTCCTTCGGGTCGGCGCGCAGCTCCGCCTCGCGCGCCTGATCGATCGCCGGATCGTCCGAGCGTGGCCGGGTACCGGCGATCGGCCGCAGTCGCGCGACGCCGTCGTTCAGCCGCACCAGCGCCTCGGGCGAGGAGCCGACCACCGTGACATCCCCGAGCGCACAGTAGTACATGTAGGGCGAGGGGTTGATCATCCGCAGCGCCCGGTAGGCCTGGAAGGGGTCCAGTTCGTGCCGGCCGGAGAAGCGGCTGGAGAGCACCAGCTGGTAGACGTCGCCCGCGGCAATGTATTCCTTGATCCGCTCGACGCCCGAGAGGTACTGCGCACGGCTGCTCGAGGCCTCCGCGGGGCTGCAGCGTCCGCCGCGTGCGCGCGCCGGCAGCGCACCGCGCAGGGCCTGGATGATCTCCTGACGCAGTCGTTGCCGGTCCGCTTCGCTGCCGGCGTGCAGCAGCGCGATGCCCCGCGTCAGATGATCGAACACGAGCAGCGAGCTCGGCGCGACGTAGTGCAGCGCCGGAACCTCCGAGGGCTTCCCGGCCGGTACCGCCAGGCGCTCGAAGAAGCGCACGACGTCATAGGCGGCGTAGCCGACCAGTCCGCCGGCGAGCGGCATGCCCGGCAGCGGCGGTCCGGGTACGGCGGTGCGCCCGAGGGCGCTGCGCAGGCCCTCGAGCAATTCCGCGCCGCTGCGCGGGACCGGCCGGCGCTCGGCGCCGATCTGCAGGCCCGCGTGCGTCAGGCGCACCGTGAGGGCCTCGCCGAAGCCGATGAACGAATACCGCCCGAGACGCTCCCCGCCCTCGACGCTCTCGAGCAGAAAGTGCGGGGCGAAGGCGCCGAGCTTCATGAACGCCGAGACCGGCGTGTCGAGATCCCCTGGGATGTCAAATGGCTGCTTCAACGCGTTCTCCAAAACACTCGGGCGTAAAAAAACCCACTCCGGAGCGGGTCCGGAATGGGTTTTATCTGTTCTTGCGGCTGTCTTGTGCGGAAGAAATTCAGCAGCCCGCGGCCCACTCCGGAGGGAGAGTGCGCCACCACCAGTGCCGGTTGGTCGGGTGCAGCTGAAGCATGGCCCGGAGCCTATCACCACCGCTGCGCGCGATACAATACCCGCCTCTTCCGTCAGCCCCGGTGGCGCGCCATGCCCTCATTCGATGTGGTCTCCGAGCTCGATGGTCACGAGGTGGCCAACGCGGTCGACCAGGCCAACCGGGAGCTCACCCAGCGGTTCGACTTCAAAGACACCGGCGCATGCTTCGAACTCGAGGCGTTCGTCGTGACGCTGCAGGCGCAGGTGGAATTTCAGCTCAAACAGATGCTCGAGATCCTCAAGCTGCGTCTGGCCAAACGCGGCGTCGACCTGGCCTGCCTCGAGGCGAAGGATCCGGTGACCACGCTGTCCTCGGCCCGCCAGGAGGTGCACCTGAAGCAGGGGATCGACGCCGAGACGGGCCGGCAGGTCACGCGGTTGTTGAAGGACTCGAAGCTGAAGGTGCAGGGGAGCCTCCAGGGCGAGAAGGTGCGCGTCACGGGCAAACAACGCGACGATCTGCAGGCGGCCATGGCGCTGCTGCGCGGGGCGAAAGTGCCGGTGCCGCTACAATTCAACAACTTCCGCGACTGAGCCGACGATGATGCCCGTATCGCACCTGATCGACGGACTGTGGCTCACGTTCGTCGTGATCTGGCTGGTCGCGGCGCAGTTCAACAAACGCGCCAGTGCGCACGCGCCGTGGAAAACCTGGATCGCGCGAGTCGCCATCGTCGCGCTGTTGGTCGGTGTGCGTCTGCACAGCGGCGAGGGGCGGCTCGGGACCGCCGCGGGTCCGGTGCGGCAGTGGAGCGGTGCGGCGCTGGTTGCACTGGGGTTGGGGTTTGCCGTCTGGGCGCGCGTGTACCTGGGGCGCAACTGGGGCATGCCGATGTCCCTGCGCGCCGGCCACGAACTCGTGACCCGTGGCCCCTACGCGTACGTCCGTCATCCGATCTACACCGGTATCCTCCTGGCGCTGCTCGGCTCAACGGTCGCGCTCGATCCGATGTGGGGGTGGGCGTTGGTGCTGTTTTTCGCCTATTTTTTCTATAGCGCTCGCACCGAGGAGCGCATGATGGCCGAGCAGTTTCCCGAGGCGTACGCGCCCTACAAGGCGCGCACGCGCATGCTCATCCCATTTGTGCTCTGAACCGTACCGCGCCCTCCTGCCCCGAGCAGGAGGGCGCGTGTGCCTCAGGCGGCGCGCGCCTCCTGCGCGCCATCGGCGTCCTCGACGTTCTCGAGCACTCGCGCCACGGCATGCACCGTGGCCGCGATCCGCACGGCGCTCTGCACCGCCTCGCGGCCCAGACCGTGCTGCCGAACCTGCCGTTCGTGGGCGACGATGCAGGCACCGCATCCATTGATGGCCGACACGGCGAGTGAGAGCAGCTCGAAGTCCACCTTCGCGATCCCCGGGTTGCCGATCACGTTCATCCGCAACCGCGCCGGCAGCGTGGCGTATTCGTTGTCCTCGACCAGGTGCGTGAACCGGTAATACACATTGTTCATGCCCATGATCGCCGCCGCCGCGTGCGCGGCCTGACGCTGCACGGTATCGAGGTGCGCTGCCGCCAGAGCGTCGAACGCGGCGAGCATCCGCCGGTTGCGCGAGGCGGCGGCCGAGGCCAGGGCGATTGCCCAGATCTGCGTCTCGCTCAGTCCGGGCGCGCCCGCCGCGCTGAGCACGCTCGAGAGGTTCAGTTTCAGGTCCCGCGCGTACTCCGGCAGCGCGTCGCGAATGGCTTCGAGTGTCGTCATCGCCGTCTCCTTCGCGCCGCTCAGGCGACTTTGATCGTGGCTTCGCCCTGCTTCCAGTTGCACGGGCACAGTTCATCGGTCTGCAGCGCATCGAGGACGCGCAGCACTTCCTCGGGGCTGCGCCCGACGTTCAGGTCGGTCACGTAGACGAAGCGGATGACGCCCTGCGGGTCGACGATGAACGTCGCGCGCTGGGCGACGCCTGCATCGGCGTCCAGGATGCCGAGCCGCATCGACAGCTGACGCTTGATGTCCGAGAGCATGGGGAACGGCAGAGTGCGCAGCTCCTCCTTCTCGGTGCGCCAGGCCAGGTGCACGAACTCGCTGTCGATGCTCGCGCCGAGCACCTGGGCGTCACGCTCCTGGAACGCCTTCTCGAGCCGACCGAATGCGGCGATCTCGGTCGGGCAGACGAAGGTGAAGTCCTTCGGCCAGAAGAAGACCACCAGCCACTTGCCGGGGAAGCTCTGTCCGTTGAAGGTCTGGAAGGCGCTGGCGACGTCGTTGGAGACGACGCCGGTGAGGGAGAATTCCGGAAAACGCTGGCCAATCGATAACATGTCGCTCGCTCCTGGATGCGGGGTGCTTGGGATTCCCCGGTGGGGATGGGCGCCATCATGCGGGGTGGCTCTTCATTGAGCCAATCGATTGATTGTATAATTACGATAGACGCTGTAAATCGACCCGGCGTCGGGAGATCCACCGTGCCGGACATCAAGCTGAAAGATCTGCGCTACCTCGTGGCGGTGGCCGATACCCGCCACTTCGGCCGGGCCGCCGAGCGCTGCTTCGTCAGCCAGCCGACGCTCTCGGCGCAGCTGAAGAAACTCGAGCAGTCCCTCGGCGTGCAGCTCATCGAGCGTCAACCGAACAACGTGGCGTTGACGGACCCCGGAGAGCAGATCGTCGCGCGCGCGCGGCGGATTCTCGAAGCCTGCGAGGAGGTCACGACTCTCGCCCGTTCGCACCGCGACCCGCTCGCCGGCGTGCTGCGCGTGGCGCTGTTGCCGACCATCGGGCCGTACCTGCTGCCGCACATCGCGCGGCCCCTGCAGCGGGCGCTGCCGCGCCTGCAGTTGCATCTGCACGAGTATCAGACCCTCCCGATGCTGGAGCGGCTGAAGGCTGGCGAATTGGACGTGGGCATTCTCGCGCTGCCCGTGGACCTCGACGGTCTCGAGGCGCGAGAGCTCTATAGCGAACCGTTCAAGGTGCTCATCCCCGACCGTCACGCGCTCGCGCAGCGCTCGCGCGTGACGATGGGCGATCTGGAGGGCCAGTCGTTGCTGCTGCTCGAGGAAGGGCACTGCCTGCGCGATCAGGCGCTCGCCTTGTGCAGCCGAGCCGGTCTCGGGGAACGTCAGGACTTCAGCGCCACCAGTCTCGAGACGCTGCGCCAGATGGTGGCGACCGGGGCCGGCATCACGCTGCTGCCGCAGTTGGCGACCGAGGGCGCGTACGGCAATGCACGCGGTACGCGCGTGCTGCCGTTCGCAAAGCCGGTACCCAGCCGCCGTGTGGGTGCGGTGTGGCGCAAGACCAGTGCGCGCCGTACGGCGATCGACGCGGTCTGCGGCTTCATCGCCGAGCGCATGGAGCGCTCCGGCGGTCTCGATGTGCGCTGAGCGGCGCATCCGGATGGCATAATCGATGCACCGTGAGCCGAGTTGCCACCGTCACAGACCACGTTACGCCGTATGACCGCCTCGGACTGAGCGATGCGGCCGTCGAGCAGTTGCTGCGCACCGGCGAGCAGCGTCCGGCGCTCGAGGCGTATTTCGGGGTCGGCGAGTACCAAGAGCTTGCGCAGCTCGCGACCGTCGCGGCGCAGCGCACGAGCGACGCGTCGCTCCCGCACGTGTTCATCGTGCCCGGCATTCTCGGCTCGCTGCTCGGCTTACGCCGGCGCGCACCGCTGCCGGACGACGTGTTGTGGCTCGATCCGCTGGATATCCAGGCCGGGCGACTCGCGCTCCTCGATCCGCACTCCGGCGCGCCGATCGAGCCGCTCGGCGCGGTCCTGTATTCGCACCTGAAACTCAAACTCCGGCTGCGGGCCGCGGGGTTTCCCGTCACGCTGTACGCCTACGATTGGCGCCAGGACATCCTGACGCTCGGGGAATCGCTCGCGGCTCGGCTGCGCGAGCATGCGCCGCGAGCGATGGCGATCGTCGCGCACAGCATGGGCGGGCTCGTCAGCCGCATCGCGCTCGCACAGGAGGGCACGGCGCATGTCGCGCGCGCCGTGCTGCTCGGGACACCCAACTTCGGTGCGTTTGCCCCGCTGCAGGCGCTGCGCGGCACCTATGCGGTGGTGCGCAACATCGCGCGGCTCGATCTGGGCTGCACCGCCGAAGCGCTGGCCGAGCGTGTCTTTGGTGCCTTTCCGAGCCTCTACCAGATGTTGCCGCCGGCTGCGGATGGACTGGACCTGACGGACCGTCGGCACTGGCCGGACTGTGGGCCTGCGCCGCGGCCGGCGCTGCTTGAGCGCGCGCGCCGTTTTCACCAGGCGCTGCCGGCGCCGGACGAGAGGCTCACGGTGATCGCGGGCATCGGCGGCAAGACGGTGACCGCAGTGGCGCGTGCTGCGGACGGGTTCCGATACACGGTCACGCGCGGCGGCGATGGCACCGTTCCTGCCGTCAGTGCCGCGCCGCCCGGCATGCAGACCTACTACACGCACGCCTCGCACAGTGACCTGACCCGCGACGGGCAGGTGGCCGCAGCGATTGTTGAGGTGCTCACCTGCGGCGTCACCACGCGCCTGCCGGCACGCTGGTCGAGCCGCGCGCGGGCCCGGGCTGAGATCAGCGATGCGCACCTGGCACGCCTGCCGGCGTCCAAGCTGCATTGGGCGCGGCTCACCGCCCGCCAGCGGCAACGATTCCTCGACGACCTCAACGAGCCGCCGCCCGTGCGGCTGCGCGTGCCGCGGCCCGACTGAGCGGCGCGGCGCTCAGATGTGCTCGGCGGTCGCCTCCAGCACGCTCTCGGCGCCTCCCTCGACGATCTGGGCGAGTCCGAGCGCCTGCGGCAGCACCTGCCGGGCATAAAAGTGCGCCGTGCGGATCTTCGCCGCGTAGAACGCCCGGTCCTCCGACCCGCCGAGCCCCGCCGCGGCGAGCGCCGCGGATTTCGCGAGTTGCCAGCCGCCGATCGTCACTCCACAGAGCTTCAGGTAGGGCACGGAGACGGCCAATCCGCGCGCCGCGTCCGCCGCCATGGCCTCGAGCAGCGCCCGCGTCGCGCGCTCAAGCAGCGCGACGCCCTGCAGGGCCGCATCGCGGGTCTGGAGCACTGCGGGCACGGTGGTCTCGAGGGCACGCAGCTCGGCGGCCATGTCCGACAGCAGGTTCGCCATGGTCGCGCCGCGGTCCCGGGCGAGCTTGCGGCCCAGCAGGTCGTTGGACTGGATGCCCGTGGTGCCTTCGTAAATCGTCGTGATGCGCACGTCGCGCGCGTACTGCGCCGCGCCGGTCTCCTCCACGAACCCCATGCCCCCGTGCACCTGCACGCCGAGCGCCGCCGTCTCATTGCCGCTCTCCGTGCACCAGCCCTTGACGATCGGGATGAGCAGATCGCCGCGCTCGAGCGCCGCGCGGCGGATTCTCTCGTCCGGGTGATGGGCGCCCAGATCCAGTTGCAGGCCCGCGTACAGCGCGAGTGCGCGCGACGCCTCGGTACAGGACTTCATCGTCAGCAGCATGCGCCGCACGTCCGGGTGCTCGATGATCGGCGTCGCGCTGGCCGCGCCCGGCGGCTTGCCCTGGACGCGGGTGCGGGCGTATTCGGCGGCCCGCTGGAAGGCCCGCTCCCCGACGGCGTAGCCCTCGACGCCGACGGCGAGCCGCGCGGTGTTCATCATGACGAACATGTATTCCAGGCCGTGGTTCGCCTCCCCGACCAGGTGGCCGATCGCGCCCCGGTCGTGGCCGTACTCCATCACACAGGTCGGGCTGGCGTGAATGCCGAGCTTGTGCTCGATCGACGCGCAGCGCACTTCGTTGCGTTCGCCGAGCGAGCCGTCGGGGCCGATCAGGACCTTCGGCACGATGAACAGCGAGATGCCCTTGACCCCTGCCGGCGCGCCCTCGATGCGAGCGAGCACCATGTGGATCGTGTTTTCGGTCAGATCGTGCTCACCCCAGGTGATGAAGATCTTCTGGCCGAACACTCGGAAGTGATCTCCTTCGGGGACGGCGCGCGTGCGGATCAGCGCCAAATCCGACCCGGCCTGCGGCTCGGTGAGCACCATCGTGCCGGTCCACTCGCCGCTGATCATCTTCGGCAGATACTGCTGCTGCTGTTCCTGCGAGGCGCACAGCGACAGCGCATGCACCGCACCGTGGGTGAGCATCGGACAGAGCTTGAACGCCAAATTTGCCGAGGCCAGGATCTCCTGCACGGCGTTGTTGAGCGCCTGCGGTACCGGCTGGCCCCCGAAGCGCGGGTCGGCGCCGAGCTGCGGCCAGCCGCCCTCGACGAACTGGCGGTACGCATCCTTGAAGCCCTCGGGCGCGCGGACCCCGTCGGGACTCCAGTGCGCCCCCTCCTGGTCCCCGGTGCGGTTCAGCGGCTCGAGCACCGATTCGGCGAATCGCCCGGCCTCCTCGAGGATGGTGCGGCCGAGCTCGTGCGAGTACTCGGCATATTGCGGGCAGTCGGACAGGGCGGTGCTGCCGAGGAGTTCCTCGAGAACGAAACGCAGCTCTCTCAGGGGCGCGCGATACATGATCGATCTCCGCGGACGGGGGAGTACAGCCGCCATTTTAACTGTTTTTCCTTCATATCCTACTCCCGAGTAACTTTCCTTCCGGCCGGTAGGGTCGGGTCGCGGGATCCGCCGGGCCCGGTGGGGTGGGGCGGGGTGCACCAGGCCCCCCGCCCGTGGTAGCAGCGAACCCCGCGCATCCGCGCCGATGCATATGTCAAACCTCGGGCGAGCGCCGCTCGGGTGCGGCGCGAATATGACAAGCGGCCATGACAAACATCGCGTTCGCGGCCGTCATCGGTGCGCAAGGTCCGGCGGAACGCGAGGGAGTTCACGGCACCGCCGGCACCATGGTGTCACTCTTTGTATACACTCCAGTCGTCCATCCGCTCATCCATGGGAAATGTCATGCACGCCGCGGCACTGCACAGCGCTCACTCCGAGGACTCCGGCGCAACCGCGGCGCTGCAGAGCATCGAGGCGCTCGGTCGGCGCATCTGCGAGGCATTGCCCCCGCTGCGCCTGCACTCGGTGTCGATCTGCGACAACCAATGCAACGTGCTGTGGCTGAGCGAGGGCGCGCTCGGACCGGACGAGCACGCGCTCGTCACCGATGCGCTGGAGCGCTTCGGAACCGCCGCAGAGAGCTTCGAGGCTCGAGTCGAGGATGGGCGCGTCGCGGTGTTTCTCGCAGTGCGGGCCGCGCGTGCGGGACTCGCCGGACTGGTGATGGTCTTGGCCGATACCAAGGCCGGCGGGGAAGGGCTGCTGGGACGCATCGCCACCGGACCGGTTCAGGCCCTGATCCGCGAACTCGGTGCCGCGATCCCGCACGCCCCGGTGCGCCGCGTCGATCACGACCCGACCGGGATGCTGCTGTCGCTCGCAGACGAGGCATCGCCCGTCGAGCCAGCCTCTGCGCCCCCGTCGCCCGCCGCGACGGCCGACCTCGCACCTGCGGCAGTGGATGAACTGCTCGCACACGGCGAGTTGTCGCTCGAACTCGAACCACCGGCTCCACCCGCCGCGCCGCCGGTGCATGCGCCGAGCCCACCGTCTGAGTTGCCGGTGCTGCAACCGGCACCGGCGGCCGCGGCGGCGCCCGCGATCCCCACCAGCGCTGCCGAGAGCGTGGCGCTCGAGGTGGTGCCGTTCGTCAAATTGCGCAGCGGAGGCCGGATGCGCCGCTTCGAGGTGATGCCGCGAGGCACGCCCCGGCAGAACCGAGACCCGGCCGCCCTCGATGCCCTGGCGATGCAGAGCCTGCTGGCGTGGATGGCCGCGCACCGGTCGGATTGGACGCTCGAACCCACTGCTTTCACCCTGAATTTGTCCATCGCGACGCTCGAGGATGAGCAGTTCTTGCGCCAGCTCAGTGCCGGTTTCAGCCGCAGCGGCATTTCGCCGGAGAACATTGGGTTCGAGATTGCCGAGCCGCTGTGCACCCAGCGGCGCGCATCGGTCGAGCGGTTCATCAGCGGGTGCGAGCGGCTCGGCTGCTTCGTCGTGATCGACGGGTTCACCTTCGACTCGGCCGTAGTGCCACTGCTGCGCTCCAAGGCGGTTCGGTTGGTCAAGATCGAACCGCGGCTGTGTGCGGCCGCGCTGAAAGACAAGCTCGCGCAGGCCGTGGTGGTCGCCATCGTGCAGGCGGTCAAGGTGCTCGGTATTCACTGCGCCGCGCAACAGATCGAGACGCAGCAGGCGCTGCGCTGGCTCACCGCGGTGGGCTGCGACTTCGGCCAGGGATCGATGCTCGCGCGGCCGCTGCCCATTGCGCGGTTGCAGACGCCCGCGAGTGCCTGAGGCGCCGCGTCGTCGAGCGCCGGCGTGCCAAGATAGGGTAAGCTTGGGCCCCTTCCGCGGCCCCGGAGCGGGTGCGGCGGGCGGAAAACCATGAAGATCAAGACGGTCATCGTCGACGACGAGGCGCTCTCTCGGCGTGGCATCGAACGGCTGCTGCGCGAGACACCGGATTTCGAAGTGATCGCCGAGTGCGGCAATGGCCGTGACGCGGTCGGCGTGATCCAGCACGAGCACCCCGATGTGGTGTTTCTGGATATCCAGATGCCCGTGCTGTCCGGCTTTGAGGTGCTCGCGCGTCTGCCACAGGACAGCGTGCCGCTGGTCGTGTTCGTCACCGCGTTCGATCAGTACGCGCTGCGGGCGTTCGAGGCGCGCGCCGTGGATTATCTGCTGAAACCCGTCGATGAGCGCCGCTTCGAGATGACGCTCGATCGCGTGCGGCAGAACCTGCAGGCCCGCCACGCAGTCGATCAGCGCGACAAGCTGATGGAAGTGGTCGCGGAAATCACCGGATCCGGGGAGATCGAGCTCGAGACGATCCTCGAGCATGGCAGCACGGCGATCGAGGCGAGCCATCCGCAGATTCTGCCGATCCGCCAGGGCCGGCACACCGCACGCGTGCCGATCACCTCCATTCAATGGATCGATGCGGCCGGTGATTACATGTGCGTGCATGCCGAAGGCGATACGCACATTCTGCGTGGCACGATGAAGGAGCTCGAGGAAGTGCTCGATCCGCGCATCTTCCAGCGCGTGCACCGCTCCACCATCGTCAACCTGCGCTACGTGAAGAGCCTGCGCGCGCACATGAATGGAGAGTACTTCCTGACGCTCGACGGTGGCCAGGAGCTGAAGCTCTCGCGTACTTATCGGGACAAAATCGAGATTTTTCTCGGCAACAGCCCCCTGCAGCGCAGCGCCGCGGAGTAAGCCTGCGGACCTCGATCAGGACGGGCGAGAACGCAGCACGCGCCAGGGCGCGCTGAGCGCCGCCTGAATGCGCCGTCCCAGGGTGTCTGCCGCCGGTGCGCGCAGGCGAAAGCCGATGGCCCGTACGTAATCCGGAACGCTCCAGCGAAATCGGGAACCGCCGGGAAAGACGTACGTATCGCCGGCTTGCAGCCGCCGGCTGACACCGGCGATCTCGACCGTCGCGCAGCCCTGCACGACGTGCACGATCTGTTCGGCGGGATATTCCCACTGGAAACGACCGCTGGTGCAGTCCCACATGAACGCTGCGGCCGCGCCGTCGGTGCTGCTGGCGAGCGGCTTCTCGCGCGCCCGGGGCTCCCCCTCGAGCACCCAGTCGCCGGGGATCACGAGCGGCTCGAGTCCGTAGGTGTCGCGCCGTCCGGGCAGTGGGCCGTCGAGCGAGACGGTCTGCTCGAGCAGGTCGATTTCCTCCGGCACGTGTGCGGGGTTTCCGGACTCGCCGGATTGTGGCGGTTTTCCCAAAAGACGTTCTCCACTGCGGCGCCTGCGCTCGACGGGCCTACCGCCGGCAGCGGATGCACCCGTGCCGAGCGCGCGTGGCAGCTCATGGCGCGCAGCATACGAGCCGCAGCAGCGGCTTTCCGTGAGTTGCCGCACAGGGTATCGGCGCTGCGTGGGCGGGCGCCCAGTGCCGATTCCGCCGCACCCGGCGTCACGTTACACTCGTGCGCACACGGGCGAACCATCGTCCGACACGGGCGGGTCCGCCGCCGCTGAGCGAAAGAAGGGGCGTCGCGATGAACCGAATTTGGCTGCAGTCGTATCCTCCCGGCGTTCCTCCCGAAGTCGACCTGAAGCGGCTGAGTTCCCTCGGGGAACTGGTGGATCATGCCTGTACGGCGTACCGCGAACTGCCGGCGTACGAGCAGTTCGGCTCGACGCTCAGCTACGGGGAGCTCGATGAGTTCAGTCGCGCCTTTGCGGCCTGGCTGCAATCGGTCGGGCTCGCCAAGGGCGACCGGATCGCCATCATGCTGCCGAATTGCCTGCAGTATCCGATCGTACTCTTTGGCGCGCTGCGCGCCGGTCTGGTGGTGGTCAATACCAATCCACTCTACACGGGGCGCGAACTCGCGCACCAGTTGGAGGATTCCGGGGCGCTGGCGATCGTGGTGTTGGAAAACTTCGCCCACGTCGTCGAAGAAGTGGTGTCGCACACCCAGCTGAAGCACGTTCTGGTGACGGCGGTGGGCGATCTGTTGCCCAAACCGAAGTCTTGGCTGGTCAACTTCGTCGTGCGGCACCGTCGCAAGCAGGTCCCGCCGTGGCACATTGCGCAGGCCGCGACGCTGCGCAGCGTGCTGCGTGCGGGGCGCGCCCTGCGTTTTCGTCCGGAGCCGCTCGGCAGTGATGACCTGGCCTTCCTGCAATATACGGGCGGGACGACCGGCGTTGCCAAGGGTGCCATGCTTACGCATGGCAATCTCTGCGCCAACCTGCTGCAGGCGCTCGCCTGGATCGACGGATATTTCTCGGGCGAGCCCGGCACGCTGATCACCGCGATTCCGCTCTACCACGTGTTCGCCCTCACGGCGAATTGCCTGCTGTTCGCGTACCTGGGCTGGAAGAACGTGCTCATCATCAACGCGCGGGATTTCCCGGCGCTGGTGGCGGAGATGAAGCGCCACAAGTTCGAGTTCTTCAGTGGCGTCAATACGCTCTTCAACGCGCTACTGCATACGCCGGGTTTCGCTGAGGTGGATTTCAGTGAGCTGAAAATCACGCTGGGTGGGGGTATGGCCGTTCAGGCCTCCGTGGCGCAGCGTTGGAAGGAAGTCACTGGCAAGATCCTCAGTCAGGCCTGGGGTTTGACCGAGACATCCCCCGCGGTCTCGATCAATCCTATCGGGGATGACTTCAACGGTTCGGTGGGACTGCCGATTCCTTCGACCGAAGTGACGATCAAGGACGATGCGGGCAATGACGTGCCGCTCGGTGAGCCTGGCGAGGTCTGCGTGCGCGGACCGCAGGTGATGCGCGGCTACTGGAATCGACCGGATGAGACCGCTGCGGTGCTTGCGCCCGACGGATGGCTGCGCACCGGAGATATCGGCTACATGAATCCGAAAGGATTCGTATATCTGCAGGATCGGAAGAAGGACATGATTCTGGTCTCTGGCTTCAACGTCTATCCGAATGAAGTCGAGGAGATCGCGGTGACGCACCCCGCAGTCCTCGAGGCCGCCGCGATCGCGCAGCCTGATGAGCACTCCGGGGAGGTCGTCGCACTGTTCGTGGTACCGAAGGATCCGTCGGTCACCGCTCAGGACATCATCGATTTTTGTCGCAAATCGCTTGCGGCGTATAAAGTCCCGAGGCACGTCTATTTCCGCAAGGATCTGCCGAAGAGCAATGTAGGGAAGATTCTGCGCAAGGAGTTGCGCGCCGAACTCAACAGATAATTACTCTCTGCAAAAGAAAACGCCTGCATTTCCTTGGGAAATGCAGGCGTCATTGCTTTGTCTTTGCGTCAGGAATTCGCGAATTCGACTACTTCCCACACGCAAACGACTATTTCCGGCCGCCGCCTTCGATACCGAGTGCAGTAGTGGCCTTTCCGCCGCCCTCAATGCCCATGGTTGTAGCGGCACCACCGCCTTCGATGCCTGCGGCCTTGACGCTCAGGCCGCCGCCTTCGATACCGAGTGCAGTAGCGGCCTTTCCGCCGCCCTCAATGCCCATGGTGGTAGCGGC
>JAKBDK010000115.1:0-4450 GCA_021834525.1 Pseudomonadota bacterium | reverse complement strand
GGCGCCTGCCAGGACCGGCAGCAGAACGGACCACAACGACAGGATGGCAGTCAGCATCACGACGATTTTTCGGGGCATGACAATCTCCAGGATCGCTCGGGGCCGTTTACGGGCTGGACCAGTCGCCGATGACATGGAGGGGAAGGCGATGACAGCGACGCATAGCGGCAAAACGGGCCACGATTCCGCTGGCGGCTGAGAACCGGAGACATTTCAGACAGATCCGATTTCAGAAAAAACATCGCCCCAGCCCAAGCTGCTAAAAAGCCAGCGGGTGCTGCAAACCGGCGCTACATCGGTCTCTTCCCTGCGGATTGCGTGCCCGATCGCGGTCCCACCCCTGGGACCGTGGCGCATGCAGCATGTGCTGTTCCGGACCTTTTTATAACGGCCGGTACCGCCGCGCTCTACGGCAGAACATGATCGATTCCATCCATCCGGGCACCCCTTTATGACCGGTGGTGGAACACACCCCCAAAAACCAGACCAGTCCTAGATTGTATCAATGCATACATAGCTAATATTTATAGACTACGGCGGGGAATCTGCCAACCATTAACCTGATCCAAATCAGCAAATTCCTACATATCGCGCCCCGGCGGCAATGGACTCAATTGCACGAAGCGACCAACCTTTTGAAGTGGCTCAAGGAATGTCCGGGACGGCGGTCGCCGCTATCCTCAATCGGGCGATCGCGCGCCCTCGATGAATGGGCCTACCGACGTAGCGTGACACGAGACTTCATCCGGCCCGGAAAGCCCGTGGAGCACGGCTTTATCGAATCCTTCAACGGCAGACTGCGGGATGAGTGCCTTAATGCCAACCAGTTCTTGTCGATCGACGAGGCCAGGAGCCAAATCGAAGCGTGGCGGACCGATTACAATCATCATCGGCCACACCGTTCACTCGGGCACCTGACCCCCAGTGAATATCTCAAACGGTCAGTCACGGAGGATGCAAGGCCCGCTTTTTCCAGCTCTGAACGGACCTGAAACGGGACTCATCTCACAAGGCCCACTTTTTCCAGCTCTGACCGGACCTGAACCGGGACTCATCTCACCGCTATCTTGCTGCAGTTGCCATGAACGCCTGGGCAACCAATACGGCGCATTCAGTGAGCTCGACCAGCGCGCCAGCCGTGTCGCCCGTCATCCCGTCGATTCTCCGGATCATCCAGGCCCGCAGACCAATAAATAGAAGAGCCGCTGCCGAAAGAGGCCATATGGCCGCCCGACCACCCAGAAGTGCCATGACTGCCACTGCGCTTACCACGACCCCGATCGTCGCGCGACGGGGCAGATTCCTGGCCAGCGCCGCGCCGATGCCGCTGGGGCGGACGTATGGTGTCGTCAGGAAAAGCACCAGCACAGCGGTGCGTCCGATGACCGGCGCGAGAAGGAGTGCTGCCGCATCGTTCTGAGTGAGCAGTTCCTTGAGTGCCGCAAACTTGATGAGAAGCACCAGCACAAGGGCGACGACCGCTGCCGGGCCGCTGCATGGGTCTTTCATGATGGCAAGCGTGCGTTCGCGGCTGCCCAGCCCGCCAACCCAGGCATCAGCAGTATCGGCCAGCCCATCCAGGTGCAGCGCCCCTGTGAGCACGACCCAGACTGCGAGGATCAGTGCGGCGCGCAGTTCAGAATCAACGTGGCTGGTCAATCCGGTTGCGGCCCACAACAGCATGCCGATGATCAGTCCGACCACTGGATAGAACAGCACCGACCGTTCTACGTTATGCCCGGTTTCGGCACCCGATGACGGCAGCGGCAGACGCGTAAGAAATCGCACGGCGATGAGGAAAGAGCGCCACATCTATAGCCGCCCGGCATGGAAGACCAGACTCGCGATTACCGTGCCCGGTGGCTCCTCCCATACCCGCACCCGGCTGAGTGCGGCATGCGGCAGTTCCAGACGCGAATGCATCCGCGGGGCAAGATCCAGGACTCGGCCAAGGATCGCCCGTATCGGACCCCCATGCGCAATCAACAGAATGTGATTGTCCGCAACACATGCACAGAGAGATGCCCAGCTTTCCAGCACCCGGCGCTGAAAGCTCTCGAACGGTTCGCCGCCCGGCGGCGGATAAGCAGCAGGGTCTGACCAGAACTGCGGGGGAACCCCGGAATCAGCAGCGCACAGCTGCCCGGCGTCCAGCCCTTCCCATTCGCCGAAGTTCATTTCCCGCAGCCGGTCATCGATTGCGAGCGGCAGGTCATGAAGGCGCGCCAGCACGCCCGCAAATTCCGCGCATCTCCGGAGCGGTGAACTCACGATCCGTGACCAGGGACGGAAAGACCCGACCGCCGCCCGCATCTGCTCCCAACCCAATGCAGACAGAGCATCGTCGCGGGAGCCACGCAGGCATGCGCCACCTTCCGTTTCGCCATGACGGAGCAGATCGATCAGCATGCCAGGTTCCGAGTCATGCCTGGATTTTTTCCGCAACGCCGGCCTCGGTGAAGGTGGCCATGCCGTTGTGCAGCGCGCAGGCCATGCGCAGCAGAGGTACCGTCGCTGCAGCGCCGCTCCCCTCCCCCAGCCTCATGCCCAACCGCAGCAGCGGCTCGGCGTGCAGCGCTTCAAGCACGAACTTATGGCCGGGTTCTGCTGAACCGTGCGAATACACAAGCCATTGCGCTGCCTGCGGACAAAGCTCGACCACGAGCAGCGCCGCAGTGCTGGCAATGAATCCGTCAACCAGTACTGGCAGTCCGATCTGGGCACTGGCCAGGTACGCGCCCGCGAGCGCTGCAATTTCGAATCCGCCGAGGCAGCGCAAGATTTCCAGGGGATCGCGCAGGGCCTCACGATGCCAGGCCAGCGCGCGCCGGATTATGTCGGCCTTGCGACCCATACCGGCCGGATCGAGGCCGGTTCCGGGACCAACGAGGCTGTCTACGGGCAAATCGAGCACCGCACAGGCGATGGCGGTGGCTGCTGTTGTGTTTCCTATTCCCATCTCGCCGCCAATCAGGAGATCAGCCCCCTGCATCGCAGCGCGTTCTGCCGCCTGCCGACCGATTTCGAGGGCCCGCGCAAGCTGATCTGCAGTCATTGCCGGCACCCGGGTGAAATTAGCGGTGCCCGGGCCAAGCATTGCTGCCAGCACACCGTCCAGAGGACCGGGATCGGTCACCGTACCGAGGTTGATGACTTCAAGGCTCGCACCGAGTTCGCGCGCAAGGACGGCGATTGCCGCCCCTCCACGGGAAAAATTGCGTATCATTTCCGTGGTTACCGACTGCGGAAACGCAGACACCCCTTCCTCCGCGACACCGTGATCGGCGGCAAATATTACGATGTGCGGTTTCGCAATTTCCGGCCGAGACCGTCCCTGCATGGCAGCGAACCGGATCGCGAGTTCTTCCAGCCGTCCGAGCGCTCCGGGGGGCTTGGTCAGGATGCCTTGTCGCGAAACGGCGTCCTGCTGCGCCGAATCGTTGAGCGGCGCAGCGGGAACGGTAAGCCAGTCAGCATTCATGATTGTTTTCCTTTCAATAGACACGGTAGGCCCGATACGCAGAGAATCACGCGGTCACAGTGCGCCGCGATTGCCTGATGCAGCTGGCCGGCCTCATCGCAGAATCGCCTTGCCAGCGCCACTGCCGGAACGATCCCCATGCCCGTCTCGTTGGCGACGAAAATGACATGACCCGGAAGTTCCGGCAGATGCGCGAGCAGTGCGCTGCGCTGCGCAGCGAGCACGTTCGGGTTTTCGTCCAGCAGCAGATTGGTGAGCCACAGGGTCAGGCATTCGACCACAAGACACCGGCCAGGCGCCGCGTGCGCCGAAAGCACTGCTGCCAGCGCACGCGGCTCCTCGATAACCTTCCAGGAGTCCGGGCGGCGCATCCGATGGGCGGCGATGCGCGCCCGCATCTCCTCGTCTGCCGCGACCGCGGTGGCAATATAGGTGACAGGATGGCCGGTTTCACGCGCACGCTGCTCGGCGAGACGGCTTTTGCCGGAACGTATGCCACCCAGTATCAGCTCCTTCATCGCGCGGACCCTTCAATTGCCGATCTGAGCAGGTCCTCAATGGCACCCACATCAAGATGGCGCTCGATCGCGTCCGCGAGCCGGTCGATCTCGGCTTCCCGATGCCGCTGGTAATCGGGGCTTTCCGGCCCGCGCAGACCGGCCCAGAGCAGCAGCGCGTCACAGGCAGCCGCTGACTCGAACAGCCCGTGCACATAGGTGCCCAGGATCTGCCCGTCCGAGGAGATCGCTCCGTCGCTGCGTCCGTCCAGATCGAGTACTGGATGCGCGAGTCCCGGTCCCGTCGTGATGCCCGCGTGAATTTCGTAGCCCGTGACTTCCGCCGGAGCGGACACGAGCATGCCGCGTACAATGCGCAGCTGCTTGTCCGGCCGAAGCACGGTTTCGGTGTCGAGCAGCCCGAAACCTGCCGAAGAACCCGCCTCTCCTTCCAGGCCCAGGGGATCGTGTA
>JAKBDK010000007.1:0-82107 GCA_021834525.1 Pseudomonadota bacterium | reverse complement strand
CAGCGCAAGTGCTCTGCCGCCCAAACTCCTAGGGCGAATGAGGGTCGAACCAGGGTCGAACTAGGGGCGGGTGGTCCCGCACTCCAGGCGCAGCTGGAACGGCCAGAGATGCGGCAGCTGCGGAGCGTTGAGCGTGCCCGCCTCGATGCAGATCCGGTCGGCGAAACACTGTGCGTGATGCAACAGCCGTCGCACCCGAGCCAGCTCCGAGCCCCCCAGATGTTCGATGCGCAGCGTCAGACGCGCCGGCGTCTCGCGCATCACCGCGGTGAGTTCCGCGCCGATCCGGCGCAACACCCGACGTGGCATGGCCTGCAGGCGCAGATCGAGCACCAGGTTCGACTCTTCACTGGCGGTAGACGGCACCGTCATCTGCCCTGCATGGGAGCGGCGCAGGAGCCGAGCGAGCCGCGCCAGACGTGCGGTGGCGGCGGGCGAGTCGCTCGAGGTCGCTGCCGCGAAGTGCCGGCGAGCATAGTCCTGCATGGACAGCCCGGTGATCCAGTCGCCGACGACGAGCGGAAACTGCCACGGACGCCGCCAGGGAATGGTGCGCAGAAAGTGCCATACGCGTCCCGGTCCGCCGGGGAGGATCCCGCGGCGCACGAGTCGCAGCAGGATGGCGAGCCCGGCCGCCGCGGAGTATTCCACTCCGCCGCCGCTGCGGCCGAAGGTGCGGCACTTGTTGCGGATGCGCTGCGCTATGGTGCCATCGGCGAGCAGACGGCGGTGCAGCTCGCGGTAGCCGTCGATGAGCTGCCCGCCGGTCATGTTCAGCGGCACGACGTTGGTGTCGAGCTTGGTGTTGTCGCCACCACTGTCGGTCTCGCGCAGGCGACCGGCCTTGCGCAGACGCTCATAGAGCGGGGTGCGCGGCATGGCATGCAACAGGCCGATCATGGCCGTCTGAATGCCTGAGCGGACGATGAACTGATACTGGCGCTCGAAAGTCGCGGGAGTGTCGTTGTCGAACCCGACGATGAATCCCGCCAACACTTCGATGCCGTGCCGATGGATGCGATGCACGGCGGCGAGCACGTCAGTGCGCATGTTCTGCACTTTGCGCATCTCGCGCAGGCTCTCCTCGTCCGGAGACTCGATGCCGATGAACGTCCAGCGGAATCCCGCCGCGTGCATCAGCTGCATCAGATCCCGGTCCTCGGCGAGATTCAGCGAAGTCTCGGTGCCGAAGCTGAACGTGTAATCGTGGCGGCGCTGATATTCGATCAGGAAGTGCAGCAGCCGCTTGGCCACCGCCCGGTTGCCGATCAAGTTGTCGTCGACGAAGAATATTTTGCGCACGCCCAGGGCGCGCAGCGCGTCGAGCTCGAGTCCGATCTGCTCGGTGCTCTTCTGACGGGGCTTGCGCCCGAACATGACGATGATGTCGCAGAACTCGCACAGAAATGGGCAGCCTCGGGAGAACTGCAGCGTGGCCGTCGTGTACCGATCCAGTCGCAGCAGGTCGAAGCGCGGGACCGGGGAGTCCTCGAGGGCGATGACGCCTTCCTCGCGGTACAGCGGCCGGGTGACACCGGCCTCGAAGTCCGCGCAAAAGCGCGGCCAGATGTGTTCGGCTTCTCCGCTGATCACCGCATCGGCGAGGCCCTCGTAGCGTTCCGGGCAGAGCGAGGCGAAGCTGCCGCCGGCGACCACGAAGTGCCCCTGGCGGCGGTAGAATTCGATCAGCTCGCGCTGGCGCGGGAACTGCACGCCCATGCCGCCGATGCCAATGATGTCGGCCTCGGGCGCGAGCGGCAGAGTCTCCACGTTCTCATCGACGATGCTCACCTGCCAGTGTGAGGGGGTGAGCGCGGCAAGCGTGGCCAGACCGAGCGGCGGATTGACCGCCCGTTTGCCGCTCAGCACTTCATCGACGGCCCAGCGGAAGTTCCAGAAGCTCTCGGGCGATTTCGGGTTGATCAGCAGCAGTCGCATGACGTGTCGGGCCGATTCGGTGGCGGGGGCGGTCGTCGGCTCCGGTCTCCCCGAGCCGCGCGGCGCGCACCCGCAGAATAAGGCCGCAGCGGCCCTGCGGCTTTGACCGGCGTCAAATCGCGCCCGCGCGCGCCGCGCCCGCCGACTGACGGGGGCGGCCGGATCTGCTAAGTTTCAGAGCATGCCTAAATCCGAGCGCGACCGCCGCGCCTGGACGGATCAAGCCGTCCGGCGCATCGAAGCGGACTTCAACCGATCCGCCGATACGCACCTGATCCCGATCGAGCTGCCGCATTGTCCCGGGGTCGAGCTGTATCTGAAGGACGAATCGAGCCATCCGACCGGCAGCCTCAAGCATCGCCTGGCGCGCTCACTCTTCTTATACGGTCTGTGCAACGGCTGGATCGGCCCCGACACCCCGGTGGTCGAAGCCTCGAGCGGCTCCACGGCGGTCTCCGAGGCCTATTTTGCGCGCATGCTGAGGTTGCGTTTCATTGCGGTGGTGCCGCGCAGCACCGCCGCGGAGAAGATCGCGGCCATCGAGTTCCAGGGCGGGGAGTGCCACTTCGTGGACGACCCCAACCGGGTGTACGCGCAGGCCGAGCAACTGGCGCGAGACGTGCGCGGCCATTACATGGACCAGTTCAAGTACGCCGAGCGCGCCACGGACTGGCGCGGCAACAACAATATCGCCGAGTCCATCTTCAACCAGCTCGGCCGCGAACGGCATCCCGTGCCGCGCTGGATCGTGTGCGGCGCCGGGACTGGGGGCACCTCCGCGACGCTCGGGCGATTCGTGCGCTACAACCATTTCGCCACCGAGATCTGCGTCGCCGATCCGGAAGGCTCGGTCTTTCACCGCTACTTCGCCGATCGGAGCGTGACGACGCTCGAGCGTTGCGAGAGTTGCATCGAGGGAATCGGGCGCCCGCGTGTGGAGCTCTCGTTCATCCCGGAGGTGGTCGACCGAATGCTCGTGGTCCGCGACGCCGAGAGCATTGCCGCGGCGCGCGTCCTGAGCGAGCGCCTCGGGCGCTCGTGCGGGGGTTCGACCGGCACCAACCTCTGGGCCTGTGCGCGCCTGATCAGCGAGATGGTGGCGCAGGGCGAGAGCGGCTCGGTGGTGTCGATTCTGTGCGATCAGGGTGAGCGCTACGCCTCGACCTATTTCAACGACGAGTGGGTGGCGGCCAAGGGTCTCGATCTGAGCCGCGCGATGCAGGTGATGCGGGATTTTTTTGCCGGCCGTGGTTTCGGCGCGCCGGAACCGGCCGACCGCCAGAGGGTGTAGAGATGCGAAGCATCGCGGAAAGCAGGCCTATCCGGACGATGCTGCGTGCCGCGACCGTCGCGATCGGAGCGGCGTTCGCGCTGATCTGTGGCGCGGCGCATGCGGCCCATGCGCCCGTCACGGTGCGTACCGAATACGGACGCGTTCGCGGTGCGCTCGAGCGCGGTGTCCTCGCGTTCAAGGGCATTCCGTATGCCGCGCCGCCGGAGGGCGTGCTGCGTTGGGCGGCGCCGCAGCCGCCGCGCGCCTGGCACGGTGTGCGCTCGGCGCGCCATTTCGGGCCTGATTGCATGCAGCGTCCGACGCCCGGAGATCAGGCGCCGCTGCGCACCCGGCCGAGCGAGAACTGCCTGTACGTCAATGTGTGGCGGCCGGCGCACTCCTCGGGCAAGCCCTTGCCGGTGATGGTGTGGATTTACGGCGGGTGGTACGTCGATGGCGGCACGTCACCGGCGATCTACGACGGCACCTCATTCGCGCGGCGCGGCGTGGTGTTGGTCAGCTTCAACTATCGGCTCGGCAATTTCGGGCTGTTCAGCTTCCCGGCACTGCTGCGCGGGCATCAACCGGTCGGCGATTTCACCTTCATGGACCAGATCGCCGCGCTGCGCTGGGTGCAGCACAACATCGCGGCGTTCGGCGGCAATCCGCACAACGTGACGCTGTTCGGAGAGTCCGCCGGGGGCGCATCGGTGAATGCGCTGCTGATCACGCCGCTCGCCCGGGGGCTGTTCCAGAAGGCGATCATCGAGTCCGGTGGTGGCGCGGGCTGGCTGGGGCCCGACCGACCGTTGCGTGGTGGGGCGCAATCGGCCGAGGCGGCCGGTGTGCGGCTGGCGCGTCAGCTCGGGGTGCGCGGACGGGGGCCGAAGGCGCTGGCGCAGCTGCGCGCGCTGCCGGCGCAGCGGGTGCTGGAGGGTGTGAACATGCGTACGCGTGCTCACGTCGTCGGCTACGTGGGTGGACCGGTGGTCGATGACCGGCTGTATTTCGGACCGCCGGTGCGCGCGTACGCCAAAGGCATGGGGGCGCGCATCCCGGTGATGATCGGCTCCAATAGTGCGGATCTCGGCTGGATGGCGGCGAAGTCTCTGCCGGCACTGTTTGCCGAGTTCGGCCCCTATGCCGCCCGGGCGCGCGCGCTGTTCGATCCGACCGGTCGGGCGCCGCTGCAGCAGGTGTCGGCGGAAGTCGGGGGCGATCTGTGGATGATCGAGCCGGCGCGCGCCATCGCACGGATCCTCTCGGCGCGTGGGCAGCCGGTGTACGAGTATCGGTATTCCTACGTGCCGACCTCGATGCGCGGCACCTGGTGGGGGGCCTGGCACGCCACCGAGATTCCGTTCGTGTTCGATACCGTGCGGGTGCACTACGGGGCGCTCGCCTCGCGCGCCGATGAGGCCATGGCGCGCACGATGCAACGGTACTGGGTCGCGTTCGCGCGCACCGGCCATCCCGATCCGGCCGGAGCGCCCCGCTGGCCGCGCTACCGGCTCCGGGCCGATCGGCTGATGAACTTCACGGACCACGGCCCGGTGTTCGAGCCGGATCCGTACCGACAGCGGCTCGATCTGCTCCTGCGGGCGGGCCTGCAGCGGCCGGGAACGTGAGCGGCGCCCGGGCCCGGGGGAAACTTCCGAGCGGCCGGCGCGCTCCAATCGGCGAGGGGACGGTGCAGAGGATGATCGACATGAGGCGCCTGCGAGGCTTCGTCTGGACGTGCCTGGTCGGGGTGATGCCCGCGCTCGGTGCGGGGGCGCACGTCGTGCGTCCGGCGGCGCCGGGTCAGCCGGCGGTGTGGCGGACGTACGACCTGATCGTGGATCTGGACAAGCTGCCGCGCACGTATAGTTGCGACCAGTTGTGGTACGTGTTTCGCGGTGTGCTGCTGCGTCTCGGGGTGCCGTCCGACAGCGTGCACATCCTCCCGTACCGCTGCAGCCGTTCGCCCTCCGGAGACCTCCGTTCCCCGCGCGTCCAGGTGAGTTTCCGCATGCCCTCCATTCTGCACGGCAAGGCCGTGCAGTGGGCGCAGCTGCGCGCGGTGCGTCGCACCGTCACCGTGCAGCCGGGCGAGCCGAAGCGGTTGGGACCGACGGACTGCCGGCTGCTGCGCCAGATCCGCGAGACGTTGCTCGCAACGCTGCCCGTGCAGGTGCTCAGCAGCGACCTGCACTGCGGCGCCGGGGCGCACTTCGGTGTGACGGTCCGGGACTGGGTGGCGGCCGCACCCTAGCGGCGTGCGGCTCCCGTCCGGGGTCCGGAGGCGCCGCCGACGGGGCGACGCCTCCGGGCCGAGCGCGGTGCGCTCAGGCGGCCGCGAGCTCGGCGGCGGCGAATTCGAAATTGGCCAGCTTCGCGAGGAAGTTGTCGGCAAAATCCGCGCGGCGATTGCGGAAGTCGACGTAATAGGCGTGCTCCCACACATCGAGCACCAGCAGCGCCTTGCCGTCACCGGTGGCGAGCGGCGTGCCCGCATTGCCGGTCTTGGTGATCTTCAGCCGACCGTCGCTGCCGAGCACCAGCCAGGCCCAACCGGAGCCGAACTGGCCGAGCGCGGCGGCCTTGAAGGCTTCCTTGAACTTCTCCACGCTGCCGAAATCTCCGGTGAGCTTCTTCTCCAAGCTGCCCGGAATGCCACCGCCGGTGGCGGAGAGCGACTTCCAGAACAGGCTGTGATTCCAGTGCTGTCCGGCGTTGTTGAACACCGGGGCGAGATCGTCGCGGCCGTGGGCCATGCGGATGATCTCCTCGAGGCTCTTGCCCTTGAGCGCGTCGTTCTTGTCCACCAGACCGTTCAGTGCGGTGACGTACGCCTGATGGTGCTTGCCGTGATGCAGCTCCAGAGTTTCCTGGCACATGCCGTGTGCGGCGAGCGCGCCGGGCGCGAAGGGAAGCGAGGGTAGTGTGAAGGTCACGGTGGCTCCTCCGTCAGTGATGCCGATCCGGGGTGGGCGAGCCCCGAAGGCTAGGAGACTTTTTGGAATTTGTCTAGGAGTGTCCCGGGAGCCGATCGGGCATAATGCTGCGCCCGAGAACGCCTCCCCCGTCTCCGGGGAGACCGATGCAGCTCAAGGCCCAGGCCCAAAAAATCACGCGCCATCCCTTCCGACTGCTGCTGCGGTTGCGTCTGGCATTGTTCGGACACGAAGAGCTCTTCGGCATCGTGTTCTGGGCGACGCTGATCGGCATTGCCGGCGCACTCGCCAGCATCGCGTTCCGCGCCGGCATCCGCCTGTGCATCCGCATCTTCAGCGGCTACTGGACGCAGGCCGAGCACGGCTCGGGACTCGTTCCGGTCGCAGTGCGCCTCGCCTGGTGGCACCGCGCGATCATCCCGGTCGTCGGCGGACTGCTCGCCGGCGCCGTGCTGCTGCTGCTGAGGCATCGCTTCGTTTCGTCCAAGGCCGTCGATTACATCGAGGCCGTCAACGTCGGTGACGGGCGGATCGGCTTTCGGGCCTCGATCCTGAAGAGTCTCGGCTCGATGCTCACCATCGCCTCGGGCGGCTCGATCGGTCGGGAAGGCTCGATGGTGCAGCTCGCCGCGATGCTCGGCTCGCGGATCGGCCTGTTGGCGCGCGCGCCGGTGCCGCGGCTGCGTCTGATGGTCGCGTGCGGCGTGGCGGCCGGTATCGCGGCCGCCTACAACGCGCCGATCTCCGGGGCGCTGTTCGCCTCGGAGATCGTGCTCGGCTCGATGGCGATGGAGGGGTTCGTCCCGCTGGTCATCTCCTCGGTGATCTCCAACGCGACGCTGCATCGGGTGACGCACTTCACCCCGGTGTTCTTCGTGCCGCACGTCTCGGTGGCGAGCAACTGGGAACTCGTGTTCTATCTGCTGCTCGGCGTGCTGCTCGGGCACCTGGCCCCGCCGTTTCTGTCGCTGCTTGATTTCAGCAAGTCGAAGTTCGTGAAATTGAAGCTGCCGCTGTACCTGCAGCTGGCGCTCGGCGGCCTCGGGGTCGGACTGATCTCCGTGTTCCTGCCCGAGGTCTGGGGGAACGGCTACAGCGTGGTGAGCAGCATGCTGCTCGGCAATCTGTTCGGCTGGACGCTCCTGGCGATCCTGCTCGCCAAGGTACTCGCCACCGCCTCGACGGTCGGCTCCGGTGGCGTGGGCGGCGTGTTGACGCCCTCGCTGTTCATCGGCTCGGCGGTCGGAACTCTGTTCGGTGGGGCGCTGCAGTGGCTGATGCCGCACGTGATCACGCAACCGGTCGCGTTCGGGGTGATCGGCATGGGCGGGTTCCTGGCTGCGACCACGCAGGCCCCGCTCACCTCCATCCTGATGATCTTCGAGATGACCGTCGATTACCACGTGGTACTGCCTCTGATGCTGACCTGCGTGACGGCGTATTTCACCGCCAAGGTCTATCGGCACGGCAACTCGGTGTATACCGCGGCGCTGGCGCATACCATCGTCGCGGAGCAGGGCGATGACTGGCGCGTGCGCACGGTCGAGCCGCTGATCAAACCGGCTGCCGTCGTCGTGCCGCGCGGCACGACACTCGCGGAGGTGTTTGAGCGCCTCTCGCGTCGTTCGGTCCGGCGCGTGTACGTCACGGACGGGGACGAATTGGTCTCCTGGTTCCGCCCGCGCGACATTCACGAGCGGCTGCAGAAGGGCGAGATCCACTGGGACACGCACGTCGAGACGGTCGCCCAGCCGGTCAACGAGGCCCTCTCGCCGGAGATGTCCCTCACCGAGGCGCTCGACGGGTTCCTGCGCGAGAAGGCGCGAACTCTGCCCGTGACGCCGGGACAGTGGCGCCACACGCTGATCGGCGAGGTGTCGCGCGATGACGTGCTGCTGGCGATCCGCGATCGACTGACGGTGACGAAATGAGTCTGTACTCGTTGCTCGCGACGGTGCCGCCGGGGTTGGCGGATCTGGCGGCCGCGGAACTCACCGCGCTCGGGGCCGAGTCGGTGCGCGAGCGCACCGCGGCCGTGGCCTTCAGCGGTTCGCTCGAGACCGCCTACCGGGCGTGCCTCGAGTCGCGGGTCGCCAACCGCATCCTGCTCGAGATCGCGCGTTTCGACGCGCCGGACACCGACGCGTTCTACCTCGCCGCGCGCGCCGTGCCGTGGCAGGAGCATCTGCCGGACGGCGCGAGTCTGGCGTGTGAGTTCACGGGCCGTCACCCGACCATCGACAACAGCCACTTCGGGACGCTGAAGCTCAAGGACGCCATCGTCGACTCGGTGCGTACGCAGCGCGGAACGCGCCCGGACATCGTGCGCGATCGGCCTTCGGTCCGCGTGCATGCGCATGCGCACGGCACTGCGGTCACGCTGTACATCGATCTGGCCGGCGAGAGTCTGCACCGCCGCGGCTATCGGGGCGAGGGGCTCGCGGCGCCGCTGAAGGAAAACGTGGCGGCCGGCATTCTGCTGCGCAGCCAGTGGCCGCAGCTCGCCGCCGAGGGGGCGCAGTTCCTCGATCCGCTGTGCGGCTCGGGCACGCTGGTGATCGAGGCCGCCCTCATCGCCGCCGGTCGGGCGCCGGGACTGACGCGCGAGTACTTCGGATTCCTCGGCTGGCGGGGGCACGACGCGGCGCTCTGGCGAAGACTGCACGCCGAGGCGCTGCAGCGCGCCCGTGCGGCCTCGCCCGACGCGCTGCCGCTGCGCGGTCGGGACCGGGATGCGGCGGCCGTGCGCGCCGCGGTGGCCAATGCCGAGCGGGCGGGCGTCGGGGAGTGGGTGCGTTTCGAAGTGGGCACGCTGGAGAGCGCTCGGCCGAGCGCCCCGGGCGGTGGTCTGCTCTGCACGAACCCGCCGTACGGGGCGCGTCTGGAGGATCTCGAGGCCGCACGCCTCACGCACCGGCAGCTCGGCGCGACGCTGCGCGAGCACTTTCAGGGCTGGCACGCCGTGGTGCTCACCGGAGCGCCGCAGCTCGGGATGGAGCTCGGGATCCGCGCCGCGCGCACGCATGCGCTTTGGAACGGTGGGATCGAATGCCGTCTGCTGCGCATGCGCATCGAGCCGGACAGTCTGCGTGAGCCGGGCACTCTGGCGCGCCCGGATAACCGGCTGGCCGACGCGCCCGGGGCGCGCATGTTCGCCAATCGGCTGCTGAAGAACCTCAAGCGCCTGCGCAGCTGGGCTGCGCGCGAGTCCGTGTCCTGTTATCGCGTGTATGACGCGGACATGCCGGAGTACGCCTTCGCCATCGATCGGTATGCGAGCGCGGAGGGGGACGAGACGTGGCTGTACGTGCAGGAATATGCCGCGCCGCGCACCATCGAGGCGGAATCGGTGCGCCGGCGCCGCTCCGAAGTGCTCGCGGCGCTGCCGGGGGCCACGGGCGTGCCGCGCGAGCGGATCAAACTGCGCACCCGCCGGCGCATTCAGCGCGGTGAGCAGTATGCCAAGGTCGGCGGCGCGGGCGAGTTCCAGGTGGTGCGCGAAGGGGGGCTGAAGTTCCGCGTGAACTTCACCGATTACCTCGACACCGGCCTGTTTCTCGATCACCGCCTGACCCGCGAGCGTCTGCGGCGCGCCGCGCGGGACGTGCGCTTCCTGAATCTCTTTGCGTACACCGGTACGGCCACGGTCTACGCCGCGGCCGGTGGTGCGCGGGCGAGCACGTCGGTGGATCTCTCGAACACCTATCTCGAGTGGGCGCAGCGCAACCTGGCGCTGAACGGCTTCGCCGACGGCCGGCACGAACTGGTGCAGGCCGACTGCTTCAAGTGGCTCGAGGCGGCCACGCACGCCGCGGCGCGCTACGAGCTGATTTTTCTCGACCCGCCGACGTTCTCGAACTCAAAGCGCATGCAGGGCGTCCTCGACGTTCAGCGCGATCATGGCGCGCTCATCGAGCAGTGCATGGCGCTGCTCGCCCCGGGCGGCCTGCTGGTGTTCTCGACCAACGCGCAGCGCTTTCACCTCGACCCGCAGCTCGAGCGCCGCTACGCGCTGGTGGATGTCTCCGCCGCCACGGTGCCGCCGGATTTCGTGCGCAATCCGCACATTCACCGCTGCTTCGAGCTGCGCGCGCGCTGAGCCGGCTGCGGCTCCTCTTCCGGCCGCCACGGCCGGCCCTGCCGCTCCTCGATATACAGACGAATCAGCCGGCGCACGACCTGCGACGGGGTGGCGTCTTCCTCGGCGCACAAGCGCTCGAAAACCGTCTTTTTGCGCGGATCGATCAGGATGGTCAGGCGGGCGGTACGCGTCTCCAGGGGCACGAGGCGGATCCTCTTCACATTTGAGTGACATCCAATGATAATACGACGCACATCCTAGTGCATCCCGTGATCACCCCATTGCCTAAGCTGCTGGTCGGCTGTGTCGCGCTCCTGCTCGGCTGGGTGGCGGTGGGCGTGGCGGGCCTGCTGCGCCCGCGCAGCGTGCGGCTCGCCGGCCGGGTCCTCTTTCCGCTCGGGGCCCTGATCGGCATGGCGCTCGCCGCGCTCGCCGTGATCAGCCTGCTCGGCGGGGGCATCGAGCGGATGGTCCTGCCGATCGGTCTGCCCGGCCTGCCGGCGCATCTGCGGCTCGATCCGCTCTCGAGCGTGTTCCTCGCGCTCCTCGGCGCCACTGCGGGCGGCATCTCGCTGTTCGCCGGTGGGTATTTCCGCGCCGGGCAGGGCACCGCGCCGGGTCTGCTCGGACTGCAGTACCACCTGTTCCTCGCCAGCATGGGCTGGGTGCTGATCGCCGCGGATGCCTACAGCTTCCTGCTCGCCTGGGAGGCGATGGCCCTGACGTCGTATTTCCTGGTGGTGACCGAACACCGCCGCGCCGAGATCCGCCGGGCGGGATTGATCTACCTGCTGATGGCCCACGTCGGGGCGCTCGCGATCCTGCTGGCCTTCGGTGTGATGCACGGCGCCGGCCCGTTCACCTTCCACGCCATGCGGGCGGCGCACCTGTCGGCCGGGTGGGCCGCGGCGGCCTTCCTGCTGGCGCTCGCCGGGTTCGGGGCCAAGGCCGGTCTGGTGCCGCTGCACGTGTGGCTGCCCGAGGCCCATCCGGCGGCACCCTCGCCGGTCTCGGCACTGATGAGCGGGGTGATGCTCAAGACCGCCGTGTACGGGATGCTGCGGGTGGCGCTCGATCTGCTCGGCCCGCCCGTGTGGTGGTGGGGGCTGGTACCGCTCGCCCTCGGGCTGTTCACGATTCTCTACGGCGCGCTGTTCGCGGCGGTGCAGACCGACATGAAGCGGCTGCTCGCCTACTCCTCGGTGGAGAACATCGGCGTCATCTTCACCGGCATCGGACTGACCATCGTGTTCGCCGGCTCGGGCATGCCGGCGGTGGCGGCGCTCGCGCTGCTCGCCACGCTGTATCACTGTCTGAACCACGCGATGATGAAGAGCCTGCTGTTTCTCGGCACCGGTGCCGTGCTGCACGCCACGGGCGAGCGCAACCTCGGGCGCCTCGGCGGTCTGATCCACCGCATGCCCTGGGTGGCCTGGCTCACCCTCATCGGCACGCTCGCGATCGCCGGTCTGCCGCCGCTGAACGGGTTCGTCTCCGAGTGGCTGCTGCTGCAGTCGTTTCTGTTCGGCGATCAGGTGCCGCACATGTTCGTGAACCTGCTCATCCCGATGGGCATGGCGGTGGTGGTCCTCGGGGCGGCGCTCGCCGGCTACGTCATGGTCAAGTTCTACGGGGTCATCTTCCTCGGCCGGCCGCGCGAAGCGGCGCTCGAGCACGCCCACGACTGCGGCTGGCTCGAGCGGATCGGACTCGCCTGGCTCGCGCTCGGCTGCCTGGCGCTCGGTCTGCTGCCGGTGCAGGTGATCGGTGCGCTCGGCCGGGTGAGCGCGCAGTTGATCGGGGCGGTGGTCCCGCAGGCCTCGGCGCACGGGTGGCTGCTCGCCCCCGTGCCCGGCCGCACGGTTTCGTATGGACCGGCGGTGTTGCTGACGGCGACCGTGGCGGTGGTGTTGCTGACGGTGCTCGCGGTGCGGTTTTTCTTCCCTCAGCGCGTGCGGCGCGTGAGCGCCTGGGACTGCGGCTTCGGTGCCCTCACGCCGCGCATGCAGGATACGGCCGAAGGCTTCGGGCAACCGATCCGGCATCTGTTCCAGCCGTTCTTCGAGATGCAGCGCGAGCTGCCCGCGCCCGAGGACAGCGCGCCGCGTTACCGTATCGCCATCCGCGAGCGCATCTGGACGCTTGCGTATGAGCCGCTGTGCGCGGCGGTCGACGGGTTGGCCAACATCGCCGCGCGCGTGCAGCAGGGACGGATCTCGGTGTATCTGCTGTACAGCTTCGTGACGCTGCTGGTGCTTCTCGCCGTGGCGTTGCTGTCATGAATGCCATCGCGTGGCTCACCCAGGGGCTCGAGGGGGTGGTGGCGCTCGCGGCGGCCCCGGCGCTGCTCGGTTGGGTGAATCAGTGCCGCGCGTGGCTGCAGAACCGCCGCGCGCCGAGCCTCTGGCAGCCCTACGGCACTCTGCGCAAGCTGCTGCACAAGGAGGTGCTGATCGCCGAGAATGCCTCGCCGCTGTTTCGCCTTGCGCCCTACGTGACCTTCGGTGCCATGGTGCTCGCCGCGGGCATCATCCCCTCGATGGGTACGCGGCTGCCGCTGGTGGCCTCGGCCGACGCCATCGCACTGGTCGGATTGTTTGCCGCGGCGCGCATGTTCATGGCGCTGGCGGCGATGGATGTCGGGACCGCCTTCGGGACACTCGGGGCGCGCCGCGACATGATGGTCGGGTTCCTGGCCGAACCGGCCCTCCTGATGGTGATCCTGGTCGCCTCGCTCACCTCCTCGAGCACGGCGCTGCCGGCCATCACCGAGGCGCTCGCCTCGGGACATCTCGGACTCTCCCCGTCGCTCGCGTTCAGTGCGGTGGCCTTCGTCCTGGTGCTGCTCGCGGAGAACGCGCGCATCCCGGTGGACAATCCGGCCACGCATCTGGAGCTCACCATGATTCACGAGGCGACGCTGCTCGAGTACTCCGGCCGTCACCTCGCGCTGATGGAATGGGCCGCGCAGCTGAAGCTGTTCAACTACGTGTGCATCGGTTTCGCGCTGTTTCTGCCCTGGGGCGTGGCGGTCGGGCGCATCGGTCCGGTCGGGTTGCTCGTGGCCGTGCCGGCGCTCGCCCTGAAACTCGCCGCCGCCGGCGCAGGTCTCGCCCTGATCGAGACGTTCTCGGCGAAGATGCGCGTGATGCGCATCCCGGAGTTCCTCTCCACCGCCTTTCTGTTCGCGGTGCTCGGACTGCTGGTGCACGTGTTGCTCGGAGCATGACTGCGATGACCCATCTGCCCCTGGATCAACAGCTGCTCGATACCTGTGCGGCGCTGCTGCTGCTGCTGTCCTTTGCGATGCTCTCGCAGCGGCGCATCGTGACGCTCGTCAACCTCTACGCGTTGCAGGGCGCCGTGCTCGCCGCCGCGACGCTGCTGCTCGCCTGGCGCACCGGCGAGGACCACCTGTACCTGTCCGCCGCGCTCACCTTGGCGTTGAAGGTGGCGTTGCTGCCCTGGCTCTTGCACCGACTGATCCGCCGGCTCGATGTCTACTGGGACACCGAACCGCTGCTGAACGTCTCCGGCACCATGCTGGCGGGACTGGTGATCGTGGTGTTCGCGTTCGCGCTGGCACAGCCGATTACGCGCCTGGCGAGCACCGCTACGCGCAGCGCGGTCGGCATCGCCGTCAGCGTCGTGCTGCTGGCATTCCTGATGATGATCACCCGGCGCAAGGCCATGTCCCAGGTGATCGGCTTTCTGTCGATGGAAAACGGCGTGTTCTTCGGCGCCATGAGCGCCAGCTACGGCATGCCGATGGTGGTCGAGCTCGGTGTCGCCCTCGATGTGCTGGTTGCGGTGCTGGTGCTCGGGGTGTTCTTCTTCCAGATTCGCGAGCGCTTCGAGAGTCTCGATCTGCATCATCTCGAATCGCTCAAGGAGCACGACTGACATGGAACTGCTGCTGCTGTTGCTGCTGCCGGTGGCGGGCGCCGCCGTGCTCGGGGTGATCGGGGCGCACCGGCGGGCACCGGAGGTCAATGCGCTGATCAGCGTCGGTACCTTCCTCGCCGCCTGCGCCCTCACCGCCCGGGTGATCCGCCACGGCACCGTGCTGCTCGGCGATGAGCAGTTCTTCATCGATCCGTTCAACGTCTTTCTGGTCGCGCTGACGGCGTTCGTCGGCATGACCACGGCGCTCTTTTCCCGTCCGTACATGCGCGTCGAGCTCGATCACGGCCGGCTCAGTGCCGGGCGGCTGCGGCTCTACCACAGCATGTATCAGCTGTTCATGTTCACCATGCTGCTCGCCCTGACGACCAACAACATGGGGCTGATGTGGGTGGCGATGGAAGGCGCGACGCTCTCGACGGTCCTGCTGGTGACGCTGTATCGCACGCCGGGGAGTCTCGAGGCGGGCTGGAAGTACTTCATTCTGTGCGGGGTTGGCATCGCCCAGGCGCTGTTCGGTACGATTCTGCTGTACGTCGCGGCCGGCAAGGTCCTCGGCGCTCAGGGCATGACTGCGCTGCTGTGGACGCATCTGGATGCCGTCAAATCGCAGCTCGAGCCGACCGTGCTCGCCCTCGCGTTCGTGTTCCTGTTGATCGGCTACGGAACGAAAGTGGGTCTGGTGCCGCTGCACAGCTGGCTGCCGGATGCACATGCCGAGGGTCCGACGCCCATCTCGGCGGTGCTCTCCGGATTGCTGCTCAACGTGGCGCTCTACGCCGTGGTGCGCAGCAAGGTGCTGGTGCAGGGGGCGCTGCACTCGCAGCTGCCCGCGCAGATGCTCATGGGTTTCGGGCTGCTCTCGGTGGTGCTGGCCTCGCTCCTGCTGTGGCGCCAGCGCGATATCAAGCGGCTGTTCGCCTACTCCTCGATCGAGCACATGGGCATCGCGACGTTCGCCTTCGGCATGGGCGGTGCGATTGCAACCTTCGCGGCGCTGCTGCACATGACGGTGCATTCGCTCACCAAGTCGTCGATCTTCTTCACCGCCGGTCACGCCGCGCAGAAAGCCGGCAGTCAGGCGATGGAGCAGATCCGCGGCCTGATCACGCTCTCCCCCACGGTCGGTTGGGGACTGATGCTCGGCTCACTCGCCATCCTCGGGGTGCCCCCGTTCGGGGTGTTCACCAGCGAGTTTCTGATTCTGACGACGGCGATGCGCGAACAGCCCTGGGCGACGCCGATTCTGCTGGCGGCGCTCGCCGTCGCGTTCGCCGCCATTCTCTCCAAGGTGCAGCCCATGGTGTTCGGTGAGACCACGGTGCGCCGCCTGGCGCATCCCCCGGCGCTGCTGCCGGTCTTTGCGCACCTCGCCATCGTGCTGCTGCTCGGGGTGTACATCCCGCCGTACCTCGCCGAGTGGTACCGCGCCGCGGCGCACCTGATCGGGGGGCCGTAGGGATGCTCGGCACGCACCGGCGCGCAGGAATCGCTCGATGCCCATGATGCGCTGGTGGCAGCGAGCGCGGCCCGTCGCGGGCGCCCCCGGCGTGCGCCGCGTGGCCGTGGGTCGCGAGGAGTGGATGCAGGTGGCGCGCGATGTCGCGGCGACGGGCGGTGTTCTGCATGCGCTCTGGGTGAGCGGGGCGCCCGCAGAGGGGGCGCAGGTGTACGGGGTCTACCTGAGCGACCCGGGTGCGCTCGCCGTCGAACTGACCCTGCCGGCCGGGGACGCGCATCCGTACCCGGGACTGCAGGGGCTCTTTCCGGCGGCCTCCCGGCTGCAGCGGGCCGCATTCGATCTCACCGGGGTCCGCTCGAGTGATCCGGATCGCAGAGCCTGGCTCGTGCACGCCGAGCCGTATCCGTTCACGCGGGTCGACGGCGAGGGCGTTCACGAGATCGCGGTCGGACCGGTGCACGCCGGCACCATCGAGCCGGGGCACTTCCGTTTCTCGGTGGTCGGGGAGAAGGTGCTGCGGCTCGAGACGCATCTGGGGTACGTGCACCGGGGCCTCGAGCAGCGCTTCACGGAGCTGCCGATCCTCGCCGGCCACCGATTGGCCGCGCGCGTCTCGGGCGACTCGGCGGTGGCGTTCAGCTGGGCCTACTGCCAGGCGCTGGAGGGTCTCGCCGGCGGCACGATCCCGCCGCGGGCGGCCTGGCTGCGAGCGGTCTGTCTGGAGCTCGAGCGTCTGGCGAACCACCTCGGGGATCTCGGCGCGCTGGGCAATGACGCCGGGTTTGCCTTCGGGCTCACGCAGTTCTCGCGTCTGAAGGAGGATGTGCTGCGGGCGACGGCTGCGGCCTTCGGCCGACGCTATTTGTTCGATGTGATCGTCCCCGGGGGCCTCGCCGTCGATGTGTCGAGCGACGCGGCGCGGGCGTTGGCGCAGGCGATCCGCAGGGCCTGCGCCGAGAGCGCCGAATTGCGCACCGTCTACGATGAGCACGAGGGTGTGCGTGCGCGCTTCACCGGCGCCGGCCGCCTCGAGCCGCAGCTCGCCACGCAGCTCGGGGTGCTCGGGCTCGTGGGGCGCGCCAGCGGCCAGGCGCGCGATGCGCGTGTCGATCTGCCGTGCCTGCCCTACACGAAGCTGCCGGTGA
The DNA here is from genome assembly GCA_021834525.1 of Pseudomonadota bacterium. GTDB lineage: Bacteria > Pseudomonadota > Gammaproteobacteria > Steroidobacterales > Steroidobacteraceae > 13-2-20CM-66-19. The sequence goes on along the minus strand of JAKBDK010000007.1, from coordinate 65,369 downwards.
GCCGGATCGTGCTGCGCGAGGGGGATGTCGCGGCGCGCGTGGCGGTGCGCTTCGAGGAGGTCCAGGAATGCGCCCGACTGCTCGCGCAGCTGCTGGCGGAGTTGCCGGACGGGGAGTGCACCGCCGTGCTTCAGGAGCCGGCGGACGGCGCGTTCGGCATCGGGCTGATTGAAGGGTGGCGCGGCCCGGTGTTGGTGGCGCTGCAGGCGGGGCCCGCCGGTACGGTGCGCTTCTGTCACCCGCACGATCCCTCGTGGCAGAACTGGCCGGCGCTCGAGTACGCCATTCTCGGCAACATCGTGCCGGATTTCCCCTTGATCAACAAATCGTTCAACCTCTCCTACAGCGGCGTCGACCTGTAGTCATGCTGAAGAGCCTGCACAAAATCCTCTCCGTCGGACTGATCTCGCAGGCGCCGCCGGCACCGGATGAGCTGCTGCGCACCGGCGAGGCGCTCGATGCGCGGATCGCCGCGGTGTTGGGCCGGGCGCTGTGCATCCGCCACGTGGATGCCGGCTCGTGCAACGGCTGCGAGCTCGAGATCCAGGCACTGAGCAACCCGTACTACAACCTGGAGGGCTGCAACGTCCGCTTCGTCGCCAGTCCCCGTCATGCGGATCTGCTGCTGGTCAGCGGTCCGGTGGCGAAGAACATGGCCGAGCCGCTGCGGCGGGTCTATGCGGCGACGCCGGAACCGAAGCGGGTCGTGGCACTCGGGGACTGTGGCTGCACCGGCGGGGTGCTCGGACAGTGTCCGGGCGCACTCGGCCGGGTTGCGAACGTCATCCCGGTGCACGTGGCCGTGCCGGGGTGTCCGCCGAGTCCGGTGCGCATCCTGCAGGGCATCCTGACGGCGATCGAGAGCTGAGCGCCGATCGGCGCGGGCATCCGCCGCCGGGCGAGTGCTGCCGGGGAGCGGCTGCGGGTCGGCGCATCGAGCCACTCACCGTGGGCTGCGGCGCGGCGCCCGGTCACGCCGGCGGGCGCCGTGCGCGGGGCGCTTTACAGCGCAACGGGCTTCGGGTAGCTTCAGGACCATCATGACCCCGATGAAAACGCGCACGATTACCCTGAAAAAGCCCTGCGGTGGGGCTCTGGGGGAGTGCGCGCGCTAAAGGCGCCGGGACGTCCCGAAGACACCAGAGGCCCCGCCGGAAAGACCGACGGGGCCTTTTTTTTCACTGCCTGAAAATCGGAGTTCGCACATGCCATCTGGTCGTTCGGCCGGCGCCTTGCCGGTGGTTGCAATCGTCGGGGCCACCGGGGCCGTCGGGGTCGAATTGCTCCGCTGCCTCGAGCAGCGCAATTTTCCGCTGGCGCGCCTGCGCCTGCTCGCCTCGGCCCGCTCGGCCGGTAAGACGATGGCGTTTCGCGGCGAGCCGCTGCCGGTCGAGGAGCTGACGCCGGAGAGCTTCCGGGGCGTCGACATCGCCCTCTTTTCCGCCGGTGGCAGCATCTCCAAGCGTTTCGCCCCGCTCGCGGTCGCGCAGGGGACGGTGGTCGTGGACAACTCCTCGGCCTTCCGGCGCGACCCGGCGGTTCCGCTGGTCGTGCCGGAGATCAATCCCGAGGCGCTCAAGGCGCACCGCGGCCTGATCGCCAATCCGAACTGCTCGACGATCATCGCCATCACCCCGCTGTGGGCGGTGCACCGTCGCAATCCCATCCGGCGGATGATCCTGGCGACCTACCAGGCGGCCTCCGGGGGCGGTGCGGCGGCGATGGCCGAGCTGCTCGACTCGACCCGCGCCTACCTCGAGGGGCGCCCGTACGCCCCGCAGGTCCTGCCGCATCCGTATGCATTCAACCTGTTCAGCCACAACTCCTCGGTCGATCCGGATACTCTCTACAACGAGGAGGAGCTCAAGGCCCTGCACGAGACGCGCAAGATCTACGGCGATGAGTCGATTCGCGTCAGTGCCACCTGCGTGCGCGTCCCGGTGCTGCGGGCGCACTCGATCGCGGTGAATTTCGAGTGCGAGCGGCCGATCACCCCGGCCGAAGTGCGCGCGCTGCTCGCCGATGCGCCCGGCGTGAAGCTCGTCGAGGATCCGGCCCGCAATCACTTCCCGATGCCGATCGAAGCCTCCGGCGGCGATCCGATCCTGGTCGGGCGCATTCGTGCGGATCTGTCCGATCCGAGCGGACATTCGGTGGCGCTGTTCGCGGTGGGCGATCAGCTGCTGAAGGGCGCGGCGCTGAATGCCGTGCAGATCGCCGAGCTGCTCTGAGGGGTCGGTCGCGCCGCCGCGCGCGGCGCCTCAGAGCAGATCGCGCAGCCGGTAGTAGAGCATGCCGAGGGCGAGCAGCGGGCGGCGCGCGAGCGTCCCGCCCGGGAAGGCCCGATGCGGGATGCGGGCGAACACGTCGAAGCGTTCGGCCTCGCCGGCGAGCGCCTCGGCGATGAGCTGACCGGCGATGCTCGCGAGCGCGATGCCGTGCCCGGAGAAACCCTGCAGAAAGTACGTCTGCGGGGCGAGACGGCCGAAGTGCGGCGCGCGATTGGCGGTGAGATCGAGGAGCCCGCCCCAGGCGTACTCGATCCGCGCCGCGGCGAGCTGCGGGAAGACCCTGAGCAGGCGAGCACGGTTGGCGGCGCGCGCGGCGAATTGCCCGCGGCCGCTGTAACTGATCGCACCGCCGAAGAGCAGGCGGTGATCGGCGCTGCAGCGGAAGTAATCGAGCGCCCAGTTCATGTCGCTCACCGCCGCGCCGTTGGCGATCAGCGCACGGGCACGCGCCTCGCCGAGCGGCTCGGTCGCCAGCAGATGGGTGGCGACCGGGAGGATGGCCGGGGCGAGCTCAGGGGCGAGCGCCCCGAGGTAGGCGTTGCCGCACAGCACGATGCGCGGGGCGCGGACGACCCCGCCCGGGGTGCGCACCGCGCCCGGCGTGATCGCGGTGGCGCGGGTGTGCTCGAACAGCCGCGCGCCGGCGCGCTCGGCCGCCGCGGCGAGGCCGCGCGTGTAGGCGAGCGGATGCAGGTGTCCCCCGTTGGCATCGAACATTGCGCTGACGTAGCGCGAGGTGGCGAGGGTCTGGCGCACTTCCTCGCGTGACAGATAGCGCACGCTCGAGTAGCCGAAACGGGTGTGCAGCGCCTCGATCTGCGTGCGCAGCTCCCGATCGTGACGGGGCTTGACCGCCGTGAGCAGGTGTCCGTCCACCCAGTCGCACGCGATGCGGTGCCGCTCGATCAGGGTGCGCGTCAGGCGCAGCGCTTCGGTGGCGACGTCCCAGACCGCGTGCGCGCCCTCGGCCCCGAGCAGGTGCTCGAGCGGTTCCTGGCCGCAGGCCACCCCGTGGAGGACCTGCCCGCCGCTGCGCCCCGAGGCGCCCCAGCCGACGTGCTGCTGCTCGAGCAGAACCGTGGCGTAGCCCCGTTCGGCCAGGTGCAATGCGGCCGAACAGCCGGCGATCCCGCCGCCGATGACGCAGACGTCCGCGCTCAGCGCGCCCTCGAGCGGCGGGCGCGGGGGCCGGGCCGTGACGGAGGCAGCATAGTACGAATCGGCTTCGGCGGCGGACATGGCGATGCTCCTATAATAACCGCGAATACCATGGCATCGGCCCGCCCCCTCATTGGCCTTCCCGCTGACCGCCGCACGCTCGGCGTGCAGCCCTTTCACGTGGCGGCCGAAAAGTACGCCCGGGCGCTGCTCGAGGCGGCCGACGCGCTGCCGCTGATCATTCCGTCGCTGGGCGGGGAGCTGCGCTCGGTCGAACTGCTCGAGCGCCTCGACGGACTGCTGTTCACCGGCAGTCCCTCGAACGTCGAGCCGCACCATTACGCCGGCCCGCCGAGCGTGCCCGGCACGCTGCACGACCCGGCCCGGGATGCCACCACGCTGCCGCTGATCCGCGCCGCGGTCGAGCGCGGCGTGCCCGTGCTCGGCATCTGCCGCGGCTTCCAGGAGGTGAACGTCGCCTTCGGCGGCAGCCTGCACCAGCGCGTGCACGAGGTGCCGGGCTACCTCGATCACCGCGATGACGAGCGCCAGCCGCTCGAGGTGCAGTATGGTCCGGCGCACGACGTCACGCTCGAGCCGAACGGTCTGCTCAGCCGCCTGGCCGGCGCCGAGCGGGTGCGCGTGAATTCGCTGCACTGGCAGGGCATCGAGCGGCTCGGCCCGGGACTGCAGGTCGAGGCACGCGCCCCCGATGGTCTGATCGAGGCCTTCCGCGTGGCGCAGGCGCCGTCCTTTGCACTGGCGGTGCAGTGGCATCCGGAGTGGCAGGTGATGAGCAACCCGTTCTCGCGAGCTCTGTTCGCAGCGTTCGGCGCCGCGTGCCGCGCGCGCGCGAGCGCTCGTTAAGAGGCAATTCCATGGTGAGCGAAGTCAGTCAGTTCTTCCGCGATCACGCCATCTCCGAGGTGGAGGCGATCATTCCGGACATGGCCGGCATCGCCCGCGGCAAGATCATGCCGGCGGAGAAATTCGCCGAGGACGGCGGGATGCGCCTGCCCGAGAGTGTGTTCCTGCAGACCGTCACGGGCGACTATCCGCCCGACACCGGCCAGGCGATGAGCCCGGCGGAAATCGACATCATCCTCAAGGCCGATCCGAAGACCGTGCGGCGCGTGCCGTGGGCGGCCGAGCCGACCGCCCAGGTGATCCACGACTGCTTCTACGCCGATGGCCGGCGCGTCACGATGGCGCCGCGGCACGTGCTGCGCAACGTCGTGGAGCTCTATGCGCAGCGCGGCTGGGAACCGGTGGTCGCCCCGGAGCTCGAGTTCTACCTGGTCGAGCAGAACAAGGATGCCGATTATCCGCTGCGTCCGCCGGTGGGCCGCTCCGGGCGCGCCGAGCCCGGCCGTCAGTCCTACAGCATCGCCGCGGTGAACGAGTTCGATCCGCTGTTCGATGACATCTATCAGTTCTGCGAGGATCAGGATATCGAGATCGATACGCTGATCCACGAGGATGGACCGGCGCAGATGGAGATCAACCTGATCCATGGTCATCCGATGGATCTGGCCGACCAGGCCTTCCTCTTCAAGCGCACGGCGCGCGAGGCGGCGCTGCGTCACAAGATGTACGCCACGTTCATGGCCAAGCCGCACGCCAAGGAGCCCGGCAGCGCCATGCACATCCACCAGAGCATCATCGACAGCAAGACCCGACACAACGTCTTCAGCAATCCCGACGGCAGTCCCTCGGCGCTGTTCTTCGCGCACATCGGCGGGCTGCAGAAGTACCTGCCGGCGGCGATGGCCCTGTTCTGCCCGAATGTGAATTCCTACCGTCGCCTGACCCGCTACCTGTCTGCGCCGATCAATGCGCAGTGGGGCTATGACAACCGCACCGCCGGGCTGCGCGTGCCGATGTCCGATCCGGAGGACCGGCGGGTGGAGAACCGCATCTGCGGGGCGGACGCCAACCCGTACATCGCGCTCGCCGCCTCGCTCGCGTGCGGCTATCTCGGCATGGTCGAGGGGCTGCAACCTTCCGAGCCGGTCTCCGGCAGCGCGCACGAGCTGCCGTTCGGTCTGCCGCGCTCGCTCGATGAGGCACTGCGCGAGCTGCGCCGGGGCACGGCGCTGGTGCGACTGCTCGGCGAGGCCTTCATTTCCGCGTTCACCATCGTCAAGGAGGCCGAATACGAGGTCTTCCTGCAGGTGATCAGCTCCTGGGAGCGCGAGCACCTGCTGCTGAATGTCTGAAGCGCCGCCGCCCCGTCCACGGGCGGCGCGATGGTGTACAGTCCGGCGGCGGCCGCGGGCCGTCTCCCAATAACCTGATGGGCACGAGCATGACGGAAAATGTGCTGGGTATCGATGTCGGCGGATCCTCGATCAAGGCCGGAGTGGTGGACGTGGCAGCCGGGGAGATGATCGGCGAGCTGATCGCCGCGCCGACCCCGCGCCCGGCGACGCCCGATGCGATGATGCCGGTGATCGCAGCGCTCGCCGCGCGCCTGCCGGAGGCCAAGGGGCGCATCGGGCTCGCCTTCCCCGCCGTGGTCAAGCACGGCCGGGCGCGGACCGCGGCCAACGTCGATCACGCCTGGATCGGCGCCGACGGCGCTGCGCTGGTGCGCCGCACGCTGAACCGACCGGCGCTGTTCCTCAACGATGCCGATGCCGCCGGGCTCGCCGAGATGCGCTTCGGCGCCGGGCGGGGCGAGAGCGGTACGGTCATCATGCTGACCTTCGGCACCGGCATCGGCACGGCGCTGTTCACCGGCGGACATCTGTTTCCCAACAGTGAACTCGGGCACATGGAACTGAACGGCATGGACGCGGAGAAGTGGGCGTCGGCACACGTCAAGTCGGTGCAGGGGCTCGACTGGGAAGGTTGGATCGAGCGAGTCAACGTGTACCTCGAGCGCATGCATGCGATGTTCTGGCCGGATCTGTTCATCCTCGGTGGCGCGATCAGCGAGCGGTTCGCGGACTTCGCCCCGCTGCTGCGCTCCGAGGCGCGTATCCGCCCCGCTCAGTTCGCGGGCCAGGCGGGCGTGATCGGCGCGGCGATCGCAGCGGTGGAAGCCGGCGCGTGAGCCGCTCGCGCGCCGCTCTCGTGCGATGAGCTGGTTCGGGCGCAGCAAGCTGCCCGAGGTCGGCACGACCATCTTCACGGTGATGTCGCGCCGGGCGCAGGCGCTCGGGGCGATCAACCTCGGTCAGGGCTTCCCCGATTACGACATCGATCCGCGCCTGACCGAGCGGGTGGCCGAGGCGATGCGCCAGGGGCACAACCAGTACGCCCCGATGGAGGGGCTGCCGGCGCTGCGCGCGGCGATCGCACGCAAGCTCGAGGCCGGCTACGGCCTGCGCCTCGACCCGCAGGATGAGATCACCGTGACGCTCGGGGCCACCGAGGCGATCTACAGCGCGATCCAGGCGCTCGCCGGTCCCGGCGATGAGGTGATCGCGTTCGATCCGGCCTACGATGCCTACGAGCCGGCCGTACGGCTCGCCGGGGCGCGCTGCATCCGTCTGCCGCTCGCGCCGCCGCAGTTCCGCTACGACTGGGATCGGGTGCGGGATGCGCTCAGCGATCGGACCCGGCTGATTCTGCTCAATACCCCGCACAATCCCACCTGCACGGTGGCGAGTGCGCACGATCTGGATGCGCTCGCCGCGATGGTCGCCGAGCGCCCGATCACGGTGCTCTCCGACGAGGTCTACGAGCACATGGTGTTCGACGGGCGAGCGCACGCGTCGGTGCTGGCGCATGCGCGTCTGCGCGAGCGCAGCCTGGCGGTGTTCTCCTTCGGCAAGACGCTGCACGCCACCGGGGTGCGGGTCGGCTACGCGGTCGCCCCGCCGGCGCTCACCGCGGAGCTGCGCAAGGTTCACCAGTTCAACACGTTCAGCATCGCGCATCCGCTGCAGCAGGCGATCGCGCGCTACCTCGAGGACTGTCCCGACACCGGCGCGGACCTGCCCGGGTTCTTTCAAGCCAAGCGCGATCGGCTGCGTGCGGCGCTCAGCGGCTGTGCGCTGCGGCTGCCGCCGGCGGCCGGCACGTTCTTCCAGTTGCTGGATTTCTCGGCCCTCGCACCGCCCGATGATGCCGCCTTCGCCGAGCGGCTGCTCACCGAGGCGGGCGTCGCGTCCATCCCGCTGTCGCCGTTCTACGCCGCGCCGCCGCCGCTCTCGTGCGTGCGCCTGTGCATTGCGAAGCGGGAGGCGACCCTCGATGCGGCCGCCGAGCGCCTCGGGGCGTTCGCGCAGCGGCTCGCGCGCGCCGGCGCCTGAGCCCGCGCGGGCGCCTCAGCGGCGCAGGATCCAGGCGATGATGGAGATCGCCAGGCTCACCACCAGCATGGTGGTGATGGGAAAGAAGAACTGAAAGCCGGGCCGTTCGATCACGATGTCGCCCGGCAGTTTGAACAACGGCAGTCGCCGCACCCACGGCCAGAGCAGGCCGAGCGCGATCAACACCACCCCGAGCACGACGAGAATGCGATTCATGGGGGCGAGTCTACCGGGTGGCGTGGGCGGATCAATGCGCGCACGCCGCTAGTCGAACTGCGTGGGCAGGTCGGGGTGCAAATGGTGCTCGTAGAGCCGAGCGATCTGCGGGGCGAGCACCCGACCGGTGGACAGCTCCGGCAGCGCCGCAACCGGGAAGAACCCGACGGCATCGGTTTCGCTGCTGGTCGTGGCCTGCCCGCCGGTGAGTTCGCACACGAACATCAGCTTGTAGATGTGGTGCACGCTCGGCGGGTGCGGATGTCGGCGCCGGTCGATCAGCGCCGCGAGCTTCACGGCCCGCGCGGTGTAGCCGGACTCCTCGCGGATCTCCCGCTCCACGGCTGCGGCGGGCGAGTCGTTCACGTCGACCCAGCCGCCGGGCAGTGTCCATTTCCCGTCCGCGCGCTCGCGCACCAGCAGCACCCGATCGTCCGAGAAGACGCCACCGCGCACGTCGACCTTGGGCGTCGCGTAGCCTTCCTCGCCGCTCCACAGCGCCTCGGCCTGCTCCGGCGGGATCTGCAGCTCACCGGCGAGCAGCTCGGCCGCGAGGCGCTGCAGTTCCCGGTAGCGCTCGCGGTCGAACGGATCGCGCGTGAACGTCAGGCCGTTCTGCGCCAGTGCCCGCACCTTGCGCGCCCAGTCGAAGATGGCCGCCGTGCGCTCGATGGCTGCGCTCCCGCCGAGGGCCTCAGAGGTTGCGGATCAGCGCATCGCCGAACGCCGAGGTCGACACCTCGCTCGCCCCGTCCATCAGCCGTGCGAAGTCGTACGTGACGGTCTTCTGGCCGATGGTCTTGTCCATCGCGCCGATGATGGCGTCGGCCGCCTCGGCCCACCCCATGTAGCGCAGCATCATCTCCCCGGAGAGCAGCAGCGAGCCCGGGTTCACCTTGTCGAGGTTCGCGTACTTCGGCGCCGTGCCGTGCGTGGCTTCGAAGACCGCATGCCCGGTGAGGTAATTGATGTTGCCGCCCGGGGCGATGCCGATGCCGCCGACCTGCGCGGCGAGCGCATCGGAGAGGTAATCGCCGTTGAGGTTCAATGTCGCGATGACGTCGAACTCCGTCGGGCGGGTGAGCACCTGCTGCAGGGTGATGTCGGCGATCGCATCCTTGACGATGATCTTGCCGGCCCGCTTGGCGGCGTCCATCTCGGCATTGGCGGCGTTCTCGCCCTGGGCGGCCTTGGTGCGCTCCCACTGTTCCCAGGTGTAGGTCTGCTCCGGGAACTCCCGCTCGGCGAGCTGATAGCCCCAGTTGCGAAAGGCGCCCTCGGTGAACTTCTGAATATTGCCCTTGTGCACCAGCGTCAGGCTGCGGCGCTGATTGGCGATGGCGTATTCGATTGCCGAGCGCACGAGCCGCTCGGAGCCCTCGCGCGAGACCGGCTTCAAGCCGATGCCCGAGGACTCCGGGAAGCGGATCTTGGCGAAGGCCTTGGGGAAGTGCTGCTTCAGCAGCGCCAGGAACTGCGTGTTCTCCTCCGTGCCGTTCTCGAACTCGATGCCGGCGTAGATGTCCTCGGTGTTCTCGCGGAAGATCACCATGTCCACCTGATCGGGGCGCTTGACCGGCGAGGGGACGCCCTTGAACCAGCGCACCGGGCGCAGGCAGACGTACAGGTCGAGCATCTGGCGCAGCGCCACGTTCAGCGAGCGGATGCCCCCGCCGATCGGGGTCGTGAGCGGCCCTTTGATCGAGATCAAGTAATCGCGGCAGGCCGCCACCGTCTCCTCGGGCAACCAGTTGTTGAATTGCTTGAACGCCTTCTCCCCGGCGTACACCTCCATCCAGTGGATCTTGCGCTTGCCGGCGTAGGCCTTGTGCACCGCGGCATCCATGACGCGCACGGCGGCGCGCCAGATGTCCGGGCCGGTGCCATCGCCCTCGATGAACGGAATGATCGGATTTTCCGGGACGGTGAGCTTGCCGTCGCGGATGGTGATCTTGGCGCCCGCGGCAGGGGGACTGAGCTTCGGGGCAGCGGCGCTGGACATGATGCGGACTCCTCAGGATCGATCGGATGAGCGGCCCGGGCCCATACAGCTGCCGGGCGGGGCGGGCAATCCTAGCACGGGCCCCCTCGTCGCGGCGCGCCCGGGGCCGCGGGCAGTCGCGGCCCATCTATGCGAAACTGGCGGCCATAATTTTGTTCCGCGGGGGTTGCCGGGATCATGAATGACGCTACCGAAAGCGACAGGCCGGGCGCAGCGCGCCAAACGCTATTGCGCAAACTGTTCGCGATTCATCCCGTGCTCGCGCCCGAGAACTCGGGGGCCGAACGGCTGAAGCAGACGCTGTCCGTGTGGGCGCTGATGGCGATTGGCATCGGCGCGACCATCGGCACCGGCATCTTCGTACTCACCGGCACGGTGGCGGCGAATCAGTCGGGACCGGCGATCACCATCTCCCTCGGCATCGCCGCCTTCGGCAGCGGGCTCGCCGCGCTGTGCTATGCGGAGTTCGCCGCGTTCCTGCCCGTGCCGGGCAGCGCCTACAGCTACACGTACGCGACGCTCGGGGAGGTGATGGCCTGGTTCATCGGCTGGAACCTGCTGCTCGAGTACGGCATTTCCGCCTCGGCGGTCGCGGTGAGCTGGTCGGCGTACGTGGTGAACCTGCTCGCCAACTGGGGGATCCACCTGCCGGGCACGTGGATCCACGCGCCGTTTCACGAGAACGCCGCCGGCCACTTAGTCGCCTCCGGGGCCATCATGAACGTGCCGGCGGCGCTGATCGTGCTGGCGCTGAGCACACTGTGTTATGTGGGCATCCAGGAGACTGCCCGGGTGACCAACGTCATGGTGGTGGTGAAGGTGGCGGTGATCGTCGTGTTCATCGTCGCGGGCCTGAAGTACGTGAGCCCTGCGAACTGGCACCCGTACATCCCGCCGAACACCGGCACGCCGGGACACTTCGGCTGGAGCGGCGTGCTGCGCGGCGCCGGCATCATCTTCTTCTCCTACGTCGGGTTCGACACCGCCTCGACCACGGCGCTCGAGGTCCGCAATCCGCAGCGCGATCTGCCGCTCGGGATCATCGGTACGCTGGTGGTCTCCACGGTGCTCTACGTGGCCATGGCCGCGGTCATCACCGGGATGGTGCCGTACTTCAAGCTCAACGTGGACGCGCCGGTGGCAGCCGCCCTGGATGCGCACCCGGCACTCTCCTGGCTGCGCGCGTTCGTGATCATGGGGGCCATCATCGGCATGACGTCGGTCATCCTGACCTCGATCCTCGGGCAACCGCGCATCCTGCTGTCGATGGCCGACGACGGGCTGCTGCCACCGATCATGAGTCGCTGCCATCCGCGCTTCAAAACCCCGCACGTCGCCACGGCGATCACGGGGATCGGTGCAGCACTGATCGCCGCGCTGTTCCCGCTCGGGGTGCTCGCCGATCTGATCTCGATCGGCATCCTGCTCGCCTTCGCCGTGGTGTGCATCGGGGTGCTGGTGATGCGTCACACGCGCCCGGATACGCCGCGGCCGTTCCGCGTGCCCTGGGCCTGGGTGCTCTGTCCGCTCGGCGCGGTGGTCTGCCTCACCATGACCAAGTTCCTCTCGAATGCCACCTGGATCCGCCTGGTGGTCTGGACGGCGCTCGGCGCCGTGATCTACGTGGCGTACGGATACAAGCACAGCAAGCAGCGCACATGAGCGAGATCGGCAGCGACGCACTCCCCGGCACGCCGGCCGCCGACGGCTGGTGGATGCCGGCGGAGTTCGAGGCGCATGCGGGATGTTGGATGCTCTGGCCGGAGCGGCCGGACAACTGGCGCGAGCAGGCCCGGCCGGGGCAGCGGGCGTTCGCCGCCGTGGCCGCGGCGATTGCGCGCTTCGAGCCGGTGCGGGTCGGGGTGTCGGCGGCGCATGCCGCGGCGGCGCGTGCGCAGTTGCCGGCTGCGGTCGGGGTGGTCACGCTCTCGCACGATGACTGCTGGATGCGCGACGTCGGCCCGACCTACCTGGTCGGGGTGCCCGGACAACTGCGCGGCGTGCACTGGCACTTCAATGCCTGGGGGGGCCTCGAGGAGGGGCTGTATCACCCCTGGGACCAGGATGCGCAGGTCGCCGCCAAGGTCCTCGCGCTCGACGGGCGGGCACGCTACCGCGCGCCGATCGTGATCGAGGGTGGGGCGATCCACGTCGATGGCGAGGGCACGGCGCTGCTCGCCGAGGAGTGCGTACTGAACCCCAACCGCAATCCGGGCATGACGCGCGAGCGCATGGAGGCGCTGCTGCGCGAGTATCTCGGCGTGACGCATTTCATCTGGGTGCGGCTCGGCGTCTCCCACGACGAGACCGATGGGCACATCGACAACATGGCCTGTTTCCTCGCGCCGGGCAAAGTCTGCCTGACCTGGACCGAGGATCGCGCCGATCCGCAGTACGAGCGCTCGCAGGAGGCCGAGGCGCGTCTGGCCGCGGCGCACGATGCGCGTGGCCGGCGCATCGAGGTGGTGAAACTGCCGATGCCCGGGCCGCTCTACATGACCGAGACGGAGGCGGCCGGACTGACCCCGAGCGCCGCCTGCAAGCCGCGCCGCGCCGGGGAGCGCCTGGCGGCGAGCTACGTGAATTTCTATTTCGCCAACGGCGCGCTGGTGGTGCCGCAGCTCGATGCGCGCACCGACGCCGAGGCCGCCGCGATCCTCGCGCAGGCCTGCCCGGGGCGCGAGGTGGTCGGCGTGCCGGCGCGCGAGATCCTGCTCGGCGGCGGCGGCATCCACTGCATCACCCAACAGATCCCCGATCCGCACGCCCCGCGCACGCGCCCCGTCCCGGCCGGCGAGGGCTGAGCGCGCCGCTGCGCTCAGCCCTCGGCTGCCGCTCGCGCGGCGAGCAGCGCCGCATAGCGCGCCAGATCGACGTTGCCGCCGGAGAGGATCACCCCGACTCGCTTGCCGCGCAGCGCCAGCTGGCCTGAGAAGGCGGCGGCCGCGGCGAGCACGCCGGTCGGTTCGAGCACGAGTTTCATCCGTTCGGCGAACCAGGCCATCGCCTCCAGCAGCTGCGTGTCGCTCACGGTGACGATGTCGCGGACCCGCGCGGCGATCACCGGGAAGGTGTGCTGACCGAGGTGCTGGGTCTGCGCGCCGTCGGCCAGCGTCTCGGGGGTGGCGATGTGCACGATGCGGCCGGCGCGCAGACTCTGGCGGCCATCATCGCCGGCTTCGGGCTCGACGCCGATCACCGCGCAGTCGGGACTGAGCGCATGTGCGGCCACCGCGCTGCCGGCGAGCAGACCGCCGCCGCCGAGGGGCACGAGCAGCACATCGAGCGGGCCGGCGGACTCGAACAGTTCGGCCGCCGCGCTGCCCTGGCCGGCCATGACGTCGGGATGATCGTAGGGCGGAATCAGGCTCAGCCCGCGCTCGGCCGCCAGGCGGCGGCCGAGCGCTTCGCGGTCCTCGCCGTAGCGCTCGTAGAACACCACCTCGCCGCCGTACTCGCGCGTGGCGGCCACCTTGGCCCGCGGCGCATCGCTCGGCATGACGATCACCGCGTGGCTCGCGAGCAGTCGGCAGGCGAGTGCGATCGCCTGCGCGTGGTTGCCGGAGGAGAAGGTGACCACGCCCGCGGCGCGCTGCGGCGCATCGAGCCGTGCGACCGCGTTGTATGCGCCACGGAACTTGAACGCGCCCATGCGCTGGAAGTTCTCGCACTTGAAGTACAGCTGCGCGCCGCAGCGCGCCTCGGCGGTGCGCGAGCGCAGCACGGGCGTGCGGTGCGCGATGCCCGCCAGGCGCCCCTGGGCGGCCTGGATGTCGGCAAAGGTGATGGGCAGCTCGGCCATGGCGGCGCGTTCAGGGCGTCTCGGGCAACGGGATGAATTCCGTCTCATCGCCGGGCACGGTGGGGAAGCGGCCGGCGCGCCAGTCCTCCTTGGCCTGCTCGATGCGCGCTGGGGAGCTCGAGACGAAGTTCCAGTCGATGTACCGAGGTCCGACCGGCTCCCCGCCGATGAGGGCGATGCGCGCCGCCGCGGAGCTGCGCAGCGTCAGCGGTGCCCCTGGGGTGAACACCAGCATGTGGCCCGCGCCGGTGCGCGCCCCGGCGCACTCGATCTGTCCGTCGATCACGTAGGCGGCCCGCTCGCTGCAGTGCGCCGGCACGATCACCTCCGCGCCCGGCTGCAGCGCAACATCGGCGTAGAAGAGCGGGGAGAGGATCGCCACGGGAGAGCGCTGCCCGAACAGCTCCCCGGCGAGCACGCGCACGCGCGCGCCGTCGCGCTCGAGCACCGGCAGCGTGGCCGAGGGGTGATGATGAAACTCGGGCGCGCGCTCCTCGTGCGCCGTCGGCAACGCGACCCACAACTGCAGCCCATTCAGCCGGCTGGCGCTGCGGCGCAGCTGCGCATCGGTGCGTTCCGAGTGCACGATGCCGCGCCCGGCGCTCATCCAGTTGACGTCGCCGGGACGGATGGCCTGGTGCGAGCCGAGGCTGTCACGGTGGATGATTTCGCCTTCGAACAGGTACGTGACGGTGGCGAGACCGATGTGCGGGTGCGGGCGCACGTCGAGGCCCTGTCCGGCGGTGAGCTCGGCCGGCCCCATGTGGTCGAAAAAGATGAACGGGCCGACCATGCGCCGTGCGACGGAGGGCAGCACGCGGGCGACCTTGAGCGCGCCGAGGTCGCGCGGTCGCCCCTCGAGCACGGTCGCGAGCGGGCTCACGGCAGGGGCCGGCTCGGCGGTGGGCGGGACACTCATGCGGCACTCTCCGGACGAGATGGGGGCGGGTCCGATGCTAGCATCGGGGCTCGGCACGTGTGCGCCGCCCGACATGGGCGCGCCGCTGAGGTCGAGTTCACCGTACGGAGGCCGTCATGGACATCGGATTCATTGGACTGGGGAACATGGGCCGCGCCATTGCGACTCGGCTGCTCGGCGCCGGGCATCGGCTGCGGGTGTGGAATCGCTCGGCGCAGCCGCTCGAGCCACTCGTCGCGGCGGGCGCCGAGGCGGCCGGGAGCGCCCGCGAGGCGTGCGCAGCCGAGGTCGTATTCTCGATTCTGAGCGACGACTCGGCGGTGCGCGAGGTGGTGCTGCCGGGCGCGCCCGGCAGCGTGCACGTGAACATGGCGACCATCTCCCCGCAGCTGAGCGATGAGCTCGCGGCGCGCTTCGGCGCCGCCGGGTGCGGCTACGTCGCCGCCCCGGTGCTCGGCCGACCGGACGTCGCCGCGGCGGGCGAGCTGAACATCCTGGCCGCCGGCGCGCCGGCCGACCTCGAGCGGGTGCAGGGGCTGTTCGATGTCATCGGGAAGAAGACCTGGCGCTTCGGGGAGCGACCCGCGCAGGCGAACGTCGTGAAGCTCGCGATGAACTTCATGCTCGCGGCGGCCATCGAGTCGATGGGCGAGGCGGCCGCGCTCGCCAGCGGGTACGCCATCGAGCCGGCGCGGCTGTTCGAGCTGGTCAGCCAGACGTTCTTCCCCGGGGCGGTCTATCAGGGCTACGGGCGCGTGATCGCCGAGTCGCGCTTCGAGCCGGCCGGATTCCGAGCCCGGCTCGGGCTGAAGGACGTGCGTCTGGCGCTCGCCGCCGCCGAGGCGGTCCATGCGCCGCTGCCGTTTGCCAGTGTGATGCGAGACTCGCTGCTCGAGGGCCTGGCGCGCGGGGAGGGCGAGCGGGAATTCGGCGCGGTGCTCGGCCGCGCCCCGCTGCGCCGCGCCGGCCGCTAGAGCAGCCGGGAGGCCGCGTCGAGCCAGGTGCGCTGCGCGCGCCGGTAGTGCGCCGGGGCAATGCGGGCCCGCTCGAGCAGCTCGCGGGCCACCTTGCGGGCCGTGTCGCGCTCGCCCTGGCGCTCGAGCAGCTGTGCATAGCGCACCGCCGCCTCGGCCCCGGGGTAGGCCGGTGCGAGCGCGCCGTACTCCGCGAGCGCCCGCTCGAGGCTGCCTTCCTGCTCGAGCGCGCGCGCATAGAGCAGGTGGCGTTCCGGGGAATTGAACTGCGGGTTGTGCTGCATCAGCGCCTCGAGCGTGCCGCGCGCGGCGCTCGCCTCGCCGTTGCCGAATTGCGCGCGGGCCAGGCCGAGCATGAGATTCGGGTCGTGCTCATAGAGACCGCTCAAGGTCTGGCGGTACTGCGTGATCGCCTCGGCGCAGCGGCCGTGGCGCACGAGTTCCTCGGCGTAGCGCTGGCGGCTCGCCACGTTGCCGGTGACCGCCGCCTCCTGCTCGAAGCGGCGCAGGTCCCCGTACGGGTCCATGGCCTGCTTCAGGCCGCGCCCGGCGCGCTGCGCGGTGCGGCTGCCGAACAGCTCCGGGAGGATCTCCACCGCCGCGTACGCCAGCGCACCGAGCAGGGGCAGGAACAACATGACCCAGACCCAGATCCAATTGCGCCCGGTCTTGATGCAATGGACGATCAGAGCGAGCGACAGCGCGTAGGGCAGGATCAGGTACAGCATGAGCAGGCTATCGTACCGCATCCGGCGGTCGCCTCGCCCGGCCGGCAGATCGGCCCGTGATGCTGATATTCTGCCGCGCATGAAATCCCTCAGAGCGCCCGGCATGCGCTGCGCGTGGGTCGTGCTCGCACTGCTGCTCGGCATGCCGTGGACGGCGGCGGCCGTGCCGCGCCTGCGCGCCGGGGTGTACGTGCGGCATCCGGCGGCGCTGCGGCCGGGAGCGTCGCGCCGCCCCCGCATCGGCCTGGTGCTCTCCGGGGGCGGGGCTCGCGGCCTGGCGCACATCGGGGTGCTGAAGGTGCTGCAGAAGCTGCGCGTGCCGATCGACGCCATCGCCGGCACCAGCATGGGCGCGGTGGTCGGCGGACTGTACGCGAGCGGCCTGAACGCAGAGCAGATCGAGTCGGTGGTGCGCTCGCTGAACTGGCAGGAGGCGTTCCGCGATCAGCCGCCGCGCCAGAATCTGACGCTGCGGCGCAAGGAGGAGGACGACAACTTCCTGGTCAACTTCCGCATCGGCGTGCGCCGCGGGCACCTGGTGCTGCCGGAGGGGCTGATCGAGGGACAGAGCCTCACCGAGATCCTGCGCCGCCTGACGCTGCCGGTGGCGCGCATCACGAATTTCAACGATCTGCCGACGCCGTTTCGGGCCGTCGCCACCAATCTCGCCACGGGCGCCGAAGTGGTGATGAGCTCCGGGGATCTGACCAGCGCCATGCGCGCCAGCATGTCGGTGCCGGGGGTCTTTGCGCCGGTGGCGCGCGGCGGGCAGCTGCTGATCGACGGGGGCGTCTCGGACAACCTGCCGATCGACGTGGCGCGTGCCATGCACGTCGACGTGCTGATCGTCGTCGACGTGAGCTACCCCATGGAGCCGCCACGGCGGCTGAACGGCGTCGCCGGCATCAGCGCCCAGACGCTCGCGATTCTGATGAAGCGCCGCTCGGACCGAGAGTTGGCGACGCTCGGTCCGCACGATGTGCTCATCCAGCCGGATCTCAATGGCATCTCCTCTTTCGACTTCGGCAACGTCAACCGACTGCTGGCGATCGGTGAGGCGGCTGCCTGGAAGATGCGCCGACGCCTCTCGGCATTCTCGGTGAGTGCGGCGGCCTACCGCCGCTACCAGCAGCGGCGCGTGCGCCTGCGCCGTGCGCCGCCGCGGATCGCGTTCGTCGAGGTGCGCACCGGCTCGCGCAGCTACTCCGCGCCGATCGAGCAGCTCTTCAGCGACATGATCGGCAAGCGCATGAACCCGAATGCGATCTCCCGGCGCATCACCACGCTCTACGGCCAGGGCGGCTTCGACACGCTCGACTATCAGCTGGTGCGCCGCGGCCGGCGCTACGGACTGCTGATCGATGCGCGCCGCGCCTCGATTGGCCCGAATTACCTGCGCTTCGGCCTCAGCCTGCAGGATGATTTCTCCGGCGATGCCACCTACGAGGCGGCGGCCCGCTACGTCATGTCCGACATCACCCGTCCCGGCGGGGAGTGGGTGACGGACGGGGAGATCGGGCAGACCTCCCAACTCGCCACCGAGGTGTACCTGCCGTTCTCGAAGTTCTCCGGCTGGTTCGTGCTGCCGAAGATCTCGATCGCCGCGAGTGATCTGCCGTTTTTCATCGGTCAGCGCGTGCGCGCGCAGTACCGCGAGCACACGTTCCGCTACGGACTGGATCTCGGCAAGCAGTTCGGCGACTGGGGCGAGATCCGCGCCGGAGTGTATCGCGAAGAGGGACACTCGAGGCTGAACGTCGGGGATCCGAACGACCCGTCGCTGCCGTTCCCGCCGCTGCAGAACTTCGGCTCACTGACCTATTTCCTGCGCTTCAGCTACGACACGCTCGACAACATCGACTTCCCGCACTCGGGCGAGCAGGCGACGCTGCAGTGGAGCAGCGCGCACAACGTCATCGGGGCGCTCTCGAGCTACAACCAGGTGACGCTGCACTACCTGGCGGCGCACACCTGGCACGACCGCAACACCGTGGCGTTCTCGTTCTCCGGCGGCAGTCTGCTCAACCGCGCCACGAGTCTGCGCATGGAGTTTCCGCTCGGGGGGTTCCTCAACCTCTCGGGACTGAAACCCTACTCACTCTACGGTCCGCACTTCGGCGTGGCCACCGTGTCGCTGTACCGCGAAATCGACCGCGGCGGACCAGGCTATCTCGGGGTGCCGATCTACCTCGGCATGTCGCTCGAGGCCGGCAACGTGTGGCAGAACCTGAGCCAGGTACGGTGGAACACGCTGCACAAGGATGCGAGCATCTTTCTCGGGCTCGACACGTTCTTCGGCCCGGTGTATCTCGGCAGCGGCTTCGACGACCACGGCAGCCAGTCGTACTACCTGTTCCTCGGTCGCACGTTCTGAGGCGCCGAGCGCCTCGGTGCCTCAGACCCGGCGGCTCTCGACCAGGTTCTCGACCTTCTCGAACACCAGGGCCGGCTTGTCGCCGGCGCGCGAGTACAGGTGGCGGCGGCTCATCTCGCGCAGCGACGCGTCGCGCTCGGCGGTCGTGGCGTACCAGTGCAGTCGGTGCCACTGCGGCCCGACCAGCTTGCTGAACGGATCCCCGGGACTGAGGCTGATGCGCACCCCATAGGGCCGCTGTCGATCGGTGTGGGGGCTCGTGAGATTCTGTGGCTGACTGATTCCCATGGCGCGCGAAGCTTAAGGCGCCAGGCGGCGCGGGCGCAAGAGCGCCCGCGAGACGCGCTATCATGTGCAGCGGAGGACTTCGCCATGGCATCGCCGCACCAGAGAACCACCCTGCCCGAACCCCACGAGATGCTGCCGGGGCGCGCCAGCGCGCTCGAGGTGCCGCCGGAGCATTTCGTGACCGGTCATCGCATCGTGCCGCCGTTCCCGCAGGGGCTGCGTGAGGCGCTGTTCGCCATGGGCTGCTTCTGGGGCGTCGAGCGGCTCTTCTGGGAGCTGCCCGGGGTGTACTCGACGGCCGCAGGCTATGCCGGCGGCACGACGCCCAATCCCACGTACCGGGAGGTGTGCAGCGGGGTGACCGGTCACGCCGAGGTGGTGCGCGTGCTCTACGACCCGGCGCAGGTGCGCTACGAGACGCTGTTGAAGGCGTTCTGGGAATCTCACGACCCGACGCAGGGCATGCGCCAGGGTGGTGATGAGGGCACCCAGTACCGTTCGATGATTTTCACCGCGGACGCGGCCCAGCAGGCGGCGGCCGAGACCTCGCTGCGCACCTACCAGGCGCGCCTCACGGCGGCCGGTCACGGCGCAATCACCACGCAGATCGCGCCCTGGCCGACGTTCTATTACGCCGAGGAGTATCACCAGCAGTACCTGGCGAAAAATCCGGACGGGTACTGCGGGCTCGGCGGTTGCGGCGTGCCGTATCGATTCGCCGATTTGCCCGGAGGGTGAGCCGGTGTCGTGAGGGCTTCGCTCACGGTGTCCTCGGGAATGCCCGAGGCGCGCGGCGAACCGTCGGCCGTGCGGTGATTTGAGCCGCCCGCCTCACCGATCGTCCGGTGTCCCGCGACGCGGAAGAGGCGTCGAATGTCCCTCCCCCGAACGGTTGCCATCCGCACCGTGGCGTCAGCCCGTCCCCGCCTCCCGTGCGGCACATCGCAGAGGGTGTGCCCGGGCCTGAGCGCATGAGCACGGGCGTTCAATGTCCTTGCGCGCTCCGCACCCGAAATGCTCGCCGTCTCGCCCGGGCAGAGGGGCGTACTCGACACGGTGCTCATCGGTGGGTCCGCGGCAGCGCCGGGTGGTGCATCGGCGGCGGCTTCGGGGATTTTTTCCCTGCGCCAGGCGATCGTCGGGCTGCCGGTGAGCGAGAAGCGCAAGCACGAGGGACTCGATCTCTCGCCGCACGTCGATCGCGCTTACAATGAGTGCGGCGCGCCGGGGAGCACTGGTGCGGACCTCAACATGGCTACGAGAGGCTGATGAGCATGCACATCCTGGTGATGGTCCTGCTGTCCGTTCACGCGCTTGCCGGCGTGTTCTGGGTCGGTTCCACGTTGGCGCTGACCCATTCGTATTTCGAACTCACGCCGAAGTTGTTCCGCGCCCAGATGCTGGCGGCCGCCCTTGCGGTGCTGGCGGGCCTGGCGCTCTGGGGCATCGTGATCCGCGGTGCGCAGGATCCGATGGCGCACACGCTGTCGCTCGGGGCCTTGTTCGCGCTGATTGCCGCGGGCGTCCAGGGCAGCATGCGACGCTCACCGGTGCGCTCGCAGCGCATTGCGGCGGTGCTGCTCTCCGGGACCGTCGTTTGCATGGTGATTGCGCCGTATGTGACCTGAGCGCCTTCCGGGCGGCATCGCCGCCCGCCCCGGTCACGCCCCCCGTGCGGTTCAGGCGGGCGGCGCGGGTGCGGGCCGCAGGGTGGCGCCGCGGGCGCTCGAGCGCGGCGGCGGGCAGGAGTTAGGCGGTGCGCTCGCGCCGGTGTTCGCCCACATCGGGCAGGAAGCCGGCGAGCAAGCCGATGACCGGCAGCCAGGCACACAGCTCATAGACCACGCGGATGCCGGAGACGTCGGCCAGCTGTCCGAGGACCGCCGCGCCGATGCCGCCCATCCCGAACGCGAAACCGAAGAACAGGCCCGCGACCGTGCCGGTGCGGCCCGGCAGCAGCTCCTGGGCGTAGACGACGATCGCCGGGAACGCCGAGGCGAGGATCACCCCGATCGGCACGGTGAGCACGCCGGTCCAGAAGAGATTCGCGTGCGGCAGGATCAGCGTGAAGGGCAGCACGCCCACGATCGAGCCCCAGATCACGTACTTGCGCCCGATCCGGTCCCCGATCGGACCGCCGATCAGCGTGCCGGCGGCGACCGCGCCGAGGAACACGAACAGGTGGATCTGCGCGTTCTGGATCGAGACGTGGAAGCGGCTGATCAGATACAGCGTGTAGTAGCTGGTCAGGCTCGCCAGGTAGAAGTACTTCGAGAAGATGAGCGCGAGCAGCACCGCGATCCCCACGGTCACGTGCTTGCGGGTCGGGGCCGCCGCGGCGCTCTGCACGGCGGCGGCGCGCGGCTTCAGGCGCTCCAGTCCATGCGTGCGATACCAGTGTCCGACCTGGAACAGCACGAACATGCCGACCAGCGCCGCGAACGAAAACCACACCACGCTCGACTGGCCGTAGGGCAGCACGATGAAGGCCGCGAGCAGCGGTCCGATCGCGGAGCCGAGGTTGCCGCCGACTTGGAACACCGACTGGGCCAGGCCGTGGCGGCCGCCGGAGGCCATGCGGGCCACGCGTGAGGATTCGGGGTGAAACACCGAGGAGCCCGTACCGATCAGGGCGGCCGCGGCGAGCAGCAGCGCATAACTGTGCGCATAGGCGAGCAGCGCGAGCCCGATCAGCGTGAAGCCCATGCCGCTCGAGAGCGAGTAGGGGCGGGGGCGTACGTCGGTGTAACGGCCGATGAGCGGCTGGAGGATCGAGGCGGTGATCTGGTAGGTGAACGTCAACACCCCGATCTGTCCGAATGACAGACCATAATGCGCCTTGAGCATCGGATACAGCGCCGGCAGGAGCGACTGCATCATGTCGTTCAGCAGGTGGCTGAAGCTGATGGCGGCCAGCACCGTGAAGGCGGTCTGGCTGGCGGCGTTCGCGGCGCTGGGGCGGGCGACGGTTTCGTTCACGGGCGGCTCCGGCTGAGACGCTTACTGTGCCGGATCGGGAGGGTGGCCGCCTCTCCCTTTGGATGTGTCCGGGCCGGCCCCGCGGCGGGGACGGCCCGGACCGCTCCAGGCGGTGGCGGATCAGTTCGGCGGCGGGGTGCTCGCCGGCGGCGGGCTGCTCGAGCTCGAATTCCCCTGCTCGAGCGGATACGCCTGGGCGGCCGGTGAGCCGCTCGCCGGGGTCGCAGCCGGCGCGGCGGCGCCCGAGGAGGACGCGCCACTCGTCCCGGCCGGCATGCCGGCGGCCGTGTCGACCGCGTCGATGAATCGGCGTGCCGCGTAATCGGTGCTGCCGAGCGTGCCGTCCATGATCTGCGAGGCGTGCACGTGCTTGCGGCGGTAGAAGGCCGCGTCCGCGCCGCTGTCGACGGTGAGCTCAGAGCCGTCGACCGCTACGCCGGCGAACAGTCCCTTGTTGTGCGAATAGGAGTACACGGCGGCATTGAAGGTCTGCACGGTGGCTGCCGAGGCCTGCCGTCCCACCGGTCCGGCCGCCACCGAGGCGGATGCGCCGAGGGTGACCTTGCCGCCGCTCAGGCCCGCCACGCCCTTGCGCGAGGTGAACACCAGCACCAGGTCGGTCTTCTGCACGCCCCACTGGAAGCCGAAACTGCCGCCCGTGAGGGTGATGAACACCGGGCTCGAGAAGCGCCCGTCGGGTTTGCGCACCACCAGCACGCCGTGGCCGCGACGGGCGCCGAAGAAGAATGCCACCTTGGTGAGACCCGGGATCACCGCGATGCCGTAGGCGCGTTGCAGCAGCCAGGACGGAATGCCCTGGTCGCGAGTGCCCTGCAGGTCATGCAGCACCTGGGTGGCGAGCAGCAGGCGGCCTTCCTGGCGGGCTTGAGCGTGAGCGGCGACTGTCGTGAATGCGAACAGCACGCCGGCGAGTGCTGTGAGCAGGCGGGAACGAATGCGCATGTCAGGTGTACTCCAGTGCCCGGGGCTGGGTGGCGCGAGCTGCGCGGCGACGCTGCGCACGATGGACTCGTCCTAACCCGACCCGATGCCGGAAGCTTACCGCAGACCGCGTGACGATGGGAGTTGGGTGCAGCCGCCTCGCGCCCGTTCAGCGGTCGTTCAGCACCGCGGCATCGCGAGCCGCTCAGGCGCCGAGTTGTTCGAGCGCCGCACCCGTCAGACGAAACGTCCGCCAGTCCTCCAGGGGACGGGCGCCGAGGTTGCGATAGAAGGCGATCGAGGGCGCATTCCACTCGAGCACGGCCCACTCCAGGCGCGCGCAGTGCCGCTCGATGGCGAGGCGCGCGAGCCTGCGCAGCAGTTGCCGGCCGATGCCCTGGCCGCGCAGGTGTTCTTTGACGTACAGGTCCTCCAGATAGAGACCGGGCTGACCCATGAACGTCGAATAGTTGTGAAAGAACAGTGCGAAGCCGACCGGCTCGTCCGCGGCGCTCGCGATCAGCACTTCCGCGTACGGGCGCGCGCCAAACAGCGTCTCGCGCAGCTGCGCCTCGGTGGCGATGACCTCGTGTTCGAGCCGCTCGTAGCGGGCGAGTGCGCGGATGAACTCGAGGATCTGCGCGGTGTCCGCTTCGCGCGCCGGGCGGATGTCGATTGCGATGGGGTTCATCCGGTGCTCTGCAGGCCTTGTGCGATGCCGCTGGTGCTCACCAACAGCGCTTCGAACAGATCGCGGTCGGTGCGTCCGCCGGCGCGCCAGCGCGCCAGCAGATCGACCTGCATCAGGTTCATCGGGTCGATGTACGGGTTGCGCAGGCGGATCGTGCGCTGCAGCATCGGTTCACGGTCGAGCAGTTCGGTGCTGTCGGTCACGACGAGCAGTTGCTCGCGAGTCAGGTCGTACTCGGCGCGGATCACGTCGGCGAAGCGCCGCAGCGGCTCCGGGACGAGCGCGTGGTAGGCCGCGGCGATCTCGAGGTCGGTGCGCGCGAGCATCGACTCGATGTCATCGATCAGGCTGCGCAGGAACATCCACTCCCGATACATCGTGCGCAGCGTCTGGGTCCCGTGCCGCTGCGCGGCGCACTTCAGGCCCGTACCGGCGCCGAACCAGGCCGGCAGCAGATGGCGCGTCTGCGTCCACGCGTAGACCCACGGGACGGGCAGCAGCCCATCGATGCCCTCGCCCTCGTGACGATCGACGGAGCGCGAGCCGACCTGCATCCGCTCGATGACGTCGATCGGTGTGACGGCGCGAAAGAACTCGTAGAACTCCGGCTGCTCGTGCACGAGCGCCCGGTACGCGTCGCGGCTCGCCGCGCCGATCGTCGCCGCGCACTCGATGTACGGGGCGGGGGTCGGTTCCGCTGCGCGCCGCGCCGTGGTGAGACTGATCGCGTTGAAGGCGCGCTCGAGGGTGCGCATCGCGATCGGCCGCAGGCCGTAGCCTTGCTTGATGGTCTCGCCCTGCTCGCGCAGGCGCAGCACGCCGTTGGCAATGCCCGCCGGGGCGGACTTGACCAGCTGATCGATGCGCGTGCCGCCGCGCGCGAGACTCGCGCCGCGCACGTGCATCAGCGAGAAGCGCTGCGCGGTCGCGCCGAGCGCATCGGCGAGCGAGCGCTGCGCCTGATGCAGCGCGAAGCGCGAGGCGCAGAGTCCGGCCTCCATGTTGCTGTCGGAGTAACCGAGCAGTACGTGCTGGCGGCCGCCGCGGCCGGCCAGATGACGCGCGTAGGCCGGCTCGGCGAGCAGTTGCTTCATGATCGATCCGCCGCGCTCGAGCGCACCGATCGACTCGAACTGGGGTGCGATGTCGAGCGTCACTTCGCCGCTTTCCTTGTCGAAGACCGACGCCCAGCGCGCCAGCAGCAAAGCGGCGAGCACGTCATCGGCTCCCTCGGTGCCGCTGACGACGAAGCAGCCGATCGCCCGTCGGCCGTAGCGGTGGCGGATCTGTGCGAACGTCTCGAATACCCCGAGGTTGCGCCGCGCGAGCGCGTCCAGCTCGACGCGCGGTCCGGCGTCCTTCACCAGTGCCTCGGCGAGCAGCCGCACGCGCTCGGCGCTCGGGCGGCGCGGCCAGTCCGGATCGTTGTTGCCCTGCGCGATGATCTGGTGCAGCACGCTCGCGTGCTGGCGCACGTCGATGCTGGCGAGGTGAAAGCCGAACGTGTCGATGCGCCGCAGCAGCCGGCGCACCTGGAACAGCCCGGCGGTCGCGCCCTTGTTGGCCTGCAGGCTCACCGCGACCAGCTGTACGTCCTCGCGGAACTGGCGCGCGTTGTCGTAGCCCTTGCCCCGGCCGTCCTGCGTCTCGCGCAGACGCTGCGCCAGCTGCGAGAAGAACAGCCGGTACGGCATCCGATCGCGCCGCCCGAGCGTCGCCGGCCGCGCCCCGGGGGCAAGACGGGTGTATTCCTCGATGCGCTGCGTCAGTTCGTTCGAAACGCTGGTGCGGCGCTCGCCCTGCGAGAGTCGCTCGGCGAGCTTCTGACACTCGGCGATGTAGGCCCCGAGCAGGATGTGCTGGTGGCGCGCGAAGGTCTCGCGGATGGTGCGCGCGTGCACGTCGGGGTGCCCATCCATGTCACCGCCCACCCAGGAGCCAAAGCGCAGGATGCACGGCAGCTCGATCGACTCGGCCGGCACGCCAAAGACCTTGGCGAGCGCGAGGGCAATTTCCTCGTAGAACGAGGGCACGACCCGGTAGAGGATCTCCACCAGGTAGAACACGATCTGTTCGCGCTCATCGCCCACCGTCAACTGCTTGCGCGGCAGCTCCTCGGTCTGCCAGGCGGTGGTCAGCTCGAAGCGGATGCCGCTCCAGAGGTTGCGCAGCTCCTGGGGCGTGAGCGTCGGGTTCATCCGATCGAGCATGCGCTGTGCGACCCGCTGCTGTTTGCGCAGCAGAGTGCGCCGCGTGGCCTGCAGGGAGTGCGCGGAGAAGACCGGCTCGATATTGAGCGAGCCGATCAGCTCGAGCATCTGCTCGAGCGTCATGCCGCCGGCGGCGAGCTCGGCGATCGCGCTCTCGACGCCGCCGGGCTGCGGATGATCGGTGCTGCGGAAGTATTCGCGCCGGCGGCGGATGCGATGGACGTTTTCGGCCAGATTGACGGTGCGGAACCACATCGAGAAGGCGCGCACCAGCTCGCGGGCGAGCGCCGGCGGGCGCTCGTGCACCGAGGCGGCCAGTTCCGCAGCGGCGCCGCTGTCACCCTCGCGCCGGGCGATCGCGGCGCGCCGGTCGAGTTCAACGAGCTCGAACAGCGGCTGCCCGCCCTGTTCGCGCAGGATCTGTCCGATCAGTTCCCCGAGCGCATGCACGTCTTCGCGCAGCGCAGCGTGTTCGGGCGGAAATTGGATGTCACTGCGGTTCACGGGCCGCCGATTGTAGCCCAGTGCGCCGGCTAACCGGCGAGCAGGACCGATTCGGCCCGCTCGAGCGCCTCGGGCGTGCCGTACAGCACCACCACGTCGCCCTCGCGCAGCACGGTGCTCTCCGCCGGGTCGCGCCCGAGGATGCCGCGGCGGCGCACGGCGGTCACGGCCGCCTGCACGCCGCGCTCGCGTGCCGCCGCGAGCGTGCGCCCGACGGCCCAGGCTCCGGGGGGCACGACCACGGATTTCACCTCGGTCGGACGCTCCTCGCGCTCCTCGAGGGCCGCGGCCTCGCCCTCGCCGACCACGGCGCGCAGCACCCCGTAGCGTTGGCTGCGAATTCCGCCGATCAGACGCACCACTCGCGAGACCGGTACCTGCAGCAGCATCAGGACCTGCGAGACCAGCATCAGGCTCGCCTCGAACGTCTCGGGCACCACGTCGGTGGCGCCGGCGGCCTTCAGCTCCGCGGAGCGCGAATCATCGGCGGTGCGCACCAGGATGGGCACGTCGGGCCGCTGCGCGCGTGCGGTACGCACGATGCCGAGGGCCGTACCCGGATCGGAGAAGGTGACCACCAGCGCCGAGGCGCTCGAGAGACCCGCGAGCGCGAGGATCTGCTCATCGGCGCTGTCGCCGTAGATCACCGGGTCGCCGGCCTGGCGGGCCGCCGCAATGCGCAGCGGATCCAGATCGAGCGCGATGTACTCGAAGCCCTGGGCCTCCAGAACGCGCGCGACATTCTGACCGACTCGCCCGAAGCCGCAGAGAATGACGTGTTCGCGCCGACCGATGGCCCCGGTGGCTTCGCTCTCGCGCTCGAAGGCCGTGCGCTGCGGCGGCCCGCGCTCGCGCAGCAGCAGCCGGGCGATGCGCTTGTTGTGATTCAGCAGCAGGGGGCTGAGCACCATCGAGAGCACCAGCGCGAGCAGCAGCGGCTGGCCGAAGTGCTGCGGCAGCACCCGATCGGCGAGCGCGACGCTGCCGAGCGCCACGCCGAACTCCCCGCCGATCGCGATCACGATGCCGGTGCGCAGCGCTTTGAAGGGTGCGCGGGCGAACGGCCGGGTCACCAGCGCAGCGATGGCGGCCTTGAGCACCGTGATGAGCACGAGCAGGCTGAGTACGGTACCGAGCTGCCCGGCGAGCTGGCGCACGTCGAGCAGCATCCCCACTGACACGAAGAACACGCCGAGCAGGATGTCGCGAAACGGCCGCAGCACCGATTCGAGCTGATGGCGATACTCGGTCTCGGCCAGCATCACGCCGGCGAGAAAGGCGCCGAGTCCGGCCGACAGGTGCGCCAGGCGGCTGATCCAGGCCGCCCCGATCACCACCAGCAACGCTGCGAGCGTGAACAGCTCGCGCAGGCGGCTGTGAGCGATCTCGTGGAACAGCGGCCGCAGCAGCCAGCGGCCGGCGGCGAGCACCGCACCGATGGCGAGCGCGCCGCCGGTCGCGGCGAGCAGTGCGGCGTGCAGATCGAGCGGGCCTGCGCCCGGGCCGAGCGCCGAGGCGAGCGCGAGCAGCGGGACGAAGGCCAGGTCCTGGAACAGCAGCATTGCGAACGCGAGCCGGCCGTGCGTGCGGTTCAGCTCGGCGCGCTCGGTGAGCTGCTGCAGCAGGATGGCGGTCGAACTCATCGCGATCGCGCCCCCGGCGACGACCGCGGCGGGCCAGGGGATTCCGGCCAGGCGTCCGAGCAGCGCGAACACCAGGGTCGTGGCGCCCACCTGGGCTGCGCCGAGGCCGAAGACCTCGCGCCGCATCGCGATCATCCGCGGCAACGAGACGTCCAGGCCGAGTGTAAAGAGGAGAAAGGCGACCCCGAGCTCGGCCAGCAGGCGCACCGTGGCCGAGCCGTGCACGACCCCGAGTGCGTACGGGCCGCAGGCGAGGCCCACCGCCAGGTACGGCAGCGCCGTGGGCAGCGCGAGCCGGCGGGCCACGGTGACCAGCAGGACCGCGGCGGCCAGCAATACGAGCATCTCGGTGAGCGGCTGCATCGATGGCGATTGTAGAGCGCCGCGACGGCGGGCGCGTGACGTCGGCCCGAAACGAAAGAGCCCCGCACGGGGCGGGGCTCTTCGGGCATCAGCCGTGACCTTTAGGCCTTCTTCTTCTTGGCCATGGTGTGCTTCATGGCCTTCTTGTGCCACTTCTTGTGCATGGCCTTCTTATGCCACTTCTTGTGCATCGCCTTCTTGTGCCACTTCTTGTGCATCATCTTTTTGTGCATCACTTTCTTGTGCACGACATGATGCGCAGTGGTGGGTGCCTGGGCGGCAACGGCGGCGACG
This sequence comes from Pseudomonadota bacterium, assembly GCA_021834525.1. Lineage (GTDB taxonomy): Bacteria > Pseudomonadota > Gammaproteobacteria > Steroidobacterales > Steroidobacteraceae > 13-2-20CM-66-19. The sequence goes on along the minus strand of JAKBDK010000007.1, from coordinate 36,729 downwards.
GGGGTGGCAGCCAGCGAACCGGCCAGCAGCAGCGCTCCGAGGACAGGGACGAGCTTCTTGAACATCGACTTCTCCAAAAGAGAGTTTGAGCGGTTTGAGAATTGCCCCGAGCGCTCGGCGCCGGAACGGAGCGGATTATTGCAGGAAGACCCGCACCGCAACCGTGCATGACCAGAACGTAATGTTGAGCTCGGCTCAGTGTCCCTGAAAAGCGACAAGGCTGCGGACCGGCACTCCGAGCGCCTCCAGCCGCCGGGCGCCGCCGAGTTCGGGCAGGTCGATGACGAAGCATGCCGCGACGATCTCGGCCCCCAGGGTGCGCAGCAGCTTCACGGCCGCCTCCGCCGTGCCCCCGGTGGCGATCAGATCATCGATCAGCAGCACCCGCTCGCCGGGCTGCAGCGCATCGCGGTGCATCTCCATCTCGTCGATGCCGTACTCCAGGGAGTACGCCACTCGCACCGTCTCGTGCGGCAGCTTGCCCTTCTTGCGGATCGGGACGAAGCCGGCTCCGACGCGCTGAGCGACCGCACCGCCCAGAATGAACCCGCGCGCCTCGATGCCTGCAACGTGTGTCAGGTGTGAGTCCGACCAAGGGTGCGCCAGCGCGTCGATGGCCAGACGGAACATCGGCGCGTTGCCGAGCAGGGTCGTAATGTCGCGGAATTGAATGCCCGGCTTGGGGTAGTCGGGAATGCACCGAATGGCGGCTCTGAGCGCCTCGAGGTCACGCGCGTCCATGGGCGCGGACTGTACACGGTTTGCTGCGGACTTGTGTCAATATTGCCCCATGCAAGCGATCGATCTTTTGCTCCAACGCCGTTCGGCGAAAACCCTCACCGAGCCGGGCCCCGATGAGGGCGCACTCGAGCTGTTGTTGGCCAGCGCCGCACGCGCACCGGATCACGGGCGGCTGCGTCCGTGGCGGTTCGTCGTCATCCGCGGTGCGGCGCGCGAGCGCTTCGGTGCGATGCTCGCAGCCCAACTGCAGCGCGTGCGCCCGCTGTCGACTCCCGAGACGCTCGAGCGCGAACGGCACAAGGCATTCCGGGCACCTCTGATCATTGCGGTCGGTGCGGTCAAAGATGCGCAGGCGTCGGTGCCGATGATCGAGCAGGTGCTGTGCGCCGGTGCGGCCGCACAGAACATTCTGCTCGCCGCGTACGCTCTGGGCTTCAACGGCGTGTGGAAGACGGGCGCGGCGGCGTACGACGAGACCATCAAGCGCGACCTCGGCTTCGCACCGGCCGATGCGCTGGTGGGCTATCTCTACATCGGGACCGAAGTGGAGGCGCCGACCGAGAGCGTCGCCCCGGACCGCTGGCGCGAGCGCGTCTCCTACCTCGCAGAGTGACGAGGCCGGCGGACCGCGTGGCGGTCCGCCGGCTCATTCGCGCCGTCTCGGCGTCGGCTCAGTGCGCGCCTGCCGCCACCGGGTAGTGGAGGAAAATCTGCTGAACGGCTTCGTTCAGGGACTTGCCCGGGTGATAGCGCTGGCGACGGGACACGTCCGATGAGGCCGTACCGCTCCAGATCACCGAGCGGGTGCTGCGGTCGATGACCGACACGGTGAGCGCCGCAGAGGTCACGGTGCGCACGTTGTTGTAGTACCCACCCCAGCCCCAGCCGTAGGGTCCGCCCCACCCGTCATCGCCCCAGCCGTAGGGCCCAAAGCCGCCCCAGTAGCTGCCCATGAACGCAGGTCCCATCCCGCCTTCGACGCGGTCGCGCGTGCGGATGCGGAAGTTCACCAGCAAATCCGGCTCGGCATCGGCTGCGACCAGCGTATAGCCGCGGGCCTGCATCTGCTGCATGACGGCGCGCTCGAGGTGCTGGGTGGTGAGCGACTTGTACGGGCCATGGTCCGTGCCCGGATGGCGTACGAACGCGTACGTATGGGCTCGCGACAGATTGGCGCCGACCGCCATGCGCGTGTGAATGACCGGTGCGGTGGCGCAAGCGGCCAGCAGCAACGACGCCACGGCAGCCATTGCGACTCCGCACGTCCTGAATGTACGACCAACGGATATCGCGCCCATAGTAACTACCTCCACTGTGTACAGACTCTTGAAACGATCGAAGGTTCCATTGGTTGACTCCGATCGCCGACACGGGGAATGCGGCAGCGGGCGCTCGGCCCACGGCCGCGGCTACGCTGCAGTGGCGGCACTATACGGCCGGATCGAGGGCGCGAACAGAGTGGGCGCGGCCGGCTCAGGCGCTCGCCGCCGCCACCGCCGCGCGGCCCGGTCCGCAGATCTCGCCGGGGGCACCGTGACCGAGGTCCGTGATCTGCCCCTGGCGGGCGACGAGGCAGCTCGAGCCGGGTTTCTCCTTCGCCAATATTTTGATTTTCCGGAGGTTTTCGAGCACTTCCTCGCGCGTCGCACCGCCGCCGTCCACCTCGATGGCGCCGATCGATACGCCCAGGAGCGGGAACTGCCGCAGGCGCCCGTCGCGATCGTGTCCCGGGAAGCCCGCCGCCGCGCGGTGCTCGGCGGAGTGAAAGCCCGGCAGCGATGCGCACAGGTCTTCAAAGACCCCCATCAGGCGCAGTGCCCAGTCTTCGCTGCGCAGCAGGCACACGAAGTCATCACCGCCGATGTGCCCGACGAAATCGACGTGCCGTCGGGCGGCTCGGGCGAGGACCTGCGCGACGTGCAGCAGCACCTGATCACCGCGCGCATACCCGTACTCGTCGTTGTAGGGCTTGAAGTCATCGAGATCGAGGTGACAGGCGACAAAGCTGCGCCTGCGGCGCACCAATTGATCGAGCTGGTTCTCGATCTGCAGATTGCCGGGCAGCCGGGTGAGCGGGTTGGCGTGCATCGCGAGCTGGATCTGCTGCGCGGTGAGCCGGCGCAGCAGATCGATGGTGCGCCCGAGACCGGCGTAGCGGCCATTGCGTACGATGATGAATGCATCGTGCTCGTGCCGTCCGGCGCGAGCCGAAACGATCCGACTGACTTGATCGAGGCGCGCGCGTGCCTCGATCAGCACCGGGGCTGAGCGCATGACGCTCACCACGGGCTTGCGATTGAAGATCTCCGGGTGCAGCGGCCGGCTGAGCAGTGTGAGCAATGGATCACGGTGCACGATCCCGATCGGCCGGGGGACCTCGGCGGACGCGATGACCGCGAGCGCGCTCCATTCGGGATGCTCGCGCAGCAGCTGCGCGACGTCACCGACCGGGGTGTCCGCGGCGATGGCCGGTACGGGCAGCGACAACTGCGCCGCGCAGCCGATGTCCGGCGCATGGGTCGGGGACTCGATCCCCGCCATCGACGCCGGATCGAACGATGGACTGCGGCGCGGGCGGCCCAAATAAAAGCCCTGCAGATAATCGGCGCCCTGCTCGAGCGCGATCAGACACTGCTCGCGAGTCTCGATGCCCTCGACGATCACGCGGCTGCCGGTCACCCGGCCCATCTCGACCACCGAGCGCAGAATCTCCGCCCGCACGGCATCCTGCTCGATCCCCGTGGCGAAGTAGCGGTCGACTTTGACGTAGTCCGGACGGATCTCCGCCCACGCCTTGAGCCCGGATGAGCCGGCGCCGAGATCGTCGATGGCAATGTCGCAGCCGAGGGCACGCAGCGGATCGACTGCCGCGGCCAAGCGGTGCTCGCTCTCGGCGAGTCCGTGCTCGGTGATCTCGATCACCAGCGTGTGCGGTTCGATCCGATAGGTCGCCAGCTGCTCGCCGAGCCACTGCGCCAGCGAGGGGGCCGAGAGCAGCGTCTGTGGCAGGATGTTGACGAACAGGCGTCCGCCGAGAGCGAGTCCGCGAAACGCGCGCAGCGCAGAGTCAATGCAGATCTTCTCGAGTTCTGCGTTGCGCCCGAGCAGTGCGGCGTGGGCGAACAGCGGGCCCGGGGATTCATAGGGGCCGCCTGGCGGTCCCCGCGTCAGCGCCTCATGGCCGACCACCGTGCGGCTGTTGCCGTCGACGATCGGTTGAAACACCGTGTGCACATCCTGCTCGGCGATGAGCTGCTCGAAAATCTGCGTAGACATGGGCGGCGACTGTAGGGGCTCGCCGCCCATGCCGAATGTGATCCAGATTCATCTCTCGATCGATCCGCCCATGAAACTTTTGTGACACGAACGGCTCGACTCGCAGCGATCAGCGCGGTGGTGTCACCCGAATCTGGAAGTCCTGTCCGGCCCACTGTCCATCGGAGAGGTGCCGGTAGGTCAGATCGATGGTGCGGCCGGCCGCAAGCGCGCTGGTGTCGACCTCCACCAGATGCAGCCCGAGCGGATTGGGCTCAGTGGCGCGCTCCTCAATGTCCTGCCAGCCGTCAAAACCCCAGCGGAATACGCCCGGTTCGTTCAGGGCGAGCGTCAGTGCCGCACCCTGCGGGATGGCGCTCGCTGCCGCGTGCGGTGCCCAGATGAGGCGGCGCAGTTTCGGGCGCTGACCGCCGTAGCGACGCCAGAGCGGCTCGGGCCGGTCGAAGGGACGGCCGAGGGTGCGCGAGACGGCGAGCTTGATGAACTCCGCGTGCGCCCACACCAGCGGCATGGCGCTGCCGGTGGGTCGGCCGGGCAGGAGGAATCGCTCCGCAATGGGCGCGCTGTCCCAGACCTGCTCCGGCAGCATCCCACCGCTCGAGGCCATGCGCAGCATCGCCTCGAGGTACGGCAGCGGATCGTGGCCGGCTACGAGTTCGTAGTGCCCGCGCTCCCCGGTGAGCAGCGGCCAGGGGCGGCCGCGGCCGGTGCCGTCGTAGGCCGAGCCGTCATCGTGCTCGCCGTAGCCGTCATCGTTGTAGCGGTACCAGCTCGGTCCGCTGGGCGTGTCGCTCTTCAGCAGCGCATCGACCAGCTTGACCGTCCCGGCGATGAGCGGGTCGTCGGGTGCGCGCAGGCCGAAGCGCACGAGCTGCAGGAAATCCACCCCGATCTGGGCGGCGGCCGGCAGTGCCGGGTCGATGCTCTGATTGCGGATCGGCAGCGCATCCTGCAGCGCGCCGCGATCGTGCAGCGCCTCGGCGGGCGCCACGCGCACGTAGTAGCCGCAGATGCCGTGTGCGCGGGCGAGCGGCGTATCGCACACCGCGGTCCAGTCCTCCAGGCTCGCATTCCAGTAATCGGCGATGTCGAGTGCGAGTTCGCGTGCCGCGGGCGGCAGATGCGCAGCACCGCACACCAGCGCGGCGATGCATGCCGAGAGTGTGAAGGTGTTGATCCCGGCATCCTCTTCCCAGCGGTCCTGGTCGGACGCCGGCCCGTTGCGCACGAGAAAGGAGAGGGCGCGGTGAATCATGTCCGTGACGCGCACGCCGTCGAGTGCGTTGCGCTCGTGCAGAGCACAGGCGAGCAGCACGGGGAAAGCGGTCTCATCGAGCTGCACGGCGGTCCAGTAGGGCGTGCCGCCGAGCCACTGGTTCTGGTTCCAGTGCCCGTCGGCGAGCTGCGTGGCGCGCAGGTAACGCACCGTGTCCAGCGCCTCCCGGGTGGCGCCAAACGCCATCAGCGCCCCGGCGCACTCGCACAGATCGCGCGGCCAGACCAGGTGGTAGCCGGCGCGCTCGTCCTTGGTGTTGCCCCAGGGCACGCTCAGGCTCGCGACCATCGCGCCGGGGAACGTCTTGCCCTGGTGCGTGCGCAGCACCATGGTCGAGACGCGAAACTGCTCGCGGCAGTCCGGTGGCAGCGAGCCGGTGAGCGGGGCACGCCCGGCACACTCCTTCTGCCACTCCGACCACTCGGCGACCTGACGTTGCCAGCTCGACTCGAAGGGCTCGAACAGCGCCGAGAGCGCGAGGCTCGCGGCCGATTCGGTGCTGCTGCTGAAACCGAGGCCGAGCACCGCTTTGCGCGGCAGCTCCCCGAGCAGCGCGACGTTGCCCGGGCCGGCCTGCTCGTACTCCCAGCGCATCGCGCCGTTGCACTCGAAGTCCTGCCAGCCGTCGCTCGTGCCGACGTAACCGCAGCTCGCGCGGCCCCAGGCGTCGCGCTGATCGTCATCGACCGCCCCCAGGGCGAGGGCGAACGGTCCCTGTTCGGCCAGGAGCAGCCGGTGGCCGCGGTGATCGGCGACCGTCGCGACGTTCTCGTGGCCGGTGCCGCCGAGGTGCGGGGCGAGCAGCGCGTAGGGGCGCAGCTGCTCATCGCCGATGAGCTCCACTTCGATCAGCAACACATCGCGCTCGGCGGCCGGCACGATTCTCAGGCGCAGCTCGAAGCGCTCGTGGCGGTGCACCACACGCACCGCCGGGATGCCCGAGCCGGCCAGCGTGATGGTCGGATTGCCGAGGCGCTTGACCTCGACCCAGAACCCCTCGCCGTCACCGACGATGAAGCCCAGATCGCGGATCTGCGGAATGTCGAGGCGCGGGTAATAGACTTCGTTGACGATTCCGCCGCCGACGGTGAACCACAGGCGGGGCCGCCCGAGCGAGCACCCTACGACGTCTTTGGCGCTGCTGCACCAGGTGGGTGAGAGACCCGGTGCGCCCGGGGCTACTCCAGAGCCGATTTCGCTCATGACGATCCTCCTGTCTTTGGCCGCGCGCTTTTTGGTCAAGCGTGCCGAAGCCGGGTACGATACTGCATGCTCTGGCTCAAGGCATTCCATATCGTCTTTGTGGTGACCTGGTTCGCCGGGCTGTTCTATCTGCCGCGGCTGTTCGTGTACCACTGTGAAACCACCGACGCACCCGGGCTGGCGCGCTTTGCCGTGATGGAGCGGCGGCTGTTTGCGCTGATGAGCATCGGCGCTGCGCTCACCGTCGCCTTCGGTCTGTCGATGGTGTTCGACGCGCCGGCGTTTCTCGAGTTCACTTGGCTGCGCGTGAAACTCGTGCTGGTGGCCGCACTCATCGGCTACCACCTCTGGTGTTATGTGCTGATGCGCGGCCTGATCGAGGGGCGCAACCGGCACTCGCAGCGCTGGTTTCGGCTCTTCAATGAGGTGCCGAGCGTGCTGCTGATCGCGATCGTGCTGCTGGCGGTGCTGCGGCCCTAGCCGCCGGAGCGCTTCGCGTCGTAGCCGCGCTGACGCAGTGCCTCGACCAGCCGGTCGCGATGCTCGCCCTGGACCTCGATGCGGCCCTCGCGCACGGCGCCGCCGGCTCCGCAGAGTTTCTTCAGCTCCCGGCCGAGCGTCTCGAGGTCCGCCGGGCCGAGCGGCAGACCGAGGACGACCGAGACGACCTTGCCGCCGCGACCGGCCACCTCGCGCGCCACCCGAACACGCATCGGTGCGCCCGTCGGGGCCGGGCTCGCCGGGGCCCGAGGGGACGCGGAGGGGGATTTGCGCAGTACGACGCCGCGGGCAGTGGGGTAGGATTTCACGCCGCGGATTATGACCGCGCTGCCATCTGTCCGCCATTGCGGCCGACGCTCCGGGGTGCGATGCTCATTGCGCCGAGCGGCCGATTTACGAACGGATTGGAACGTGTGTTGCACTTTTGGGGCGGTAAAATTTCCAATCAGCCGGCAAACGGCGATGACGGGGATCAGAATTCATGACGCAGTCGCGCCTGCACGTTCCACATCCTCCGGCACGCCCGGGGGAGAAGCCGGACTTCAGCTACCTGGACATCCCGCCGGCGGGGCATGAGCCCCGTCCGGACACCCTGGCGCCTGCGATTGAGATCGAGCGGCTCGGCACCGGCATGGTGCGCGTGCTCGATGAGCAAGGCCGCGCCGTCGGGCCGTGGAATCCGCACCTGGAGCCCGAGGAGCTGCAAGTGGCGCTGCGCCACATGCTGCTGACGCGCCATTTCGATGAGCGCATGCAGCGCATGCAGCGTCAGGGACGCATCTCGTTTTACATGAAGTCGACCGGCGAGGAAGCGGTCGCCGTCGCGCAGGGCATGGCGCTGCAGCCGGGCGACATGCTCTTCCCCTCGTACCGCACGCAGGGGCTGTTCATCGTGCGCGGCAAGAGCCTGGTCGATCTGATGAGCCAGTGCCTCTCGAATACCCGCGACATGTGCCGCGGCCGCCAGATGCCGATCATGTATCACTGGGCCGAGGGCAACATCTTCTCGATCTCCGGAAACCTCGCCACCCAGTTCCCCCAGGCGGTCGGTTGGGCGATGGCCGCGGCCATCAAGGGTGAGGATCGCATCGCGGCGAGTTGGATGGGCGAGGGGTCGAGCGCCGAGGCCGATTTCCATCATGCACTGACGTTCGCCGCGGTGTATCGGGCACCGGTCATTCTGAACGTGGTCAACAACCAGTGGGCGATCTCGAGCTTTCAGGGGTTCGCCGGCGGCGAGCGGCGCACCTTCGCACAGCGCGGTCCGGGCTACGGGATCCCCGGAGTGCGGGTCGACGGCAATGACTTTCTGGCCGTGTACGCCGTGACCCGGTGGGCGGCCGAGCGGGCCCGCGCCAGCGGCGGCCCCACCCTGATCGAACATGTGACCTATCGCGCTGCGGCGCACTCGACCAGCGACGATCCCTCGCGCTACCGGCCGAAGGAGGAGTGGTTGGCCTGGCCGCTCGGCGATCCGGTGAAGCGACTGAAGGAGCATCTGATCGGCATCGGCGAGTGGTCCGAGGAGCGCCATGCGGCGCTCGAGCAGGAGCTCGAGGCGCAGGTGACCGCGTGTTGGAAGGAAGCGGTGACCTACGGCACGCTCTCCGATGGACCGACGCTCGACCCGATGAGCATGTTCGAGGACGTCTTTCACGACATGCCGGCACACCTGAAGCGTCAGCGCGAGGAGTTGCGCGGCCTCAACGCTGCGCAGCATGCGGCGGCCGCCGTCAAGGTTCCGGGCGGGGAGGGCTGATCGATGGCACAGATGAACATGGTGCAGGCGATCAACTCCGCCCTCGACGTGATGCTCGGGCGCGACCAGCGCGTCGTGGTGTTCGGCGAGGACGTCGGGTACTTCGGTGGCGTGTTTCGCTGCACCGACGGCCTGCAGCGCAAGTACGGCGAGCACCGCGTGCTCGATACCCCGATCGCCGAGGGCGGCATCGTCGCTGCGGCGATCGGCATGGGCGTCAACGGGCTGCGCCCGGTCGCCGAGATCCAGTTCGCCGACTACATCTACCCGGCGTTCGATCAGATCGTCAGCGAGCTGGCGCGTCTGCGCTATCGCACCGCCGGGGATTATTGCGCGCCGGTGACCATTCGCACGCCCTGCGGCGGCGGTATCCGCGGCGGTCAGACCCACTCGCAGAGTCCGGAAGGCGTGTTCACGCACGTCTGCGGAATCAAAGTGGTGATGCCCTCGAATCCCTACGATGCCAAGGGACTGCTGATCAGCTCCATCGAGGACGAAGATCCGGTGGTGTTCTTCGAGCCGAAGCGCATCTACAACGGACCGTTCGACGGCGATCCGCACAAGCCCGCGGTGCCCTGGAGCACGCATCCGAAGGGCGAGGTGCCCGAGGGGCACTACGCGATTCCGATCGGCAAGGCCCAGGTGGTGCGCCCCGGCAAGGACGTGACGGTGTTGACCTACGGCACCATGGTGCACGTGGCGGAAGCGGCGGTGCGGCTCGCCGAGGTCGATGCCGAGATCATCGACGTGCGCACCATGGTGCCGCTTGACGTCGATACGCTCTGCACGTCGGTGAGCAAGACCGGGCGTTGCGTGATCGTGCACGAGGCCACCCGCTTCAGCGGCTTCGGCGCGGAGCTGTCGGCCACCGTGCAGGAAGAGTGCTTCTGGCAGCTCGAGGCGCCCATCGTCCGGGTGACCGGCTGGGACACCCCGTATCCGCACGCCTTCGAATGGGATTACTTCCCCGGTCCGGCGCGGATCGTCGCCGCGATCCGCAGCGTGATGGAGGCGCGATGAGCCGCTACGTCTTCAAACTTCCGGATCTCGGCGAGGGCACCGTGTCGGCCGAAATCGTCGGCTGGCACGTCAAACCCGGCGATACCGTCGAGGAAGAGCAGGTGCTGGTCGAGGTCATGACCGAGAAGGCGGCGGTGGAATTGCCCTCGCCGGTCGGTGGCAAGGTGATTTCGACCACCGGTGCGCCGGGCGAGATGGTGGCCGTCGGCGCCGAGCTCATCGTGTTCGAAACGGGCGGCGAGCCAACGTCCGCGCCGGCACCGGCCACCGCCGCACCCGCCGCGGTGGCTGCGCCCGTCAGCGCTCCAGCACCGCTGCCGCAGGCGGCGCCGGCCGTAGCGCGCGGGCGGGTGATGGCCTCACCGGCCAACCGGCGCCGCGCGCACGAGGCCGGCATCGACTTACAGCAGGTGCGCGGCAGCGGCCCGCAGGGCCGCATCCTGCGCGAGGATCTGGAGGCGCACCGGCGGGGTGCGCCGGCGACCGGATCGCTCGCCGGAGCGCCGGCCGCAGCGCGTGCGGGCGGCGCTTCGCCGGCCGCCTCGGCCCCGACCGAAGAAATCAAAGTCATCGGGCTGCGGCGCCTGATCGCCCAGCGCATGAGCGAGGCGAAGCGCAACATTCCGCACTTCGCGTACGTCGAGGAGGTCGATGTCAGTGAACTCGAGGGGCTGCGCCGGCACCTCAACGGCCGCCTCGCCTCCGGGGAGCCGGCGCTGACGTACCTGCCGTTTCTCGTCGTGGCGCTGGTGCGCGTGCTGCAGGACTTCCCGCAGTGCAACGCGCACTACGATGCCGAGCGGGGCGTGATCATCCGTCACCGCGCGGTGCACGTGGGTGTGGCCACCCAGACGCCGGACGGCTTGAAGGTGCCCGTGGTGCGCAACGCCGAGCAGCGCTCGCTGTGGGGCATCGCCGCGGAGATGCGGCGCGTGACCGAAGGGGCGCGCACCAACAAGGCGACCCGCGATGAGCTGACCGGTTCGACCATCACGCTCACCAGTCTCGGCAAGCTCGGCGGCATCGTCAGCACACCGATCATCAATGCCCCGGAGGTTGCGATCCTCGGGGTGAATCGCGCGGTCGATCGCCCCATGGTCGTCGACGGAGCGGTCACGGTGCGCCGGATGATGAATCTCTCCTCGTCGTTCGATCACCGGTTCGTCGACGGTTACGATGCGGCCGCCATGATCCAGGCGCTGAAGGAGCTGATCGAGCACCCGGCGATGATCTTCATGCACGCCAAGGACTGATCAGCGCGGCGCGCCGAGGATCTCGGCGCGCACATCGTCGATTTCACGCGCGCGCGACGGCCGCAGCTTCTCGCCCGCGCAGCGATCGGGCCGCGGGCAGCGCGAGCTGCGTGGGCAGATCAGGTGTGCCGGGCGCTCGAGTGCCGTGTCGATCCAGGCGATATTGAGCACGTTGGCGACGGCCTGCAGCGCAGCCTTGGCGCTGCGCGGGGGCGGGGCCTCCCCGCCGCCGCGCGTGCAGGCGGCATGGATCGCCGCGGTGATCTCCTGGCTCGAGACCCCATTGGCGTCCAGTGCCGGCGCCAGATCGACCCCGACCGACAGCACGTGCGGGTTGCCCGCCATGTCGCGCACCCGCCGCGAGTGACAGCAGTAGAGCAGCGCCCGCTCGCCATCGCGCAGCACCGAGATCTGCGATCCGCTGTCGCGTTCGCTGTCGAGCATGCGGAACACCGCCCAGTTCGGGCACGGGTCGCTCACCTGCGCCAGGTTGCCCCAGGGCAGGGGGATACCGTTGCCGCGGTACACCGCGCGCAGGTAGCCCGGGGGATAGGCATCGAAGAAATGCCAGTAGGGATACGGCGAGACCTTCGTCATGCGGCGCATGATGACCGCGGGCGTCAACTCGAGCCACGCGCCGCTCTCGACCCGGTAGCGCTCGCGCGCCAGGAAGCGCCGGAAGGGCACGCGCGGCGCGAGCAGCGCGCCGGCGAAGAAGCTGCACTCGAAATCGCGCCAGGCGTGCAGGACGTCCTCGGCGTTCATGCCGGCGGCCGAGGCGCCCTCCGGGCTGCCGCCCATCTCCCCACCGGTGGCGTGTGCAGACTTCAGGCCGTCGCCGCCGTGCAGCACCTTGTGCGCAATGTGCGCCGCCAGATCGAACTTCAAACGCGCCGGATCGGACTGCAGCGCACGATTGGCGTAGATGAATCGCGGCGCCTCGAAGAACGAGCGCACGACGCTGCGCACCTCGCGGTCCTTGTCGCGCGCCAGCAGCGCCTTGCGCTCGAACCAGCGGATCTCCAGGCCATGCCGGCGCGTCAGACGCATCAGGTCCTCGACGCTGAGCGGAAATTTACGCTCGCCCACCTCCTCGGCGGCGCGCTCGAGGTCCGGGAAGTCGTTGCGGGAGAATTCCTGATGCGTGCGAATCAGCAGGTGGGCGAACTGCCGCCCGCTGGTGCCGGTCTGCTGCAGCAGCTCCGGGATCGCCGCCTGCAGGACTTCCTTGGAGAACAGAAACGCCGGCTCCAACGGCACCTTGGCCGCACCGCCCGCCGGCGCCGAGAGCGTCACGAGATCCGCGCTGCTGCTCTCGTCGAGGAACCAGCTCGGATCGCGCTGGAACACCAGCGCCAGCAGTTCGAGCAACTCCGCGGACGGCACCCGTTTGCCGCTCTCGATCATGCTGAGGTACGACACCGAGGGCGCACGCTCGGCGTCGCGCTGAATGCAGCGCGAGGACAGTTCCTCGAGCGTCAGGCCGTTGCGTTTGCGCAATTCGCGCAGCTTTGCTCCGAGAAAATGGCCTTTGCGCAGCAGCGGCGACATGGTGGCACCTGGGCGGGAATGCGCGGACACGATGCCCGCATCTGTGAAATTAACAATGTGAAGTTTCTATAGTCAAATTCTTCAAAACCTGGGGCTATGCTCGGTCCCATGAACACCGCAGCCCCAACCCGATCGATCCAGTCCCCGCCGGCGCCGAGCGACACGCCCGCTTTGCGGGTCGCCCCCACCGGCATTGCGCGCGCCACGGAAGTGCTCACCCCGGGTGCGCTGGAGTTGCTCGCGCGGTTGCACCGCCGCTTCAATCCGCGCCGGTGCGAACTGCTCGAGGCACGCGCGCGCCGTCAGCGTGAATTCGACAGCGGGGTGCTGCCGGATTTCCTGCCGCAGACCGAGGCGGTGCGCCGTGCCGACTGGCGCATTGCGCCCGTGCCGCACGACCTGGTCGATCGGCGCGTGGAGATCACCGGGCCGGTCGAGCGCAAGATGATCATCAACGCGCTGAATGCGCCGGTGTGCGCATTCATGGCGGATTTCGAGGACTCCTGCAGTCCGACCTGGCACAACCTGATCCAGGGGCAGATCAACCTCGCCGACGCCATCGACGGGAGCATCAGCTACGTCGATCCGGCGAGCGGCAAGGCGTACCGGCTCGGTGAGCGACGCGCGACACTGATCGTGCGACCGCGTGGCTGGCATCTGCCGGAGAAGCACGTGAGCATCGACGGCGAGCCGGTGTCCGGTGCGCTGTTCGATGTTGCGCTCTACCTGGCGCGCAATCACGCCGGGCTCGCGCGCGCCGGCACCGGGCCGTACTTCTATCTGCCGAAGCTCGAAAGTCACCTCGAGGCGCGGCTGTGGGCCGAGGTGTTCGCGGCCGCCGAGACGGCGCTCGGGCTCGAGCACGGCACGATCAAGGTCACCGTGCTGATCGAAACGCTGCCGGCGGCCTTCGAGATGGACGAGATTCTCTTCGAACTGCGCGATTACATCGTGGGGCTGAACTGCGGTCGCTGGGACTACATCTTCAGCTTCATCAAGAAGCTGCGTGCGCGCCGCGAGTGCGTCCTGCCCGACCGTGCGCAGGTGACGATGGAGCGACATTTCCTGAAGTCCTACGGGGATCTGCTGATTCGCACCTGCCACCGCCGCGGCGCGCATGCCATGGGCGGCATGGCGGCGCAGATTCCGGTGCGCGATGCGCAGGCGAACGCCCTCGCCATGGAGCGGGTCCGCGCCGACAAGCTGCGCGAGGCGAGGGCCGGGCACGATGGGACCTGGATCGCCCACCCGGGACTCGCGCCGGTGGCGCGCGCGGCATTCGATGCGCTGATGCCCGGAGCGAACCAGCTGGGCGTCACCCGTGAGGATGTGCGTGTGCGCCGCGAAGATCTGCTGCGCGTGCCCGCCGGGGACATCACCGAGGAGGGCGTGCGCATCAACATCCGGGTGGGCGTGCAGTACCTGGAGGCGTGGTTGCGCGGCAATGGCTGCGTGCCGCTCTACAACCTCATGGAAGACGCCGCCACGGCCGAGATCTGCCGCACGCAGCTCTGGCAATGGCTGCGCCACGGCGCCTGCACGAGTGACGGTGTGCCCCTGACGGCGCCGCGCCTGGAGCGGTTGTTCGCCGAGGAACTCGAGCGCATTCACGCCGAAGTCGGCCCGGGGCGCCTGCTCGAGGGCGTCTTCCCGAGCGCAGCGCGGCTGATGCAACAGCTGATCGTGCAGGACACGTTCGATGAATTTCTCACGCTACCGGCCTATGAACTGATCGACTGACGCCCTGGAGGACTGAGTATGAGACCCGATGACCTGTTGCCGAGCGCACAAGAGCTGCGCCGGTCTTGGCAAGACTCTCCCCGCTGGCGTGGCATCGAGCGCGCCTATCAGCCCGAGGATGTGGTGCGCCTGCGCGGTACCATTGCCGTCGAGTACTCGCTGGCGCGCCTGACCGCGGAGAAACTCTGGCGGATGCTGAACGAGCGCCCGTTCGTCAACGCCCTCGGCGCGCTCACCGGCAATCAGGCCATGCAGCAGGTCAAGGCCGGGCTCGATGCCATCTACCTCTCGGGCTGGCAGGTGGCCGCGGACGCCAACCTCTCCGGGCAGATGTATCCCGATCAGTCGCTGTACCCGAGCGACTCGGTGCCCGCGGTCGTGCGGCGCATCAACTCGACGCTGCGGCGCGCGGATCAGATTCATCACGCGGAAGGCAACGACAGCACCGATTGGTTGAAACCGATCATCGCGGATGCCGAGGCCGGCTTCGGCGGGGTGCTCAACGCCTTTGAGCTGATGAAACAGCTGATCGAGGCGGGCGCGGCCGGTGCGCATTTCGAGGATCAGCTCTCCTCGGCGAAGAAGTGCGGACACATGGGCGGCAAAGTGCTCGTCCCGACCCAGGAGGCGATCAACAAGCTGCTCGCCGCCCGGCTCGCCGCGGATGTGTGCAACGTGCCGACCGTGTTGGTGGCGCGGACCGATGCCGAAGGGGCCAAGCTCCTCACCGCCGATGTGGATGAGCGCGACCGGCCGTTCATCGATACGGCGCGCGGTCGCACCGCCGAGGGGTTCTGCCACGTCCGCGCCGGACTCGACCAGGCGATCGCACGCGGCCTGGCGTATGCGCCCTATGCCGACCTGGTGTGGTGCGAGACGGCCAAGCCCGACCTGGAGGAGGCACGCCGCTTCGCCGAAGCGGTGCACCAGCGCTTCCCCGGCAAGCTGCTCGCGTACAACTGCTCGCCGTCGTTCAACTGGAAGCGAAAGCTCGATGACGAGACCATCGCGCGCTTTCAGCGCGAGCTCGGTGCCATGGGGTATCGGTTCCAGTTCATCACGCTGGCGGGATTCCATGCGCTGAACTTCTCGATGTTCGAGCTGGCGCGCGGCTATCGGGATCGACAGATGGCCGCCTACGTCGAGTTGCAGGAGGCGGAGTTCGCGGCCGAGCGCCACGGCTACAGCGCGACGCGCCATCAGCGCGAAGTCGGCGCCGGGTACTTCGATGAGCTCACCCAGGCGATCACGGGCGGGACGTCCTCGCTCGAGGCGCTGGTCGGCAGCACGGAGGTGCAGCAGTTCGCCACCGGCTGAGTGCCGTGCCGATATACTGGCCGGATGAGTCTGCAGCGACTGTTTCCGACCTTGATCTACGCCCGGCGAGTACCCGCCGCGGCCCGCCTCGGGCCGCGGCTGCTGCGCGAGTGCCGGCAACTGCAGGTGGACGACGCGGGCGGCCGGCGCTGGTCGGCGAAGAATTATCCGGGCGGCTACACCTCGTATGGCTCGGCGTTCCGGATGCACCAGCTCTCCCCGACGTTCGCCCAGCTTGAGCGTGCGCTCGACCCGCACGTCGCCGCGTTCGCGCGTGCGCTCGAGTTCGACCTGACGGGGCGGGCGCTCAGCATGACCGACTGCTGGGTGAACATCATGCCGCGCGGTACCGCGCACGGATTGCATCTACATCCGCTGGCGACCATCAGCGGTACGTACTATCTGAAGACCCCGCGCGGCTGTGCGGCGCTGAAACTCGAGGACCCACGGCTCGAGCGCATGATGGCCGCGCCCCCGCGGCGCCCCGGCGCGAGCCGCGCCAACCGGCCATGGGTCGAGATCCCGGCCGCGGCGGGCAGCATCGTGCTGTTCGAGAGCTGGTTGCGTCACGAGGTCCCGGCCAACCCGGGCGGCGAGCGCATCAGCATCAGCTTCAATTACGGCTGGTTCTGAGTCCGCCCGGCCTCGCACGGCGGGCGTGATCCGCAGTCCCTGCGATCTCCCTCACGGCTCGCTCAAGCCCGCCGGCGCGCGGCGCGCCAGCGGGCCTGCTGCGCAGTCGTCAGTGATCGTGGTGGCCGTGCGGTCCATGCACGTGGCCGTGCGAGAGCTCTTCCTCGGTCGCCGCGCGCACGTCCTCGATCTTGACTTCGAAGTGCAGGCTCTTGCCCGCCAGCGGGTGGTTGCCGTCGAGCGTCACCATGTCGCCGAGGATCTTGGTCACGGTGAGGGCCTGGGTCCCTTCGGCGCTCTGCGCATGCAGCTGCATGCCGACCTTGACGTCCTTGATCCCGCGCAGCGAGCGGCGCGGCACGCTCTGGACGAGGCGCTCATCGTACTCGCCGTAGCCTTGCGCCGCCGGCACCGTCACCGAGAGTTCATCGCCTGAGTTCTTGCCCGTCAGTTCCTGCTCGAGGCCGGCGATGAGGTTGCCGTGGCCGTGCAGGTAGGCGAGCGGCACGCCCGCCTCGGAGCGGTCGAGCACCGTGCCGGTATCATCCTTGAGGGTGTAGTGAATGCTGACGACGGAATCTGTGCCAATGGCCATCAAAGAGGCTCCGGAAGTGCAGAAAGAGTGATGAGTGTGGCGCAGCGGATCTGCGCGATTACCCTGAATTCTAGCGCGCCGGGTGCGCCGGCGTCACGCCGGGGGAGGGTCTGCGGCTCTCCCGAAAGGAATATCCGCACCGCCCCCGCGCTGGACAGGGGCGCGACCCCCGCGATGGACATGTCGCGGGCCCTTTGGATCTCTACACTTGCGCGTGCTGGTTAATCCAAAGGAAGAAACACATGGTTGTTGCGGCTTCTCAGATCATCCTCACCTTCGCGCTCTTGATCGGCTACTCGATCGACACCATCGCCTCGAAGAGCGAGTAACACGGATCGAACCCGCGCTCCTGCGCGGGTCGACGTCTATCTCGGTACGACGCTCTTGACGATCGAGGCATCGAGCGTCTCGTAGTCCGCATATGCGATGGTTTCATAGAGCTCCTGGCGCGTCTGCATCCGGCCGATGAGGCTCTTCGGGCCGCCCTCGCGGGCGATCGTGGCGTACAGCTCCTCGTGCGCCTTCGCCGCGATCCGCAGCGCACTCACCGGCCAGATCACCATCCGATAGCCCATGGCGCGGAACTCCTCGGCCGTGAAATAGGGCGTGCGGCCGAATTCCGTCATGTTCGCGAGCAACGGAGCGTCGATGCGCTGGGCGAACTCGCGAAACATCTCCGCGCTGGTCAGGGCTTCCGGAAAAATGGCATCGGCACCCGCCTCGAGATACCGCTGAGCCCGCGCCACCGCGCCGTCGAGGCCCTCGCTGGCGGCCGCATCGGTGCGCGCGATGATGTACAGGTGGCGGCGTGCGCGCGCTGCGGCGGCGATCTTCGCGGCCATCTCCTCAGGGGCCACCAGGCGCTTGTCGTTGAGGTGGCCGCACTTCTTCGGCAGCACCTGGTCCTCGATGTGCACGGCCGCGGCGCCGGCCTCCTCGAAGGCGCGCACCATGTGCATCACATTCAGTGCCTCGCCGTAGCCGGTGTCCCCGTCGACCAGGACCGGCAATGCCGAGGCGCGGCTCACCTGGCGGATGAACCCGCACACGTCCTCCACGGTGATGATGCCCAGGTCAGGCAAGCCCATCGAGGCGCTCATGGCGGCGCCCGACAGATACAGCGCCTCGAAGCCGGCCCGCTTGGCCTGCAGCGCGGCGAGTCCGTTGTAGGCCCCCGGCAGCGGCAGGATGGGCCCGCGGCGCACGAGCGCGCGGAAGCGCTCGCCGGCGGGCGTGGTGGGCTGATCTGCGCCAATCAGATACGTGCTCAACGCCTGGGCCCTCAGATGACGAACAGGTCCAGATACTCGTGGACCGGCGTGCGCTCGAGCCGACTCTGCTCGAGCGACACCTCGGCGATCACGCGCTGCTGCTTCTGCGGGAACTGTCGCGCCAGATTGCGACGGAATTTCTCGATCAGCAGCGGGATGCCATCGGTGCGGCGGCGGCGGTGGCCGATCGGATACTCGACCACGACCTCCGGCAGTTCGCGACCGTCGGTCAGGCGCACGGTGACCGCATTGGCGATGGAGCGCTTCTCGGGGTCGAGGTAATCGCGCGTGAACTGCGGATCCTCGACGCAGTGGATGCGCGCACGCAGCGCATCGATGCGCGGATCGCTCGCCACGCCGTCTTCATAGTCGGCGGCGGTGAGGCGGCCGAACAGCAGGGGCACGGCCATCATGTACTGGATGCAGTGATCACGGTCGGCCGGATTGGCGAGCGGCCCGTGCTTGTCGATGATGCGCACGCACGCCTCGTGCGTGCGCACCGTGATGCGCTCGATCGCCTCGACGCCGACCCCGAGCTGCGCGAGGCGCCCGTGGATCTGCATGGCCGCCTCCACGGCGGTCTGCGCGTGGAACTCGGCGGGGTAGGAAATCTTAAACAGCACGTTCTCCATCACGTACGAGCCGTAGCCACGGGAGAACTTCAGCGGCTCTCCCTTGAACAGCGCGTCGTAGAAGCCCCAGGTCTTGGCGCTGAGTACGGTCGGATAGCCCATCTCCCCGGTGCGCGCGATCAGCGCGAGCCGTACGGCGCGGCTGGTGGCATCGCCGGCCGCCCAGCTCTTGCGCGAGCCGGCGTTCGGCGCATGCCGGTAGGTGCGCAGGCTCTGCCCGTCGACCCAGGCGAGCGAGACGGCATTGATGAGCTCCTCACGCGTCAGGCCGAGCAGCTGTCCGACCACCGCGGTCGAGGCCACCTTCACCAGCACCACGTGATCGAGACCGACGCGGTTGAAGCTGTTCTCCAGCGCGATCACACCCTGGATCTCGTGCGCCCGGATCATTCCGGTGAGTACCTCGCGCATGGTCAGCGGCGCGCGCGCGTTCGCAATCGCCTGGCGCGAGAGCCAGTCGGCGGTGGCGAGGATGCCGCCGAGGTTGTCGGACGGGTGACCCCATTCGGCGGCGAGCCAGGTGTCGTTGAAGTCGAGCCAGCGGATCATCGCCCCGATGTTGAAGGCGGCCTGGACCGGGTCGAGCTGGAACTGGGTGCCCGGGACGCGCGCGCCGTTCGGCACCGTGGTGCCGGGGACGATCGGGCCGAGCAGCTTGGTGCACGCCGGGTACTCGAGCGCCTCGAGGCCGCAACCGAGCGTATCGAGCAGGCAGTAGTGCGCGGTCTGATAGGCGAGCTCGCTGAGCGGCGCGCCGCCGAGCACGTAATCGACGATGTCGGTGAGAACCTTATCCGGGGCTGGACGGGCAGAGTCGTGATGAGCAGACATGTGGGGGGTCACCGTTGCGAATTCAGGGGCGGCGTTCGAGGGGTTCGAACGGGCGCGGTTCGGGGCCGACGTAATGGGCCGTCGGGCGGATGATCTTGCCGTCGGCGCGCTGCTCGAGCACGTGCGCCGCCCAGCCGGCGGTGCGTGCGATGACGAACAGGGGCGTGAACATCGCGGTCGGCACGCCCATCAGGTGATAGGAGACTGCGGAGAACCAGTCGAGATTGGGGAACATGCGCTTCTCGCGCATCATCACCGTCTCGAGGCGATCGGCGATCGCGAACATCTTCAGATCCCCGGTCTGCTCGGCGAGTTCGCGGGCCAGTTGCTTGACGATCTGGTGACGCGGGTCGGCCACCGTGTACACCGGATGGCCGAAGCCGATGATCACTTCCTTTCTCGCCAGGCGCGCCAGGATGTCCGCTTCGGCGCTGTCCGGATCGGCATAGCGCTGCTGGATCTCGCAGGCCACTTCATTGGCGCCGCCGTGCTTCGGCCCGCGCAGCGCGCCGATCGCACCGGCGACGCACGAGTACAGATCGGATCCGGTGCCGGCGATCACGCGCGCGGTGAAGGTCGAGGCGTTGAATTCGTGCTCGGCATAGAGGATGAGCGAGGTGTGCATCGCGCGCACCCACTGCGCCGGCGGCGGCCGACGGTGCAGCAGGTGCAGGAAGTGTCCACCGATCGAGTCATCGTCGGTCTCGACGCCGATGCGGTGTCCTCCCTGGCTGGCGTGATACCAGTAGGCCAGCATCGAGCCGAGCGAGGCGATCAGACGATCGGCGATGTCGCGCGCGCCGGCGGCGCCGTGCTCGTCCTTCTCCGGCAGCGCACAGCCGAGGGCCGACACACCGGTGCGCAACACGTCCATGGGATGCGATGCGGCCGGCAGGCTCTCGAGCACCGTGCGGACCGTGGCCGGCAGGCCGCAGAGCGCCCGCAGCTTGGCCTTGTAGGCGGCCAGTTCCGTGCGGTTCGGCAGGCTGCCGTGAATCAGCAGATGCGCGATCTCCTCGTACTCGCAGGCCGTGGCGATCTCGAGGATGTCGTAGCCGCGGTAGTGCAGATCGTTGCCGCTGCGCCCCACGGTGCACAGCTCAGTGTTGCCCGCCGGCACGCCCGAGAGCGCGACGGATTTCTTCGCCTTCGGCGCGGAGGCCGGCTGGTCTGGCTGGTTCATGGCTGCACTGTAGTCCGCTTCAGAACTAGACGAAAATACATTGAAAATCAAAACTCGATATGTGAAAAATATCGTCATGGAGCTTCGCCACTTGCGCTACTTCCTGGCCGTCGCCGAGGAGCTGAACGTCACTCGGGCGGCGCGCCGGCTGAACATGTCGCAGCCCCCGCTCACGCAGCAGCTCAAGGCGCTCGAGGCCGAGCTCGGGGTCGCGCTCATCGACCGATCCGGCTACCGCATCCGCCTCACGGATGCCGGGCAGCTGTTCGCGCGCGAAGCGGGACGCATCCTGGAGGAGGTGCGCCGCGCCGCGCAGATGGCCCGAGCGGCCGCGAGCGGCGCCTCGGGCCGGGTGCGGGTGGGATTTACCGAGTCCGCCTCGTTCAATGCGAGGGTCACCGAGTCGCTGCGGGTGTTTCGCACCGATTATCCGGGGGTGGAGGTCTCCCTCGAGGAGCATCCGTCCACCGAGCTCGTCGCGCAGCTGCGCGAGGGCAGGATTGACGTCGCGTTCGTGCGCCCGCCGCTGCGCGAGGGGCGCGGGCTGTTGTTCGAGGTGCTCGAGCGTGAGCCGCTGGTGGCGGCGGTCCCGGCGGCGCACCGTCTGGCCAGACGCCGGCGGGTGGCGCTGCGCGAGCTCGCCCAGGAGACGTTCATTCTGTATCCGCGCGCGGTGCGTCCGGGGCTGGCCGATGAGGTGATCAGCGGCTGTGAGGCGGCCGGCTTCACGCCGCGGATCGGCCAGTACGCCCCGCAGCTCTCCTCGACCATCAATCTGGTGGCGGCCTCGATCGGCGTCTCGATCGTGCCGGCGAGCATGTG
Source organism: Pseudomonadota bacterium (assembly GCA_021834525.1). Classification (GTDB taxonomy): domain Bacteria; phylum Pseudomonadota; class Gammaproteobacteria; order Steroidobacterales; family Steroidobacteraceae; genus 13-2-20CM-66-19. The sequence goes on along the minus strand of JAKBDK010000007.1, from coordinate 15,125 downwards.
TTCGCTGCAACCGCAGCAGGTGGTGTACCTCGCGCTCGAGGGCGAGCCTCTACAGGCGCTGCTCGGGGTCGCGTACCGGGAGGAGGAGCGCTCGAGTGCGGTGCGCCATTTCATCGCGGCGGCCCGCGAGCTGAGCACCGATCCGCCGCGTCGCGTCGGCTAAAGACGCGGGGATTCCAGTATCATTCGTGAGTCCGTGCTGAGCGTTCGCGAGGCCCCTCGATGAGCCAGTCCGCTGCTTCCGCCGCTCCGGCCACGCTCGACACCGAGCTGGCCGGCAGGATTCGTGGGGTGTTCGATGCGCAGCGTGCCGTCGCGCTGCGCTTGCGCGAGTCGACGGTGCCGCAGCGGCTCGAGAAGCTCGCGCGGCTGCACGAGACTCTGATGCGTCACCGGGCGCAGATTCTCGAGGCGCTCCAGGCCGACCTCGGCCGCCCGGCGGTCGAAACCGAACTGGCCGAGCTGCTGCCGCTGTTCGGTCATCTCGCCCAGCATCGCCGCCACCTGGCCCGCTGGTGGCGCCCCCGCCGAGTGCGTCCGACCGTCGCGACGCTCGGCACGCGGGCGTGGATCCAGCGCGAGCCGCGCGGGCGCACGCTGATCCAGTCCCCGTGGAACTACCCCATCGTGCTCACGCTCGGGCCGCTGATTCCAGCCGTGGCCTGCGGCAACACGGCGATCATCAAAACCTCCGAGCTGGCGGTGCACAGCTCCCGCGTGCTCGCCGAGATCGTCCGCGAGGCGTTCGATGAGCACGAAGTGGCGCTGTTCGAGGGGGATGTCTCGGTGGGTCAGGCGCTCCTCGCACTGCCGTTCGATCACATCTTCTTCACCGGATCACCCGCGGTCGGCCGGATCGTGATGAGTGCGGCTGCAGAGCATCTGGCGAGCGTCACGCTCGAACTCGGTGGCAAGTCTCCCGTGATCATCGATGCCAGCGCCGACATTGCGCAGGCCGTCGACACGATCGCCTGGGCGAAATGTCTGAACGCCGGGCAGACCTGCATCGCCCCGGATCATCTGTACGTGCACGCCGACGTCTATGAGCCGGTCGTTGAACGCTTCCGCCGGCGGCTCTCGGACTGGTACGGTGCCGACGCCGCACTCAGTCCGGATTTCGCGCGCATCATCACCGAAGGTCACGCGCACCGTCTGGCGGATCTGCTCGCCGACGCGCGCGCGCATGGCGCGGTGCTGCTGCACGGCGGGACAGTCGAACTCGAGCGACGCTTCGTGTCCCCGACGCTGCTCGGGGAGATTCCCGCGCAGGCGCGCATCATGCACGAGGAGATCTTCGGCCCGCTGCTGCCGATCATCCGCTACCAACACGACGAGGACGTGATCGAACGCATCAACGCTGCACCGAAGCCGCTCGCGTTGTATGTGTGGAGCCGGCGTCGCGCCCAGGCGCTGCGCATGCTGAAGCGCACCAGTGCCGGCGGCAGCTGCATCAACCAGGTCGCCATGCAGTTCCTGCAGCACCGCCTGCCCTTCGGCGGGGTCAATCACTCCGGGATCGGCAGTTATCACGGCGAGTGGGGGATCCGCGCCTTCTCCCATGAGCGCGCGATCCTGGAGGCGAAGGTACAACTCTCCGGCGCTCTGCGTCCGCCCTATGGTCCGCGGGCGCGGCGGCTCGCGGCCCTGCTGATGCGCTGGTCGCATTAGCTCGATCGCGCGGCCGGTGTGCCCCCGGAGCGCCCATGGTCTCATGCCGTGTGCACGCCGCCGCCGGGTCCCGTCGTTGCGCACGACATAATCTACCGTGATGCGCCGCCGAGCGGGGGACTCGCGCCATGGGCGCGCGTCGTCGTGACTCAGGCGAGCACGCCGTTCCAAATCACTTGTTCTGGGGATACCTCCGTTCCCCGGGCGCGCGACAATAGCCTCGGCGGCCGGCCCCGTGGAATCTCGGGTGATCTCGGCTGCAATTGCGAAGGAGCGAGAGCTGCGGCCCGGCGCCCTGTGTCTGAAGTGCACGAAGGGAACTCCGTCCGGCGATGGGGCACGCACCGAAGCGACGGGTGGATGCGTCACCGGACAGAGGAACCGTCAGAGGATTCAATGGGCGACTCGCAAACCCATCGGGAGCGATCCGCAGCCGGCGGCGAGCCGGTGAAACGCCCCGCGCAGGGCGAAGGCACGCTGCGCGGGGCGCTCATCGTGGCCGATCGCGCTGACCGTCAGGCGAGACTGCGCGCGCTGATCAACCGGGTGTGTCCGAAGACACCCGTGCATTGCGCGCAGACTCTGGATGAGGCGGTCCGCATGTTGTCCACGAGGTTGATCGATCTGGCGCTGGTCGATGTCTGTCTGCCGGCGAGTTCCGGGATCGAGGTGGTGCGCCGGATCATGAGCCACGACCCGCTCGCCGTCTCCGTGGTCGTCACCGAGGACGATGCGCACGTCATGGCGGCGCTCGCCGCCGGAGCACACGGCTATCTTCTGAACGATCAGCCCGATGAGGCGCTCGAGTCGCAGCTGGACCTGACTCTGAGGGGTGTCCCACCGCTCGTTCCGGCGCTCGCTCGCCGTCTGCTGCGGCACTTCGAGGACATGATCGCCACCTTCGAAACCCCCGTCGCCGACGCCGAACTCGACGAGAGCCGCTCGATGCGTCTTTCGAGCCGCGAGCGCGCGGTGTTGTCGCTGATCGCCAAGGGGCTGCAGATCACCCAGGTGGCCGACGCGTTGCACATCAGTGCGCATACGGTCGGCAGCCATCTGAAGAACATCTACCGCAAGCGCAACCTCTCCTCGCGAGCAGAGGCGGCACTCGAGGCGCGCAAACTCGGATTAGTCTGAAACCGCGGGCCGCCCGCGAGCGTGGGCGGCCCGCGGCCGCACCGGAGTCATGGACCATGATGCATCCGTCGAGCCGCGAACCGCCGCAGCCCACCGCCACGCCAGCGCCGCTCGCCGCGCAACGATTCGAGCATTACGCCCGCTGCGTGACCGAGCGGATCGCGGGCAGGACCATCGCCTTTCTCGATCGATGCGGCACCATCTGCTGGTCGTGTGGCGCGGACCTCGGCGCGGATGAACGCTTAGGCGACCGGTTGCGCACGCTGGCGGATCTGTGTCGTCGGACGCAGTGGGTCGATTGCGTACACCTGCTGCTCGCATTGCCCGTCGCAGAGCACTCCGAAGCTCTCGGGGCGATCATCGTCTCCTGTGCGCGCGCACCCGATGAGACGCTCGATCAGCTGGCGGCGGCCGTGGCCCGGCAGGTCAGTCCCGTCGCGGCGCGCCTGGCGCACGAATGGGCGGCGGCGGGCGCGCCGGATCCGTCTCGGTGCGACCTCGAGGAGCCGACGGTGGAGCTGAAGGCGCTGTTCGCAACCGGGCGGGTCGCTCGTGCGCGCACCTGCGAGCCGGTCGCGCTCGGTGAGCTGCTGCACGAGGCGCTGTGTCAGATGAGGGCGGTGTTCGCCGCGGCGTTCATTCCGGAACGGGCCGTCGATCTGACCTGCGGCACCTGTGCGAACGAGGCGCCGACGCTCAGCCTCTACCGCGGTATTCAGTTGCACCTGCTGCGCTTCATGCTGGCGCGGGCCGAGACGTTGCTCGTCAACCGGCCGGCGCTCGCGCAGAGGATCCCCTCACGCAAGACGCTCGCCGTTCCGATCGAACTGCCCGGCCGTGGCGCCATTGGACTGCTGTTGTTCCTGCGTGATCCTGAGCAGCCGGACTTCGCGGCGCGCGAAGTGCTGCTCGCAGGCGCCGTCGCCCGTGGTCTCGCGGCGCATTCGCAACAGGATCATGACCCGTTGACGGCCTTGTTCACCGGCGCGGCGATGCGCACCGCTGCACTCAATGCGTTGGCCTATCGGGCCGCCTACGAGCGTCACGTCCTGATGTATCTGGACATCGATGGACTCGGCGCGGTCAATGAAGACTATGGATATGCGGCCGGCGATGCGGTCGTCACGCACCTCGCGGCGCTGCTGCGCCCTCCGCTGCTGCCGGCGGAGGCCATTGCCGCGCGTCTGACGGGAGACCGCTTTGCGGTGCTGTTGCCCGGCAGCCGCGCCAGCGGCGCGGAACGCTGTGCGCAGCAGGTGTGCGCCGCCCTGGCCGAGACGCCGTGGCGCGCAACCCTCGACAGACGGGTCATCACGACCAGCATCGGCCTCACCCGTCTCGCCCTCGAGCCGGGCTGCGTGAGCTTCGATCGTGCACTGCTCGCCGCCGAACTCGCCTCACGCGCCGCCAAGCAGCGCGGCGGGAACTGCATCGAAATCTACTCACCGCTGAGCGCGGGGGGTTTCTATCGGGAGAAGGATCTGGTGCGCGTCATGAGGCTGCGCGCGGCGCTCGAGGCGCCGCGCGGCCGCGGCGCCTCGAGTCCGTCATGAGTCGGGGCTGATCAATCCGACACCTCCCCAGATCACGGGATTGTGTGTCGGCGAGCGGACGCGGACCATCGAGGTCTCTTCAGGAGCGAAGCGCGTGATGTTCCCAGATGAACCTGCCGTGATGGACCTGTTGCTCGATCGGTCGCGCGAGTCGATTTTGGTGGTCGATGCGCGCAGCACGCGCATTCTGCTCAGCAACGGCGCGGCGGCCGAGCGATACCGATGCGATCGCGGGGCGCTGCGCAACCGTTCGCTGTTTGAACTCGCGCCACAGGAAGATGAGCCGATGCTGCGCGCACACTGGCGACGCAGCCCGCCACTGCTGCACGACTATGGACAGTGGCGGCAGCGATGCTCGGACGGGAGCGTCTTCTGCGTCGGCATCATCGGGGACAGCCTCGCTTTTCGGGGCGGTGCGGCGCGAATTCTGCTCCTTCGGCCGCGACCGACCGGCGCTGGGCCCGCGGTGCCGGCGTGGCTCGGTGCGCCGGCGGCTCCCGAGCGCTTGCGCCCCACGCCGCGCGCACTTCTCAAGGTGCTGGCGGAAATGGAAGCGATCCGGGTGTGTCTGGCGCAGGTCGCGCCGGCACGACTGCCGACGCTGATGCGCCTCAGGGAGTGGCTTGATCACGGTGAGATGGCGCCCGGGGGGCACTCGAGGGGCGAGGCGGTGCACGGCGCGGCGCACGCCTCGCCACCGATCGGCCGGCAGGACACCTGGGCTGAACTGGATCTGAGCGCGCTCGCCGGTCACCTCGTCGTACAGCTGCACCGTGAACACGCCGATCAGGAAGTCGAGGCCTACGTCGCGCCGGGCCTGCGGGCGATCGGTGAGCGGCGGCTGGTCGAACTGCTCCTGCACGAACTGTTGGAGCACTCCTGGCGGCAGACGCTCGGCGTTGCGGCTGCCGGTATCCGCGTCGATTGTGCACGGAGCGCCCATGAGCAGATTTTCTACGTGCGGGACAACGGTCCGAGTTTCGATCCGGCGGAGATGCGCGCGCTGTTCGAGGGGCGCACGCGGATCTCGGCGCGGGCAGGGCGGCGCGAGGCGCACATTGGATTGCTGGCCGCGCGTCATGTGGCCGAATCGCACGGCGGTCGGCTGTGGGTGGACGGGTTCGCCGGGGTCGGGGCGACCTGGTATTTCACGCTGCCGATCGATGCGGCTCTGGTGCAGGCGCGAGCGTCACCGCGGCCGACGATTCCGCTGCGCACCTGACGGGTACGGTGGGGGTGCGCGCGCCGGTGCGGGCCGGTGGGCGGCCGACCGTGAATTGCCCGGACCGAAGACGCGGATCGTCGGGGCGGATCGCGCACCGGCGGCGCTGGTGTGCCGTCGCGTGCGACGGCGGAACAGGCTGCAGTGGTTGCGGCAAGCGGATGTCACGACATGAGGCGAGAGGCCTGGTTCCAGGACGTACTGACGGGCAACCGTCTGGAGCTCTATGGCCAGAAGATCGTCGCGTGTGCGGACGGACTCTCGCCCTGCGGCGCGGAGTGCCTGCTGCGCGTACGCAGCCATCGCGGCCCGCTGCGCCCGCCCATGTCCCTGCTGCGTGTCGGTCAGCGCCTGCAGTGCATGGCGCTGGTGGATGAGTGGGTGCTCCGGGAGGTCCGCCGGATCACCGCGAGTCACGGCGCGGCGCTACGGGCGGGAGGGCGGAGGATTTCGGTCAACCTGTCGGGTCAGTCGCTGAGTGATCCGGACTTCTTGCAGTGCTTCGAGCAGTGGGTATGCGCTGCGCCCGAGCTTCAAGGTCTCATCACCTTCGAGATCACCGAGACGGCGGCCATTCGCGATTTGGGTCGCGTGCGCGGTTGCATGAGGCGGCTGCAGCGGATCGGGTGTCGATTTGCACTCGATGACTTCGGCGTGGGCGTGAACTCGTTGTCCTACCTGAAGGCGCTGCCGGTCGATGCGGTGAAGCTCGATGGCATGTTTGTGCGTGACCTGGCCTGCAGCGCGCGATCGCGCGCCACGGTGAGTGCCGTCACCCAGCTGGCCGGGGCGTTCGGCATCGTTTGTGTCGCCGAATACGTCGAGTCGCAGGCCATTTTGAAACTGGTGCGCGAGCTTGGGGTCGATTACGCCCAGGGCTATGCGATCCACAGACCCGAACCGCTCACCGCAGTGCTCGAGGCGCTGCGGCTCGATGCGCAGCACGTGCCGGCGGCAGCGCACGGAGTTCTCGGGCACGACTGACCCTTTAGATGGAGTGCGCTTCACATGGCGCGGTATCGTGCGTACGATGCCGGGTCTTCTCAATTGATCCGCGAACCCGCGCTCCATGAGCACAGCCCTGCCGATTATCTGTCTCGTTCGCCACGGTGAGACGGCCTGGAGCCTCAGCGGACAGCACACGGGGCTGACCGATCTGCCACTGACGGAGCGTGGCGAGCGCGCCGCGCGCGCCCTGGTGCCGCGACTGCGCGATCCGCAGTTTTCCCTGGTGCTCACCAGTCCGCTGCAGAGAGCCGCGCGGACCTGCGAGCTGGCGGGGTTCGCAGCGGCGGCCGGTATCGATGCGGACCTGCGCGAGTGGGACTACGGCGCCTACGAGGGGCGCCGCACCGCGGAGATCCGCGCCGAGCGGCCGGACTGGGACCTGTTTCGCGACGGGTGCCCGGGCGGGGAGTCGGCCGCGGACGTCGGCGCGCGCGCCGATCGGGTCATCGCCAGAGCCCGTGCCGCCGGCGGCAACGTGCTGTTGTTCTCCAGCGGTCATTTCCTCAGAGTGTTGAGCGCGCGCTGGCTCGGACTTGCGCCCGACGGCGGCCGGCTGTTGCTGCTCGGAACCACGAGCGTGAGCGAACTCGGCTACGAGCACAATGCCGATGAGCCGGTGGTGCGTCTTTGGAACGATACGCGCCATTTGGCCGCATGAGGCAGGGGCTGCGCGCCCCCGCGTGCTGACGCATGCCATCCGGATATGCTACGCTCCTGGGCATACGGAGTAGCGCCGGGTGACGTTCGCACAACCTCTGTCGCAGCGGTTGTGTGGCCCTCACGTCATCCTCGCGGCGATCGTCCCGATCGAACGAATCGTTCCCTGCGCCTATTCGCTTCGCCCTTCGGCAGCGGCGCTCGATCCGGTTTGCGATGGAGGTTAGATCATGAAAGCAACCCAGCTCCTGAATCAGTTCGGCCAGAGCATCTGGCTGGACAACATCACCCGTGATTTGCTCGACAGTGGCACGCTCAGGCAGTACATCGCCGAGTTGTCGGTCACCGGGCTCACCTCGAACCCCACCATCTTCGATCATGCGCTGAAGAAGAGCGGCGCCTATGACGGGTCGATCCGAGCCGGGTTGAAAGCGGGCCGCAGCGGCGAGGCGTTGTTCTTCGACCTGGCGCTGCAGGACATCACGCGCGCGGCGGACGAGTTTCGCGCCACGTTCGATCGCACCAACGGCGTCGACGGTTGGGTGTCTCTCGAGGTCTCCCCGCAGCTCGCCTATGACACCCGGGCGACGATTGCCGCGGCCAAGGAACTGCACGAGCGGGCGAAACGGCCGAACCTGTTCATCAAGATTCCCGGCACCCGTGAAGGGTTGCCGGCCATTGAAGAGGCGATTTTCGCCGGCATTCCGGTCAATGTGACGCTGCTGTTCTCGCGTGAGCAGTACGTTGCAGCCGCCGAGGCGTACCTGCGCGGTATCGAGCGGCGCATCGCGGCGGGTCTGAACCCCGAAGTCGGCTCGGTCGCCTCGGTGTTCATCAGTCGCTGGGACGTGGCCGTGATCGGCAAGGTACCGGATGATCTGGTCAATCGCCTCGGCATCGCCGTGGCGGGCCGGACGTATCGGGCGTACCAGGACTCGTTCCACGCGCCGCGCTGGCAACGGATCTTCAACGCCGGTGCCCGAGCGCAGCGGCTGCTCTGGGCCAGCACCGGGACGAAGGACCCGAAGGCCGACGAAGTGCTGTACGTGAAGACGCTGGCCGCTCCGTTCACCGTCAACACCATGCCCGAGGCGACGCTGAAGGCGCTGGCGCAGCGCACCGAGATCGGCGGCAGCATGCCCGCCGACGGGGGCGACTGCGAGGCGGTGCTCGCGCGCTTCGTCAATGCGGGCATCCAGATCGATGCGCTCGCCGCGCAGCTGCAGGACGAAGGAGCCAAGTCGTTCGTGAAGTCCTGGCAGGAGCTCCTCGGGATGATCGCCAAGAAGAGCTCTGACCTGGGCGCGGCAGCGTAAGCGCATGAACGTACTCGTCGTCGACGTCGGCGGGACTCACGTCAAGATCCTCGCCACGGGTCAGACCGAGAAGCGCGAATTCGCCTCCGGCCCGACACTGACGGCCCGGCAGATGGCCGCCAAGGTCAAGCGGCTGGCGCACGGGTGGCGCTACGATGCCGTCTCGATCGGCTATCCCGGGCCGGTGATGCATGGCCGAGTCCTGGCCGAGCCGCACAATCTCGGTTCGGGCTGGGTGGGCTTTGATTTTCGCGGCGCGTTCGACTGTCCGGTGCGGCTGATGAACGACGCGGCGATGCAGGCGCTCGGCAGCTACCGGGGCGGCAAGATGCTCTTCCTCGGCCTGGGTACGGGCCTCGGCACCGCACTGATCGTCGATGGCCTCGTGGAGCCGATGGAAATCGGCCACCTGCCGTACCTGAAGCACACCTACGAAGATTACGTGAGCGACGCTGCGCTCGAGCGCATGGGCAAGAAGAAGTGGCGCAAGCACGTCACGGATGTCATCACCCGCCTGAGCCGCGCATTGGAGCCGGACGATATCGTGATCGGTGGCGGCAACGTCAGGCATCTGAAGGAATTGCCGGCACACTGTCGGGCGGGCGATAACGCCAATGCGTTCGCCGGCGGATTCAAGCTCTGGGAAAAGCCGCAGTCCTCCGGCGGGGCCCGTGGGGCTCGCACGAAGACGCGCAAGAAGTAAGGAGACCCGCATGAGTCCGAAGACTGCCGCGCTTGTGACCCGCCCGGCCTGGAGCGCGCTCACCGCGCATCATCGAGCCGTCGCCGATCGGCATCTGCGCCAACTGTTCGCCGAGGATCCGCGTCGCGCCGAGCGCTTCAGCGCCGAGGGCGTCGGATTGTTTCTCGATTACTCCAAGAACCGCATCACCGAGGAGACGCTGCGACTGCTGCTGCAGCTCGCCGCGGAGTGCGGACTGCGCGAGCGCATCGAGGCGATGTTCGGTGGGCAGAAAATCAACGCCACGGAGCATCGGGCGGTCCTGCACGTGGCACTGCGTGCCCCGCGGGGGGCGAGCATCCTGGTCGACGGCCAGAACGTCGTCCCCGAGGTGCATGCGGTTCTCGACAGGATGGCGGCCTTTGCCGAGCGTGTGCGCAGTGGCGCGTGGCGTGGCCATACGGGCCAACGGATTCGCAACGTCATCAACATCGGTATCGGTGGATCGGATCTCGGTCCGGTCATGGCGTACGAAGCGCTGCGGCACTACAGCGAGCGCGCGCTGTGCGTGCGCTTCGTGTCGAATGTCGACGGCGCGGATTTCCTCGAGGCGACCGAAGGTCTCGATCCGGCCGAGACGCTGTTCATCGTGTCCTCGAAGACCTTCACGACGCTCGAGACCATGACCAACGCCCAGACCGCGCGCGACTGGCTGGTGCGCGGTCTCGGTGCCGACGTCAAGGCAGTGGCCAAGCACTTCGTCGCCGTCTCAACCAACGCACAGAAGGTCGGCGAGTTCGGCATCGACACCGAGAATATGTTCGGCTTCTGGGACTGGGTCGGCGGTCGTTACTCGATGGACTCGGCCATCGGCCTCTCGACCATGATCGCCGTCGGTGCGGAGAATTTCCGCGCCATGCTCGCGGGCTTTCACGCCATGGACGAGCACTTTCGCAGCACACCGTTCGAGCGCAACCTGCCGGTGCTGCTCGGACTGCTCGGGGTCTGGTACACGGACTTCTTCGGCGCACAGACCGTCGCCGTGCTGCCGTACGAACAGTACCTGAAGCGCTTCCCGGCGTACCTGCAGCAGCTGACGATGGAGAGCAACGGCAAGCACGTGACGCTCGAGGGCCTGCCGGTCGGGGTCGATACCGGACCGGTCTACTGGGGCGAGCCGGGCACCAACGGGCAGCACTCGTTCTACCAGCTGATTCATCAGGGCACGCGACTGATTCCGTGTGATTTCATCGGCTTCGCGCATGCGCTGACGCCGCTCGGCCGGCATCACGATATGCTGCTCGCGAATGTGTTCGCGCAAGGCGAGGCGCTTGCGTTCGGCAAGACGCCCGAGCAAGTGCGTGCCGAGGGCACGCCCGAGTGGCTGGTGCCGCATCGGGTGTTCAAAGGGAATCGTCCGTCGAACACGATTCTGGCCGAGCGGTTGACGCCGTACACGCTCGGAACGCTGATCGCGCTCTACGAACACGCCGTGTTCACCCAAGGGGCGATCTGGAACATCAATTCGTTTGATCAGTGGGGCGTCGAGCTCGGTAAAGCGCTCGCCCAGGCGATCATCCCCGAGCTCGAAGCTGCGGATGACTCCGCTCTGAACCACGACAGTTCCACCAACAGCCTCATTCGCCGGTACCGGAGGATGAAGCGCACATCGTGAGTGCGGCGGCGTTGAGCGATCGGCCGCCCGTAGTTTAAGGAGATTTCATGCAACTCGGAATGATCGGCCTCGGACGCATGGGTGCCAACATGGTCAGGCGCCTCCTGAAGGGCGGCCACGATTGTGTGGTGTACGACCGGTCGGCGGATGCCGTCGCCGGTCTGGTCAAGGAGAAGGCCACCGGCGCCGCCTCGCTCGCCGAGTTCGTCAAGAAGCTGAAGACGCCCCGCGCCGTGTGGCTGATGGTGCCGGCGGCGGTCGTGGATGACACCCTGGCGGAGCTGATCCCGCTGCTCGCCGCAGGGGATATCGTCATCGACGGCGGCAACTCTTACTACATCGATGACATCCGCCGCTCTCAGGCGCTCGCCGAGAAGGGCATTCACTACCTCGACGTCGGCACGAGCGGCGGCGTCTGGGGTCTGGAGCGCGGCTACTGCATGATGATCGGCGGCGACAACGCCGCGGTGAAGTCGCTCGATCCGATCTTCGCACAGCTCGCGCCGGGGATCGGCACGATTGCGCGTACGCCCGGTCGGGAGGCAGCCGACGGTACCGCCGAGCTGGGGTACCTGCACTGCGGACCGAGTGGCGCCGGCCATTTCGTCAAGATGGTTCACAACGGAATCGAATACGGTCTGATGGCCGCGTATGCCGAGGGTCTCGGCATCCTGCGGGCGGCGAACGTCGGCAAACACGCGAGCGAGGTCGATGCGGAGACGACTCCGCTGCGCGACCCGCAGCACTACCAATACGATCTGAACCTGCCGGACATCACCGAGGTCTGGCGTCGTGGCAGCGTGATCGCCTCCTGGCTGCTCGATCTGACCGCTGCGGCCTTGCAGCAGGATCCGCCGCTGGCGAAATTCGCCGGACGAGTCTCGGACTCCGGCGAGGGTCGCTGGACGATCAAGGCGGCGATCGACGAGGGACAGCCGGCGCCGGTGCTCACCACCGCGCTGTACGAGCGCTTCAGCTCCCGGGGTGAGGCGGACTTCCAGGCCAAGGTGCTCTCCGCGATGCGCTACGGGTTCGGTGGACACCTCGAGAAGCCCTCGAAGTGAGTCAGGACGGCGGGAGATTCCTATGAACGAGACCCAGAGCGACGCGTTGGTGTTCTTCGGTGCGACCGGAGATCTGGCGTACAAGAAGGTCTTCCCGGCACTTCAGGCCATGGTGAAGCGCGGCACGCTCAATGTGCCGGTCATCGGCGTGGCCAAGGCGGGCTGGGGCATCGAGCAGTTGCGGGCCCGGGCCCGCGACAGCCTCGAGAAGCACGGTGGCGGAGTCGACGAGGCGGCGTTCGCCCAGCTGACTAAGCTGCTGTCCTATGTGGACGGGGACTACGCCGACGGCGCGACCTTCAGCGCACTGCGCAAGCTGCTCGGCACTGCGCATCGTCCGGCGCATTATCTCGCCATCCCGCCTTCGCTGTTCGGCAAGGTCGTCGAACAGCTCGCCAAGGCCGGGTGTACCGAGGCGGGTGCACGCGTCGTGGTCGAGAAGCCGTTCGGCCGCGATCTGCAATCGGCCCGCGAACTGAACGCGATTCTGCTCGGCTCGTTCGACGAAGAGCACATCTTCCGCATCGATCATTATCTGGGCAAGCGGCCGGTGCACAACATGGTGTTTTTCCGGTTCACCAACGCGCTCCTGGAGGCGTTCTGGAACCGCGACTACATCAAGAGCGTGCAGATCACGATGGCCGAGAACTTCGGCATCCAGGGTCGCGGCGCGTTCTACGATCCGGTCGGCGCGGTGCGCGACGTGGTGCAGAACCATCTGTTCCAGGTGCTTGCGAACCTCGCCATGGAGCCGCCGGCCCGCACCGATAGCGAGTCGATTCGTGACGAGAAGGTGAAGGTTCTCAAAGCGATTCCGGAGCTGACGACCTCAGGCTTGGTACGCGGCCAGTTCCGCGGCTATCTGAACGAGCCCGGCGTCGCGGCCGGATCGAAGACCGAGACCTATGCGGCGCTGCGACTGGCGGTCGACAACTGGCGGTGGCAGGGCGTGCCGTTTTACATCCGCGCCGGCAAGTCGCTGCCCGTCACCTGCACCGAGGTGGTGGCTCATCTGCGCCGACCGCCGGCCGTATACCCGGGCTGCACACCGCAACACGACTATTTCCGCTTCCGCATCAGCCCGCAGACGGAAATGGCCATCGGCCTGAACGTGATGGACGAAGCCGAACTCGGCATCGGCCAGACCAACGAGCTGCTCGCCAGCCGTCACGAGGGCGCCAATGAAATGGACGCCTATGAACGGGTGCTCACCGATGCCATGGCCGGGGAACGCACCCTGTTCGCTCGTGAGGACTACGTGGAGGAGGCCTGGCGCATCGTCGATCCGGTGCTGAAGGCCGACACGCCGGTCTATCCGTACGAGCCCGGAACCTGGGGCCCGCCGGAGGCCGACCGCGTCGCGCCGCCGGAAGGTTGGTACGACCCGGATCTGTCCGAGTAGGCGCGGTCCGAACACTGTAGACGGCCGAAGCGCTCGTTTCCTACACTCTGAGCCGTCTCGCAATGCCCATCCGGTTGAAATGACCGGAACACGCTTGCACCCCCAAAACTGACGGCGCATGCTCGTGTGCGGGGGGGGCAAGTGAGTGGCCGGAGCCGTCAGTCGGTATCTTCTCGAGGCCCTGGAATGCGAGGGGCTCCTGCGGGCGTTCCTGTTCCGATACGCGCACAACGTGGCGGACGTCGATGAACTCCTGCAGGAAACCTATGCGCGCCTGTTGAGCGCGCAGGGCGAGTCCAGTGCCGAGATCCGCTCCGTTCGCGCATTTGCGCTGACGGTGGCACGCAACGTCGCGCTCGACTGGCTGCGGCATCGGGACGTCGTGCCGATCAATCTGGTTGCCGATATCGCCGCACTCGATGTGCTCGACGAATCGGCGCAGGTGGAGGAAATCGTCAATGCCCACCAGGAACTGGCGCTGCTCGCCGAGTGCGTCGCGGAGCTTCCGGAACGCTGCCGGCAGGCCCTGACGCTGCGACGCGTCTATGGACTGTCCCAGCGTGAAATTGCCGTGCGGCTGTGCATCAAGGAAAGTACGGTCGAGCAATTGCTCGCGCGCGCGGTTCGCCGCTGCGCCGAGGCGTTATTCGCCCGCGAGGTCGGTTCGGACCAACCGTATTCACTGGCCGGTCGCCTGGCGCGCCGGTTGAAACGTCATGAGTGAAGCAACGAACATCGAGGAACGCGCGGCAGCGTGGATCGCCCGCAGCGATGCGCGCGGCTCGGATGCCGACGCGGAGCTCGCGACGTGGCTGCTGGCGGATCCGCGCCATCGCGCCGCCTATCTGCGTCTGGCGGAGGCCTGGGCCCGGACCGAGCGCCTGGCGCGGCTGCGACCGCGGACCGAGGCCATCGACCCGGATCTGCTGGCGCCGGCCGGCGCGCGCAGAGGTGCGCGGCTTACGGTCGCGCCACGGTTGCGCCGCCATGGCATGGCTGCACTGGCGGTCGCGGCAGCCCTCGCGGGCCTGCTGACGTGGTGGAATTTCGCGCCGCACGGCGCGCTCGAGATGATTCGCACCGATCCGGGCACGCTCTCGCGCGTCATGCTGAGCGACGGTACCGTTGCGACCCTCAACGCGAACAGCGAACTGCGCGTGCAGTTCACTCACGCGACGCGGACCGTGGTCCTGATGCATGGGGAGGCGCAATTCAACGTCGTGCACCATGATCGCTGGCCATTCCAGGTCAGCGTCAATGGCCGCACCGTGCGCGATGTAGGTACCGTATTCGACGTGCGGCGCCAGGACGCGCATACCGTGCAGATTTTCGTTCGCCGGGGCCGGGTCGCGGTGTTGCCGCCTGCCGGTGTCTCGCGCGCCTCGGCGGGTGCGAGCCCCGTGCTGTGGGCCGACGATGAGGCCGTGGTGACCGCGCATCGCGTCGTGGTGCGCCACAGCTCCGCCCGGGAGATCACGCGGCAACTTCACTGGCTGCGGCGCAGACTGAATTTTCGCGGTGAGACGCTCGGTCGCGCCGTTGCGCAGTTCAACCGCTCCAATTACCGTAAGATCGTCATCGCCGACCCGGCGCTCGGGGGGCTGCGCATCGGCGGAACGTTCAGGGTCCTCGCCGTGCACAGTTTCGTCGCGGCACTCGCACGCTCGTTCAACATCCAGTCCCTGCCCGGCCCGCATCACACGATCCTGCTGTACCGGTCGGCCGCGAAATGAGGATGATG
>JAKBDK010000114.1:0-4533 GCA_021834525.1 Pseudomonadota bacterium | reverse complement strand
CGGTGCGATTCCGACGTGAAGTGGGTGCGCAGCCGTTCGCGCAGCGCGGGCCACCCCGGCGGATTGGCCACCGCGGGTTGGTCGGTCGTTGCGCTAGCAAGCAAATCACGGACCTGCGTCAACTGCTGCACCATGCGGTCGTGAAATTGCAGGTTCTCGATGCAGGTTGCGAGCTCGGCGCGCACGTCATCCGAACCGAGCGGCAGCATCGCTGAAAGCCGGGCGAGGGCCCGACCCAGCGTCTCGACCGGGCTCTGCGACTCGTGCACCGCCAGTTCGATCAGCGCTGCCGCCGTAGTAGCAGCCTGCTGGAGGTCATCGGCGCCATGTGCGGACGGCGCGGGAGAATTTGTCTGTCGCGTCATGTCGGACCAGCGTCAATGTGGGCGTTAACGCGAAGGGTGCACGCGGCCGTGCCGCGGTGCTCCGTCCCCGGCGCGTGCGACCGGAGACGGAGCGGGGCGTAACCCCTCGCCGGTACGGAAGCTCAGCTCAGCTGTGCTTGGACTTGAAGATCTGCACCTGCTGATTGAACTGCGAAGCGATCTGCTTCAGCTGATCCACCGCTGCATTGTGCAGACTGACCTGACTGTCCGGGCTCATCTGGTTCTGGCGCACTTCGAATTTCAGGCACTGCAGATAAGTCTGAACGTCGTGGTTGTATTCCTGCACCGTCTGCATCGCAGTGACCATCTGCTGCTGGCTCGCCGTGGCGCCATCGGGAATCTTGCTCGGCGCCGGCGGCAGGTGGCAGTTGGCAAAAGCGGCAGGCAAACCGATGGCGCAAGTGACAGCCAGGGTGGCCAGGACTTTCTTCGCGGATTTCATTTCAACCTCGTTGCAAGCGTAGTGTGGACAAAAAGCACGACCAAAAAGGGAAATCGTTCAGCTGAGCACCTTGCTGACGGTGGCGAGCAGGCGGTCTGGATTAAATGGTTTGACCAGCCAACCGGTTGCGCCGGCCGCCTTGCCCTGCTGCTTGCGCTCGACCGTCGCTTCGGTGGTGAGCACCAGCAACGGCACGAAGCGGTAGCCGGCGCGGGCGCGCAACTCACGAACCAGCGTGATGCCATCCATATTCGGCATGTTCACGTCGGTGATGACCAGATCGAATTTTTGGCGCTCGGCAATTTGCAGCGCTTGTACGCCATCGACCGCCTGCTCGACTTGATGGCCGGCGCCGGTGAGCGTAATTCCGACCATCTGGCGCATGGCCGCCGAATCGTCTACCGCGAGTATCCGTGCCATCGTTATGCTCCGCTGTTCTTTTCAAATAGTTGCATGACTCAGAATTCCTGCCACTCGGCGTCCTCATCGGCCGCGGGTGCGGCGGAACGCGTCGCCACGGCGGCGAGTTTGGGTGCCCGGCTGACGGCCGGTGGGGCGACTGCGGGGCGGGTTGCCGCTGCGGCGGGCTTGCGCGCCGACCACGGGCGACTCGTGCTGCGTCGCTCGACGCGCGAAGCCGCAGTACCCTTGTTCTTCAGAGACAGTGAGGTCGCTGCCGGACGTTCGCCGGTCAGCGTCCGCGCGGCGCCCGCCAACGCGGCCTGGGTCGCCCCGACGTCAAAGCGCGAGAGCATCTCGTTCAGACTGCTGGCCTGTTCGACCATGGACTGCGAGGCGGCGGTGGCCTGTTCAACCAGGGCCGCATTCTGCTGGGTGAGCTCGTCCATCTGCATGACGGCTCGATTGACCTGTTCGATCCCTGCGGCCTGTTCGCGCGATGCGGCGGCGATTTCGGCAACGATGTCCGATACTTTCTTCACGGCAGAGACGATCTTCTCGAGCGTCTGACCAGACTGGGTCACCAGCACGGAGCCGTCTTCGACCTTGCGCACCGAGTCCTGGATCAATTCCTTGATTTCCTTCGCGGCGGTGGCGGAACGGCCGGCGAGATTGCGCACTTCGCTCGCGACCACGGCGAAGCCGCGCCCCTGTTCGCCGGCACGCGCCGCTTCGACCGCTGCGTTCAGTGCCAGAAGGTTCGTCTGGAAGGCGATCTCGTCGATGACCCCGATGATGTCCGCGATGCGCTTGGACGCGTCATTGATGTCGCTCATGGCAGCGACCGCTTGGCTGACGACCGTACCACCCTTCTCGGCCTGATCTCGGGCGGCGAGCGCCAGCTGGTTCGCCTGCGACGCATTGTCGGCGTTCTGCTTGACCGTCGTGGTCATCTCCTCCATCGAGGAGGCGGTTTCCTCGAGCGAGGACGATTGCTCCTCGGTGCGCTGCGAGAGGTTTGCATTGCCGGAGGAAATCTCATCGGCTCCGCGGTGCACTTCGCTCGCGACCTGCTTGACCCGCGAAATGACCTCGGACATGGTGTCCGCAAGGCGGTTGACCCCGCGGCCCATCAGCTCGAAGAAGCCGCTCTTGCCGGCCAGATCAATGCGCTTGCTCAGCTGTCCGGCGACGACCGCAGTGAGCATGTCCTGCATCTCCCGCTCGACCGCGACCTCCTGGGTGCGGTCGAACCACTCGAGCACGACGCCCAGACGTTCCTGATGCTCGTTGGTCACCGGGTTCATGGTCACGGCATAGGTGTGGCCGCCCAGAGTCAGCGTGGCCCGATGCGGTTGCGTCAGCTTGGCGAGCATCGCGCGCTGGTGGCTCGGGTTCTTGTGGAACGTATCGATGTTCGCGCCATTGAGCCGGCTGACGTCGAAGCCCGGCATCTCGCGGCGGATGTCGCTCTCCGCTTCGCGCAACGACTTCTCGAGGGCCGGGTTCAGGTACTGGATGTGGTAGTCGCCATCAGCCACCATCACCCCGGAGGAGACGCTGTCGAGTGCCTCGCGGATGCGAGCGTTCTCTGCGGCAGCAGTGCGTTCGGCCTCGATTTGGTTGCGCAGCTTGCCCTGCATTTGATCCAGGGCCCGCAGCACCTGATTACCTTCATCGTTGCCGTCGATCTCGATGCTGTTGTCGTAGCGTCCGGCGGAAATGTTGTCGAAGACGGTGACGGCGCGGCCGATGACTCCGGCGAGGGCGCGGGCGATCACCCAGGAGAGGGCGAGGGCGATGAGCAGCGCAATCAGGGTGATGCCGACCGTTACGCTCCGAGCAGCAGTGACCTGATTCAGGCGATGCTGTACCGCGGCATCCATCGCCGCATAGCTGGAATCCAGCAGCTGCTGCAGGCTGCTGTTGACTCCGCGGGCGTTACCGAACAAATCGGCGGCCGTGATGGTCATCTTCTTCGCGCTCAGGATGCGCGAACGGATCACGTCGAACGAGGTATTGAAGGCCGACAGTGCGTCATTCAGCCGCGGCCGGATCTTGGCACGGTCGGCGGCAGACGCACCGTTGAGATCTCGTTCCGCCTGGGCGAAGTCACTCAGTACTTGGCGGTGATAGATCTGGATGGCGCGCTGATCGCCGCCGCCGAGATAGCCCTTGATCGCGGCGCTGGTGGCATACCACTGCACTTCGCCGGCGGCGATGAGCGCACCGGGGACGTCGCGGGTGGCGACCTGAATGAGTGCGGCAGTCTGGGGTGACGGGTCGACATTCAGTGCCGAGCGCGTCGCGACGATATGTCCGAGGTTCACCAGCTTGGCAATGAGCACATCATGAGCACTGACGGCCTGATCGGCGGTGAGTTTCGATTCGCCCGCGGTGAGCGTGTTCCAATCCTGTTCGACCGCCTGCCAACTGCGGCGTACACCGAGGGCGCGACCGGCCGTGGCGTTGACCGCATCCACGCGCCGCATGAGCTTGCGCATGCGCGCCTCGGAGGCGGCGACGTCGGCAGCACGGCTCTGGTCGCCGGTGAGCAGCGCGAACAGCTCGCTGCGATGATTCTCGGTCTCGGCCAGCACGGCCCCGAGACTGTGCGCGTAGTGCGCTCCCTCGAGTTCATTGCGCGCCTGGCTCACGGCGTGGTTTGCAGAGCTCAGATAGAAGGCCCCGAGCAGTGCGGTCGGGACCGCCATCGCGACCACCAGCAGCAGGAGTTTCTGCCAGAGTTTCAGATGGTTTAGAAATTGCATGTTCTGAGATCCTGAAGCTGAAAGCGGAGTGAATGCCGATGCGGCGCCTGCGTCAGCGGCTCTCGCCCACCGCAAGCCGCGGCGGCTCCTCGGCGGCCGTGCTCGCGTTCGCGGGGGGCGCAGCAGCGGATCCGGCCAGGTGGAAGCGGCCGAGGGTGTCGTTCAGGTCGCGAACCTGTCCGCTCATGACCTGCGAGGCGGCGATCGTTTCCTCCACCAGCGCAGCGTTCTGTTGGGTGATCTGATCCATCTGCATCACCGCGCGGTTGACCTGTTCGATGCCCGCGGATTGCTCGCGCGAGGCCGCGGCGATCTCCGCGACGATGTCCGAAACCTTCTTCACCGCCGTAACGATTTCCGTCAGAGTTTCACCGGAACGGGTCACGAGCTGTGCGCCGTCGCCGACCTTCGAAACGCTGTCTTGAATCAGGCTCTTGATTTCCTTTGCCGCGGTGGCGGAGCGGCCGGCGAGGTTGCGCACTTCACTCGCCACGACGGCGAAGCCACGTCCCTGCTCGCCAGCGCGCGCCGCCTC
>JAKBDK010000113.1:0-4613 GCA_021834525.1 Pseudomonadota bacterium | reverse complement strand
GATGCCGGAACCCTCAGTTTCACGCTGCTCGGACTCCTCGAGGACGCCGATCGCCTCATCGTATTCGACGCGGGGGACTTCGGCGCCGACCCGGGTGCCGTCCGCTGCCTGGAATCCGACACGCTCGATGGCTTCCTCGCCGATGTGAGCCGCAAGCGTTCCGTCCACGAGGTCGGACTCGCCGATCTGCTCGACATGGCACGGCTGCGCCAGATCTTGCCGCGCCAGCGCGCACTCATCTGCATCCAGGCGTACGACCTCGGCTGGGGTCTCGAGCCGAGCGCGTCCGTTCGCGCGGGGATACGGCAGGCCACTGATGAAGCACTGCGCCTCCTCGAGCAGTGGCAGTCATGAGCGCTCTGGGGGACATTCCGATTCATGTCGAACCGTCAGCCGAAAAATCGGTTGGACGCGAGCTCGGCGTCGGGTTGGGGGCGATTCTCTCGGAACTCGCTACGCTGCTCGAGGCGCTGCGCTCTACGGGTGAGGAGGGTGCGATCGACCTGCGCAGCCTGCCGTTGGGTCCGAACGACCTAGATCGCCTGCGGCGCCTTCTCGGCAGCGGCGAAGTGGACATTCGCATCGACGCCAACGGCGAAAGCCGCATTCGCGAGACGGCGGTATCCGGACTCTGGTGGACGGAGCATCGCAATGCCGCGGGCGAGCCGCTCGCCGTCCTGATCGAAGTCGCCCGCGTACCGAACATCCTGTTGACCGCGGACGATGATCTTGCGCGCGGAGCAGTGCGGCTTCGAACCGTCGCTTCAGCGCAATTCTCAGCACCCGGGGAGACCCCGCATGGCACGACCTGATACCGAGCTCACGATTGGCGAGCTGCTCGATCGCAATGGCGTCAGCCGTCGCAGCTTCATCAAATACTGTACCGCGATGGCCTCGCTGCTCGCGCTGCCGCCGCTTGCCGCTCGCGCGATGGCCGCGCAGCTGCGCGCTGCCCGCCGACCATCCGTCATCTACCTGTCGTTCCAGGAGTGCACCGGTTGCCTGGAGTCTTTGACCCGATCGTTCGCTCCGACAGTCGAAAACCTGATCTTCAACGTCATCTCCCTCGACTACGATGACACGCTCATGGCCGCTGCCGGAGCGCAAGCCGAGCAGGCGCGCGCGCAGGCCATGGAGGCGAACTACGGCAAATACTTGCTCGTGGTCGACGGGGCGGTCCCGACTGCCGACGGTGGTGTGTATCACTGCGCTGCCGGCCGCTCCGGCCTCGACATTCTCTCCGAATGCGCCAAGGGCGCCGCCGCGATTGTCGCGGTCGGAACCTGCGCCTCATTCGGCGGCTTGCCATTCGCAGATCCGAACCCGACCGGTGCCCGCGCAATATCATCGTTGGTGCCGGGAAAGCCCGTGGTCAATGTATCCGGCTGTCCGCCGATTCCGGAGGTCATTGCCGGGACACTCCTGCAGTACGTCACTACGGGGCGGGTACCAGACCTCGATGAGCATCTGCGGCCGACGGTGTTTTACGGCAACAGCATTCACGACCGCTGCTACCGACGTCCATTTTACGATCGCGGTGAATTCGCCAAAACCTTCGACGACGAGGGCGCGCGCAACGGTTGGTGTCTGTACGAACTCGGCTGCAAGGGGCCGACCACTTACAACGCCTGCGCTACGCTGAAATGGAACAACGCGGTGAGCTTCCCGATCCAATCTGGTCATCCCTGTCTCGGCTGCGCGGAACCGGATTTCTGGGACAGAGGCAGCTTCTACAGCCCGATCCCCACCGCGCGCTGGGGCAAAGCGGGCGAGGTGAGCCCTGCGCAAGCCGGTACGCTCGCGGGCGTTGCGGCGCTCGCGGGGGCGGCGATCGGCGCCGGCAGCGTGGTGTTGGCCCGCAAACGCATCAATCGAAACAAGCGCACCAAGAGTCACGATTCCGAAAAAGGCAACGAGGAGTAGCACCATGGACCTCGTCGATTTCGCACGTGGACCCGCCTTGAAGGTGGCGTTCGTGGTTTTCTTCATCGGGGTACTCTGGCGCCTCGTGAACGTGATCCTGCTGCGGCACGGTCGAATGCTGAGCGAGCCGCGCCGCAGTGTCGGTGCGGCGCTCCTTGGCGGGATAAAAGGGATGGGCTCTCGCTCCTGGCCGCATCCGGAATTCATCAAGCGGACTGTGACGGGTGAGGCCCTCGGATACTCGTATCACATCGGTCTGTTCATCGTCATTCTCTTCTTCGCGCCTCACGTCATCTTCTTCGGCAGTTTGGTCGGAATGCGCTGGTCGACGCTGCCGAACAGCATCATCACTATTTTTTCCGTGATCACTCTTACGCTGTTCGTTGCCGTGCTTTCGCGCCGCGTTGGACATCCGGTGCTGCGCCATTTGTCGAATTTCGACGACTACTTCAGCTGGTTCGTCGTAGCGCTCGTGCTGATCACCGGCCTGATGGCCACCGCCCACGTCGGTGGTCCGTACCAGACGATTCTCGGCCTACACATCCTCAGTTTCGATCTGCTGCTCCTCTGGTATCCGTTCGGCAAGCTCATGCATGCGTTTTATATATTCCCGACCCGGGCCATAGACGGGTATCTGATGACACGAAAGGGGGCGCCATCGTGAATTCCTCATTTGTGGAACTGCGCGCCAATCTGGCGCCGGAAGAGGCGCGGATCACGGATCGAGAGCGGGTGGCCGGGGCGATGCGCGGCTTCGCCCGCGAATTCGGGGCACTGAGTGCGCTGCGGCTCGAAGCGTGCGTGCATTGTGGCATGTGCGCAGATGCGTGCCATTTCTATATCGCGACCGAGGACCCGCAGTACACACCGGTGCTGAAGGTAGAGCCGTTCAAGCAGGCCTTCAAGCGCGAGGCGGGCGCGTTTGCGCCGATATTTCGGTGGTTCAATCTGAAGCCGAAGGTTACCGCCGCGGAACTCGACCAGTGGCAGCACCTGCTCTATGACAGCTGCAATCTCTGCGGGCGATGCTCCTTGATGTGTCCCATGGGGATCGACATCGCTGACCTGATCGAGCAGGCACGGCGTGGCATGTTCGAGGCCGGTCTTGCCCCGAAGGAGTTGTACGAAAAGGCGGCCTATCAACGGCAGACCGGACAACCGGAGCCGACGAGCGAGCCATACCGGGACCAGTTGCTCGCGATCGGGCAGAAGTTCGGCGTCGAGATGCCGCTCGACAAGCCGCAGGCGGAGGTGATGTTGACCGTGCCGAGAACGGACATCGAGCACTATCCGGCGGCGGTTGCCGCGATCGCGCGAGTCATGGCGCACATGAAGGTCGACTGCACGTTTCGCACCGACGGATTGATCGCGGAGAACTACGGATACTACGCCGGCGGGCGTGATTGGCAGCGGCGCATCAGCATGCGTCTGGTCGACGAGGCCGTTGCCTGCCGCGCCAAGGTACTCATCGTGCCGGAATGCGGGCATGCGTACTCGGCATTGCGCTGGGAGGCCGCTGAGTTGCTCGGCCGGCCGCTCCCGTTCAAAGTTCAGCACGTCACGGAATACCTGGCAGACGCGCTCGAGGCGGGGCGGCTTAAGCTTCGTCCTGCCGAGGCAGGTGTGACGGCATTTCATGACCCCTGCCAACTGGTTCGCAAGGGCGGCGTCACGGATGCTCCGCGGCGACTGATGCGAGCGATGGGAATTGAGCCCACCGAGACCGTTCGGCACATCGGCTACAACATCTGTTGTGGCGGTGGCGGCGGAGTCTTCGATATCAAGCGTGCGGCACCGCTGCGCTACCGCGTCATCGAAGAGAAGTTCAATGAAATCGACCGTACAGGAGCGCAAACGTTCCTCACGAGTTGCTCGGATTGTCGGCGGACCTTCGATGATGGCAAGCAGCACTTCAACTGGCAGCAGACCCCGCGCAGTCTGGTGGAGTTGCTCGCCGCGCACTTGCGCAACGCGTAAGAGGACCCATCGATGAGCACCCAGACGATAGTCGTTGATCCCATCACGCGCATCGAGGGCCATCTTCGCATCGAAGCGCAGATGGACGGAAACGTCATTTCACAAGCCATCAGTTCCGGCACCATGGTGCGCGGCGTAGAGATCATTCTGCGCAACCGTGACCCGCGTGATGCCTGGGCGTTCGCGCAACGCATCTGTGGAGTGTGCACGCTCGTGCATGGCATCGCGTCGGTGCGTGCAGTGGAAGATGCGCTGCGCTACGACATACCACCGAACGCGAACTTAATCCGAAATTTGATGATAGGCGCGCAATTCGTCCACGACCACGTCATGCACTTCTATCACTTGCATGCGCTCGATTGGGTGGACGTCGTTTCCGCGTTGTCCGCGGATCCGAAGGAGACGTCGACTCTGGCGCAATCGATCTCCACGTACCCGATGTCCTCGCCCGGATATTTTGCAGATGTGCAGCGCCGGGTGAAGACCCTCGTGGAGTCCGGCCAGCTGGGGATCTTCGCCAATGGTTACTGGGGACACCCGGCGTACAAGCTCCCGCCGGCGGCAAATCTGTTGGCGGTCGCACACTATCTGGAAGCGTTGGCGTGGCAACGCCGGGCTGCGGAATTGCACGCGATTTTCGGTGGCAAGAATCCGCACCCGAACTTCGTGGTGGGTGGTAGTCCGGTCGGCATCAGTGTGCACGAAGCCAGTGG
>JAKBDK010000112.1:0-4635 GCA_021834525.1 Pseudomonadota bacterium | reverse complement strand
GAGCGTGGACTCCAGCAACTCCGACGGCATCGAGCCTGTGTTGACAGGCACAAACGGCTTGTCCTTGCGGGGTGAACCGGCGTGCAGAGCCTTGGCAATCAGCTCCTTGCCGGTGCCGCTTTCCCCGGTGATGAGCACGCGGGCATCGGTGCCGGCCACCATGTGCGCCTGAGCGAGCTTCTCTTCCATCAGGCCGCTGCGGGTGACGATCTCCGCCCGCCAGTCCTCGTCCGAGGCGCCGAACCCCGAGATGCGCAGCGCCTTCTGCACCTGGTCGAGCAGCTCCTGCTTCTCGACCGGCTTGGTGAGAAAGCCGAACGCGCCCATCTGGGTCGCCTGCACCGCATCGGGAATAGTGCCGTGCGCGGTGAGCAGAATCACCTTCAGGCCCGGCCAGCGCACCTGCAGCTCCTTCAGGAGCGCAATGCCGTCCATCGGCTCCATGCGCAGGTCGGTGATCACCAGGTCCGGCCGGAACCGGCCTGCGGCGGCGAGCGCCTGCGGTCCGCCTTCGACGGCCTCGACCTCGTAGTTCTCCGCGCGCAGGCGGATCGTCAGCAGTCGGAGCAATCCCGGATCGTCATCGACCACGAGGATGCGCGGCTTGTGTCGTGTCGGCGCAAGCGGTGCCTTGCGTTGTTCGCCCGGCAACATAGAAGCAACCATGTTCACTGTGGAGGCCCCGTCGTACCTAGTTTGCCCTCATTGAGCGACTTCTCGATGTTGGCGATCGCGGCGAGTTTCGCGCGAGCCTGCTCGAGTTGTCGCTTCAGGGCGACATCTTGATCGGTGACGGCGTCGAGCTGCGCTTTCAACTGCGAGATCTTCGCCGCATCGGCCGTTTGTAGGGTGCGGCTTTCTGCCTTCACGGTCAACCGATTTGCGATAAATGTGAGCGCCAACTGGGCCAAAGTGTGTTCACTTGGCAACAGTTGGTCGGTCGGATCCTGAACCAGACCTGACAGCAGGCGCTGCGCGCGCGGCATATCGGTGCTCGGCGTGCCCGGAATCCCGAGCAGCAGAGCGAGGCGCAGCGTGTCGCGCGGCGAGTGGCCGTGCTGGTAGGCCGACTCTGCGGCGGCGAGCTGCTCGCTCTGCATCGCGCTCGGCGCGTTGAACCAGGTGTGCAGCAGATTCAGGTCGGTGCTCACACGCTGCGGGCTCGGCGGCGGGGGCGGCGCCTTGACCGCGGCCCGGTGGGCGCTCGGATAGCGCATCAGCAGCGGCGTGTTGGCGCAGGCGCCCAGCGCAAGGGTGGTGAGCGCCGTCATCGCGAGTGCGATGCGGCGAATCAACTTCGTGTCAGGCAGCATGAGCTTGCTTTCCCCGCTCGGGTGGTTGGTTGCGAACGACGCGCGGCATCCGGATGCGAAAGTGCGCACCCGGATACTGGCCGTCGATGATCTGAATCGTGCCGCCGTGCGCCGTGACGAACTCCAGCACCACCGAGAGCCCGATGCCGGTGCCCTTGATGGAGATGCCGTTGGCCGCACGGCCGGTGTAGAAGGCCCGAAATACATGCTCGCGGTCCTCCGGCGGGATGCCGGGGCCATTGTCGGCGACGTCGAGAATGAGGTTGGGACCCGAACTGTGGGCGCGGATATGGATGGTGCCGCCCTTCGGTGAGTATTTTACCGCGTTCGAGACCAGGTTCTCCAGAATCAGGCGCACCTTGCCGCGATCGGCATAGAGCATGACGTCATCGACCTGCACGTCGAGGCGCATCCGCTGGGAGAGCACGGTGAGCTGCTGGTTCTCGAGCACCTGCTTGACCAGCGGCCGCAGGCGGAATTCGCTGGGATCGAGTCCGACGCTCGAGGTCTGCCAGGCACTGAAGGAGAGCAGGTTCTCGATCATGCGCTGCAGCTGGATGCCATTGTCGCGCAGGATTGCCGCCACCTCGCGCTGACCGGCATCGAGCTCCCCGACCGCCCCGTCCATCAGCAGATCGGTACCTTCGCGGATGTTCGCGAGCGGCGTCTTCAGCTCGTGCGACATGTGGCGCAGGAACCGGTTGCGCTCCTCGGCGAGCTCATTGAGGCGCAGCCGGAGCCATTCGAGCTGTCCGCCGAGGCGCTCGAGGTCATGAGGTCCGTTGACCGCGATGCGCTCGTGCAGCCGTGCGTGACCGAGATCGCTGATGGCGCGGTCGATCTGGCGCAGCGGCCGTCCGATGGCGAGCGTGAGCATGTAGATCGCCACCAGGGTGAGCGGCAGCAGCAGCGCCGCCTGCCAGAAGAGCCGCTCGCGGGCCTCCTCGGTCATGCGCCGCAGCGAGGCCATCTCGGTGTCGATGTGCTGGTTGCTCTGCTGCGCGGTGCGGTCGACGAGACCGCCGAGGGTGGCGAAGAGCGTGCCGAGCCCGGCGGCATTGGCTGCCTGCGTGCCCGGCGGGGTGGTGAGCACGAGGGTGCGGATTTTCTGCTGCACGGCGGCGAGCTGCTCGAGCGTCGCGCGGGTCGCGGCACTGGAGTTCACGGTGAGCTCACGGCGGGTGGCGGTGAGCTCACCGTCCTCGTGCTGGTACGACTGCAGCAGCTTCGGGTCATCGAGCACGTCGTAGAGGCGGGCGGTGCGCTCGAGGGAGTCGATCTCGCTGAAGAGGCGCTGGCTCTCGCGGGCCGAGGTGACGCCCTCGATGATGATCTTCTGGCCGGCGACCGACAGGGTCCGGAACTGCAGCGCGGCCGTGACAATAGCCACGAGCAACGGCAGCGCGAGGAGCGCCAGACCGAGAAGCATCAGTCCCGTGAGGGACTTAGGGCGCAACCACCGCATCGGGACGAGTGTACTCCGGTGTTACTTAATGCATCGAACCGTTCAGCTCCACGGCTCGCGCTGCAGGCGCTCCTCCCAGGCGAGCGCAGTGCGCACGATGGTGTCCAGATCATCGAGCCGAGGCTTCCAGCCGAGTTCGCGGCGGATGCGCTCGGCGCGGGCGACCAGCGCCGGCGGATCCCCGGGGCGGCGGGGCTCTTCGCGGATGTTCAGCCGCTGGCCCGAGACCCGCTCGACGCTCTGCAGAACTTCGCGCACGCTGTAGCCGTGACCGTATCCGACGTTCAGCACCGTCGAGGCGCCGCCGCCGCGCAGGTAATCGAGCGCATCGAGGTGCGCGGTGGCGAGGTCCTCGACGTGAATGTAGTCGCGTACCCCGGTGCCATCCGGGGTGGCATAGTCGCTGCCGTAGATCGCCACCTGCGGGCGTTTGCCGATCACGTGCTCACAGGCCACTTTGATCAGCAGTGTCGCCTTCGGGGTCGCCTGGCCGACGCGCCCCTGAGAGTCCGAGCCGGCGACATTGAAGTAGCGCAGCGCCACGTGCTTCAGGGCAGAGGCGCTCGACACGTCGCGCAGCATCCACTCGGACATCAGCTTCGAGGTACCGTACGGGTTGATCGGCGCAGTCGGGGTGTCTTCGGCCGCGACGCCCTCGGCCGGGACGCCGTACACCGCGGCGGTGGAGGAGAATACGAAGTTCTTGACCCCACCCTCGAGGCAGGACTCGAGCAGCGCCCGGGTCGAGCAGGTGTTGTTGCCGTAGTACTTCAGCGGCTCGCTCACGGACTCCGGCACGATGGTGAAGGCGGCGAAGTGCATCACGGTGTCGACGTCGTGCTCCCGCATCACTTTCAGCACCGTCTCCCGGTCGCTGACCTTGCCCACCACCAGGGGCGTATCGAGCACGGCCTGGCGAAAGCCCCGGGAGAGGTCATCGAGCACGATCACCCGCTCGCCCCGAGCGCGCAGCTGCAGCACGACGTGGCTGCCGATATACCCGGCGCCGCCGGTGACGAGGATGCTCGAATGTTTCATGCCAGAATGTGTCCGTAAGTCCATGAAAGACGAAATCATAAACAAATCCCACCGCGGGCACCTGAGAGCTGGTGCCGGTCTGCAGCCCTTTGCCGAGCTCACGCCCGAGCAGGTGCTCGAAGCCGCCGAGGTCGCGGGCCTCGAGCCGGACGGGCGGCTGCTGGCGCTGAACAGCTATGAGAACCGGGTCTACCGTCTGGGCACCGCCGGCGGGTTCCGGGTCCTGAAATTCTATCGGCCGGGGCGCTGGAGCGATGCCCAGATCCTCGAGGAGCATGCCTTTGCCGCCGAACTCGCGGAGGCCGAGCTGCCGGTGGCCGCTCCGCTCGAGATTGGCGGACACACGCTGATCCGCCAGGCGGGCTTCCGGTTCGCCGCCTTCGAGTGCCTGGCGGGCCGCGAGCCGGAGCTCGATGCGCCGGGGGCGCGCGAGCTGCTCGGCCGCACGCTGGCCCGCATGCATCAGGTGGGTCAGCGTGCGGTATTTGCGCGCCGCCCGGCGATCGATCCGGACCGCTACGGCCGCCAGGCGCAGCGCACGGTGCAGGCCTCCGCCTTGCTGCCGGAGGCGCTCACGGAGCAGTACACGCGCCTCAGCGATCAGCTGCTCGAGCGCATCGAGCGGGTGTACGAGGAGGTCGCGCCGCTGCGCACGATTCGGGTGCACGGGGACTGTCATCTGGGGAATTTGCTCTGGGCGGAGCAGGGGCCGCGCTTCGTGGACCTCGATGACTGCGCCATGGCCCCACGGATTCAGGATCTGTGGATGCTGCTCTCGGGCGAGCCGGCCGAGCAGCAGGTGCAGTGGGCCGAGCTCAT
>JAKBDK010000006.1:0-84224 GCA_021834525.1 Pseudomonadota bacterium | reverse complement strand
GAGTCCGGGCCGCAAGGTCATGAGCACCTTCTTGCCGGTGTGCAGACCCACGCCAGTCGCGCGGATCGAATTCTTCAGGGTCCGTTGTCCAACCATGAGTGATGTTCTGTGCTGTGGGGGACCCGGTTCGCCCCGACTTGGCGCCGGTCCCGGGTGGGTCGTGGTCGGCTACGCTACCATAACCGCTCTATTTACTCCACGAGACCGCGTGCATGACGGCACGCGGCGGCGGCGCTCCATCCCCTGGCGGCCATCAAGCACCAGGGGATGGAGCCGCACCGGCTCAGTCGGCCTGACGGCGCAGGAACGCCGGGATGTCGAGCAGATCATCCGAGGGGACGTCCTGGCGCAGTCCGTCACCCACGGCACGCTGGCGCTGCACGGTCGGCCGATCGAGCTTGGCGTAATCGCTGCTCGAGGGCGCACCGCGGCGCACCACGCGCATCGGCGGCTCGGCGCGCGTATCGCGCGCGGCGGCGGATTCCCGCACCGCGCCGATGACCGGGCGAGCGCCGGTCGCGGCCGCCGGGCGACCGAGTCCGGTGGCGACCACGGTCACGCGCACCAGGTTCGAGAGCTCCGGATCGATCACGGTGCCGACCACCACGGTCGCATCCTCGGAGGCAAACTCCTTGACGATCTGACCGACCTCCTGGAACTCACCGATCGACAGGTCCATGCCGGCGGTGACGTTGACCAGGATGCCGTGCGCACCGGAGAGGTTGATGTCCTCGAGCAGAGGCGAGGAAACGGCCGCCTCGGCCGCTGAGCGCGCCCGACCCTCACCGCTCGCAGTGCCGGTGCCCATCATCGCCATGCCGGTCTCGGACATCACCGTGCGCACGTCGGCGAAGTCGACGTTGATCAGGCCCGGACGGGTGATCAGTTCGGCGATGCCCTGCACCGCGCCCTGCAGCACCTGGTTGGCGGCCTTGAACGCATCGAGGAGCGTCGTCTGCGAGCCGAGCACGGTCAGCAGCTTCTGGTTCGGAATGGTGATCAGCGAGTCGCAGTACTTGCCGAGCTCGGAGATGCCGTGGTCGGCGACGTGGGAGCGCTTGCCGCCTTCCATCTCGAACGGACGGGTGACGACCGCGACGGTGAGGATGCCGAGCTCCTTGGCAACCTGGGCCACCACGGGCGCCCCGCCGGTTCCGGTGCCCCCGCCCATGCCCGCGGTGATGAACAGCATGTCGCAGCCCTTGATGAGCTCGACGATGCGGTCACGGTCCTCCATGGCGGCCTGACGGCCGACTTCCGGATCGGCGCCGGCGCCGAGGCCCTTGGTGATGTTGCTGCCGATCTGCAGCGCGGTCTTCACCTTGGCGTGCTTCAGTGCCTGTGAGTCAGTGTTGACGCACATGAACTCCACGCCCTCGATCCCGCTGTTGATCATGTGGGCGACGGCGTTGCCGCCCCCGCCGCCGACGCCGATGACCTTGATCACGGCGCTTTGGGTGTAGGCATCCATTAATTCAAACATTGCGCGCTCCTCGATGATGGCTAAGTGAATTGAAATTTGTCACGGTCAGAAATTTCCCTGGAACCACGCTCGCATGCGATCGATCGTGGTCTTGGCGTTGCTGCCGATTGAACGGCCGCGCCGCACGGGCAAAATGTTGTCGCGGGCATAGAGCAGCAGGCCGACGCCGGTGGAGAACACCGGATTGCGCAGCACATCGGTGAGCCCCTGCACCTGTTGCGGCAGTCCGAGGCGCACCGGCACGTGGAATACCTCCTCGGCGAGCTCGATCACCCCTTCCATGCGGGCGCTGCCGCCGGTGAGCACCACGCCGGCGACGATGATTTCCTCGAAGCCGCTCCTGCGCAGCTCATCGCGCACCAGGCCGAACAACTCCTCGTAGCGCGGCTCGACGATCTCGGCGAGCGTCTGGCGGGCCAGGCGACGCGCCGGCCGGTCCCCGACGCTCGGCACCTCGATGCTCTCGTCGGGATTGGCCAGCTGCGAGAGCGCGCAGGCGTAGCGGATCTTGATGTCCTCGGCGTGCTGCGTCGGGGTGCGCATCGACACGGCGATGTCGTTGGTGACCTGATCGCCGGCGATCGGGATCACGGCGGTGTGCCGGATCGCGCCCTGGGCGAACACCGCGATGTCGGTGGTGCCGCCACCGATGTCGACCATGCATACCCCGAGCTCCTTCTCATCGTCGGTGAGCACCGCGAAGCTCGAGGCGAGCTGCTCGAGCACGACGTCTTCGACCTCGAGCCCACAGCGCTTGATGCACTTCTCGATGTTCTGCGCGGCGCTGTCGGCGCCGGTGACGATGTGCACCTTGGCTTCGAGGCGCACTCCAGACATGCCGATCGGGTCGTGGATGCCCTCCTGGCCATCGACGACGAATTCCTGCGGCAGTACGTGCAGGATTTTCTGATCGGCGGGAATGGCGAGCGCCCGGGCCGCGTCGATCACGTGCTCGACGTCCCCGGGGGTGACCTCGCGGTCACGGATCGCGACCACGCCGTGCGAGTTCAGGCTGCGCACGTGGCTGCCGGCGATGCCGGCGAACACCGAGTGGATCTCGCAGCCGGCCATGAGCTCGGCCTCCTCGACCGCACGCTGGATCGACTGCACGGTCGACTCGATGTTGACCACCACGCCCTTCTTCAGGCCGCGTGAGGGCTGGGTGCCGATCCCGAGCACCTCGATGGCGCCATCGGCCCCCACCTCCCCGACGAGGGCCAGCACCTTGGAGGTGCCGATATCGAGGCCGACGATGAGGTCCCGGTCAGATCGCTTACGCATCGCGGCCTCCTCCGGCGTGCCGCGCCGAAGAGTTGTCCTGCGGCGCGTTCGCGCGCCAACCAATCGCAAAACCGTTCATGTAACGCATATCGATGTATGAGATGTCCCCGGCGCGCTGTTTGACGATCGCGAGCGCCACATTGACGAACTTTTCAAACCGCGCCTCGAACTGCGAGCGGCCGAGGCGCACGGC
The DNA here is from genome assembly GCA_021834525.1 of Pseudomonadota bacterium. Classification (GTDB taxonomy): domain Bacteria; phylum Pseudomonadota; class Gammaproteobacteria; order Steroidobacterales; family Steroidobacteraceae; genus 13-2-20CM-66-19. The sequence goes on along the minus strand of JAKBDK010000006.1, from coordinate 81,267 downwards.
GATGCCGTTGCCGAGCGTGAATTCCCAGGTGCCGCGCGCGCTCAATGCGAGCGAGGCGATCACGAAACCCTCCGGGGCGAGCTCTCCACTCATGCGCAGGTAGCGGCGGGTGACCTGCGCCGTCGTCCCGTCTGGACCGGAGAGGCTCGGCAGTCCGGGCGGCACTGCGGCGGCCTGTGCGAGGAACAGATCACCGGCCCGGTTGACGAGCCCGTTGCCGTCCCAGCGCGCAAACGCCGTCTGTTCGTGCACCTGCACCGCGAGCGTGTGCGGCCAGAGGCGGCGCACACTCGCGTGCGCCACCCACGGCAGCGCGTCGACCGCGGCGCGTACTGCGGCAAGATTCACGGTGAGGATCCCCGAGCCGGCGGCCGCGGACGCCACGGCCTGCTCGACCGCGAGCGGCGCGACGTGATGGAACTCGCCGCTCACGGTCACGGCGCGGATCGGGCGGTTCAGCCCCCACAGCGCGATCGCCAGCACCGCGCACAGGCCGACGCCGCCGAGTGCACGGCGGATGAGCCGCCGCGGGGGCGCGCCCTTTTCGGTCGTGCGTCGTGAATCGCGGCGTTTGCGCTTGAACATGCTCAGCCCACCCCGCCGCGCGGCCGGCGCACGAAGCTCGTCTCGAGCACCCGCCAGACCAGTTCATCGAAATCGAGGCCGGCCGCGCGCGCGGCCATCGGGACCAGCGAATGTCCGGTCATGCCGGGCACGGTGTTGATCTCGAGCAGCTGCGCGCGTCCGGCGACATCCATCATGAAGTCCACGCGTCCCCAGCCCTCGCCGCCGACGGCTGCGAACGCCGCGAGCGCCAAGCTCGCGAGGTGCCGTTCGGCAGGCTCGGACAGACCGGCCGGACACCGATAGCGCGTGTCGTCGCGCTCGTATTTGGCCTCGTAGTCGTAGAACGCCCGCGGCGTCTCGATGCGGATCGAGGGCAGCGCCGCGCCCTGCAACAGCGCAACCGTGTACTCCCCACCGGTGATCCACGCCTCGGCGAACACGCTCGCCTCGACGGCGCGCGCCGTCGCGTACGCCGCAGGCAACTCCTCGGCGCGCTCGACCTTGCTCATCCCGACACTCGAGCCCTGGCCGCCCGGCTTGACGATGAGCGGCAGGCCGAGCTGCTCGACGGCCAGCTCGAAATCCACCGGCCCCGTCAGCTCGAGCGCCGGGGGCGTCGGCACGCCGATGGCGTGCGCGAGGCGCTTGGTCCGCAGTTTGTCCATCGCGATCGCCGAGCCGAGCACACCGCTGCCGGTGTAAGGGACGCCGAGATATTCGAGGGCGCCCTGCAGCGTGCCGTCCTCCCCGCCCGGGCCGTGCAGCGCGATCCACACCCGCTCGAACCGTCCCGCGGCGAGTTCCGAGAGCCCACGCTCGCGCGGATCGAACGCCTCGGCGGCGACACCGCGTCGCTTCAACGCCTCGAGCACCGCCGCGCCGGAGAGCAGGGAGATCTCCCGTTCGCTCGAGTCCCCACCCGCGAGCACCGCCACGCGTCCGAACGCGGCGCCCGTGTCCGCGCGGTGCAGTCCAGCCGGGTCGTGCGTCAGACGCATCAGCGCGCCTCCCCGACGATGCGCACTTCCGTGTGCAGCGTAACCCCATGCTCGCGCGCGACCGTGTCTCGCACCCTGTAAATCAGCGACTCGATGTCGCTCGCCGTGGCGTTGCCATCGTTGAGGATGAAGTTGGCGTGCTTGCTCGACACCGAGGCGCCACCGAGCGCGTGACCCTTCAGGCCACTCGCCTCGATGAGCCGCGCGGCGTGATCGCCCGGCGGGTTGACGAAGACCGACCCGCAGCTCCAGGCGCCGATCGGCTGCGTGGCGCGGCGCCGCTCGAGCAACTCACGCACCTCGCCCTCGTCCTCGGCCGGTCGCTTCTCGAAGCTCAACCGCGCGGCGAGGAACCACTCGCCCTCGGCCGGCGGCTCGACGTGCCGGTAGCTCACGCGGTACTCGTCGGCCGCGCGCCGACGCTCGCGCCCGTGGCGGTCGATGGTTTCGACCTCGAGCACCTGGCGCCAGGTTTCCCCGCCGAATGCCCCGGCATTCATGGCGAGCGCGCCGCCCAAAGTCCCCGGAATGCCGGCGAAGAACTCCGCCGGTCCGAGTCCCCAGCGCACGCACTGACGCGCGATCCGTGCGCACGCCACGCCGGCCTCGGCATACACGGCGGTCTCGCTGGTGCGCTCGAGCCGATCGAGCACGCCATGGGTGCACACCACGACGCCGCGCAGTCCACCGTCACGCACCAGCAGGTTGCTGCCAAGACCCACCCAGTACACCGGCACCTCGAGCGGCAGTGCGCGCAGGAAGGCGGCGAGTTCGGTACGGCTCTCCGGGGTGAAGAACATCTGCGCCGGGCCGCCGACGTGCCAGGAGGTATGCCGGCTCATCGGCTCCTCGAGGCGCACGCGTGCCCGAAACTGCGGAGCGAGCGTGAAGGTCATGGCGACCCCGCCGGCGCCGGCGCGGCGAGCTGCGCCGGCAGGCCGTGCGCCACTGCGCTGATGTTGCCCGCACCCATGGTCACGATCAGATCGCCGTCGCGGATCACGTCACGCAGCGATTCGGCCAGTTCCTCCACGCGCGCGACGAACAGCGGCTCGACCTGGCCGCGGCTGCGCACCGCGCGGCAAATCGCCCGTCCGTCGGCGGCCGCGATCGGCGCCTCGCCGGCGGCATAGACCTCGGTGACCAACAGCACGTCGACGCCGGCGAGCACCCGACCGAAGTCATCGATCAGATCGTGGGTGCGGCTGTAGCGGTGCGGCTGGAACGCGAGCACGATCCGCCGCCCCGGATAGCCCTGACGCAGCGCCTCGAGCGTCGCGGCCACCTCCGTAGGATGGTGCCCGTAATCATCGACGACCGTGACCGTACCCACCGCGGTGCGGATGTCGGCGATGTGCTGCAGCCGCCGATCGATGCCCTGGAACTGGGCGAGCGCACGGCTGATCGGCGCATCCTCGAGGCCGAGGTCGGTCGCCACGGCGATCGCCGCCAGCGCGTTGAGCACGTTGTGCGTCCCGGGCAGATTGACGGTGACATCGAGCGCACCGCCCGTCGGGCGCGTCACCGTGAAGCGTGTGCTCAATCCCTGGCGGCGCAGCTCGCTGCCCCGCACGTCCGCGTCCGGGCTCAGCCCGTAGGTCAGCACATGTCGGCCGACGCGCGGCAGGATGGCGCGCACGTGCTCGCAGTCGATGCACAGCACGGCCAGTCCGTAAAACGGCAGGTTGTGCAGGAAATCGACGAAGCTCTGCGCCAGACGCGAAAAATCACCGCCGTGGGTGGCCAGATGGTCGTTGTCGATGTTGGTGACGACCGCGAGCACCGGCTGCAGATGCATGAAGGAGGCGTCGCTCTCGTCCGCCTCGGCGACCAAATAGCGGCCCGACCCGAGCCGTGCGTGACTGCCGGCGCTCTTCAGGCGCCCGCCGATCACGAACGTCGGGTCCTCCCCGCCCTCGGCGAGGATGCTGGCGATCAGGCTCGTCGTGGTGGTCTTGCCGTGGGTACCGGCGACCGCGATCGCATAGCGAAAGCGCATCAGCTCCCCGAGCATCTCGGCGCGCGAGACCACCGGGATGCGCTGAGCCAGCGCCGCGGCCACTTCGGGGTTCTCGCGGGGCACGGCGCCGGAGATCACCAGCACGTCGGCGCCGGCGATGTGGGCCGCCGCATGGCCGATGGCGATGCGCGCCCCGAGGGCGCTCAGCCGCTCGGTCACCGCACCGCCGCGCAGATCCGAGCCCTGCACCCGGTAGCCGAGATTCAACAGCACCTCGGCGATCCCGCTCATGCCGCTGCCGCCGATGCCGACGAAGTGGATGGTGTCGATGCGCCGCATGCGATCCATGCCGCGCCCGCGGCCCGTCTCTGCCGGTGCGTTCATGCCGCCCTCCCGAGATAGTGCAGGCAGCTCGCGACGAGCGTCTCGGTGGCATCGGGACGGGCGAGCGAGCGGGCGCGCTCGGCCATCTCGATGAGCCGACCGCGCTCGGCACAGAGCCGCTCGAGCTCCGCGGCGAGTCGCTCGGCCGTCAGTTCGCGCTCCGGCAGCAGCACCGCGGCGCCCTGGTGCACCAGCAGCTCGGCGTTGCGCGTCTGGTGATCGTCGACGGCGGCCGGGAACGGCACCAGCACCGCGGCGAGTCCGGCCGCGGCCAGCTCCGAGACCGTGAGTGCGCCGGAGCGGCAGATCACCAGGTCCGCCCACGCATAGGCGTCGGCCATGTCGGCGATGAAAGGTTGAACGTCGGCCGCGACGCCGGCGGCGGCATAACTGTCCCGGCACGCCTCGATCCAGCGCTCACCGGCCTGATGGCGCACCTGCAGCGGACCGGCCGCCGCTACGCGCGCAAGCGCCTCGGGCACGACGGTATTCAGCCGCACCGCGCCCTGACTGCCACCGATGACCAGCACCCGCACGGCCGGGCCGCGCCCGGCGAGCCGCTCGCGCGGTGGCGCGAGCGCCGCGATCTCGCGCCGTACCGGATTGCCGATGGCCCGCGCCCGCACCTTCGGGCCGAAGCTGCCGGGGAAGGCCTCGAGCACCTCGCGCGCGAGCGGCGCCAGCGCCCGGTTGGTGAATCCCGCCACGGCGTTCTGCTCGTGGATGAGCAGCGGCCGGCGCGTCAGCCACGCAGCGATGCCACCCGGACCGGTGACGAATCCGCCGAGTCCCACGACCACGCGCGGGCGGCGGCGGCGCATCACGCCGAGCGCCTGCCACAGCGCCACCGCCAGGCGCCAGGGCGCCGCGAGGCGCGTCTTCCACCCCTTGCCGCGCAGCCCGCCCACCGAAAGCCACTCGATGTCGATCCCCTCGGCCGGCACCAGACGCGCCTCGATGCCGCGGCGCGTGCCGAGCCACACGACCTCGACCGAGCCGGCGCGCAGCGCCCGGGCCAGTGCGAGCGCCGGGAACACGTGCCCGCCGGTACCGCCCGCCATGATGAGGATCGGCCCCTTCATGCGGCCTCCTCGGCGCGCCGCCGGGCCGTCCCGCGGCTCTCGATCAACGTCTCGTGATAGATGCGCAGCAGCAACCCGACCCACACCAGCGTCATGATCATGCTGGAGCGTCCGTAGCTCATCATCGGCAGGGTCAGTCCCTTGGTCGGCAGGACGCCCATGTTGACCCCGATGTTGATGAAGGTCTGCATGCCGAGCCACAGCCCGAAGCCCGCCGCGAGCAGCCGCTGGAAGGTCAGACCGGCGCGCGCGGCCAGCGAGGCGATGTGGAAGGCGCGCCAGACCAGCCCGACGAACAGGCCGATGGTCAGCAGCACCCCGGCGAGACCGAGCTCCTCGGCGAGCACGGCGAAGAGGAAATCGGTGTGCGCCTCGGGCAGGTAGAACAGCTTCTGCACGCTGTTGCCGAGCCCGACGCCGAACCACTTGCCGCGGCCGATCGCGATCAGCGACTGGGTGAGCTGAAAGCCGCTGCCGTAGGGCGAGGCCCAGGGGTTGATGAATCCCGTGATGCGCCGCAGCCGATAGGCGGAGGTGACCGCGAGCACCCCGAAGGCGAGCGCGGCGACCAGCGTCAACATCGCCACGTAGCGCAGCCGCGCCCCGGCGAGGAACAGCATGCCGAAGCCGGCCGCGAACATGACCGTCGCGGCGCCGAAATCCGGCTCCCCGAGCAGCAGCGCGGCGATCAGGGCGAGCAGCGCGAGGGGCTTGACGAGTCCGGCGAAACTCTCGCGCAACTCGTCCTGGCGGCGCGCGGCGTAGCTGGCGATGTACACCAGCACCAGCACCCGGGCGAGCTCGGAGATCTGGAAGCTGAATCCGGCGAGGTGCAGCCAGCGCCGCCCGCCGTTGACGCGCAGTCCGAGCCCCGGCACCAGCACCGCCAGCAGCAGCACGATGGCCGCGATCATCAGCCACGGCGAGAGCCGCTCGAGCCGCTCGCACTTGAAGGTGAACACGAAGACCCCGCCGGCCACACCGATCGCCACGGCGATCAACTGGCGCTCGAGGAAGTAGAACGGCTGACCGGTGTACTGCGCGGCGATCGAAATCGACGCCGAGGTCATCATGATCAGCCCGAAGAGCAAAATGGCGAGCACCAGCGCGAGGGTGACCGTGTCGATGTGAATGACCCGGCCGCGTCCGCTCGAGCGCGCGAAGGACATCGGGTTGCGTTCCGCGGCGCTCATGAGCCGAGCCCCTGCACGGCCGCGGCGAACGTCTCGCCGCGGTGCGCGTAATCCCGAAACATGTCGAGGCTGGCGCAGGCCGGGGACAGCAGCACCGTGTCGCCCGCATGCGCGGCATGCGCCGCCGCATGCACCGCGGCGTCCATCGACTCACAGGTCTCGAGCGCACACACGCCCTCGAGCGCGTGCGCCAGCCGCGGCGCATCCCGGCCGATCAGCACCACGTGGCGGGTCTTGCCGCGCAGCGCCGCGGCGAGCGGCGCGAAGTCCTGGTTCTTGCCCTCGCCGCCGGCGATCAGCACGAGCGGGCCGTCCAGACCGCTCACCGCCGCCAGCGTCGCCCCCACGTTGGTGCCCTTGGAGTCGTTGATGTAGGTCACACCCGCGACCTCGCCTACCCACTGCGAGCGGTGCGCAAGTCCCGGGAACTCGCGCAATTCCTCCACCATGGCCGCCATCGGCAGCTCGAGCGCCTCGCCGAGCGCGAGCGCCGCGAGCGCGTTGGCGGCGTTGTGCAGGCCGCGCAGGCGCATCGAGGCGAGCGGCAGCAGCGGCTCGCCGTGGCGTGCGAGCCAGCGGTCGCCGAGATCGAGCAACCCGTAGGTCGCCTGCGCCGCACCACTCACGGAAAAGCCGAGCGTGCGCTGCCCGGCGCGCGTCATGCGCCTCACGAGCGGATCATCCAGGTTGACCACCGCGGTGTCGCAGCGCTCGAAGATGTGCGCCTTGGAGAGCGCATACGCCTCGATCGAGGCGTAGCGGTCCAGGTGATCCGCGCTCACGTTCAACACTGCAGCCGCCTTCAGATGCAGCGACTGCGTCGTGTCGAGCTGGAAGCTCGAGAGCTCGAGCACATACAGCTCGGTGGGCCGGTCGGCCCGCTCGGCGGCCCCGAGCAGATCGAGCGCCGGCTCCCCGAGGTTGCCACCGACGCGCACCTGCACGCCGGCGCGCTCGGCCATGCGTCCGAGCAGCGTGGTCACGGTGCTCTTGCCGTTCGTACCGGTGATGCCGGCCACGGGGGCGGCCGCGGCGCGCGCGAACAGCTCCACGTCCCCGAAGACCTCGAGGCCGCGGCGGCGGGCCTCGACAAAGAACGGCAGATCGAGGGCGAGCCCCGGGGAGGCGACCACGCAGACCGCCTCATCGAGGAGCGCGACGTCGAGTCCGTCGGTGCGCACCTCGATGCGCGGATCGAGCGCACGCAGCGCCGTGAGGCCCGGCGGGGCGAGGCGCGTGTCCGTCACCGCGATGCGCCACCCATGCGTGCGCAGATAACGCGCGCACGACAGCCCGGTTCGCCCCAGGCCGGCGATGACGGCGGTCGCAGGTTTGTGGCTGCTCTCGCTCATCTGAGTTTCAGCGTCGCCAGTCCGGCCAGCACGAGAATCAGCGAGATGATCCAGAAGCGCACGATGACCTTCGGCTCCGCCCAGCCCTTCAGTTCGAAGTGATGGTGCAGCGGAGCCATCCGGAAGATGCGCCGCCCGGTGAGCTTGAAAGAGGCGACCTGCAGGATCACCGAGGCGGTCTCGAGCACGAACACCCCGCCCATCACGAGGGCGACCAGTTCCTGGCGCACCATGACGGCGATCACCCCGAGCGCCGCACCGATCGCCAGCGCTCCGACATCGCCCATGAAGACCTGGGCCGGGTAGGCGTTGAACCAGAGAAACCCTAGCCCTGCGCCGGAGAGCGCCGAGCAGAAGATGAGCAGCTCGCCGGCGCCCGGGATCATCGGGATCTCGAGATAATGGGCGAACACCGCGTTGCCGCTCGCGTACGCGAAGATGCCGAGCGCGGCGGACACCAGCGCCGCGGGCATGATGGCGAGGCCATCGAGCCCATCGGTCAGGTTGACCGCATTGCTCATGCCGACGGTCATGAGGTAGGCAATGGTGATGAACGCCGCCGCGGGCAGAGGCTCGGCGAAAGATTTCACGAACGGCAGGTACAGCGTCCGCTCGGCCGGCACGCTCGCCGTGTAATAGAGGATCGCGGCGATCGCCAGCCCGAAGATCGACTGGAAGAGGTACTTCCAGCGTGCCGGCAGGCCACGCGCATTGCGCACGACGAGCTTCAGGTAATCGTCGAGGAAGCCGATCAGACCGAACGCGAACGTCACGGCGAGCACCAGCCAGATCTGCCGGCTGTCCAACTGCGCCCACATCAGCGTGCTCACCAGCGTCGTGACCAGAATGAGCGTGCCGCCCATGGTCGGGGTGCCGGCCTTGGGCAGATGGCTCTGCGGTCCGTCGTCGCGCACCACCTGACCGATCTGATATCGCGAGAGTCGCTGGATCATCCCCGGACCGACCAGCAGCGAGATCACCAGCGAGGAGCCCATCGCCAGGATGGCCCTGAACGTCAGGTACGAGAAGACGTTGAATCCCGAGTACCAGGAGACCAGCCGGTTGGCGAGCCAGTACAGCATTCAGTGCGCCTCCGGCGGTGCGTCGGCGAGCAACGCCGCGACCACCCGCTCGAGCCTGTTGATCCGCGAACCCTTCACCAGCACCGACACCCCGGCACCGGCCTCGCTGAGCGCTGCACGCAGCGCCTCGGTGAGCCCCTCGCCGTCGGGGAACCAGCGCGCCCCGGCGCCGAAGCGCTCCACGGCGAGCGCCGCGAGCGGGCCGGTCGCGTAGAGCCGCTCGATGCGCTGTTCGCGCGCGAACTCGCCGATCTGCTGGTGTGCGCTCTCGGCGTACTCCCCGAGCTCGGCCATGTCCCCGAGCACCAGCCAACGACGCCCGGCGAGCGAGGCGAGCACCTCGATGCCGGAGCGGACCGAGCTGGGGTTGGCGTTGTAGGAGTCATCGATGAGCCAGGCGCCGCCCGGAGTCTGCTTCAGCTGCAACCGACCGGGCACGGGGTGCACCGCGGCAAGGCCGGCAGCAATGTCCTGAAGTGAAGCGCCGGCGCTGGCGGCGCTGGCGGCCGCGGCCAGTGCATTCGTCACGTTGTGCCGCCCCCCCAGGTGCAGCTCGATCGGCGTCCGTCCGAGCGGGCACTCGAGGGTGAAGCGGGTCAGGAACCCCGCTGCACTCAACGAGGCCGCGAGGTCCGTGGCGCGGTAATCGGCTGCGGCCGCAAACCCGAACGTCACGACCCGGGCGCGCGTCAGGCCGCGCCAGAGGGCGAAGAACGGATCATCGGCATTGAGCACTGCGGTGGCCTCGGGGGCGAGCCCGGCGACCATCTCGCCCTCGGCCTGTGCCACGCCCTCGAGGCTGCCGAATCCCTCCAGATGCTCTGCGCCCGCATTGGTGATGAGCCCGACGGTCGGCCGGGCGAGGCGCACCAGATCGGCCACCTCGCCGGCCCGGTTTGCGCCCATCTCGATGACCGCCGAGCGGTGCGAGCGCTCCAGGCGCAGCAGCGTCAGGGGCACGCCGATGTGATTGTTCAGATTGCCGCGCGTCGCCAGGCACTGCCCGGCGCGGCCGAGGATGGCCGCGGTCATCTCCTTGGTGGTGGTCTTGCCGTTGCTGCCGGCGACGCCGACCAGCGGGATCGCGCACGCCTCGCGCCAGGCGCGCCCGGCGCGCTGCAGGGCGAGCAACGCATCCTCGACCACGATCTGCGCGATCTCGAGCGGCTGCGCACGCTCGAGCACCGCGCCGGCGGCGCCGCGCTCGAGCGCCGCACCGACGAACTCCGTGCCGTCGAACCGCGGGCCGCGCAGCGCGACGAACACGTCGCCGGCCTTGAGCGTGCGCGTGTCGATGGACACCTCGCCGAACGGACGGTCCGCTCCGTGCAGCGGCGCGCCGCAGGCCCGTGCCAACTCACTCAGGGTGCGCTCGAGCGTCATGCGCCCTCCGCCGTCAGCCCCAGCACCGTGCGTACCACGGCCTGGTCGCTGAAGGGTCGCTGCTCGGCCCCATAGGTCTGATACGTCTCGTGGCCCTTCCCGGCGATCAGCACGACATCCTCCGCGACGCTCACCTGCAGCGCGGCGCGGATCGCGCCGGCGCGGTCGTGCTCGATCCGCGCCGGGTGCGGGGCGATGCCCTGGAGGATCTGCGCGGTGATGTGCTGTGGCGCTTCGGTGCGCGGATTGTCGTCGGTGAGAATGATCTCGTCGGCGAGTTCGGCGGCAATGCGGCCCATCATCGGCCGCTTGCCGCGGTCGCGATCCCCGCCGCAACCAAACACCACGCGCAACCGCCCGCGGCAGTGCCGACGGGCGTTCTCGAGCGCCTTGGCGAGCGCATCGGGGGTATGAGCGTAATCGACGATGACGAGCGGCTGGCCGGCCCGTCCGCCGAAGGACTCCATCCGTCCCGGCGCGGCCCCCGAGTGCTGCAGCGCCGCGATCGCCGTGGCGAGGGGCACCTCGGCGCCGAGCAGCACCGCGAGCACCGTCAGCACGTTGTCGACGTTGAAATCGCCGATCAGCGGCACCTCGAGCGCCCCACTGCCCCAGCTCGAGTCCACCGCGATCCGCAGACCGATGCCGTGCGCGTCGGCCGTCGCGGCGCGCACGAAGCGCGCGCCGTCGGGAATCGGGGCACTGCGCGCCGTGACGATCAGCGCACCCCGGTCCGCGCGCGCAGCGAGTCGAGCGCCGAACGGGTCCTCCAGATTGATGACTCTGTTGACCAGCGTGTCGAGTTCGAACAGCCGCGCCTTGGCACGCCCATAGGCCTCGAGCGTGCCGTGGTAGTCGAGGTGATCGCGGGTGAGATTGGTGAAGGCGGCCGTATGCACGCGCACTGCGGCGATGCGCTGCTGATCGAGAGCGTGCGAGGACACCTCCATCCCGACCCAGCGCGCCCCGAGTGCGCGCACCTCGGCGAGCTGCCGATGCACGGTGACGGCGTCGGCCGTGGTGTGCGCCGAGTGCTGCAGTGCGCTGATTCTGCCGTAGCCGAGCGTGCCGAGGTATGCGGCGCTGCGACCGCTGTGCTCGAACGCCTGCGCCAGCAGCCAGGCGCAGGTGGTCTTGCCGTTGGTGCCGGTGATCGCGGCGATGCCGAGCGCGCGCGAGGGCTCGGCGAAGAACCGGTCGGCGATGAGGCCGGCGCGCGCCGAGAGCTGCGGCACCGCGGCGAAGAACGCCTGTGCGGACAGCGCAGCAGGCACCTCGGCCGGCGGTTCGTAGAGCACGGCCACCGCGCCACGTGCGAGCGCCTCGGCGGCAAAGGTGAGCCCATGCTGCACACGGCCACGGCAGGCGAGAAACAGCGCTCCGGGGGTGACCGCGCGACTATCGAGCGTCACGTCCGTGACGCGCAGGCCTGCGGGCGCCTGGGCGAGGCCGCCGAGCAGTTCGGCGAGCTCGCATCCCGGAGTGTTGCGATGCGGTGCGGCGCTCATTGCAGCGAAGCCACCTGCAGAGTTTGGGCGGCCGGCAGCGGCTTGTCGGGCGCCACGCCCATCAGACGCAGCGCCTGGCCGATCACCTTGGCGAATACCGGCGCGGACACATCACCGCCGTAATACAGGCCGGCGCGCGGGTCGCGCAGCACCACCACCGCGGCGAGGCGCGGCGCGGTGGAGGGCGCGACGCCCGCAAACACGGCGTTGAAGTGGTGCTCCCGATAGCTGCCGTCGTCAGCCTCCCAGGACGTGCCCGTCTTGCCCGCCACGGTGTAGCCGGGAATGTTCCCCGAGGGCGCCGTGCCGCCCGGACGGACCACGCCGCGCATCAGCTGCAGCAGTTCGCGGCAGAGCTTCGCCGGCACGATGCGCCGGCCGCGCGGCGGACCGTTGACGCGCAGGAAGGAGATCGGCCGCTCGACGCCGAGCGCCCCGAGTGTGGCGTAGGCGTGTGCGAGCTGCAGCGCGGTGACGGACAGCCCGTAGCCGTGCGACATGGTCACGATCCGGATCGGGTGCCAGTCCTGGTACGGCAGCAGCACCCCCGGGGACTCCCCCGGGTAGTCCCCGGCGACGTTCTGGCCGATGCCAAAGCGATGCAGGGTCTGCCAGAGGAGCGAGGGCGGCAGGGACAGAGAGATGTGCGCCATACCGACGTTGGAGCTCTTGGCGAGCACCGTGTAGATGCCGATCGGTCCGAGGTCGGTCTCGTCGCGAAAGACGTGTCCGTCGACCTTGATGTACCCCGGGGAGGTGTTGATGATGCTGTGGCTGTTGTACTGGCCGCTCATCAGGGCCGCGGCGATGAAGAACGGCTTGATCGAGGAGCCCGGCTCGAGCGTGTCGGTGATGGCGCGGTTGCGGTAGCGCTGCGGCAGCAGCTGCGAGCGGTCGTTGGGGTTGAACGCGGGCTGATTGACCATGGCGAGCACCTCGCCGGTGTCGACGTCGATCACCACCATGCTGCCCGAGCTCGCCCGCTGCGCCTCGACCTGCGCCTTGAGCGCCCGGTAGGCGAGGTACTGGATGCGCATGTCGATCGAGAGCACCAGATTGTGCCCGGGACGCGCCGGCCGGATGCTGTCGACGTCCTGCACGATGCGCCCGTAGCGATCCTCGATGACGCGCTTCTCGCCGTCGATCCCGGTCAGCCAGGAGTTGTACTCGAGCTCGAGACCGTCCTGGCCCTGATCGTTGATGTTGGTGAATCCGATCAGCTGCCCGGTCACCTCGCCCGCCGGGTAGTAGCGGCGGTATTCGCGCGCCAGATAGACCCCGGGGATGCCGAGGGCCTTGATGGCCAGAGCGCGCGGCGGCGGCAGCTGGCGCGCGACGTAGAGAAAGTCGAGACTGAGGTTGCTGCTGATGTCGTGCAGCACGGTCGTGGAGTTCAAGCCGAGCGCGCGCGCCAGCCGGGTCACTCGCGCCGGGTTCTGCATGATCTGCTTCGGGTTGACCCACACCGAGTCCACCGGCGTGCTCACCGCGAGCGGCTCGCCGTAGCGATCGGTGATGACGCCGCGATGCGCCGGGATGGTGACGATGCGCGTGAAGCGCGCGTTGCCCTGGCCGGAGAGAAAGGTGTACTCGACCAGCTGCAGATCGACCGCGCGGGCCACCAGCACGGCACCGAGCGCGCCCAGCACGCCGAGCAGGAACAGCCCCCGCCAGCGATACAGCGGCGTCTGCGGACGGGTCCGCCGAGTCTTCATGGGCGCACCACCACGATGTTCTGCGGGGCGGGCATCTTCATGTGCAACTTGGTCTGCGCCACGCTCTCGACCAGCGCGTGCGTCGACCAGGCGCTCTGCTCGAGCTGCAACTGGCCCCACTGAATGTCCAGGTTGTCGCGCTGGCGGCTCAGCTGCTCCAAGTGGATGAACAGCGCGCGCGCACGATAGCGGCAATAGACGGCGCCGACCCCGGAGGCGAGCACCGCGACCCACAGGGCAGCCAGAACCAACGCGAACGTGGTGCCCCGCGCCGTCATGCGAGTTTCTCCGCCACGCGCAGCAGCGCGCTGCGGGCCCGCGGGTTGTGCTCGATTTCCGCCGGCTGCGGCCGGACCTTGCGCCCGATGCGGCGCAGCCGCGGGGCGAACTCGATCGGCAGGGCGGGCAGATCGGCGAGCGCCGGGTCGGGGCGCGAGTGGCGATCGATGAATCGTTTGACCAGGCGGTCCTCGAGGGAATGGAAGCTGATCACCGCCAGACGCCCCCCCGGGGCGAGCACTTCGAGCGCCGTCTCGAGGCCGCGCGCGATCTGGCCGAGCTCGTCATTGATGTACATGCGCAGCGCCTGGAACGTGCGCGTCGCGGGATGCTTGCCGGGCTCGCGGGTGCGCACGGCGCGCGCGACGATCTCGGCCAGCTGTGCGGTGCGCTCGATCGGCTCGCGCTCGCGCGAGGCGACGATCGCCTGCGCGACCCGACGCGCAAACCGCTCTTCGCCGAGGGTCGCGATCACTTCCCGTATCTCGTCAACGCCCGCGCGCGCGAGCCATGCGGACACCGCTTCCCCGCGCGTCGGATCCATACGCATATCGAGAGGGCCGTCGGCGCGAAAGCTGAATCCGCGCGCCGCTTCGTCAAGCTGCGGCGAAGACACCCCGAGATCGAACAGGATGCCGCGGCATGGGCGGCCGTGCGCGTGGGCCGGCACGAGTGCCGCAAGTTCGGCGAACGATGCGTGCACCAGGGTGAGGCGCTCCTCGAGCGCGAAGGACGCCCGGCCTGCGGCGATGGCCGCCGGGTCCCGATCGATCGCGAGCACGCGGCCTTCTCGACCCAGGGCCTGGAGTAAGAGTGCTGTATGACCGCCTCGCCCGAACGTCGCATCGACATAGTAGCCGTCCGCCTCGGGAGCCAACGCCGCGATCGCCTCGGTGGCCAGCACCGCAATGTGCTCAACCACGTTCGACGCGGCCGCGAACGACCCCCCGCAGTGCTCTACTCATGGGCCGTGCCCAGCTCTCGAACCTCGAATAACCCACGCGCCCGCTCCACAGCGCGGTCCGCGCCCCCGGCCGTTCCGACCCCAGGATCTGCGCCGCTGCCGCGTGCCGCGCCGACCCGATTGCGTTCCACCCCACCACCGTGCGCATCCCTTCGCCCTCGTCCCTCCGGCCGGCACCGCGCACGCGGCGCCTCACAGCGACAACGAGTCGAGCTCCGAGGGCAGGTCCGTGGCGGCCTCTTCCGTCTTCAGCCACTCATCGAGCCGCTCGCCCCAGCGCGACTCGTTCCACAACTCGAACCGGTTGCCCTGTCCGATCAGCATCCCCATGCGCTCGAGGCCGGCGAATTCGCGCAGCTCCGGCGGCAGCAGGATCCGTCCATGCCCGTCGAGCTCCAGATCGGTCGCATGGCCCACCATCAGCCGCTGCAGGCGTCGCGCCTGCGCGTGCAGCGTCGGTAAGCTCATCAGCTTCGACTCGATGAGATCCCATTCGGGCAGTGGATAAATCAACAGGCAGCGATCCCGGTCCACGGTGACCACCAGTTTTCCCTGGGCGCGTTCGGTGATCTGCTCCCGATAGCGGGTAGGCATGACCATCCGGCCTTTGTCGTCCAGGGTGATTTTTGTGGCGCCGCGAAACATGGATTCCGAGCGAGGACTTAACCCATCCTCTCCCACTCTGTCCCACTTCGTACCACTATAGGAATCGCGGGTGCGCTATGTCAATTGAATTAGCGAGAAAACGTCACATCCGCGTTGAGTTATGTCGAATCGCCGGTGCGCGCCAACACGGCGTTTTTTGTCATTCGTCTTTCTAATCAGAAGGTTGTGATAGGAAGCTTATCCAGTGGATTAGCTGTGCGCCGTGCCTGCGGCGACACGCGTTGGGCGGTGTTTGATCCGTCGACGCCGCGGCGGGTGCTGCCGCGCCGCGGCAGCACCCCCACCACCGCCGCGCACCCTCACTTCGACGGCAGGATCTTGATCTGTCCGCCCTGCAGCCGCGCCCAGATGAGCGTGCGGTGCACCCGGCCGTCGCGCTCGATCCGCAGCCGTCCCGTGAGCCCATTCAGCTTCAGTTCACTCGGCGGCACGCCGTGCACGAACAGCGCCACGGCGAGGTGATAGGCGTCGAAGCCGAAGGCGAACAGTCGGCCGCGGTCCGGCCCACCGGCCGGCCAGGCGCGGGTGGTCACCGCGCGTACCGCGTCGGCGAGCGGGTCGCCCAACATCCACGGCATGTCGAGGAAGCGCAATCCGTCGAGATCCTGGTTCGCGGTCGGATTCGGTGTGAACGCATCCGAGGTCGAATACGTCGGTACGCCGTTGGCATAGTAGAAGCGCAGCTGCGGCTCGAGCATCCGCTCGGTGGCGGCCGGCGCCGGCGCGAAGATGAACTGCAGATCCGCGCGCCGCCGCGGCACGAAGGCAAGCGGTACGCCGAGCAGCTGCTCGAGGCGCTGCAGGCGCGCACGGCTCTGGTGGATCAGCAGCACCCGCTCGATCGGCCCGGTGTAATCGCTCGCCGCCAGATCGATGCGCGTGGTGGCGAGCAACTGTCCGCCACCGGCGGCGAAGCGGTGCGAGAAGGCGGCCAGCACACGCGTACCCCAGAGATTGTCCGGCACGATCGCGATGCCGAGGCGGTGCCCATCGGCGAGCACGCGCTGTGCCACCAGACGCGCCTCGGCGGTCGGCGAGAGCGCGAACTGGAAAAACTGCGGCGGCGCGCGGACCCCGCTCGGCAGGAAGTTCAGCGCCAGGATCGGCGGGCGCGGCTCGGCGGCGGCCGTGGCCGCCGCAACGTTCGCACGCAGCAGCGGCCCGACGATCACATTGGCTCCCGCGTGCGCAGCGCGCTCGATGAGGGTGGCGATCGGCGTGCCGGCGGCCGTGTCGTAGATGCGCACCTGCGGCCGCCGCTTCGGGGGCAGCTGGTAGTACGCGCTGAGGAACCCGTCGCGCACGCTGCGCGCCGCGGCGCTCAGTGGCCCGGTTTGCGGCAGCAGCAGCGCGATGCGCGTCTGGGCCAGTGCGCGCACCGGCGGGGCGAACTGCTGCGCTCGGCGCGGGCCGCCGCGATGCGGTGCCGGGGCCCGTGCGACCCGGGGCGGCGGGGCCGCCGTCGGGGGCGTCGTGGCGCAACCGCCCAGCAGTGCGGTGGCCGCACCGAATGCGGCCAGCAGGATCGATCGCTGCATGGAGAACCCTTTCACTGTCGGTCCTTTTCGGGCCAAGATTACGCCCGCCGATCCGGCGCGCAGGGGTGAGTATAGTGGTCAAGGTGCAAGGGCGGTTGCAGGTCGTGGCGACGCCGATCGGCAATCTCGGCGATCTCAGTGCGCGCACCCGTGCCGCGCTCGAGCAGGCCGATGCGATCGTGGCCGAGGACACCCGCCACACCCTCGCGCTGCTCGGCGCACTCGGCATCTCCCGACCGCTGCTGTCGCTGCACTCGCACAACGAGACGCAGCGCGTACCGCAAGTGCTGGCGCGGCTGACCGCCGGGGAGCACTTGGCGCTGGTGAGCGACGCCGGCACGCCGTTGCTGTCGGATCCCGGCTACGAGCTGGTCTGCGCCGCCGCCGCCGCCGGCATCGTGGTCGAGGCCATACCCGGCCCCTCGGCGATCACGACGGCGCTCGCCTGCGCCGGTCTGCCGGTGAGCCGCTTCTGCTTCGAGGGCTTCCTGCCGGCGCGCGAACGCGAGCGGCGCGCCACTCTGGAGCGCCTCGCCGCCGAACCGCGCACCCTGGTGTTTTTCGAGGCGCCGCACCGGATCGCGGACATGTTGGCGGATCTCGCCGCCATCTTCGGTTCCGAGCGGCACGCCACCGTGGCGCGGGAACTGACCAAGGCGCACGAGACGCTCTACCGCGGCACGCTCGCAGAGTTGGCGCGGCGCGCGGCCGAGGAGGAGAATTTCTGCCGCGGCGAGCTGACGGTGGTGGTCCAGGGGGCCGCGGAAGAAGCCCGCGGCGTCGATCAGGCGCTGCTGCGCCGCGCGGTGGACCTGCTGGTGAAGGAGCTGCCGCCGGGCCGTGCCGCGGCGCTCGCCGCGCAGCTCACCGGCGCGAGCCGCAGTGACGCCTACGCCCTCGTCCTGCAGCACGCGCAGCGCGAGCCGGACTGAGCGCGGCGCGCGAGGAATCGGGGAGCCGGCCTATAAGCCGGGTTCTGTCGCGCAACACCGTCGCAGAAACTGCGACGACGCCGCGCGGGCAATCATTCCTCTACGATCCACGTCGCCGTGGACCTCTAGCAGCCTACCCGGAAGCGCGCGCGGATCAGCGCTGCGCATTGCGTTGCCGCAATCCGCTGCTTCCCTATTTGGCCTTGCTCCAGGTGGGGTTTGCCATGCCAGCCTTGTTGCCAAGGCCGCGGTGCGCTCTTACCGCACCGTTTCACCCTTGCCGTCCCGCCGCCCGGACCGACGAGCGGCCTGAGCGGGGTCTTGGGCGGTTTCCTTTCTGTTGCACTTTCCGTGAGCACGTACCGGGCGAGGCTTGCGCCCCGCTGACGATGCGGCCCCCCAGGCGTTACCTGGCACCCTGATCCGCCGGAGCCCGGACTTTCCTCCCCCCCGGCCCTGTGAAGGGCTGAGGCAGCGATTGCCCGGCCGGCTCCCCGACCCCACCGAATAACAGAATGTGCCGCAGCCTGCAATGATCCGGACGGTCGAGCGTGCCCGGATCGGTGACGACCACCGGCCCCTCTGCGGCGGCTGTCTCGGCGCCACGGGTGTCCTGATTCATCTGCCGGCTGGAGAGGGTCGCGATGGTCATCGGCGGACTCCCCTTCGCAGCGGCACCCTTCAGTGTCGACGCGTTACGACAAAGAACATCTTGGGGGCCCCGGTCTCTTCACTCTCGGGGCTGCGCAGAGAGGTCAGGGCGCGGCGCGAGGGCCGCGCCGGACCGCATCTTTGTTGGAGGGGCACTCGCCGGGGACGTCCGTGCCCGGCGCGGTCGACTTCAAATTGACCGGCGCCCCGCTATTTGACCACGCGCAGTTGCGGACGCTTCGGACCGCCGCCTTCATCGCCCGGTCCCGCCTTCGGTCCGGTGCCCGGCCCTGGACCCGGTGCCGGTGGCTCCGGCGGGGCGGGACTGGTGTCCTGGTCCGGGAACATCATCCCCTCGCCGGTCTCGCGCGCATACACCCCCATGACCGCGTACACCGGGAAGCGCACGTGATGGATCACTCCGGCGAAGCGCGCATCGAACTCGACGCTGTCGTTGTCGATCTTCAGGCGCTGGGTGGCCGTGTAGCTGAGGTTCAGGACCAATTTGCCGTCCTGCACGTAGGCGTGGGGAATGTCCTCGCCGGCGCGCGCCGCATCGACGATCACGTGCGGCGTGTAGCCGCTGTCGGTGATCCACTGGTGCATGGCACGCAGCAGATAGGGCCGCTTCGGGGGAGGCTTGATCATCGGCCCGGCCCCCTAGCGCCGCATCGCCCGCTCCACATCGGACAAAGCGCGCGCGAAAGCCGGCCGCGCGAAGATGCGGTGCGCATATTTGACGATGGGTTGGGCCTTCGGCGGCAGCTCGATCTGGTAGTGCGGCAACCGCCACAGGACCGGCGCGAGCGTCGCATCAACCAGCGAGAATTCGTCGGCGAGAAAGAAAGGCTTCAACTGAAACAGCTCAACCCCCTGCACGATCGTGTCGAGGAGGATTCTGCGCAACTTCGGCAGCTGCCGCCGGTCCTCCCCCCGCTCGATCTGTTCGGCGAGACTGTACCAGTCGCGCTCGATGCGATAAAGCGCCAGACGGAACTGCGCCCGGGTCACCGGATCGGCGGGCATCAGGGGCGGATGCGGGAAGCGCTCATCGAGGTACTCGATGATCACCCGCGAGTCGTACAGGACCAGATCCCGGTCCACCAGCGTCGGCAGGGAGTGATACGGGTTGAGGTCGAGCAGGTCCTCCGGGAGGCTGCCCGGGGCGACGCTGACGATCTCCAGATCGATGCTCTTCTCGGCCAGCACGATCCGGGTGCGGTGGCTCCAGAGGTCGGCCGGAGCGCAGAAGAGCGTCATGATGGATCGTCTGCTCGACACGATACCGCTCCCGCCGTCCCGCCGGCGCCC
This sequence comes from Pseudomonadota bacterium, assembly GCA_021834525.1. GTDB lineage: Bacteria > Pseudomonadota > Gammaproteobacteria > Steroidobacterales > Steroidobacteraceae > 13-2-20CM-66-19. The sequence continues at coordinate 61,702 of JAKBDK010000006.1, read as the reverse complement.
CGGTGATTTTACCGTACCGGGGGTGCTTGCGTTGCCCACGGCCACCGCCCCACTGCACCCGGGCCGCCAGGCGCGCCGCGAATCCCTTCGCCGCCGCCTACCGCACGTCCTTCCAGTACTCTCGGTACAGCAGCCAGGCGAGCGTGGTGAAGACCATCAGGAACAGCACCACCCAGACCCCGAGCCGATGACGCTCGAGGCGCGGCGGATCGCTCACGTAGTCGAGGAAATTCACCGTATCGTGCACGAACTGATTGAACTGCTGGCGCGTCATGCTGCCGGGCGCGATCTGGCGGAAATGCGCGAACACCTGCCGCTGGATCCGCGTGCCCTTCGGCCCTGGCTCCTCGACCGTGCGGTACACGGCGACCTTCAGGCCCTCGAGTGAGGAGAGCACGTCGGGCATGGCCACCGACGGATAGACGAGGTTGTTCACCCCGGTCGGGCGGCCCGAATCGACGTAGAACGTCTCGAGGTAGCGGTACAGGTAATTGGTGCCCCGGTACCGCGCAATCAACGATAAGTCCGGGGGCTGCTTGCCGAACCATTTGACCGCGTCCGCGGTCATCGGCGAGAGGATGTAATCGCGCGAATTCTGACCGGGGGGAATCAGGTCCTGCTTCAGCACCGCCGGTGGGATCTTCAAGTCCTTGCCGAGCCGCGACCAGCGCTCGTAGCGCAGCGAGTGACAGCCGAGGCAGTACGCGACGAAGTCCCGCGCACCGCGCTGCAGCGAGGCGAGGTCGGCCACGTCGGCATGCGCCTGCCAATCCTTCCAGTGCGCCCCGAACGTGGCGCCCGCATCGGCCGCCCGCGCCCCGCCGGCCATCGTGACCCCGAGCACCGCGGCGAGCAGCACGCTCGCCCAGCCACGACGATTAGTGCGCATGGTAGACCACCCTGTCGGGCACGGGCTTGACTCGCTCCCAGCGCGTGTAGAACGGCATGAGCCAGAAGAACGCGAAGTAGCCGATGGCGAACACCCGAGCGAGGATCACGTAGATCGGCTCCACCGGCTGCATGCCCAGGTAGCCGAGCCCGACGAAGCTCACCACGAATACCGCCAGCGCCACGCGCGACATCCAGCCCTTGTAGCGAATCGACTTCACCGGCGAGCGGTCCAGCCACGGCACGAGGATCAGCGAGACCAGCGCCAGCACCAGGAACAGTGCGCCGAGACTCTTGCTCGGCACCGCCCTCAGGATCGCGTAGTACGGCGTGAAGTACCACACCGGGTGGATGTCCGCCGGCGTCGAGAGCGGATCGTGCGGCGTGAAATTCGCCTTCTCCAGGAACAGTCCGTGGAAGGTGGGCACGAAGAACACCACCAGCGCGAACAGGATGAAGAACGCTCCGACCCCGAAGATGTCCTTGACCGTGTAATACGGGTGGAAGGGAACACCGTCGAGCGGCTTGCCATCGGGCCCGAGCCGATCACGGATCTCGATGCCATCGGGATTGTTCGAGCCGACCTGGTGCAGTGCCACCAGATGCAGCACGACCAGCAGCAGCAGCACGATCGGCACGGCGGCCACGTGCAGCGCGAACAGCCTATTCAGCGTCGCCCCGGAAATACCGTAATCGCCCCGGATCCACTGCGTCAGTGCCGGCCCGATGCCCGGGATGGTCCCGAACAGGTTGATGATCACCTGCGCGCCCCAGAACGACATGTTGCCCCAGGGCAGCACGTAGCCCATGAACGCCTCGGCCATCAGCGCCAGGTACACCAGCATGCCGATCACCCACAGCAGCTCGCGCGGCTGGCGGTACGAGCCGTACAGCAGGCCACGGAACATGTGCAGGTAGACGACGATGAAGAAGAACGACGCACCCGTGGAGTGCATGTAGCGGATCAGCCAGCCCCACGGCACCTCGCGCATGATGAACTGCACCGAGCTGAACGCTGCACCCGGCTTGTAGTACATCGTGAGGAAGATGCCGGTGCCGATCTGCATCACCAGCACCAACATGGCGAGCGAGCCGAAGAAGTACCAGAAATTGAAGTTCTTCGGCGCTAAATAGCCGGTCAGTTCATGCGAAATGAACGAATCGACCGGCAGGCGTCGGTTGATCCAGGCCCACAGCCCACGCTTGGCGGGCGGATCGGCAGCTCGCACCGCTTCGGGATGCTCGGCACTCATTGATCACCCCCAGGCGGACCGGCGGCCCCTCTGGCTGCCCTCACGCATTCGGTCATCGGAAGAACCTCCCAATTTCCGCTCGGCTTCACCCGGCGCTGCGTTGCGCCCGCATTGTTCTTGCGCCTCTCGAGGAGCGTTCGATGCACTTTCCGCCCCGCCAGAGGTCCGTGCATTATACACAAACCCCGTCCCGCAACCGGGAGGGGTGCCGCCGTCGCTCGAGGCGGACCGCGCACATCGAGCCGGAGAGGACACACATGCTGCAGCGACTGGGTCGGGGCCTGACGTTCATCGCCGGATCCGTGGTGGGCGGACTGGCGCTCGCGTTCGTGATCGTGGCGCTGCACCCGAGCCTGATCCGCACCGAGCGAGCCGCGCCGAGTGCCCCGGCGGCGGCGCCCGCCGCGCCCGGCGCGGGGGCGGTGCGACGCGAACCGGCGGTGCTGAGCTATGCCAGCGCGGTCGAGCGCGCCGCCCCGGCGGTGGTGAACATTTACACCGCCCGCCTGGTGACCGAGCAGGTCAATCCGTTCCCATTCGGGAATTTCGGCGAGCTGTTCGGCAACGTGCTGCCGCTCTACCGCCAGCGCATCGAGCGCACCCTGGGCTCGGGGGTGATCGTCGACCGCCAAGGCCACATCGTCACGAACTACCACGTCATTGCCAATGCAGCCTCGATCCGCGTGCAGCTCGCCGACGGCCGCGTCGCCGTGCCGCACATCGTCGGGGTGGACCCGGACACCGACCTCGCGGTGCTGCAGATCAGTCTGCCGCACCTGCCGGTCATCGCCTTCGGACAATCGAGCCAGGTGCGCGTCGGGGATATCGTGCTCGCGATCGGCAATCCGCTCGGACTGTCCCAGACGGTCACCCACGGGATCGTCAGCGCCACGGGGCGGGAGGATCTGGGCATCTCGGCCTTCGATGATTTCATTCAGACGGACGCGCCGATCAATTTCGGCAACTCCGGCGGTGCGCTGGTCAATTCCAATGGCCAGTTGATCGGCATCAACACGGCCATCGTGGCGAAGAACCTCGGCGTCGAGGGGATCGGCTTCGCGATCCCGGTCGACATGGTGCGCGGCGTGCTGCACGACATCATCAAGTACGGCAAGGTCATCCGCGGCTGGATCGGCATCGTGCCGGAGGACATCTCCAACACCCAGGCCCATCAGGTCGGACTGCCCCGCGGTGGCGTGGTGATCGCGTACGTCTACGAGGGCAGCCCCGCGCAGAAGGTCGGCCTGAAGCCGGGGGACCTGCTGCTGAAACTCGGCGGCCAGGCCGTGCGCTCGGCCGAGCAGGCGCGCGTGGAAATCGCGCGGCGCAAACCCGGCTCGACGCTGAAGGTGCGGGTGCTGCGCGGGCAGCAGACGCTGAACCTGACACTGGCGGTCAAGCAGGGGCCCACCTGAGCGCGGCGCGGCTTGCGGTACCATCGCCGCACCCCCAAGCGCACAGGATGCCCCATGCAGAACGTTCAAATCCGCAGATTCCCGACCCGCTCCGAGCTCGATGCGGCGCTCGCCGCGCGGCTCGAGAGCGTCATCACGGCCGCCGCGGCGGCGGGCGGCGCGGCCATCATGCTCTCCGGGGGACACACGCCGCTGCCGGCGTACCGGCTGCTCGCCGCGCGCCTGGCGCACCGCGGCGAGGCCCTGCGCGGCAAGCTGCACCTGCTCTTCTCCGATGACCGTTACGTGCCGGCCGACTCCGAGCAGAGCAACTATCACGCCTCCCGAGCGCTGATCGACGCGCTCGCCCTCCCGGCCGAGCAGGTGCTGCGCGTGCGCACCGAGCTGCCCCTCGAGCAGGCCGCGCTCGACTACGAGCAGCGCCTGCGCGCGTTGACGGATCAGGGGGTGAGCGTGACGCTCGGCATGCTCGGTCTCGGTGCCGATGGCCACACCGCGTCGCTGTTTCGCAGCTCGGACCTCGAGCGCGCGCGCGGCCGGCTGGCCCTGGCGGTGAGCCGCCCCGACGGTCTCTCGGGCATCAGCGTGACGCCGCAGTTCATCGCCGGCATCACGCAGCCGCTGTTCGTCGTGGCCGGCACCGGCAAGGAGCACGCCATCGCCGGGCTCGAGCGGCGCGACGCGCAGGTCGTGGCGGTACAGGCCGTCGCCGCCTGCCCCCGAATCGAACTCTGGGTGGAGCAAGCGGCCGAACAGGGCGTTTGAGGCCGCCGTGCGGCACCGGGGCGCATGCGCCATGCGCCCCGGTGCACGACGGGCCGGCTAGCGGGTCGGTGCCGGACCCTTCACCGCCATCACGAAGTCGTTCAGCCGGATCGCCCGGCGGAACGCCTGCTGCACCTGTGCGGCGGTGAGCGCGCGGTAGCGCCGCGCCGCAATCACGCTCTCATCGAGCGGCTCGCCGCGCGAGGCATAACCGAGCAACTGCCCGCCGATCGCACCGAAGCTCGACTCGCTGAGCGGCAGGCCGCGCAGCAAAATCCCCTTGGCCCGATCCAGGTCGGTGCGCGGGATCACGCCGTGCTGCATGCGCTTGAGGTCCTTCAGGACCAGTGTGCGTGCGGCGAACACGTGATCGGGGTCGCAGCCGTAGCTGACCGTGTACTCCCCCCGGTGCTTATCGAGCGAGAAGCCCGTGCTGACGTAGTACACCAGGCCCGACTGCTCGCGCAGGTCGTGGTAGAGCCACGAGGCGTAGAAGCCGCCGCCGAGGATCTGGTTGCCGAGCCTGAGCGCGTAGCGCTCGGGACTCTGGCGCGTCTCCGGGACCATCTCGGCGAGCTGCACGCTGTCCTGCACCGCGCTGCGGTCGGGAGTCTGCAGACGGCCGGGCGCATTCAGCGGCACCGGCGGGTAGTGGATCGCAGGCTTCGGCCCCTGGGCGAGCCAGCCGCCGAACGTCTTGCCCACCACCCAGAGGGCCTCGGCCGGGGTGACTTTGCCGACCACGACGATCGTGGTCATGTCCGGCCGGTAGACGCGCGCGTAGTACGCCTTCACCTTCGAGAGCGTGAGTGCGAGCACGCTGCGCGGCGTCGGGTAGCGCAGGGACGGATCGCTCGCCGGCACCAGCAGGCGCTGCAGACCGATGTCGTTGAGGAATCCCGGCGAGTGGATCTCCCCGTGCCATTCACCGGCCTGCTCGCGCTGCATGTAGAGGAATGCCTGCGGGCTGAGCGCCGGATGCAGCTCGTTGTCGGCGAGCAGCGCCATGCCGCGCGCGAAGTATTTCGCGGGCACGTCGAGCGAGAACTCCGGCCCCCCGCTCTCGTGCGCGGTTATGGCATCGAGTGCCGCCTGGAACTGCAGCCGGTTCAGATGCGCCGAGCCGAACTGGAACATCGCATCGAGCACATCGCTCACGCCCTTCTGCCCGCGCGGGGACTGCAGATCGGAATTGGTGCGCACCAGGCCCACGACCTGCACGGTGTTGCTCACCGATTCCGGCTGCACCACGAGCTTCAGTCCGTTCGGCAGCGTGTCACTCCAGGGATGCAATTGGGTGCGCGGCACGGGCAGGTGCGCAAACGCCCGCGCCGCCCACACCGGCAGCTTCACCGGTTTGCTGGGATTGGCGGCGAAGCTCTCCGGTCCGCCGAAGCCCTTGCCGGTCACCGGTTTGCCCGAGCTTTGCGGCGTGAGGACGGCCGTGAACGCGTGTGCGGGGTTGAAGATGCGTCGCGCCAGCGCATTGACCTCAGCGGGCGTGACCGCCTCGAGCGAGGCTCTGATCGCCTCGGGCGAGGACAGCCCGTCGACCGCGAGCGCTTCGGACCAGGCGCTCGCCAGTCCGTTGACGGAATTCTTGGCGAACTCCAGATCAGCGATGGCCTTGCGCTTGGCGGCCTGCACCAGCGCCGGGTTCACCCCGGCTTTCGCGGCACGGGCGAGGATCGACTCGACCCGCGCCAGCACCGGGGCCGACTTCCCGCCCCGGGGAAAGATGCCGACGGCCGCGCCGAAGCCGGCTCGCGGCAGACCCTGGTCGAAGAACGTCCCATACAGCGCGGTACCGTCCATGCCCATACCGAACAGCGCGGCGCGCTTGGAGGCGAGCGCGGTGGAGAGCACCAGGGACGCCGCATACTCCTTGCTGCGGATGCCCGGCATGCGATAGACGACGTACACCGAGCCGTAAGGACTGTCGGTCGGCAGGCGCAGCGTCTGGGCGCTCACCGGACGGAAATGGTAGGTGGGACGGGGCGGAAGGGTGCGACGCGCAATGCCTCCGAACAGGCGCTTCACCTCGGCCAGCGTCGCCGCCGGATCGACGTCCCCGGCGATCACGAGGATGGCGTTGTTGGGCGCATACCAGCGGTCGTGGAAGCGCTTGAGCATCGCGGCTGTGGTCGCGTTGAACGACGGCCGGGTGCCAAGTGGGGTGTGCGCGTAGGGCGTGCCGGCGAACAGGTGAGCGACCATCTCGGTGTAGAACTTGAAGCTCGGGCTGGACAGATCCCGCGCGACTTCCTGTTCGATCGCCCCGCGCTCGAGCGCCCACTGCTTCGGGGCCATGTCCACCGCCCGCATGCGGATCGAGGCGATGTGCAGCGCAACGTCGAGGTCCTCGGCGGGCACGACGAAGAAGTACTTGGTGACGCTGTTGGTCGTTTCGGCGTCAAACGCCCCGCCCATGTTGGCCGTCACCGCGGCGAGCTGATTGGCGCTCAGTCCCGGGCTGCCGCGAAACATCATGTGCTCGGTCGCGTGCGCCATGCCGGGGAAGCCCCGCGGCGCCTCGTCGGAGCCGACCAGGTAATTGGTCTGCACCGAGACCACCGGCGCGAGCGGATCGCGCACGATCACGACGCGAAGCCCGTTGCCGAGCGTCGCGCGGGTCACCGCAGCGCCTCCGGCCGCCAGTGCCGGCCCGGCGGCGAGCACCGCCGCGAGCAGCGTCCAACGCAACATTGATCCGAACGTCATTCGCGTCACCTCATCCTCCTAAAAAAACATGAGCGACCGCAGCCGCAATCCGCCGCAGACTTCCGTCACATCATACGCTCGACGTCGCGGCGGCAACGCAGCCGTGGCGTGAATGCGATCCCGATCCGCCCACCAGACCAGTCGCGGCCACCGCCGACGCCGAACTTCGATCCACGATCAGGCCCTGCGGCGCACACTTCAGATGGACCGCACGCCCCCGCACTCGTTCCCGCTCGGCACGGTCGTCGCCGGCGTCAGTCGAGTCCCAGATAGGGATGCGGCAAACGCTGTGCGGCGCGACGACCAAGTCCTGAAAGTGTCGCAAACCCAAAGTAGCACAGGAGCGTGGCGGCGAACGCCGCATGGCGCAGCCAGACCGCCGCGAACTCGACGGAAAACGTTGCCACATTCATGCCACCGACGAAGACCAGCTGACCGATCGCAGTCATCAGTCCGTAGCCCCAGGGCGGGACGGCGACCCGTCCGAGCGTGGCATACACGACGGCCACCTCGGCGGCCGGTGCCAGTCCGAGCACCAGGGCGAGCAGCAGCGTGCGATTCACGTCCGGGGTGAGCAGCGCCTCGACCAGCACCGTCGCTGCGATCAGCGGCAGCTGGCGCAGACGGGTGTAGCTGAACAATACCCGCCGCAGTCGTGCGGCCTGCTCGCGCGCGGCGCCGGACCGCGGCAGCAGCGCCAAGACTGCGAGTTCGCCCCCCGGCATGCGCCAGCGTCTGATCAAATGAGTCGCGCGCGTGACGGTACCAATCATCAGCACGATGCCGAGCCCGAAGACCGGCAGCCCGAGGATCAGCGCCCGAAGCCCCCTCGACGACGCGCCGGGATGCACAAACACCGGCAGAAAGAGCAGCGCCAATACGCCGATCACGCCCACCTGCGGGGAGATGCGGCGCAGCGTACTCGCAGGCGTCAGTGGCAAATATGGCCCGCCGAGTGCGATTCGCAGCGCACGCGACAGATCGGCCGGTCCGGCCTCGTGCAGCGCCACCTGCGGTTGCCGCCACAGCGGGATCTCTCGGCCCGACAGCCTCCCTACGCCGCCCGCCGGATTCGCTCGCGGGACGTGTGCGCGCCCCGTCCAGGTGGCAAACAGCATGATGGGCCGAGTGAACCAGCCGATCGGACGGTGGGCGTGCTGTAGCACGCGCCGCCAGTTCCACGCACTGAACAACAGGGCAGGTGTGACGAATGCCACACACACCTCGATGAACCGCGGATCCTGCGGCGCAATCCCCCGCCAGTGCAAACTTGTCGCCAGCGCCTGCAGTAGCGGCACCAGGAGCAACGCCAGCGCGACGACCCAAAACGGCAGCAGTGCGTACGCAATCCCAGCGGCGAGTCCGATCGCAAGCAGCTCGGCGAGCGGCGCCGGATGACCACTCAGCACGGCAAGGGCAATGGCGGTCACGACCCACAGTGCGAGCGCATTGAGACACACACTCAACGCCGTGGCGCGTTCGAGGCCTGGCAGGCACAAACGGCGCGCCTCGAATGCCAGCCGTACCATCGACCCCAAGAGCACTCCCATGGCCGCAAGCCAGAAGGCCAACACCACCCCGGCACCGAGCCACCCGGCGGGCCAGAGTGGTCGGGCCGTGTGCAACACCAGGGCCGCACCTGACCACATTGCGAGCGCGGCGAGCGCCATGATCCACGGCGTGTGCGGGTAGGGCCCGCGCCATGGCAGACCGAACACGACGCGCATCTTCACGCCGCGATCTCCACGAACAGGTCTTCAAGACCCAGCGCGTCGAGCCGCACGCCGTCGAGCTGCACCGCCGGCGGCCAGTCCCCGCGCGCACCGCGCCCCACGACCAGCGTGAGACTGCCGTCGCTGTGTACTCGCCGGCTGACGGCTGCATCGGGTGCCGCCGCGGCGTGGTGGGACGGCAGCCACAATCGCGCGTACCGCTCCTTGGTGTCATCGAGCGCGCAGTGCAGCAGCAGCCGTCCCGCGTGCAGCAGCGCGATTTGGGACGCCACCCGCTCCAGGTCGGACACGATGTGGGTCGAGAACAGCACCGTGCACCCCTCTTCCCCGGCCCGCAGCGCCACTTCGCGCAGCAATTCACGCCGCGCGACGGGGTCGAGCGCTGCGGCCGGCTCATCGAGCACCAGCACATCCGGGCGGCAGGCGAGCGCGCGGATCAGCTCCACGCGCTGACGCTCCCCCGGGGACAGCTTGGCGAGCGGCCGGCCGGCCGGGATGTCCCACCGCGAGAGCGTCGCGCGCGCGAACGCATCGTCCCAGCGCGGGAAGAACCGTCCGACGAACGCGAACATCTGCGTGGCGGTGAGCCACGGGAATGCCTCCGGCTGTTGCGGCACGTAGGCAATGCGCTCCTTGACCCGATCGGTCAACTGCAGGGAGGGCTCACCGAGCACCAGAGCACAGCCGCTGCTCGGCACCAGCAGGCCGAGGAGCGCGCGGATCAATGTGGACTTGCCCGCGCCATTGCGTCCGATCAGTCCGAGCACACTGCCGGCCTCGACTCTGAAGTCGACGCCACACAGCGCACTGCGCCCCTCATACGTGTGCCACAGACCTTGCGCCGTGAGCGGCGCGGAGTTCGACTCTGACATGACTCACTCCCCCAACAGCTTCCCCAGCCGCCGCAGCACCAACTCGGCGGGCAATTCCAATTCCTGCACCTGGCGCGAGAGCGCCTGCAGCGGCGACTCGAGCAGCGCGAGCCGCTCGCTCTGCGAGCGAGCGCGCCCGCTCTGTGCGGCCACGACCATCCCTTTGCCGCGCAGGCGCTCGAGCAGCCCCTCGGCCTCTGCAAGGCTGTAGGCTCGCGAGACGGTCATGGGATTCACCGCGTGCGTCACGGCCACCTCGCGCACCGAGGGCAGCCGCTCGCCCTCGGCAAGCTGGCCGGCGGCAATCAGCCGGCGCAGCTGCTCGAGGATCTGGCGGTAGATCGGCTCCGGCGCGCTCGGCTGGATGTTCAGCATCGATGCATCCATGTGTATTAATATACCAATACACACCACCGGGAGCAATTCCCGCCGAGCGAGCGTACCGCGACGATATTGCGAGTCCGTGACCCTCGCGTCGCGCGGCGATTGGATTACAATCGCACCGGCGCTGCCGACAGGACCCTGGGCGCGACCGGGCACGCGACGACCCAACACAAGAACACCGCACGGCGCGCAGCGGTTCTCTGCAGCAAGCGCCGGACCGACACCCCCTCATACAGGAGACGGACGATGGCATTGACCCGACAGGTAGTCTCGACGCTCAATCCTGACGGCACGGACGTGATGGGACCGACCGTCCTCGCGTTTCATTATCCTGACCAGAATCTGGTCTCGGGCAGCCTGCTCACCGTGGAAGCCAACCACTTCGCGGTGCTCAAATCGCGCGGCGCGGTGCTCGGCGTGTACGACACCGGCCAGTTCCCCATCCAAACACCCGACAAGCCGCTGATTGGCAGCTTCGTGACCGGATTCTTCGGCGGCCAGTCGCCCTGGCAGTACGAGGTGCTCTACGTCAATCGCGCCAAGCTGCTGGTGCGCAGCGCGGGCCTGGCGACTTCGGCCGAGATGGCCGAGATGCAGTACCAGGTCGAGTACTACGTGCACGTCGACACCAAGGACGGCGCACTGAAGCTCGTGACGCACATGCCGTTCGCCAAGCACTTCATCTCCACCGACGAGGTGGCGAGCTACGCCGGCCCCGTGGTCGAGCAGGCGATCAACCAGGTCGTGCAGGTCACTCCGATGGAGAAGATCAACGAGCACATCCATGAGATCGTCGAGCTCGTCAAACAGCACCTGGCGGATTTCCTCGGCGTGTACGGCATCACGTTGAACGACGCCAAGGTCCTGATCCTGCCGAAGGACGAACGCATGCGCGAGCTGATCTCACTGCGCGCATTCGGTCTGTCCGAACTCGATGCGGTGCGCTACTACGTCGCGCTGAAGATGGCCGAGAAGGGTCTGGTCTCGGCGCCGAACGCCGCAGTGGGCCAGCCGTTCTTCATCGGCGGGTCCACCATGGGCACCTTCCCCGTCGGCAACGCGCTGCAACCGACCGGCGCAGGCCCGAAATCCGGCAATTGATCCTGAGCGCTCTGGCCGGCGGCGGTGGCCGCCGGCCAGAGCGCGGAGCCTCGAGCATGGAACTGAAAAGCACCGCCAACCCGATCGATGCGGCCGGTCCCGTCAAGCAAGTCCTCGCCAACCTGTTCTACGGCTGGGGGTACAACTTCTACCGCCGCGAGAATCAGCTGCGCGCCGATGATCTGTTGATCCGCGGCAAACTGAGTGAGCTGCTCGGTCAGTGCCGCGCGCACGCCGCGCAATTGGAGTCGGACTTTCGGCGCGAACACCTGGCACCGCCGACCCGGGAGCATCCCTTTCCCGATGCCGCCGCGGTGAGCGCCGCACAGGCCCTCGAACGCGCCGCACGCAAGATCGACGCTCTGGAGACGGCCATCCGCACCGCACCGGTGCCCGAGATGGATCGCATCCACCAGCGGCATCGCAATGAGCGAACCACGCTCGAACAGCTGGTCGCCGCCGACGGCGACCTCGTGCTCGCCGTGGTGAACCTGCGCGATGGCGTCCTGGCGCTCACCGACGGCGCGAGCGCACCAGTACAGCTTCAGTCGCTGCTCGCCGCACAGGACATCCAGACGCTCTGGAACCGGCGCGAACAGATTCTCTCAGTGCTGCAATGAACATGGAGACTGCCCGATGAGTGCCCAACGACCCCACCTGCCCCCGCCGAACAGTCGGCTGATCGGCCTCGGCATCGCCGTGCTGGTCGCACTGATCCTCGCCGGCGGCGCGTTCGCCCAGATCGGCCCCGGCGCGCGCGGCGTGCTCATGACCTTCGGTGCCGTGCAGCCCGGGGTGCTCGATCCAGGCCTGCACCTGAAAATTCCGTTCATGCAGAGCGTTGCGCACATGAACGTGCAGGTGCAGAACTCCCAGGACACCGAGACGGCGGCGAGCCTCGATCTGCAGAACGTGTCAACGACCGTGGCGACCAACTGGCACATCCTGCCCGGGGATGCGGAGTGGGTCTATCAGCACATCGGCAGTGAGCCGCAGCTGATCCGCAAGGTGATTCGCCCGGCGATCAGCAACGCCGTCAAGGCCGTCACCGCCCATTTCAATGCCCAGGACTTGATCGTCGAGCGCGACCAGGTCCGCAACCAGATCGAAAGTCAGATCCGCACCGCGCTCTCACCGTTTCGGGTGGTGGTCGATGCCGTGAACATCACCGACTTCCATTTCAGCCGACAGTTCGCCGCCGCCATCGAGGAGAAGCAGGTGGCGCAGCAGCGCGCGCTGCAGGCCGAATACGAACTGCAGAAGGCGAAAGTCGTCGCGCAGCAGAAAATCGTCGAGGCGACCGCGCAGTCAGAGGCGCAGAAGCTGCTGCAGACCTCGCTCACCCCCGAGTTGATTCAGCAGGAGGCGGTCAACAAGTGGAACGGCCATCTGCCGCAGGTGGTCGGGGGTCGCGGCGTGCTGCCCATGATCGGCAATGTCACCGCACCGGCGGTGGCGCACTAGGCGATGGCGGCGGGCCGGCGGAGCGCTCCGCCGGCCCGCCACGATCGGTCTCAGCCCTTGCGCTCCTCGTGGCCGCCGAACCCCAGGCGCATCGCCGAGAGCACCTTGTCGGCGAACTCGCCCGTGCCGCGCGAGGCGAAGCGGGCGTAGAGGGCCGCGCTCAGCACGTTCGCCGGCACGCCCATGTCGATTGCGGCCTGCACCGTCCAACGCCCCTCGCCCGAGTCCGACACGCGTCCGCTGAAATTCGACAGGGTCGGATCCGAAGCCAGGGCGCGCGCGGTGAGATCGAGCAGGCGCGAGGAAATGATGCTGCCGTGGCGCCACACTTCGGTGATGGCGGCGAGATCCAACCGGTACTGAAAGCGCCGCGGGTGCTCGAGTGGCGTGGTTTCGGCATCCGCCGATTGGGCCGCACGCAGGCCGGCATCGGCGTTCTGCAGGACGCTCAGGCCCTCAGCGTAGGCCGCCATGACGCCGTACTCGATGCCGTTGTGCACCATCTTCACGAAGTGGCCGGCGCCGCTCGGCCCGCAGTACACGTAGCCCATCGGAGCGGTGTCCGCGGCGGTGCGCGCGCGGCCGACGGCCGGCGGGATGCGCCCACCCGGGGAGAGGGTGGCGAAGATCGGCTCGAGCTTCTCGAACGTGCTCTTCTCGCCCCCGACCATCAGGCAGTACCCCTGCTCGAGGCCGAGCACCCCGCCGCTGGTGCCGACGTCGAGGTAGTGAATCCCGCCACTGCGCAGCTCATCGGCGCGGCGGATGTCATCGGAGTAATGCGAGTTGCCGCCGTCGACCAGCGTATCCCCGGGCGCGAGCAGCGGACGCAGCCGTGCGATCACTGCGTCCACCGCTGCCGCCGGTACCATGATCCACACGGCGCGCGGCGCCGGCAGCTGCGCAATGAGATCGACCGCCGAACTCACCCCGATCGCCCCGACCGCCGCGGCGGCCTGCACCGCCGGCGTGGACTGGTCGTAGGCCACGCACTCGTGACCGTCCTCGATCAGCCGGCGCACCATGTAGGCGCCCATCCGGCCAAGCCCAATCATGCCTATCCGCATAGTCCCCCCCCGATCAATGCTCCGCGGCCGGTTGCGCAGCGCCCGGACCGTCAGTTCGGCACTCGTTTGATCTGCGCACCCAGCTGTGACAGTTTCTCCTCGATGGCCTCGTAGCCCCGATCAATGTGATAGATGCGCTCGATTTCGGTACGCCCGTCGGCGATCAACCCGGCGAGCACCAGACTCGCCGAGGCACGCAGGTCCGTCGCCATCACCGGCGCGGCCTTCAGACGCGACACCCCGTGGATGATCGCCGTGTTGCCTTCCAGACGGATCTCGGCACCCAGCCGGCGCATCTCCAGCATGTGCATGAACCGGTTCTCGAAAATCGTCTCGGTGATGGTCCCGACGCCGTCCGCCACGGTGTTCAGCGCCGCGAATTGCGCCTGCATGTCGGTCGGGAACGCCGGATAGGGCGCGGTGCGCACGTCGATGGCGCGGGGCCGGCGCCCCCGCATGTCGACCTCGACCCAGTTGTCCCCGACACCGACCTGCGCGCCGGCCTCCTGCAGCTTCACCAGAACGGCATCCAGATGGTCCGGTCGGGCGTTCTTGATGCGCACGTGCCCGCCGGTGATCGCGCCGGCCACCAGGTAGGTCCCGCTCTCGATTCGATCGGGAAGCACCTCGTAGCTCGTGCCGCTCAGGCGCTCGACGCCCTCCACGACGATCTTGTCGCTGCCGGCACCGCGGATCTTCGCCCCCATGCTGATCAGGAAATTCGCCAGATCCACCACCTCGGGCTCGCGGGCGGCGTTCTCGATGACCGTCTCGCCTTCGGCGAGGGTCGCGGCCATCATCAGGTTTTCCGTGCCGGTCACCGTCACGGTGTCGAGCACCAGACGCGCTCCGCGCAGCCGGCTCGCGCGCGCCCGGATGTAGCCGCCGTCGATGGTGATGTCTGCGCCGAGGGCCTGCAGGCCGGCGACGTGGATGTTGACCGGCCGGGCGCCGATGGCGCAGCCGCCGGGCAGCGATACATCGGCACGCCCGTAGCGTGCAACGAGCGGACCGAGCACGAGGATCGAGGCGCGCATCGTCTTGACGAGTTCGTACGGCGCAGAGTAATCGGACACGGTGGTCGGATCGACCTCGATGCGCATGCGCTCATCGATCGTGACCGTCGCGCCCATGCCCCCGAGGAGTTCCACCGTCGTGGTCACGTCCTTCAGGTGCGGCACGTTGCCGACGACCACCGGACCGTCGGCCAGCAGCGCGCCGGCCAGAATCGGCAGCGTCGCGTTCTTCGCTCCGGAAATCCGCACCTCGCCCTCGAGCGGCACCCCGCCCTGGATCTGCAGTTTGTCCATCTCAGCCTCTGGCTTCGGCCGGGGTCAGCGCCTCGATCGACAGCGCATGGATCTGCCCGCCCATCCGCTCCCCGAGGGTGCGGTAGACGAGCTGATGGCGGGCAACGCTGCGCAGGCCGCTGAACTGCTCGGCCACGATCCGAGCCGCGAAGTGCGTCTGGTCTTCCGATTGCACCCGGACATCGGCTCCGGGCAGGCCGGCGCGGATCAGCCGCGCGACTTCCTCTGGGTTCATGCACCCATATTAATCGACGGGGCCGCACCGTGCTGCCCCAAACCCGGACCGCCCGCCAGTGCGGAACGGGCCGGAGGGCATAGGCGGACTTGCTACAATTCCGGGTCATGAACGCCGCTGCCGAATCCGCCGACGCCACCGACCAGAGCCTGCTGGCCGCCGCGCAGCGCGCGCTCTCGATCGAGGCACAGGCCGTCCAGGCGCTCGTGGCGCGGCTCGATGGGCGCTTCGCGGCCGCCTGCCGCCTGTGTCTGAACTGCCAGGGCCGGGTGGTGGTCACCGGAATCGGCAAATCCGGGCACGTGGCGCGCAAGGTCGCCGCAACCCTCGCCAGCACCGGCAGCCCGGCCTTCTTCCTGCATCCGGCCGAGGCCAGCCACGGCGACCTGGGCGTGATCACGCGCACCGATCTGGTGCTGGCGCTATCGAATTCGGGGGAGACCCCGGAGGTGCTGCTGCTGCTGCCGCACCTGGCGCGCCTCGGGGTGCCGCTGATCGCCATGGTCGGCAAGCCCGACTCGACCCTGGGCCGCGCCGCCGCGGTGGTGCTCGACGTGAGCGTACCGGAGGAGGCGTGCCCGCTGAACCTCGCACCGACCGCGAGCACGACCGCGGCGCTCGCCATGGGCGATGCGCTGGCGGTGGCGGTATTGGACGCCCGCGGCTTCACCAAGCAGGACTTTGCCCGCTCGCACCCCGGCGGCACGCTCGGCCGCCAGTTGCTGCTGCGGGTCGAGCAGCTGATGCGCACCGGGGCGGCGTTGCCCGAGGTGCGTCCCGAGGCCCCGCTCAGCCTGGGGTTGCTCGAGATGTCGCGCAAGGGACTCGGCATGACCGTCATCACCGATACCGAACATCACATCTGCGGGGTGTTCACCGATGGGGACCTGCGCCGCGCGCTCGACCGGCAGATCGATGTGCACCATGCGACGATGCGCGAGGTGATGACTTCGCCCTGCAAGAGCATCGGCCCGCGGGAACTGGCCGCCGAGGCGGTTCACCAGATGGAAGTGCACGGCATCACCGCGCTGCCGGTCGCCGACGCGCAGGGCCGGCTGGTCGGGGCGCTCAACGTGCACGACTTGTTCCGCGCCGGCGTCGTATGAGCTGCGCGTCGAGCCGATCATGAGCGCCGATCCCGCCCGCGTGCGCGTGTTGATTCTAGACGTCGACGGCGTGCTCACCGACGGGCGGCTCTACTACGGTCCGCGCGGCGAGGCGCTGAAGGTGTTCCACGTGCGCGACGGGGCGGGACTGAAAGCGCTCACGGCGGCGGGCGTGACCGTCGCGGTGATCTCCGGGCGCCGCTCGAGCATGACGCGCCTGCGCTGCCGGGAGCTCGGAATCCGCCACGTGCTGCAGGGCGTCAGCGACAAGGCAGCAGCCCTCGCACGGCTGTGCGCGCGGCTGCGCGTGACGCCGGCCGAGTGCGCCTGCATCGGGGACGACACACCGGACGTGGCACTGATGCGCCTCGTCGGTCTGTCCTTCGCGGTGGCCGATGCCCACGATGCGGCGCGCTCGGCGGCCAACGCCGTCACCCGCCTGCCGGGCGGCCTCGGGGCCGTGCGCGAGGTGTGCGACCAGCTGCTCGCCGCCCGCCGGGGAGCCGAACCGACGTGATGTACCGCATCTTTGCCGTGCTCACCGTCGCGGCCGTCATCATCGGATCGCTGCTGCTGGCGCGGCAAAACCGTGCGCCGCAAGCCGCGACGGTACAGCGCTCGGACACCAGCGAGGGCTACTCGGCCCGCGATGCGCAGTTGATCGAAACCGGCAAGAACGGTCTGCCGCTCTACATCATCGACGCCGCCACGATCCGCCAGCTGCCCCGCCGGGACCGGGTGCAGTTGACGCAGGTTGCGCTCACGTTCCAGGATCCGAGCGGCAATCACTGGTCGGCAACCGCCGATCGCGGCGCGATCATGCACGGCACGGACCGGGTGCAGCTCTCCGGCGACGTGCACGTGCGGGCGGCGCTGAACGGTTCGCACGCGCCCATTCGGATTCGTACCGACACGCTGACCTTCGACAGCCGCGCCGACGTGGTCCGCAGCGACGACCCGGTGACGCTGTTGTGGGCCGGACAGACGCTCAACGCCACCGGGCTTGCGGTGAACTTGAAGGCCCACCGACTGCATTTAGAATCCAAGGTCCATGCCATCGTCACGCTCTCGCATTAGAACCTGGTTGCTCGGCAGCGCGCTCTGCAGCCTCGCCGGCTCCGTTCTGGCCGCCTCGGCGCCCGGGACTGCCCAGGCGACGCCCGCGCGCGCCAAGCCCCTGTTCAACGCACACGGCACGTACACGTTTGATGCCGCGTCCTCCGAGATCGACTACAAATCGCACACCGGCGCGTTCCACAAGATCACGATCCAGCAGGGCAAGATCACCGTGGTGGCGGACCGGGCCCGCGCGAGCGGCCTGGGCCGACCGGACGGTCAGTGGACGCTCCAGGGCAACGTCCAGGTGCATGCACCACCCCACGGAAGCCTGACCTCGGACCAGGCCGTCGTCGAGATTGGCAACAGCCGCATCGCCCGTGTGACCGTGACCGGCGCGCCGGCGCAATTCAGGCAGCAAAGTGCCCAGGGCAGGATCACCCAGGGGCACGCCAACCAGATCATCTACAACGTCACGGCGGGCACGGTGCGTCTGAGCCACAAGGCTTGGGTCGCCGTCGGCCGGGACGAGTTCAGCGGACCCTCGATTCTCTACAACATCATCGAGGAGCGCATCCAGGCGACTTCCAGTGGCTCTGGCGAGCGGGTGCACATCACCATCGCGCCGCAGAAGTCCTCGCACCGCGGGCCACCGCCCGGCCCTTCGGGGACGGCCCCGCCCGCCGGACGGACCTCCTGATGTCACTGCGCGCCACCGGTCTTGAGAAGCGCTACGGCACGCGCACCGTTCTGCGCGGGCTCGATCTCGAGGTCGCCAGCGGCGAGGTGGTCGGACTGCTCGGCCCGAACGGCGCCGGCAAGACCACCGCGTTCTACATGATCGTCGGACTGGTCGGCTGCGACGCCGGCAGCATCCAGCTCGGCGAGCGCGACATCACTCGCCTGCCGGTGCACCGGCGCGCGCAGCTCGGCCTCGGCTATCTGCCCCAGGAAGCCTCGGTGTTCCGTCGCCTGTCGGTGGAGAGCAACGTACTGGCGATCCTCGAGACCCGCGTGGACCTCGACCGCGCCGCCCGCGAGCAGCGCCTGGAGGAGCTGCTCGATGAGCTGCGCATCGGGCATGTGCGCCGCAGCCTCGGACTGTCGCTCTCCGGCGGCGAGCGACGGCGCGTGGAGATCGCGCGAGCGCTCGCGGCCGAACCGCGCTTCATGCTGCTGGATGAGCCGTTCGCCGGTGTCGATCCGCTCTCGGTCCTCGACATCCAGCGCATCATCCGCGAGCTCACGGAGCGCGGCATCGGGGTGCTGATCACCGACCACAACGTGCGCGAAACGCTGGGGGTGTGCTCGCGCGCGTACATCGTCAATCAGGGAACTGTGATCGCTGCCGGAAACGCCGAAGAAATCCTTGCCAATCCCCAGGTCCGTGAGGTGTACTTGGGCGAGTCGTTTCGCTTGTGAGGTGTCTGCCGGCGCGCCGGCCGCAACCGCAAACCTCCGTCTTATCCGCAGCCCCAGGACAGCCGCGACCGCCCTCCATGCCGCCATGTTAAAACCCTCACTGCAGCTCAAGCTGGGTCAGCAACTGACCATGACCCCGCAGCTGCAGCAGGCGATCCGGCTTCTGCAGCTGCCGGCACTCGAGCTTCAAGCGCACATCCGCGAACTGCTCGAAACCAATGTCATGCTCGAGCCCATGGATGAGGGCGAGGACGAGAGCGAGGGAGCGGATGAGCGCCCCGGTGAGGCCGAGGCGGACGAAGTCGCCCCGCCCACCGAGCCGGCCCGGGAGACCGAGGCCGCGGCGGACGGACGCGAGGAGACGGTCGAGGTCCTCGACGAGGACTGGGGCAGCCAGGGTGCGGGATCGGCAGAGTCCACCTGGAACGGCGAGGACGATGACCGACAGCAGGACATTGCCGATGCGGCCGGCCAGTCGTTGCAGGAATACCTGCTCTGGCAGATCGAGCTGGCCCGCCTCGCCCCGCGGGAACTCGCCATCGCGCGCGCCATCGTCGATGCGGTCAACGATGACGGCTATCTCATCGAACCGCTGCAGGACATCGCCGAGACTCTCAAGCCCGACGTCCAGTGCACCGGCGAGGACGTCGAGGCGGTGCTCGCTCGGGTCCAGGCGCTCGATCCGGCCGGGGTGTGCGCCCGCAGCATCGGGGAGTGCATCGAGCTGCAGCTGCGCCAGCTCGATCAGTCCACCCCGGGGATGGCCACGGCCGTCGCGATTGCGCGGCATCATCTGGAACAGCTGGCCGGGCGCGACCTCGCCGCGCTGAAGCGCGAGCTGCACACCAGCGAGGAGGATCTCGCCGAAGCGCTCGCGCTGGTGCGCTCCTGCCATCCACGGCCGGGCGCGACGATCAGCACGAGCGCGCCGCAATACGTCGTGCCGGACGTGTTCGTGCGTCGCGGCGATCGCGGCTGGATCGTCGAAATCAACGCCGCAACCCTGCCGCGAGTCCGCCTCAACCACGGCTATGCCAATCTGCTCGGCCGCAGCGCGAGCCATGCGAGCCTGCGCGCGCAGCTGCAGGAGGCCCGTTGGCTGCTGAAGAGCCTGGAGATCCGGCACGAGACGCTGATCAAGGTCGCCCGCTCCATCGTCGAGCGGCAGGTGGCCTTCCTCGAGCAGGGCGAGGAGCACATGCGCCCGATGATCCTCAAGGACATCGCCGAGGCGGTCGGGATGCACGAATCAACCATCTCGCGCGTCACCTCCGGCAAGTACATGCACACCCCGCGCGGCGTTTTCGAACTTCGATACTTCTTTTCCAGTCAGATAGAAGGTGCGGACGGCTCGGGGACCTCCTCGACTGCCATCCGCGCCAAGATCAGGAAGCTGGTCAAGGAAGAGGCACCGCTCGCACCGCTGAGCGACGGACGCATCGCCGAGCTGCTCTCCGCCGAGGGCATCCCGGTGGCACGGCGCACCGTGGCGAAGTACCGCGAAGCGTTGAACATCCCCTCTTCCGGCGAGCGCAAGCGCTCCGGATCAGCCCCGATCTGAACAACGGATGATTGTCATCGTGCACTTCACGCGATAGGAGATGACTATGCAGCTCACCGTCACCGGTCACCACATCGAGATCACCCCCGCCCTGCGTGGCTACGTGGAGAAGAAACTCGAGCGCATCGAACGGCACTTTGAGCAAGTCATCGACGTACATTGCGTACTCAGCGTGGAGAAGTTACGCCAGAAGGCCGAGGCGACCCTGCACGTGAGCGGCAACTCCATCCATGCCGACTCCACCGAAGAGAACATGTACGCGGCGATCGATCTGCTGGCCGACAAGCTCGACCGGTGCGTCAAGAAGCACAAAGAGAAGCTCACCGATCATCACGCGCTCGAGGTGCGCATGCTGCGCGCCTGAGCGGCGAGGACGGCACACCCCGTGCGCATCATCGTCTTGAGCGGGCTGTCGGGTTCGGGCAAGAGCGTGGCATTGCGCATGCTCGAGGACCTGGACTATTACTGCATCGACAACATCCCGGCCGCCCTGCTCAAGCCGTTCATCGCGCACGCGGTGCGCAGTCCCGAACAGACCTACGGGCGCGCAGCGGTGGGCGTCGATGCGCGCAACAGCGCGGCGGAAATCGCCATCGTGCCGCAGCTGATCGATGAGCTGCGCCGCAGCGGCATCGACTGCGAGGTCATCTTCCTCACCGCCGCCGACGAGGTGCTGCTGCGCCGCTTCGCCGAAACGCGCCGCACGCACCCGATGGGCCGCGGCAGCCGCGACCTGAGCAGCGCGATCGCGCTGGAGCGGCGGCTGATGGATCCGATCGCCCAGGCGGCGGATCTGGTGATCGACACCTCGCACATGGGCATGCACAAGCTACGCGACCTGATCGCCGAGCGGCTCGGCGAGCCGCGTGGTGGGCGCTTGTCGGTGACGTTCGAGTCCTTCGGCTTCAAGCACGGAATTCCAGGCGATGCGGACTTCGTCTTCGATGCCCGCTCGCTCCCGAACCCTTACTGGGAGCCGGCGTTGCGCGCCCTCACGGGCCGCGACCCGCCCGTGATCAGCTTCCTCGAACGCCACTCCGACGTGGCCCGTCTGGTGGATGACATCGCCGCCTTCATCAACGCACGCGTTCCGGAATACCAGGCGAGCAACCGCGGCTATCTCACCGTGGCGGTCGGCTGCACCGGTGGACAGCATCGCTCCGTCTACATCGTCGATCGTCTCACCCAGCGCTTCGCCGAGACGCACCCGCGCGTGCGGGCCCGGCACACCGGGCTGCGCAGCGAGGCGGCGCCGCCGGAGAGCCGCTGAGGCTCAGCCGGACTGCGCGGCCACGGCCGCAGCATCCTGCTCCCCGCTCACGAACGCCGTCAGGGGCTCGCGCAGCTGCATCGCGTCCTCGTAGCCCAATTCGATCAGGGCGCGCGTGTACGGCGCCTCGAACGTCAGGTAGCTCGTCAACTGATGGCCCGAGACCTCCGGCCGTCCCCCCAGCACGCGCAGCAGCGCCCGCAGGCCGCGCGGCATGTCCGCGACGTGCCGTGCGGCGATGTCACTCGGGTCGATGCTCGGCGCCATCATGAATGTTTCGATCGGGCGCACGGCGCGCGTCTGCGGCGCGGCATGCACCAGCTGATTGATGCGCTCGATGTGCTCGAGATCCCCATACAGCTGGTCGTTGAACAGCGTATCGAGCATGAAGCCGAACACCTCCCCGGGGGTCGGCATCGTCGCCGGCCGGCTCGAGTCGGTACCCGAGCCCTGCTCGGAGCTCACCCCGATGATGAGCAGGCGGTCCGCACCGAGATGGATCGGCGGACTGAGCGGATTGAGTTGGCGCATCGAGCCGTCGCCGAAGAATTCGCTGCCGAGCTTCATCGGCGCGAACAGCAGCGGGATCGCCACGCTCGCCATGATGTGATCGAGCGTCAGCTCGCTGCGCCGCCCGATGTGCTGCACGCGCGACCACTCGCCCACCTGCGGCGCGGCATCGAAGAACGCGACCGATTCTCCCGTGGCGTAACTGGTGGCGCAGAGCGCGCAGGCGCGCAGGTGCCCGCGCTCGATGCTGCGACGGATGCCGCTGATGTCGACTTCCCGTCCGAGCAGCTCGCGCAGCGGACTGGTATCGAGCAACGATTTCGGTGGTGCGAGCACCAGGCCGCTCGAGAGCAGCGAGAGAATCCAGTGCAGACCCGAGCGGACCATGTGGGGTCCGTCGACGTAGAAGACCTGTTCGGTGCGGAAATTCGCCCAGACCCGCTCCAGTCCCGCCACGCCCTGGCGCCAGACGTGCGCCTGCGCCGCGAGCACGCTGGCAGCCACCGCACCGGCCGAAGTGCCGATGATGATCTGGAAGGGATTGCGCGCCCGCGGCAGCATCTGCGCGAGCGCGCGCAACACGCCGATCTGGTAGGCCGAGCGCGCCCCGCCGCCGGTCAGTACCAGCGCCACGACGGGGCGCCGACGCGCCCCGCCCGCAAGTGCGGCCGGCGCGTCGGCCTCGAACCCCGTCAGGGACGCCACGCCCTCAGGCGACCTCGAGAATCTGCAGCGAGTTGGTGCCGCCCTGCACGCCCGACTGTTCACCCTTGGTGAGGATCACCAGGTCCTTGCGCTCGACCAACTTCAGCTCCAGGAGCCGGGTAAACAGCGTGTCGTACAACTCCCCGGTCGACTTCGCACGAGTCACGTCGAAGATGACCGGGTACACGCCGCGGAACATCGTCACGCGCCGTCGGGTCGACTCATGCCGGGTGAAGGCGTAGATCGGGATGTCTGAACGAATACGCGACATCCACAGCGGAGTCGACCCGGACTCGGTCAGCGCGACGATGGCGCGCACCTTCATGTGGTTGGCCGCGTACATCACGGCCATGGCGATCGCTTCCTCGCTGTCGCCGAACTGACCCTCGGTGCGGTGTCGCTCGTTACCGAGCGAGACCTGGTACTTCTCTGCGCCCTCGATGATCTGCGCCATCGCCTCCACGGCGCGCACTGGATAGCGGCCGGCGGCCGTTTCCGCCGAGAGCATCACCGAGTCAGTGCCGTCCAGCACCGCGTTGGCGACATCGCTGGCCTCGGCACGCGTCGGAATCGGGCTCTGGATCATCGACTCCATCATTTGCGTCGCGGTGATGACCACACGGTTCTGCGCCCGCGTCTTGTGAATGATGGTCTTCTGCAGCCCGGTGAGCTCCGCGTAGCCCATCTCCACGCCGAGGTCACCACGCGCCACCATGACGACGTCGGACGCCTTGATGATCGCATCGAGATTGCTGATCGCTTCCTGGCGCTCGACCTTCGCGACGATGCGCGTGTCGCGGCCGGCCCGGCGGGCCAGCGTGCGCGCCTGCTCGATGTCGTCGGAATCACGCGCGAAGGACACCGCGATGTAATCAACGCTCTCCTCGACGGCAATACGGATGTCCTCCTTGTCCTTGTCCGAGAGCGCCGGCGCGGAGATACCGCCGCCCTGGCGGTTGAGTCCCTTGCGATTGGACAGCTCACCGCCGACCCGCACGTGGGTGTGAATGCGCGTACCGGCCACCCGATCCACGTCGAGCACGATCTGCCCGTCGTTCAGCAGCAGCGTGTCGCCGCCCTTCACGTCGTGAATCAGATTCTTGTAGGCGACCCCGACGCTCTCGAGCGTTCCGGCCTTCGGATCAAGCGCCGTATCGAGCACGAACGGCGTGCCCTCGACGAGCATCACCTTGCCCTCGACGAAACTCTCGATGCGGATCTTCGGTCCGGCCAGATCGAGCAGCACGCCGACGCACCGATTGGCCCGGTTCGCCGCCTCACGCACCATCGCGAGGCGGCGGCGGCGATCATCCACCGTGCCGTGCGAGGCATTCAGGCGCGCCACGTCGAGGCCGGCGCGCATCATGTCCGTCAGGATCTGTACATCGTCTGTGGCCGGACCAACGGTCGCCACGATTTTGGTTCTTCTGAGCATAAATTTAGCCGCGCGCGCGCGCCTCCAGAACTGCCACTGCAGGCAGCTGCTTGCCTTCGACGAATTCCAGGAATGCCCCGCCGCCGGTCGAGATGTAGGAAATCCCGTCCTCGACGCGGTACTTTTCGATTGCCGCGAGCGTGTCACCACCGCCGGCGAGAGAGAATGCCTTGCTGCGCGCGATCGCCTCGGCGATCGCGCGGGTGCCCTCACCGAACTGGTCGAACTCGAACACCCCGACCGGCCCGTTCCAGAGAATGGTGCCGGCATCCTGCAGCAGCGCCGCCAGACGCTCCGCGGTGTCCGGGCCGATGTCGAGGATCATCTCCTCGGCGCGCACGTCGTGGATCGAGCGGACGTCGGCGTGGGCAGTGGCGGCGAACTCCTTGGCCACCACCACGTCGGTCGGCAACGGGATCTCCGTGCCGCGCTCGCGCGCCCGGTCCATCAGGCGCCGTGCCACGTCGGTGAGCTCCGACTCGCACAGCGACTTGCCCACCTGCACGCCCGTGGCGGCGAGGAAGGTGTTCGCGATGCCGCCACCGACGATGAGCTTGTCGACTTTCTCGAGCAGCGTTTCGAGCACGGTGAGCTTGGTCGAGACCTTCGAGCCGGCGACGATCGCAACCAGCGGCCGGGCCGGCTTCTCCAGCGCTCGCTCGAGCGCCTCGAGTTCCCCGACCAGCAACGGACCGGCGCAGGCCACCTTGGCGAAGCGGGCCACCCCGTGCGTGCTGGCCTCGGCCCGGTGAGCGGTACCAAAGGCATCCATCACGAACACGTCACACAGCGCCGCCATGCGCCGTGCGAGCGTCTCGTCATCCTTCTTCTCGCCTGTATTGAAGCGCGCGTTCTCGCACAGCACGACGGTGCCCGGAGCGCACTCGAGGCCGTCGAGCCAATCGCGCTTCAGCGGCACCGGCGTGCCGAGCAGCTCGGCGAGCCGCGCCGCCACCGGCTTCAGCGACAGCGCCTCGTCGAACTCACCCTCCTTCGGCCGCCCGAGATGCGACACGACGAACACCTGGGCATGCTGGTCGAGCGCATAGCGGATGGTCGGCAATGCGGCGCGGATGCGCGCATCGCTCGTCACTGCGCCGTCCTTGATGGGGCAATTGAGGTCTTCACGGATCAGCACCCGCTTGCCGTGCAGGTCCGTGTCCGTCATGCGCCGGACGTTCATGACGCCTGGGACCAGGCGAGCGCGACGTCGAGCATACGGTTGGAGAAGCCCCACTCATTGTCGTACCACGCGCACACCTTCACCAGCGTGCCGCCGATGACCTTCGTCAGCGTCGCATCGAACACTGAGGAGTGTGCGTCGTGGTTGAAGTCGCACGAGACCAGCGGCGCGGTGTTGTAGCCGAGCACCCCGTGCCACGCAGAGGAAGCGGCCGCCGTGCGCAGCAGCTCGTTGACCTCCTCGACGCTGGTCGCCCGCTGGGCCGAGAAGGTCAGATCGACCATCGAGACGTTGATGGTGGGGACGCGCACGGAGAAGCCATCGAGCAGCCCCTTCAGCTCCGGCAGCACCAGGCCCACGGCGGCCGCGGCGCCGGTCTTGGTCGGGATCTGCGACTGGGTCGCCGAACGCGCGCGACGCAGGTCCTTGTGGTAGACGTCGGTGAGCACCTGATCGTTGGTGTAGGAGTGCACGGTCGTCATGAGTCCGGCGGCGATCCCGACCGTGTCGTGGAGCACCTTGGCGACGGGCGCCAGACAGTTGGTGGTGCACGAGGCGTTCGACACCACGGTGTGCTTGCTCGAGAGCACGCCGTGATTGACGCCGTAGACCACGGTCGCATCGACATCATCCCCGCCCGGGGCGGAGATCAGGACTTTCTTCGCACCGCCGGCCAGGTGCGCCGCGGCTTTTGCCTTGCTGGTGAACAGCCCCGTGCACTCGAGCACGAAGTCCACCCCGAGGGTGCCCCAGGGGAGCTTGGCCGGATCGCGCTCGGCGAGCACGCGGATGCGCTGCCCGTTGACCGACAGCGAGTCGCCGTCGACCTTCACTTCGCCCGGGAAGCGACCGTGCACCGTGTCGTACTGCGTCAGGTGCGCATTGGTCTTGGCGTCGCCGAGGTCGTTGATCGCGACGATCTGTACTTCGCTGGCGCGCTTGCCCTCGAACAGGGCGCGCAGCACGTTGCGTCCGATGCGGCCGTAGCCGTTGATTCCCACCTTGATTGCCATGAGCCGTAACCCCTTAACGTATGATCAATTTGCCGTATCAAGCCGCTCGCCGATCTCGCGCTCGAGGCGCCCGGCGCTGAATCCACACGGTGCGAGGCGCTGCGGACTTCAGGTCCGCGGCACCGAAATCATCGAGGCCGATCACCCGGCCGTCGGTATCGACATCACGTCGCCACGATAACGTAGCGTCGGCCCCGACCGCCAGCCGCGAGCGCATCGTGCACCGCGGCGCGCAGCGGCAAGCGTCATCCCGCAGCTCGAACACGTCGGTGACCGGAGGAGATGCGAAACGCCGGTATCGGCCCGCGCCCAGTGAGCGATGTCGCCTCGAGGTCCTTCCCGCCTCCGTCGGGGTCGCGAAACCGATGCGGGTCGTGCGGTTCGGTCGGCGCAGACCTCCGGGACGGCGCACGCGCCCCCCTGAGCGGCCGGCGCCGAGCCGCGCGTCACGTCCCGCCCGGTCACCGGCAGGCACCTCGCTGCGGGGTCCCGATGGTGCACAGGCAGGCTCGCCGATGCAGCGCAGGCGCCTCGGGTGAACGTCCGCCGGGCACGCCGCTCCTCGAAGGCGCTCGCCGCGCGCAGTCATGCGCACCTCTGCGCGTTCCGCAGCGCGCTCGCAAGCTCTCGGCGTGTGCTCATCGGCTCCTTTCAGGCGGCGCGGGCCCTCGTCGCACCCGCCCGCGCGGCCACCGCCGCGCGACATCAGGGGAAAAGGGGCCGGCATTGTCCCCCAGCGCATCCCAATGCTCAATCTCCGGACCGGCGCCGGCGTGTGCCGTGCGGATGTCCGCCCCTCCGTTCGCTCGACCCTCTGATGAGCACCGGGTCGCAGATCTGTATAAATAGCCAGATCCACGGAAGGGTCTCCCGCCGGGTCGGCGGGACGGCCCCGCGCGGCGCAGATCCCGGACCCCGCTCGAACCGGGCGCATGCCGGTGAGGGCCCGAGGCCCGGTGCGTGCTGTTGGGAACCACTGAACACCGGACGGCCGTGCGGATGCCAACCAGTTCACTGCGGGTTAAGGCGTCTTTGCTACGCTGCGCGCACATGAGCAGCGTCCGTCTCATTCAGTTCACCGACCTGCACCTGTACGCCAGCGAAGGTGGCACGCTGCGCGGGGTGCCGACGCTGCCCTCGGTGCGTCGGGCGCTGGCCCACGCACAGCGCGAGCTGTGGCCACCGGATGCGCTGCTGGTCACCGGCGACATCGTGCAGGATGATCCCGGTGGTTATGCACATTTCCGCGCGCTGTTCGGCGCGCTGCAGGTGCCGGTGTTGTGCCTGCCGGGCAACCACGACGACCCGCCCCGGCTGCGCGAGGCGCTCAGCGAGGCGCCGTTCCTCACCGGCGGACACCTCGAGCTTGGCCGCTGGCGCATCATCCTGCTCGACAGCGTGGTGCCCGGCGCGGCCCACGGCGAGTTGCGCCACAGCAGCCTCGTGGCGCTCGACGCGGCGCTCACCCAGGCCGATGAGCGCCCGGCGCTGGTGTGTCTGCATCATCATCCGGTGCCGATGCACAGCCGCTGGCTCGATCAGGTGGGCCTGGTCAACGCGCCGGCGTTCTTTGCCGTCATCGACCGTCACCCCAACGTACGGGGCATTCTCTGGGGGCACGTGCATCAGAGCTTCGACGTGCTGCGCAAGGGCGTGCGACTGCTCGGCACACCCTCGACCTGCGCACAGTTCAAGCCGCACGCGGAGAACTTCGAGCTCGACCCGCGGCCGGCGGCCTATCGCACGCTCGAACTGCGTGCCGATGGGTCGATCGTCACCGAAGTGGTCTGGATGGAGGCGGCGAGCGGCCGCGGATCGATGAACGCGGCGTAACGCGCGTCGCGGCGCGCCATTGATCTTTGTCCTCGCGCTGGCTACTTTGCGCGCCTTGCGGACGCAATAAGCCACACGAGAACGGAATGACTCGACACACCCTGCCCCGGGGGCTGCTGCTCCTGAGCCTCCTCGCCCTCGCGCCCAGCGTCTTCGCACGCGGCGTCACCCCTTACCTGCCGCTGAACCTCGATTCGGCGATGCAGAACTCGGTCGAACGGGTGCTGATCCTCGGCGATGAGCCGGTGCTGTCCCGACCGATCCCGGCCGCGCTGGTCCTCGAGGCACTGCCGAAAGCCTGCCGCGTCGATCGGCCGCTCTGTGAACGGGTGCGGCATTACCTGCGCCGCTACATGCACTCCAACGGCGTGGAGTTCGCCAGCGCCTCGCTCGGTGTGACCGGCGGGCGTTCCAACATCACGCTGCCGAACGCGCACGGCGAGAAGGCGCAGAGCCCCTTCCAGGTCGCCGCGGCGGGATACCTGCAGCCGAACTCGCACATCCTGCTCAATCTCGGCGGGGACATCTACCGGGGCCGCGTGACGCCGACCGGTACCATGCTCAGCCTCGGCTTCGACTGGGCGCAGCTCGATATCGGCTACCGGGATCATTGGTGGTCGCCGCTCACCGACAGCGCCATGCTGATCAGCACCGAGGCGCCGACCATGCCCTCGATCACGCTGTCGAACTATCAGCCCCTGACGCGGCTCGGCCTGCAGTACGAGATCTTCGTGGCGCAGATGTCGCAGTCGAGCCGTATCCAGCTGCCGAACTTCACCTTCACTCGCGGCCACCCGAAGATGGGGGGGCTGCGGCTGAGCATCGAGCCGGTGAGCGGCTGGGGACTGTCGTTCCAGCGGGTGCTGATCTGGGGCGGCGGGGCGGCCGGCGGCGAGTCCTTCAGCGACGTCATGCAGGCGTTCATCAACCCCAGCAAGGCGCAGAGCTCCGGGTTCAACGCCGGCACGCACGTGGTGGGCAAACAGGAGGCCTCCGTCAGCAGCGAGTTCATTTTCCCGGGCCGCGTGCCGTTCGCCGTCTACGTCGAGTACGCCGGCAACGACACCGCCGACGGCAAGAACTACCTGCTCGGCAAGCCCGATCTCTCGGTCGGTATCCAGTTCCCCCACATCGGTCCGTTCGACCTGACGTACGAGGTCGATTCGTTCTCCCCGACCTGGTACGTGCACACCGCGAGCCCGCTGCAGACCGGATATCTCGACGGGATCACCAACTACGGCGCGAGCATTGGCAACTGGTTCGGGGATCAGCGCGTGCTCGCCACACCGACCACGATTGCCGATCAGGTCGGCGGTCAGAGCAACATGCTGCGCCTCGGCTGGACACCCCCGTTCGGGGGCTACCTGCAGCTGCGGCTGCGCTCGCTGTCGAACGAAGGGCAGACCACCTTCGCCACCTACCCTTACCGCAACGAGTACATGGGCTCGCTGCGGTACACGCGTCCCTGGGACGGCTATGCGGTCGGCGCCGCGCTGCAGATGGGCAGCGACGTGTTCGGTGCGCACTTCGTGCGCCTGGAGGGGACCGTGACCGACGGTTCGGCGCTGCTCAATGGGGACTCGACCGGCGCCGGGGCATTCGAGGGCACGCGGCCCAAGGGCGACTGGCTGTTCGTGCAGACCGGCGTGAACTACTACCGCATGCTCGTCAATCCGATGAGCACGGTGCGCTTCTACACCCGCTGGGCCGGCAGTCCGGACCTCACGATCGGCGCGCTGCGGCGCATCTCCAAGCATCAGGACATCGGCGTGGCGCTCGATGCGGACACGTTCAGCGGCCGGCTCATGCTCGGCGTGCGCATGATCGACTACCGCTACCGCTTCACCTGGCCGATCGCCTTCCACGTATTCATGGGCGCGGCGCGCTACTCGCTCGCCACCCCGGCGTACGGGCTGTATCTCGGCGCGGGCCTCGAGTGGCGCAAGTTCATGCCGAACTGGGACCTGGGCGTGGATTTCCGCAACGTCATCGATGCGAACCGGCAACGTGATCTGCCCAGCGATCCGCAGGGCGGTGTCGGGCCCTACTCGTTCATCAGCACCTACAGTTACACGCTGTACGTATCGCGGCGCTTCTGAGCGACGGACGCGCGCAGGGTCACTCGCGCGCCGCGAGGCGCTGCTCGCCCGGGCCCTCCTGGCCGAGCAGTGCCTCGAAATCGCGAGCGATCTGCGCGAAGGAGAAATGGGCGCACACCCACGCGCGCCCGGCGGCGCCCATCCGCTCTCGGCGCTCCTCGTCGGCGAGCAGCTCGCGGACCGCCGCCGAGAGCCCGGCGCTGTCCCCGGCCGCCGTGATGAGTCCGGTCTCGCCCGGCACCAGCGTCTCGCGCAGCCCGCCGGCATCGGTCACGACGACCGGCACCCCCGCCGACTGCGCCTCGACCGACACTCGGCCGAAGGTCTCAGCGCCCACCGAGGGCACGACGATCAAGTCGCAAGCCGGGTAGAGCTGCGCCATGTCGAGCTGCCAGTCGAGAAAGCGGTGGCGTGACGAGTGCGCCGAGTGGGCCACGCGCGCGCGCAGCTCATCGACGTCCCGCCCATCACCGACCCACAGCACCCGAGCGTGCTCGAACTGCGCGAGCAGCGGTTCGAGCGCCTCGAACATCGCAAAGATTCCCTTCTCCCGCACCATGCGGCCGGCGTATCCAATGAGCACGTCCGACGCGCCGATGCCGTGACGCGCACGGATCTGCGCGCGCCACTCGGCGCTGGGACGGAACAGTTCGGTGTCGATCGGGTTGTACAGCACCACGGCGCGCGCGACGTTCATGCCCTGGCGGTGGTACTCCTCGCGGTGAAAGCGCGAGACCAGGATGAAGCGGTCGGCGCGGTGCGCCAGCATGCGCCGCGTCCGACCGCTCTTCGGCACCACCGGCCAATGGCGAAAGAACGCCACTCGAGCCCCGGCGAGGCGGCGCAAACCCATGAACACCCAATGGAAGCGCCCATCGCCCGTGACCAGCCAGTCGGGCCGCTCGCGCCGCGCCAGGGCAATCGTGCTCAGCACCAATCGAACCCCGCTCGCCGCTCCGGGGGCCACCGCGAGGCAGGACACTCCCGACTGGCGCAAGATGGCCTCGACCGAACTGCCGCCGCGCACCACGCAGCGCACCGTGTGGCCGCGGCGCGCCAGCGCAATCGCGAGCGCCGCGCCGTGCTGCTCGGTGCCGTAGCCGCGCGTGGTTGAATCCGCAAACAGAAATTTCATCCTCACCGCTCTCTCGGCCGTGATGGCCCCGGATCGCGTTGCGCGGATCGGTCGGACGCGCCCCGCGCGCCCGGCACGATCGTCAGGACTGCGCCATTGCCGCGGGTGCGACCCGGCGCGCCGTCCCGCGCCCCCCGGGCAGCGTACACCAAGCCTCAAAGACTGCCTGCACGGGAATCTCAGCGGCCCGCTCATACTGGGGCGGACCACCCAGGCCGATCACCGGGGACCCGGTCGGACTGCGCGGCAGCCATACCCCCTGCCCGCAGATGCCGTAGAGCACGACCACCGGCAGCCCGAGCGCCGCTGCCGCATGCGCCGGGCCGGTGTCGACCGAAATCATGCTGTGTGCGGTCTCGATCAGCGCGAACAGCGGCCGCAGCTCGAGGCCCGCCACCTGCAGATCCGCCAGTCCGATGGCCGAGCGCATCGCCTCGAGCATCGGAATCTCCTCGCGTGCCCCGCGCAGCACGAGAATGGCCTCGGGCAGGCGAGCCCGGATGCACCCGATCAACTCGCGCCAGTGCCCGATCGGCCAGGCCTTGTCGTCGCGGTCCTGCCAGCGGCGGCGCCGGCGCGCACTCATGCTGCGGTGATTGCCGGGCTGCAGCAGCACCAGCGGCCGGCCGAACCAGCCGCGCGCGCGCAGCCATGCGTCGCGCTCGCGACGCTCGAAATCCAGCACCGCGAGTCGCGGGGCAGAGCGGCGATAGTCGGCCGGAAGCGGATAACCGGCCGCCTCGAGTGCCGCCGGCGTGCGCGCCCCGAGCCGCAAGAGCGCATCGATCCAATGGCCGCGTTCACCCGGCTCCTCGTCGATGAACAGGCAGCGGTCCGGATCGATGCCGCTCGTGGCGAGCAGCCGCTTCACGCGCGGCAGCTGCCGGTACTGATATTCGGCGATGTAGATCGGCCCCGGCGCGCTCGCGCGCAGCGCGCGCACCAGATGCGGCCATTGCGGGGTGAAGGGAAAGGGTGCGTGCCGCGGCAGGCTCCAGCCGTGCGCCACGTCGGGATGACCGAGAAACACGCTCGAGTTCCAGGGTCCGGCGCCCACCACCTGACAGGGCATCCCGTACCGTCGGTGCAGCATCGCCAGCAGCGCGGTCTGCATGATCATGTCACCGACCCGGCCGTGGCGGATGACGAAGGGCTGAATGGGATGCGCGCTCATCAGTACGATGCGGCCGGAACCAGGCGGGTCATTCTGCCCGCCTTGGCGCCCGGAAGTGTAACCAATTGCACGGCGGGCGCACCGCGCCGCTGGTGCCGGCGCCGGCGCGCTCACGGCAGGAGTGCCGCCCGCCAGTGCTCGGCCACGGCCGTCAGCTGAAAGCGGCGGTCCGCGCCCGTGACGGGGCGCTCCCCGGCGCGCCAGGCGCCGATGCGCTCCAGGTACGCCTCGAACAGCCCGAGTCCTGCGGCCACCCGTGCCGGCCAGGTGCGCCAGTGCGGCGGCAGCGGCGCGCACAGCTGCTCGTAGGCGCGTTGCGCGCCGAGCACCGGCAGAATCTGGCGCTCATCGGCGAGGATCTCGCGCGCCGCGCCGCAGTCGTGGGTGATCACCGGGGTGCCGAGCGCGTTGGATTCGGCGAACACCAGGCCAAAGGTTTCGGGGATCACGAAATTGGGAAAGAACGTGCACAGCGCGGTGCGCACTTCGGCGTGAATGCGCTCCTGCGGCTGCGGACCGAGATAACGCACCCCCTCGAGCGCCCAGCGGCCCTGCTTGTAGCCGGGATTGCCCACCACGAGTTCCAGATCGGGCATCTTGCGGCGCAGGAAACGGAATGCATCCAGCGTGTATTTCAGGCCTTTATTGGGCGAGGAGAAAAACACGAGTTTGCGCACATCGATGGGCGAGCCGTCCGGGCGCAGCGCCGCATCGATGGGGTTGTAGATCGTGCGGGCCCGGATCGAGTCGACCGCCCGCATCCAGCGCAGCGTCGCTTCGACCGACGCGCGCTGCGTGTCCGACACGCAGATGATCTGCACATCAAGCGCCCGCAACAGCTCGGCGCTCGAGGCCAGCCAGCGGGCGCGACGCGAGCCCGGCCGCATCCGGTCGTGCAGCCAGAGGAACACGCGCGCATTGGGATAGAGGCGCTGGACGTCCGGCAGCGCACGCGAATCGCGCACGAGCACCACGCACCCGACGGTCGGATCGCGCTGCGGCGGCACGTAGCGGCCACTTTGAGTCGTGCGGTTGTGCTGCGCGACGCGGGCACCGAGCGCATCGGCGATGCGCACGACACTCGCCTCGGTACCGCCGATCGCCTCGCGACGCAGCGTATCGCTGTCATAGGCGCGCACGCAGGTCGGGTCGTAGAAGACGAGCGAATTCGTCATCACCTCAGGCACCGCAGCACCGTGCGCACCGCCACTCGCCGATCGATCTGCCCATGCGTGCTCCGTGGTGGGCCGCAAGCGCGGCCGAAAGGACATCTGCGGCGGACGGGACGCCGCTGCGCGCTGGAGAGCTTAACTTCTTAGCGACCCGCGGCGTCAAGCCGCCCGTCATCACGTGGGTCCCTGGCGAGCGCGACGGGTGCGGCGCGCGGCCGTGGCGCGTGCCCGCGCCGCGCGCCGCACGGGCTGGGTTTCCGACACGCCCGAGAAGCCCCCGCGCGTCAGGCGCTGCTCGGGCCTCAGCAGCCCCAGACGCTCCAGGCGCGCCTCGATGGCCCGCAGCGTGCGGCGGTGCTTCGCTGCGAGGGCCGCCGGCGTCGCTCCGTCCTTGAAGGCGGCGAGCAGCTCGGCCTGTTCCGCCTCGCTCCAGGAGCGCCCGACGTTGTCCGGCAACTGCGCGCGCCGTTGCGCTCTGGCGCCGGCTTGCTGCAGCGCATCGTGCGCGCTGAGCAGTGCGCGCAGGACCTCGGCGCGGTGCAGCACCGACCCCTCCGGCAGCGGCTCGCCACTGAGCGGATCGAGTCCGTGGATCAGGGCGTTCAGAACCTCGAGGGCGCGCGATGACGGCATGGGTCTGCTCCTGCGGATCGGACCGGCGACGATTCTCGCCACGGCGGGCGCCGCGCCGCCAGCGCATCAGCCGGCGCGTTGCGTCAGATTTGCCTCGCGGGGCGCACGGCCCGTACAGTGACGCGCCGCTCACCGAGGATTTCCGCACGATGCGCACATTCGCCTGGTTCTTGCTGCTGATCGCCTTCAGTCTGGCCTGCATGGCCGCCTTCACCTATCCGGCCTGGCTGCTGCTGCATCCGCATTTCAGTTTCCCGTTTCACCGCATCGGCGAGCGCATCGGCATGCTCGGCTTTCTGCTCGGCTTCGTGCTCATCGCACGGCGGCTGCGCCTCGCCGACCGCGCGAGTCTCGGTTTCGGCGCACGGCGGCCGGTGTATGTGCGCGAACTGGGGGTCGGACTGACGATCGGCGCACTCACCATGTGCGCGGTGGTCGCCAGCATGGCCGCGCTCGGGCTGCTCGACTGGCAGCAGGCCTCGCGCTACGGCGCCGGGGCCCTGGCGGCGCTCATCGCCAAGGGCCTGCTCAGCGGATTGGCGGTCGGGCTGATCGAGGAGACCGCGCTGCGCGGTGCGATGTACGCCGGCATCGCGCGCGAGTCCGGCGCGGCCACGGCCATCGTGCTCACCTCGATCATCTTCGCCGCGACGCATTTCCTCGGGGTCTTCCACATTCCGCCGGCCGCGGTGAATCCGTGGAGCGGCGTGGCGCTGCTCGGCGGGACGCTGCGTGCCTTCGATCATCCGCTCGGCATCGCCGATGCGTTCCTCTGCCTGACGGCCGTGGGCGTGGTGCTCGCCCTGGTGCGCTCGATCACCGGCAACACCGCGGCGAGCTGGGGCCTGCACGCCGGGTGGGTGTGGGTGATGTTGGTGGTGCACGGGCTCGCGCAGCCGAACCGCGCCGCGCCGCTGCAGTTCCTGCTCAGCCGTCACGACGGCTTCACCGGCTGGCTGGTCCTGCTCTGGACGGTGCCGCTCGCCTGGGGTCTGGTGCGCTTCTATCGCGCGCGTACGCGCCGCGCGATGCACGCGGTGCGCCTCGCCTAAGGCGCGGGGGCGCGGCGGGCGAGTTCGGCGAGCAGCTTCTCATGCAGTCCGCCGAAGCCGCCATTGCTCATGATGAGCACCTGGTCGCCGGAGTGGACTGAGGCGGCCAGGTCGCGTGCCAGCGCATTCACGTCGGCGCGACCGTGCGCAGGGCCGCGCAGCGCACTCAGCACCGGCGTCGGGTCCCAGCCGAGATCGGCCGGGAGGTAGAGCCACACCTCATCGGCGCCGGCGAGTGCGCCGGCGAGCTGATCGCGGTGCACGCCCATGCGCATCGTATTCGAGCGCGGCTCGAGCACCGCGATGATCCGCGCGGTCCCGACCCTGCGGCGCAGTCCGTCGACGGTGGTCGCAATGGCGGTGGGGTGATGCGCGAAATCATCGTAGACGCGCACGCCATCGACTTCCCCGCGCAGCTGCATGCGGCGCGCGACGCCCTGGAACGACTCGAGCGCCGCCAATGATTCGCGCACCGGCACGCCCGCGTGGCGCGCCGCCGCCAGGGCCGCGAGCGCATTCTCCATGTTGTGCACGCCCATCAGATCCCAGTGCACCGTGCCGCTCGGCTCGCCGCGCTCGAGCACTTCGAAGGACGCGTAATCGGCCGCGGCGCTCAGCGGCCGGGCACTCCAGTGCACCTGAGCGCCGGCGGTGCGTGAGAAACCCTCGAGCGGGGTCCACGCGCCCATGGCGAGCGTCTGCTTGAGATTCTCATCCGCGGCGTTCCATACGATCCGCCCGCTGCCCGGCACGGTGCGCACCAGGTGATGGAACTGACGCTGGATCGAGGCCACGTCGGGGTAGATGTCCGCGTGGTCGTACTCGAGGTTGTTCAACACCGCGGTGCGCGGCCGGTAATGGACGAATTTCGCCCGCTTGTCGAAGAACGCCGTGTCGTATTCGTCTGCTTCGATCACGAAGAAGGCGCCGCCGCCGAGCCGTGCGCTCACCCCGAAGTTGGCCGGGACGCCGCCGATCAGAAATCCCGGCTCGCGCCCGGCGTGCGCGAGGATCCAGCTGAGCATGGAGGTGGTGGTGGTCTTGCCGTGCGTACCGGCCACGGCGAGCACCCAACGCTCGCGCAGCAGCTCGCGCGCCAGCCACTCCGGACCGGAGACGTACGGCAGCCCGCGATCGAGCAGTGCCTCGACGACCGGCAGGCCACGGCGCATGACGTTGCCGACCACCACCACGTCGGGCCGCAGATCGAGCTGCTCCGGTCCGTAGCCCTCGATCAGCTCGATGCCGAGCGCGGCGAGCTGGGTACTCATCGGCGGGTATACGTTCTGATCGGAACCGGTGACCCGATGGCCGGCGGCGCGCGCGAGCGCCGCGACTCCGCCCATGAACGTACCGCAAACACCAAGAACGTGAACGTGCATAATGGTGCAGGATTGTACCGGTCGGAACGCCATTGCACCCAGCTGCCACACCTGAGGCCGTCAACGACATCGCCGCGCGCCTCACCGCTCAGAGCGCCATTGGGATCGACACCGAGTTCCTGCGCGAACGCACCTACTACGCCGAGCTGTGTCTGGTGCAGCTGTCTTGGGAGGATCAGGCCGCCTGCGTCGATCCGCTCACGCTGAAGGATCTGAGCGCACTCTCGCCGGCGCTCAGCGGATCGAGAGCGGTGAAAGTGCTGCACGCCTCGCGGCAGGACCTCGAGGTGCTGCTGCCGGCGGTCGGGGCGATTCGGCCGATCTTCGACACCCAGATCGCCGCGGCACTCGCCGGCGAGGCGGCGCAGATTGGCTACGCGGAACTGGTGCGCCGGACGCTCGGGCTCGAGCTCGCCAAGGGGCAGACGCGCACCGACTGGTCGCGCCGCCCGCTCACCCCCGAGCAGATCGAATACGCCCTCGACGACGTGCGCCATCTGCTCGCCCTGAAGACGGCCCTCGAGGAGCGCCTCGATCGGCTCGGCCGGCGGTCCTGGCTCGCCGAGGAGCTCGCCGCGCTCGAGGATCCGGCCAGCCTCAGTGTCGATCCGCAGTCCGCCTGGCGGCGCCTGAAGGGTTTGAGCGGGCTCGATCCGGGCCGCCAGCACCTGCTGCAGTCACTGGCGGCCTGGCGTGAGCGCCGCGCGCTCGAGCGCAACCGGCCGCGCGGCTGGATCCTCGCCGATGCGCTCCTGCGGGACATCGTCCTGCGGGTGCCGCGCACGCGGGCCGAACTGGCCGCCCTGGAGGGCATGCCGCCCGGTCTGCTCGAGCGCAGCGGCGAGGAGTGGCTCGACTTGGTACGCGCCGCCGATATTCCCGATCCGGCCCCGCAGGTCCTCAGGTCCCGACCCGACCCGCAGGTGACGGCGTTGCTGAAGAAGCTGAGTGCCGTGCACCAGGCGGCGGCCACCGAGCTCGCGCTGAGCCCGGAGGTCCTCGCCACGCGCCGCGACCTCGAGCAGCTCGCGGCGGGGCGCCAGGACGGGCCACCGCTCACCGGATGGCGCCGCGCAGTGCTCGGCGAGCGACTGCTCGCGGCGCTCTGAGCGCGCGGCCGACTCGGGGTCTCAGCCCTCGAGGGCCTGCGCGAGCCGGGCCGATACCGTCTCGAGATCCCCCTCGGCATCGATGCTGCGCAGCAGCCCCTGGCCGCGGAAATAATCGACCAGCGGGCAGGTCTGCTCGTCGTACACGCGCAGCCGTTGCGCGACCGTCGCCTCGTTGTCGTCCGGACGCTGGAACAGCCGGTGCGGCTGGCCGGTCTTCGGGCAGCGCTCCTGCTCGAGCGCGCCCGCCGGCAGTGTGAGCAGGTTGACCACCCGGCCGCAGTCGCTGCAGGTGCGCCGTCCGGCGATCCGGCGCGAGAGTTCCCCGTAATCGACGTTCAGCTGCACCACCGCGTCGAGCGGCTGACCGATCGTGCGCAGCAGCTCATCCAGCGCGCGAGCCTGGGCGAGATTGCGCGGAAAGCCATCGAGAATGAACCCCTCGCGGGTATCGGACTCCCCGAGCCGCTCACGGATCATGCCGAGCACTATCTCATCGGCGACCAGCCGCCCGGCGGCCATCGCCTCCTGGGCCTGAAGTCCGAGCGGCGTGCCTTTGGCGACCGCCGCCCGCAGCAGATCCCCGGTCGAGATCTGCGGAATATGGTGCCGCTCCACCAGCCGCTGCGATTGCGTGCCCTTGCCCGACCCTGGAGCCCCCAACAGGACGATGCGCATGAGTATGACTATTTTAGTACGAAAGGTCTTGCACCATACCGGGGCGCTGCAAGCCGGTCAAACCTCACGCGCCCGCCCTCGTCCCACCGGGCGAGGCGGCCCGCGCTGCGCTATCCTTGGCGCTGACGCGACAACACGCGCCCCGGGGGGGCGCATGCCATGAAGCACACCGGCAGAAAGAATGCGTTCTATGCCCAGTCGGGCGGGGTCTCGGCCGTCATCAATGCCTCGGCCTGCGGGGTGATCGAGACGGCGATGCGCCGCAGCCGACACATCGGCAAAGTCTACGTGGGCCGCGACGGCATCATCGGCGCGCTCACCGAAGACCTGATCGACGTCGGACGCGAGAGCGCTGCGACAATCCGCGCCCTGAAGCACACCCCGGGCGGGGCGTTCGGCTCGGCCCGCTTCAAGCTCAAGGGCCTCGAGCAGAACCGCGCCGAATACGAGCGGCTCATCGAGGTGTTTCGCGCACACGACATCGGCTACTTCTTCTACAACGGCGGCAACGACTCGATGGACACCGCGCTGAAGGTGTCGCAGATCGGCGAGTCACTCGGCTACCCGGTCACCTGCGTGGGCGTGCCGAAGACCGTGGACAACGACCTGCCGCATACGGACTGCTGCCCGGGTTTCGGCTCGGCCGCCAAGTACGTGGCGGTCTCGACCCGCGAGGCGGCGCTCGACGTGGCCTCTATGGCGCGCACCTCGACCAAGGTCTTCGTATTCGAGGTCATGGGT
The DNA here is from genome assembly GCA_021834525.1 of Pseudomonadota bacterium. Taxonomy (GTDB): domain Bacteria; phylum Pseudomonadota; class Gammaproteobacteria; order Steroidobacterales; family Steroidobacteraceae; genus 13-2-20CM-66-19. Next base: position 22,225 of record JAKBDK010000006.1, on the reverse strand, counting down.
CGGCATGCCGGTTGGATTGCCGCGGCGGGCGGGCTCGCCGGGCGCAAGCCGGGCGATGCACCGCACATCATTCTCTTTCCGGAGATCCCCTTCGAGCCCGAGCGCTTCCTCGAGCGCACCCAGCAGTGCGTCGCGGACTACGGCTACTGCGTCGTGGTGGTCTCCGAAGGGGCCGCCTACGGTGACGGGCGTTTTCTCGCCGAGGCAGGGACCCGCGATGCCTTCGGACACGCGCAGCTCGGCGGCGCCGCACCGGTGCTCGCCAACATGATCCGCGAGCGGCTCGGCTATAAATATCATTGGGCGGTGGCGGACTACCTGCAACGCGCTGCGCGGCACATCGCCTCGAAAGTCGACGTGGAACAGGCCTATGCAGTCGGCAAGGCCGCCGTGGAGCTCGCCGTCCAAGGGACCAACGCGGTGATGCCCACCATCGTGCGCAAGCGCGCCAAGCCCTATCAATGGACGATCGGCCACGTGCCGCTCAGCGAGGTCGCCAATCGGGAGAAGAAGGTCCCGCGCGAATTCATCACGGCGGACGGATTCGGCATCACCGCCGCCTGTCGACGCTATCTCGAGCCGCTCATCGCCGGGGAGGCGTATCCGCAATATCGCGACGGCCTGCCCGATTACGTTCGAATCAAGGGCGCCCCCGTGCGGCGCAAACTGAAAACGACCTTCAAAGTCTGATAGTTCTCGAGTCCTGCGGCCGCACGGCTGCCGCGAGCCGGGTGGCCTGCGTCCGGTGTTTCGCGGCCGTTGTGGAGTGAAATCCAGGGGGAGAACGACTGATGAGTCCGAATATGTGGCTTTGGGCGGCGATTGCCGCCGGTGTACTCGCCGTGCTCTACGGCGCGATCTCGACGACAGCGATTCTGCGCCTACCCGCGGGCAATGCCCGCATGCAGGAGATAGCCGCGGCCGTGCAGGCCGGGGCCAAGGCGTACCTCAGGCGCCAGTACAGCACCATTCTGGTGGTCGGAATCGTGGTGTTTCTTATTCTCGGGTTCTTCATCAGTTGGCCGACCGCCGGCGGCTTCGCGATCGGCGCGCTGCTGTCCGGTGCGGCCGGCTACATCGGCATGAGCATTGCCGTGCGCGCCAACGTGCGCACGGCCGAAGCGGCCTCGCGCGGGCTGAATGCAGCGCTCTCGGTCGCCTTTCGCGGCGGTTCGATCACCGGCATGCTGGTCGTCGGACTCGGACTGCTCGGGGTGGCCGGATATTTCGCCATCCTGCGCCATCTGATCGGCCAGCCCGCGGCGCTGCACGCGCTCGTCGGACTGGCGTTCGGCGGCTCACTGATCTCGATCTTCGCCCGGCTCGGCGGTGGGATCTTCACCAAGGGTGCAGACGTCGGGGCGGACCTCGTCGGCAAGGTCGAAGCGGGCATCCCGGAAGATGATCCGCGCAACCCCGCGGTGATCGCCGACAACGTCGGAGATAACGTCGGGGACTGTGCGGGCATGGCGGCCGACCTGTTCGAGACGTACGCGGTCACGGTGGTCGCCACCATGTTGCTCGGTGGTCTGCTGTTCGGCGGGCACGGCAACGGCTCGGCCTTCACCGCCGCCGTCTACCCGCTGGCTCTCGGGGCGATGTCGATCGTCTCCTCGATCATCGGCACGTTCTTCGTTTCGACGCGCGAGGGCGGCAAGATCATGAACGCGCTCTACAAGGGCGTGACGGTCTCCGGCGTCGTCTCGGCGATCGGGTTCTACTTCATCACCCGCGCGCTGATGCCCGAGGAAGGGATGGCGCTGTTCGGCTGCGCATTGATCGGACTGGCGCTCACGGCCGCACTGATCGTGATCACCGAGTACTACACCGCCACCGAGTTCGCTCCGGTGCGCAGAATCGCGGCGGCCTCGCAGACTGGCCACGCCACCAACATCATCGCCGGCCTCGGCGTGTCGATGAAGTCGACCGCACTGCCGGTGATCGCGGTGTGTCTGGCGATCTGGGGCTCGTACCGACTCGGTGAAGTCCATGGCGTCGGCCTCTACGGCATCGCCGTCGCGGCCACCGCGATGCTCTCGATGACCGGCATGATCGTTGCGCTCGATGCGTACGGGCCGATCACCGACAACGCCGGTGGCATCGCCGAGATGGCCGGCCTGCCGAAGCAGGTGCGCGACATCACCGATCCGCTCGATGCGGTCGGCAACACCACCAAGGCCGTCACCAAGGGCTATGCGATCGGCTCGGCCGCGCTCGCGGCGCTGGTACTATTCGCCGACTACACCCACAACCTGCAGGCTGCCGGCAAGCTGGTCACCTTCTCGCTGTCCGATCCGGCGGTGATCATTGGCCTGTTCATCGGCGGCCTGGTGCCGTACCTGTTCGCAGCCCTGGCGATGGAAGCCGTGGGCCGCGCCGCCGGCGCGGTGGTGAACGAGGTGCGTCGGCAGTTCCGCGAGATCAAGGGCATCATGGACGGCAGTGCCAAGCCCGACTACTCGCGTGCCGTCGACCTGCTGACCCGCGCGGCGATCCGCGAGATGATCATTCCCTCGCTGCTGCCGATCGTGGTGCCGGTGGTGCTGGTGGTGGTGATGAACTACCTCATGGGCCCCGGGGCCGGCATCAAGGCGCTCGGCGGACTGCTGATCGGCACCATCGTCACGGGACTGTTCGTCGCAGTGTCGATGACGACCGGTGGGGGCGCCTGGGACAATGCCAAGAAGTACATCGAAGAAGGTAACTTCGGCGGCAAGGGTTCCGAGGCACACAAGGCCGCGGTGACCGGAGACACGGTCGGCGATCCGTACAAGGATACTGCCGGTCCTGCGATCAACCCGCTGATCAAAATCATCAACATCGTCGCGCTGCTGATGATTCCGCTGCTCTGAGGCAAGACCGTGACGCGTGACTGCGGTCGCCGGCGACCGCAGTCACGCGCCGCACAGCCTCTCAAGCCTGGCCGGCGCGCGATTGGGTGAGCACCGCGCTCACCAGACGGTTCAGTCGCTCGCAGTAGGCTGCCACCGGCGCGTCAGCTTCCGCCTGCTTGCCGATCAGCGCCTGACGGATATCCCCCAAGCGCCGCTCGATGCGCTCATCGACCGTCATCGACCGGCAGATCAGCGCACTCACACAGGCGGATATCTCAGCATCCAACGCACGCGCGTCGCTGCCCGCAATCTCGACGCCCGCGAGCTCACTGGGACAGCCGGCGGCGAGATGTTCACACCATAGACGGGCAAGCTGCATAGGCTCTGGGCGTCCTTGCCGCTCGTTCTCGTATGGAAATGGACGCCCTTCATACCACGGCCGCTGCGAAGTTGCACCGAACAATTGACAGGCAAAATGATGCATTCATGTGGGTCCACGCCAACAGATGACGCCTCATCGCAACGAGACGCGTGGTAACCGATTGATGCACAAGCTGCAAAGTGCACCACGCATTCGTTGCATTTGTGTCAACGTCGCCGCCGTGGCGCACGATGCTCGACGAACCGGTAACAGACTGTTACTGTTGAGCGTGCGAGATAAGACGGCGCCCGAGGTCCACCCGTGCGATCCACAGAACAATTTCCAGTGAATAAGACCGAAGAGGAGTGGCGACGGACGCTCACTCCGGAACAGTATCGGGTGCTGCGCAAACACGGAACCGAGCGCTCCGGCACCAGCGATTTGAATTCCGAACATCGCAGCGGAGTGTTCGTCTGCGCCGGCTGCGCCCAGGAGTTATTTTCCTCCGACGCGAAGTTCGAGAGCGGCACGGGTTGGCCGAGTTTCTTCGCGCCGCTGCCGGATGCACTCGGCACCCGCGAGGACCGTGGGCTGTTGATGCGGCGTACCGAGGTGCACTGCGTACGCTGCGGCGGGCATCTCGGTCACGTATTTGCGGATGGACCGAAGCCGACCGGAAAGCGCTACTGCATCAACGGCGCGGCGCTGCGATTTCAGCCACGCTGAGGGGCGGTTCAGGCCGCGAGCGGCAGCGGTTTCGGACGCGCGATGGCGTAACCCTGCATGTAGTCGATGCCCATGCGTCGGGCCACTTCGAGCGCGGCGCTGTCCTCGACCTGTTCGGCGATCACCTTGAAGTTCAGCTTGCGCGCCAGTTCGATCATCGCCATGACCATCGCCTGATTGACCGAGTCGCGCGCCAAGTTGCGCATGAACGATCCGTCGATCTTCAGGTAATCCATCGGCAGGGCACGTAGGTTCGAGAACGAGCCGACCCCGGAGCCGAAGTCATCGAGCGCGAAACGGCATCCCATGCCGTGCAGCACCCCGACGAATCGCCGCGCATGCTCGAGGTTCGCCACGACCGAGGATTCGCTCAGCTCGAAGCACACCTGCGAGGGCGTCACACCGGTGCCGTCCAGGCACTCGACGACGAATTCGAGAAAATCCGGGTCACCGAGCGTCTGCCCGGACACGTTGATCGCCACGCAGCGGCGCGGCGGGATTTGCAGCGCGCCGCGCCCGAGCGCAGCGAGCGTGGTCTGCACCACCCAGCGGTCGACCATGCCCATCAGCCGGTAGCGCTCCGCGGCACGCACGAACTCCGAAGGAGAGATGTTCTCGCCATCATCCTCGCTGAGCCGCACGAACACCTCCATTGCAGGCCCGCCCGAATCATCGCCGTAGGCGGGCACGATCGGCTGCTGGTACAGCTGGAAGCTGTTCTCGCGCAGTGAGGCCTGCAGCCGCTGCAGCCACTGGATCTCCCCGCTGTGGCGGGCGAGCGCCTCGTCATGCGCCGAGTACACCGCCACGCGTCCGGAGCCGCGCTTCTTCGCGACGTAACAGGCCGAGTCGGCTGCGACCAGCAGCTCCTCGGGCGCACCGCTCTCGCGGGAAATCTCCACCAGACCGACCGAGACACCGAGATTGAAGATCTTGTCGCGCCACACGAAGCGGTGATCGGCCACTGCGCGGCACACATCATCGGCGATCTGACGCGCCTTCTCGAGCGGGCAGCCGATCAGCAGCAGGCCGAACTCGTCACCACCGAGCCGCGCCACCGTGTCGCTGTCGCGTACGGCATCGCGCAGCACCTTCGCCACTTCGCGCAGCACTCCATCGCCGGCCACGTGACCGCTGGTGTCGTTGACGACCTTGAAGCGATCCAGGTCAAGACAGCACAGCACGTGCTGGCCGTCGCCCCGGTGCCCGCTCTCGGCCGCTTCCTGCAGCCGCCGCTCGAACTCCGGCCGGTTCACCAGCCCGGTGAGCGCATCATGGGTCGCCTGGTAGGACATCTGGCGCGCGATCCCGCGCAACTCCGAGACATCGTGCAGCAGCACCAGCGCACCGCTCATGCGTCCGCCCGAGGCGCGGATCGGGGAGGCCGACAGTTCAATCGAACGCTCGCTGGCGTCGTTGCGCGCCACGAGCAGTGCCCGGCGGCCGAGATTCACGGCGATGCCGCTGCCGAGCGCCTGGCGGATCGGCTCGCTGATCAGCCGCCGGTCGCCCTCCTCGATCAGATTCACGACCTCGGCCAGGGTTCGCCCCAGTGCCTGCTCCGGGGACACCGAGATCAGCCGTGCCGCGGCCGCGTTCAAGTACATGATGTCCCCCGCCCGATCGGTCGCCACCACCGCCTCGGTGAGCAGGTCGAGCGCGGCAAGCTGCCCGCTGTCGGGCATACCGTCGGCCGCGCGCGCCGGCGCGGCGCCCTGCTCGGGGAGGACCTCCGTGCCGGTCATCAGCAGCGCCGGGCCGTCATACTCGACGGGCGCCACCAGCAGCTCGATCCGCACCGCCCCTTCGGCGCCGGCCAGATCGACTTCGTAGCATTCCGCACCGCTCTGGCCGGCGAGGCGCCGACGGGCGTTCTCGGTGACGAGTTCGGCGTACTCCGGCGTCACCAGCTCGGCGAGCGTGCGCCCGGTCAGATCCTGAGGCGTGACGCCCAAGAGCCGCACCAGGGCTGCGTTGGCGTACACGATGGTCTCGCGCTGCACGAGCACGGCCTGCGGCAGCCGTTCGGCGAGCGCGATGAATTCGCTGTGCTCGGCTGCCCGTCCGGGGCGCTGCGCCGCGGCGCCGAGCAGCCGGTTCAGCGCCTCGACCAGTTCAGCGACCGCCGGCGCGGCCGACGGTGCATCGGGCGCACGCAGCGTCGCCCGTTCAGGCGGGAGACGTTCGATCTGGCGCACCAGGGATTCAAGCGTGCGCCGCTCCTGATGCCGCAGGCGTTCCGAGCGCAGTACGAGGGTGAGCGCGGCGAATAGCGCCAGCACGAGGATGAGGGCCAGGAAGATCGACATTCAGCTCAGCTTCCCTCGGGCGGCCGCTTCCACAGTGCTCCGCGACTTATTGGTTATATCCATACGTGCAGAACGTGCACGCCGCGAGCATAGCGCATGAGGTGGGGCGTTCTAGCGCTATTTCACCATATCTCGTCGCAAATCCGCTTGGCAGGAGCGCCGAAAACCCGTAATTTTCCCCTGCCCCGGACCCGGGGAGGCGATTGGTCCGATTGGAGTCCCGTCACGATGCCGGCTGATGCCCGCGAACAGATGATCGAACACCAGGTGCGTGCCTGGGATGTGCTCGATGAGCGCGTTCTGGACACCCTGCGCACGGTGCCGCGTGAGCACTTCACGCCCCCGCAGTACCGCTTCATGGCCTATGCCGATGCGGAAGTGCCCCTGCCGGGCGGCCAGCACATGCTGCGTCCGAGCGTGGTCGGACGGCTGCTCGCGGCACTCGAGCTCACCGGCGGGGAGCGGGTGCTCGAGATCGGCACCGGGTCGGGCTTCGTCACGGCCTGCCTGTCGAATCTCGCCAAATCGGTCCAGTCGCTCGAGATCGTGCCCGAGCTGGCCGACCTGGCCCGACGCATGATCAGCTCGATGGGCCTGCGCGACATCGACGTGGTGCCGACCGATGCGCTCACCTTTGAGCCGACGGGTCGCTTCGAGGCGATCGCCGTCACCGGCTCGATGCCGGTGTACGACAGCCGCTGGCAGCGCGCACTGAGCGTCGGCGGGCGACTGTTCGTCGTGGTCGGCGACGCCCCGGTGATGGAAGCGAAGCTGATCCGCCGGGTGGCCGAAGACGCCTGGACGGAAGAGAGCCTGTTCGAGACGGTCATCGATCCGCTGGCGCACGCGCAACGGCCAGTGGCCTTCACGTTCTGATTCGGGCGGTCGGTGCCGCCCGGCGGACCGACCGGTCGACCACGGCACCCGCCTCTTTATTCATCGGGTGCAACTTTGCGCCCCGTGCGGTGTTTTAGGGAAACTTATGCGAAGCACCCCCCGTCATCTGATTCTGGCAGCAGTGGGCGGCGCGCTGGCCCTCGGCCTGTCGGCCGCAGCCTCGGCGACGAACTTCCTGCAGGTCTACCACGAAGCGTTGCAGAACGACCCGACCTACCGTCAGGCGTACGCGACCTACATGGCGGCACGCGAGGCGCGCCCGGAGGCCTGGGCAGCGCTGCTGCCGCAGATCGCCGCCACGGCCGGCAAGACCTGGAGCCACTCCGCCGGCAGCAGCGGACAGATCGGCAGCACCGCGAACAACACGTTCTACACTTATAACCTGCGCAGCAGCTCCAACACGGCAGCCAAACAGTGGAGCCTGGATCTCACGGAGAACCTGTTCTCCTGGACGGACTGGATGAACCTCAAGGCGGCCAACAAACAGGTCGCCGAGGCTCAGGCCAACTATGAGGCGGCCGCCCAGGGCCTGATCCTCAGAACGGCGACGGGGTACTTCAATGTGCTCGCCGCGGTCGACACTCTGCACGCGCAGGAGTCCTCTCTGAAGGCGCTCACGCTCGGCCTGACGCAGGCCAAGGAGCGCTTCAAGGTCGGGCTCATCGCCATCACGGACGTCGAGCAGGCCCGCGCGGCGCGCGACACGGCCGCCGCCGCGGTGATCACGGCCAAGCAGTCACTGGCCAATGCGCTCGATCAATTGCAGGTGATCACGGGCACGCAGTACTCGAACCTCACCGAGCCGGGCACGGGCCTGCCGCTCGCCATGCCGCACCCGGCCAACCAGCAGGCCTGGGTGCAGACCTCGCTGAAGCAGAACCTTGCGCTGATCGCGAGCCGCATGGCCGCCGATGTGGCCGAGGACAATGTGCGCGCCGCGTTCGGTAGCGACATCCCGACCGTCAGCCTGGTAGCGAGTCGCTCCTACAGCAGCGACAACACCAACCAGACGATTTTCGGCCAGGAATTCCATGGCCTCGGCTCGAGCAGCAACGACCGGCAGATCGGCATCGAATTCTCGCTGCCGCTGTTCAGCGGCGGCGGCGACGAGGCGCGCATTCACCAGACCCAGTACCAGGCCATGGCCGCCCAGGATGCCGTCGAGCAGGCGTCCCGCTCGACCATCCAGCAGGCTCGCGACGCCTATCTCGGCGTGATCACCGGTATCGCCAATGTGCGCGCGCTGCACCAGGCGATGACCTCGAGTGCGACGGCTTTCCAGGCGACACAGGCGGGCTACAAGGTCGGCACCCAGACCGAAGTCGACGTGCTCAATGCGTTGAGCTCCCTGGTCGCCGCGCAGACCAACTACGCCACCAGCCGCTACAGCTACATCAACAGCATCATTCAGCTGCAATACGCGGCCGGCACGCTCACGCCGTCCGAGGTCGCCGCCATCAACGGGTGGCTCACCAAGACGGTGAGCGTCGGGCCGAGCGGCGCGATGACCCCCGAGGGAATGACTCCGCCGCCGGCGCCGCCGGAAAAATAGCCCGCGCCTGCCGCTCAGGGTGCGGCGTGGCGGTGCCGGGCGAGGAGCCCGGCGAGCGCGTCCACCGAAACCTGCGCGCCGTCGGCGAGCGACAGCGCCGCAATGTGCCCGATCATCGCCTGGCGCCGCGGCTCATCCTCGATCACGCCGCGCGCGGTCGCCGCGATATCGGCCGCATCGAGCCGCGCCGGCACCGCGACGCCCGCCTGAGCGCAGCGGCGCACACGGATCGGCTGGTCGCGATTGATGGGCGCGGCGACGCACGGCACTCCGCAGGCCACCGCCTGCAGCAGCGTCTGGCCGCCGTTGGTCACCACCAGACGCGCACCGCGCATCAACGCGAACAGCTCGTGCTGGGGCAGGAACCGGTGCGTACTGAGCCCCTGCGGCTGCGGCCCCTCACCCGGTCCGACGTACACCGTCGGCACGCCCGCCTCGGCGAGCAGCACGGCCGCGGACCGGAACCGCGACGGCGCATCCGGCGCATTGGGCGGCGCTGCGCCACCGCCCGGCACGACTAGCACTGGACTCGCCACCGCCGCCGCGCCGCCTGCGGGCGGCGCGACGTGCCCCGCCTGAAGGGGCGGCAGCACGATGTCGAGGTAGCGTGGTGCGGGCTTGCCGCACAGCCAACGGTTGAAGCGCTCGAACGGCACCGGGCCGCCGGAGATGAAGCGCGGGAAGGCAATCCAGTGCTCGTCGATCAGGCGCATCCAGCGCAGCCGCGCGGCCTTCAGCCGCTTGCGCCTGCGGTAGCTGATGAAGACCACGGCCGCGCCCGCCGCGCGCGCGGCATGAAACTGCGCAGTACGCCCGGCATTGGCGAACACCACCACGTCCGGCCGGAATGTGCTGATGGCCGCCACCACCTCGGGCGTGTGAAACGTCGGGGAGGACGGCAGCAGCGTCGCCTCGAACGGAGTGCGCGCCGCGTACGGGGCGTTCCGGTTGAGGAGGAAATGGATGGCCGCATCCGGCCAGCGGTGCTGCGCGGCCTGGGCGATGGCGAGCGACTGGAAGTACTCCCCCATGCCGGTCGGCCCGGAGACCGGCACGAACAGCAGGCGCGGTGCACTGGGCACGGTGCTCATGCTCGCACCGGCGCGCGAGCCCCGGGCCGGCGGCAGCACGGACTCATGTGCCGCTCGGCAGGAAGCTGCGGAAATACTCGATGGTCGGGGCGAGCCCATCGGCGAGCGCCACCGACGGCCGCCAGCCGAGCAGCTGCTGCGCCTTGGTGATGTCCGGCTGGCGCTGCTTCGGGTCATCGGCCGGCAGCGGCGCGAAGGTGATGGGCGAGCGCGATCCGCACTGGCGCACGATGACCTCGGCCATCTCGCGCACCGTCATCTCGTTGGGATTGCCGAGATTGATCGGTCCGGTGACCTCATCGGAGGAGTTCATCAGGCGCACCAGGCCCTCGACCAGATCCGAGACGTAACAGAACGAGCGGGTCTGGCTGCCGTCGCCGTACAGGGTAATCGGCGCCCCGCGCAGCGCCTGCATCACGAAATTCGACACCACGCGGCCGTCATTGGGGTGCATGTACGGACCGTAGGTGTTGAAGATCCGGGCCACCTTGATACGCAGCCGGTGCTGACGGTAGTAATCGAAAAACAGCGTCTCGGCGCAGCGCTTGCCCTCGTCGTAGCAGGCGCGCGGCCCGATCGGATTGACGTTGCCCCAGTACTCCTCGGTCTGCGGGTGCGTGGTCGGATCGCCGTACACCTCACTGGTCGAGGCCTGCAGGATCTTGGCCCGCACGCGCTTGGCGAGCCCGAGCATGTTGATCGCCCCGTGCACCGAGGTCTTGGTGGTCTGCACCGGGTTGTTCTGGTAGTGCACGGGCGAGGCCGGGCACGCCAGGTTGTAGATCTCGTCGACCTCGACGAACAGCGGGAAGGTGACGTCATGCCGCAGCAGCTCGAAGTTCGGCCGCGCGAGCAGGTCCGCGACGTTCTCGCGCGTGCCGGTGTAGAAGTTATCGACGCACAGCACGTCGTTGTCTTCCTCGACCAGCCGCCGGCACAGATGCGCGCCGATGAACCCGGCACCGCCGGTGACCAGGATGCGCTTGCGCAATGAATAACGCTTGTTCATAGATTCCCGTGCCTGCCTTGAGCCCGGTGCGCTGCGCGCGGGCGCCTCAACGATACGCCTGGTAGGACTTCTCCTCGAGAAGCCGTGAGCCGAGCGCCAGGTTGATGCGCTTTTTCACCGCGGCACGCTCGTCGTTCTCGATGTACACCGAACGGGCGAGCTCGATGAACTCGGCATCGAAGGCGCGCGCCGCCTCCTTGGCGCGGATGCGGTCCTCGATGTCCCACAGTCGCTCGTTGACCGCCTGCAGCGCGCGCTCCTCGGCCGCGACGTCTGCCGTGCCGCACGCATCGCGCCAGGTGCGCTCGAGCAGCTGCAGCTCCAAGCGCACGTTGGCGAGCTTGGTCGCATCCTGCATCCGCTCGGCCTTGATCCTGAGAATGGTGATCTTGTCGAGCAGCTCGCCCGGGGAGATCGGCACCAGAATGTCATTCATGGCCGCTATGCTAACAATTCGTCGAGCTTAGCGGTCACCTGCCGCACCTCGATCAGGTCCATCACGCCCGGCACCTCGATCTTCGTAGTCCAGGGCAGCTGCTGCGGCTCACAGCCGCGAAAGCGCCGGGCCGCCTCGGCGTAGGCGTCCACGCACCAGCGGCGCGACAAATACGGTCCGCTGCGCTCGGGATTGGTGGCCGCGTACAGCCCGATCACCGGTGTGCCGACCATGGTGGCCATGTGCGCCGGACCGGAGTCCGGACTCACCAGTACGGTGGCGCGCGCGAGCAGCGCGAGCAGCTGCGCCAGTGTGTCGCGTCCGATCTGATTGCACAGCGCGAGTCCTGCGGCGCGCTCGATCTGCTCGCCCATCTGGCGCTCCGCGGCCGATGGGCCGCCGGCCAGGATCACCCGCATGCCGTGGCGGCGCACGGCATGCTCGGCGAGTGCCGCGTAGCGCTCGGGCCGCCAGTTGCGCAGCGCATGACTCGAGCACGGACTGATCACCAGCGTCGGACGCGCATCGGGAATGAGGCGCTCGGCGTACTCGAGCGCCTCGGCCGGCAGGGGCACATCCCAGCGCAGCACGCGCTCGGTGATGCCGAGGGCGGCGGGAAAGCCGAAGAAGCTCTCGAGCACGTGCTCTCGCGCGCGCGCGCCGATCTGCGCGTTGGTGAACAGCCACTGCAGCTCGCGCGCCCGGGCGCGGTCGAAGCCGAGCCGCACGCGGGCCGGGACGACGCGCGACAGCAGGCTCGCACGCAGCGACAGCTGCATGTGCATCAGCACGTCGAACCGGCGCCCGGCGAGCCGCGCCCGCAGGTGACGCGCCGCCGAGAGCCCGGCGCGCTTCTCGACGGTGATAAACTCCACCCCCTCGATGAGCCCGAGCAGCCGCGCCTCCGCCTTACCAATGATCCACGTCAACTGCGTCTCGGGCCAGCTGCGCTGCAGCGTGCGGATGACGGGCACGACGTGGCAGGTGTCGCCGAGTGCAGAAAGCCTGAGGATGCACACGGAGCGCGGCGGTCGATCTGCGGGCAGCATCACGGGGGAGTTGGAATGAGGAGCGCGATCCGGTGAGCGCGAACGGGCCGCTCGGGCCCTTGGTGAAACACGTGCCCATCGCGGGCGGCGCCATGCTATACAACGCGGCGCTGGCCCGCAATTGGCAGCCGGAGTGGTTCGATCCACAGTACTGGGCCGCACAGGGACGGCTCACCGGCACCGCGCGCGGACGCGGTACCGCCCATTTCGTTCAGGTCGAGGGGCGCGAGCTGGTGCTGCGGCACTATCGGCGCGGCGGACTGCTCGCAAGCCGCTTCGGCGACCGCTATCCCTGGCACGGGGAGCTGAACACGCGGCCATTCGCCGAGTGGCTGCTCACGCATCGGCTGCACCGCGCAGGACTGCCCGTACCGATGCCCATTGCCGCTCGCTACCTGCGCGAGGGCCGCTATTACCGCGGCGACCTGATTACCGAGCGGCTCTCGGCCACCCAATCGCTCACCACCGTCCTGCAGGACGCGCCCGTGCCGCTGCTCACCTGGATTGCGATCGGGCGCTGCATCCGCCGCTTTCATGACCTCGGCGTCGATCACGCCGATCTCAACGCACACAATGTCCTGATCGGCGCCGAGACGGTCTACTTGGTGGACTTCGACCGCTGCCGGCTGCGCCCCGATGGCTTCTGGCGCGACGGCAACCTGGTGCGGCTGCGCCGCTCGCTGGAGAAGGTCACCTACGCGCTGCCCGCGGAGCGTTTCACGGAGGCGGACTGGCATGCGCTGCTCGGCGGCTACCAGTCCCCCCCCGTACCGCCGGCGCGAGCCGCCTAGTGCGCCTGCTCTACCGGATTGCCGTGACGCCCGCCGCGGGGCTGCACGCCGCTGTGCTGTGGCTGCGCGCGCGCGTGCGCGGCGAGCCGCTCGCCCCGCCGCTGGCGCAGCGTTTCGGGTTCGCCGCGCCCGTCGCGGGCCGGCCGGTGTGGATCCACGCCGCCTCGGTCGGGGAGGTGCAGCTCGCCGCCACGCTGGTCCGGGCGCTGCGCACGCATTACCCCGACCTGCCGCTGCTGGTCACGGCGTTCACGCCGACCGGAGCGGCGCGCGCCGCCACTCTCGCCCCCGAGGTCACCGTACGCGCCCTGCCCTACGACCTGCCGGGGCCGGTCAGACGGTTCCTGGCACGCACCGAACCGCGCCTCGCGATCGTGCTGGAGACGGAGCTGTGGCCGACCCTGTTCGAGACCTGCCGGCGCCGCGGCATCCCGCTGCTCATCGCGAACGCGCGGCTCTCCGAACGCACCGCACGGCGCTACCGCCGTTTCGGCGCATTGTTCGCACCCGCGCTGCGCACCGCGGTGATCGCGGCCCGCAGCGCCGAGGACGCCGAGCGCTTCCGTTCGATCGGCGCGGATGCCGCGCTGACGCATGTCACCGGTAATCTCAAATTCGACTACACCCTGCCGCCGGACCTCGGTGCGCGCGCCCGGGCGCTGCGCGCCCGGTATGCCGAGGGACGGCCGCTGTGGGTCGCCGGCAGCACCCACGACGGGGAGGACTCGCAGATGCTCGGGGCGCACGCCCGGGTGCGCGCGCTGCTGCCCGAGGCGGTGCTGGTACTGGCGCCGCGCCACCCGCAGCGCTTCGAGAGCGTTGCCGCCGCGCTGAGCGCCCAGGGCGTACCGTACGTGCGTCATTCGCACTCACCCGATCCGGCGGCGGTCGCGAAGGCCGCGGTGGTGCTGCTCGATACGCTCGGGGAACTGCTGGAGTTCTATGCGGCGGCCGACGCGGCATTCGTCGGCGGCAGCCTCGTGCCGATCGGCGGACACAATCTGCTCGAGCCGGCCGCTCTGGGGCGGCCCGTGGCCACCGGTCCGTCCGATTTCAATGCCGCCGAAATCGCACGACTGCTGCTCGAGTGCGGCGCGGCGCGGCGCGTGCACGACGAGCAGGAATTAGGCGCCTGCCTGCTCGAATGGCTGCGCGACCCGCACGAACGGGCCCGCATCGGTGCGCTCGGCCGCGCCGCGGTCGAGACCCACCGTGGCGCGCTCGAGCGGCTGCTCGGACTGATCGGTCCGCAGCTCGGCCCGCCCGCGGGCTGAGCTGCGCCGCGCACTTCAGCGGCGCAGCGTGTACTCGGCGCCGCAGTACGGGCATTTGGCCCAGCCGCTCGCCTCGATCGGCAGATACACCTTGGGGTGGGAATTCCACAGCTGCATCTGCGGCATGGGGCAGGAGAGCGGCAGGTCGTCGACCCCCACCTCGTACTGATGCTGGGCGTTGGGTTGGATCAGGGGCTGCGCGGCTGCGGCCATGTCTATTCCTTGCAGGCAGAACTCGGTGGACTCGCCATTATAGCGGCCGCGATCGCTTTCGGGCCCTACCCTGCGGCCTCGGACCCGAAGGTCTGCTCCCAGATCACGCTGACTGCGGCCCGTTCGGCCGCAAAGGCCCCGTCGGTCGGCGCCGCGGGGCCGTCAAGCGCCAGGCGATGGCGGTGGGCCCGGTACGCCCGGTAGGCCCCGGTCAGCACGTCCACGGTCTGCTGTGGCACCAGGTTCGCCGAAGCGACGGACTCGAGCTGACGGATGGTATCGGCGAACAGGGCCACCGGCGGGTACTCGCGCGCCCACTTCAGCGCCCAGTACTGGGCGAGGAACTCGATGTCGGCGATGCCGCCCGCCTCGTTCTTCAGATCGCTCGCCTGCGGCTCGCGCCGTGAGCGCTCGCGGCGCATCCGCTCGCGCATCGCGCGCACCTCCTCGCGCAAGGTCTCGCGCCGCACGCTGAAGCGCAGGATCTCGAGCCGGATGCGCTCAAACTCGGCGCACAGTTCGCGCGAGCCGGCCACGGCGCGCGCGTGCAACAGCGCCTGATGCTCCCACGTCCAGGCCTCGTGCCGCTGATACTCGGCAAAGGCGTCGATCTGGGTCACGAGCAGGCCGCCCTTGCCGCTCGGGCGCAACCGCACGTCGACCTCGTAGAGCCGTCCGGCCGCCGAGTGCATGGTGAGCAGGTGCACCACGCGCTGCACGAGGCGCGCGAAGAACACCTGATTGTCGATCGGCCGCTCGCCGCAGGTCTCCTGGTGCTCCCCGCGCGAGTCGTGCACGAACACCAGATCCAGATCCGAGCCGTAGCCGAGCTCCATGCCGCCGAGCTTGCCGTAGCCGATCGCGCACACGCGCACCTCGCGGCGGGCCTCGCTGCAGCACGGTGTCCCGAACTGCGCGCTGATCTGGCGCCACCCGAGCTCCATGGCTCGATCGAGGATGACCTCGGCGATCTCGGTCAGCCGGTCGCTGACGCGCATCACCGGCAGGCGCCCGGACAGATCCGCCACCGCCACGCGGAACACCGCCGCCCGCTTGAAGTGACACAGCGCCTCGATCTGCCGCTCCGGATCGTCTGCCTCGACCCGCTCGAGGGCCGCGGCGAGTTCGCGCTCGAGCGCGGCGCGCTCCGGCAGCGCCTCGAAGCTGCGCTCGTCGATGAACTCATCGAGCAGCAACGGGTGGGCGGCGATCTGCGCGGCGAGGAACTCCCCCTGCGCACAGATGCGCACCAGGCGCACCCGCACCGGCGGACTTTCACGCAACAGCGCGAAATAGGCCGAGCGCTTGCCCATGGCTTCGAGGATCGCGAGGATGCGCTTCAGCACAATCAGCTGCTGCGGGCCGGCGCCGATCTCTGCGGCGATGTCGGCGAGCAGCACCGGCAGCAGCCCCTGCAGTCGGTGTCGGCCGGCCTCATCGAGTTTGCGCACCAGCGTCGAGGCACGCAGCGCAAGCAGCTGCTCGGCCACCTCGGCCGCGGCGGCGAACCCGGCCTGGGCGAGCGACTCGATGAGCGCGGCGGTCTCTGCCGGGGCATCCCACGCCCGGCCCAAGTCAATGCTCACCCCGGCTCGCTCGCCCCCGGCGCCGCCGAGCACCAGGCGCTGGAAGTGATGCACGACGCGCTGGCGGTGCGACTCGAGCACCGCGGACAGCGCCGGCCAGTCCGCCGCCCCGACGGCGAGCGCACACCGCTCGCGCGCGAGTGCCTCCTCGGGCAGCAGGTGCGTCTGCTGATCGGCGAGCATCTGCAGGGCATTCTCGACGCGGCGCAGATAGCGATACGCCTCGGTGAGCTCCTGGACGGCCGCCGCCGGGAGGATGCGCGCCTCCCCGAGCCGCGCGAGCGCCTCGAGCAGCGAGGTCGTCTGCAGCCGCGGATCGCGCCCGCCGCGGATCAGCTGGAAGGTCTGCGCGATGAACTCGATCTCACGAATGCCCCCCGGACCGAGCTTGACGTGCTCGGCCAGTTCGCGCCGTGCCACTTCGCGCTCGATCAGCCCCTTCATCTCGCGCAGACTCTCGAACACACCGTAGTCGAGGTAGCGCCGATAGACGAACGGCCGCAGCGCCGCGGCCTGGACCTCCGCGAAGCGCTCGGCACCGACGACCGGTCGGGCCTTCACGTACGCGTAACGCTCCCAGTCGCGCCCGTGCAGCGACAGGTAATCCTCGAGCGCCGCGAAGCTGGTCACCAGCGGGCCGCTGTCGCCGAACGGTCGCAAGCGCAGATCCACGCGCAGCACGAAGCCCTCGGGGGTGGGGGATTCGAGCAGGCGGATCATCCCCTGGCCCAGGCGGGTGAAGAACTCCTCGTTGCTGATCGGCCGTTTCCCGTCGGTCTCACCGTGCTCGGGAAACAGCAACACCAGGTCGACGTCGGAGGAGAAGTTCAGCTCGCGGCCCCCGAGCTTGCCCATGGCGAGCACCATGAGCGGCTGCACCGTGCCGTCGGCACCGCGCGGCTCCCCGAAGCGCTCGATGAGCGCGCGGCGCGCGTAGCGCACGGCCGCGTCGATCGCCGCATCGGCGAAGTCCGATGACTCGCGCAGAGTTTCCTCGATCGGTGCCCCGCCGGAGAGGGCACGCCAGGCGATACGGACCAGCTCACGACGACGCCAGCGCCGCAACGCCGCCAGCATCCCCGCTTCACCGTCCTCGGGGAGCGGGGCGCGGCGGGCCGGCTCATGCGGCGCGAGCGGCCGCTGCAGGTCACCGTCGGCGATCAGCTCGGCCAGCCGCTGCGGGTCGCGCACGCACGCCTCGGCGACGAAGTCGCTGGCGGCAAGGACCTGCAGCAGGGCCGCACCGAGGCGTGGCTCGAGCGCCGCACGCAGCCCCGGCGCAGCGGCCTCGAGGGCCTCCAGGCGGCGTTGCACCAGAGCATCGAGTGCGGGTGTCATGATGGATACATACAGCCCGAAGCGGCGCGCAATTGCAAGTTGCCCCCGTGTCGTACTGTTGTTGACATGCAACAGCGGACAAAACGACACAACGCGTCAGGGTGTGTCGGAATTGAAACAAAAAAAGCCCCGCATGTAGCGGGGCTTCGAGGATTGCGCGGAATAGGGGGGTCTTGATCCGCGTCTTTCAGGATTGTCCCCGCTTTGGGGTCGGGCACAATCCCTAACTGATGTTGAGATGGTACCGATTCCGTCCGCTGGAATCGATACCTCTTTAGAGGGGTGCCTACATATCCATTCCGCCCATGCCGCCCGGCGGCATGGCATGGCCGTGTTCCTCTTCCTTCGGGGCCTCGGCGATCATGACTTCCGTGGTCAGCAGCAGACCCGCCACCGAGGCGGAGTTCTGCAGCGCCAGGCGCGTCACTTTCGCCGGGTCGAGAATGCCGAGGTCGATCATGTCGCCATACTCGCCCGTGGCCGCGTTGTAACCAAACGCGCCCTTTCCTTCCTTGACGCGATTCAACACGACGGCAGCGTCCTCGCCCGCATTGTCGACGATCTGACGCAGCGGCTCCTCGATCGCGCGCGCCAGGATGCGCACGCCGACCTGCTGGTCTTCGTTGCTCAACTCGAGCTTCTCGACCGCCTTCTGCACGCGGATCAGGGCCACACCGCCGCCCGGCACCACGCCTTCCTCGACGGCCGCACGGGTCGCGTGCAGCGCATCTTCGACGCGCGCCTTCTTCTCTTTCATTTCCATCTCGGTGGCTGCGCCGACCTTGATGACCGCGACACCGCCGGAGAGCTTCGCGACGCGCTCCTGCAGCTTCTCCTTGTCGTAATCGGAGGTCGCTTCCTCGATCTGCTGACGGATCGACTCGACGCGGGCCTTGATGTCGGCCTGCTTGCCGGCGCCGTCGATGATCGTGGTGTTTTCCTTCTCGACGACGATCTTCTTGGCCTCGCCGAGGTCATTCAGCGTCGCCTTCTCGAGCGACAGACCGACCTCATCGGAGATCACGGTGCCGCCGGTCAGGACCGCGATGTCCTGCAGCATCGCCTTGCGGCGATCACCGAAGCCCGGTGCCTTGACGGCCGCGACCTTCAGGATGCCGCGGATGTTGTTCACCACGAGGGTGGCAAGCGCCTCGCCCTCGACGTCCTCGGCCACCACCAGCAGCGGCCGGCCGGCCTTGGCAACGCCCTCGAGCAGCGGCAGCAGCTCGCGGATGTTGGAAATCTTCTTGTCGACCAGCAGGATGAACGGCTTTTCGAGTTCGGCCGTCTGGTTCTGCTGACTGTTGATGAAGTACGGCGACAGGTAGCCGCGGTCGAACTGCATGCCCTCGACCACTTCGAGCTCGTTATCGAGACCCGAACCTTCCTCGACCGTGATCACGCCTTCCTTGCCGACCTTCTCCATCGCATCGGCAATGGTCTTGCCGATCGACTCGTCGGAGTTCGCCGAGATCGTGCCGACCTGGGCGATCGCCTTGGAGTCCTTGCAGGGCTTGGCGAGCTTCTTCAGCTCTTCGGTCGCTGCGATGACACCCTTGTCGATGCCGCGCTTGACGTCCATCGGGTTGCGGCCCGAGGAGACGGCCTTCAGGCCCTCGCGCACGATCGCCTGGGCAAGTACCGTGGCGGTGGTGGTGCCGTCGCCGGCCTCATCGGAGGTGTTGGAGGCGACTTCCTTGACCATCTGCGCGCCCATGTTCTCGAACTTGTCCTTCAGTTCGATTTCCTTCGCGACCGACACACCATCCTTCGTGATGGTGGGGGCGCCGAAGCTCTTCTCGAGCACGGCGTTGCGGCCCTTCGGGCCGAGCGTCGCCTTGACGGCGTTCGCCAGAATATTGACACCCTTGACCATGCGCTGGCGGGCGTCATCGCTAAAGCGGACTTCTTTGGCTGCCATTGTGAGTGCTCCTCGCTTACTTGCTCTCGATCACGGCCATGAGGTCTTCTTCGCGCATCACGAGGAGATCCTCGCCTTCGACCTTCACTTCCGTCCCGCTGTACTTGCCGAAAAGGACCTTGTCGCCGACCTTCACATCGAGGGCGCGAACCTGGCCGTTTTCAAGAATTTTGCCGTTTCCGACCGCGACGATCTTTCCCTGAATCGGCTTCTCAGCCGCGGTATCGGGAATGACGATGCCACCCGGAGAGGTACGCTCCTCCTCCAGGCGCTTGACGATGACGCGATCATGAAGAGGACGCATCTTCATGGTGAACGCTCCTTAAAAGAACACGATGGATTTAAGTTAAAGCCACGAAAGAGCTATTAGCACTCTACCCGTGTGGCTGCTAATGATAGGTAGGCAAAATGGATTTTCAACCCTGCGGGGGGCAATTTTTTCCGGCCCCGGGGGAGGAGGGGCTGCGAAGACCCCTCACGCCGGGCCGGCTCGATGGGTTTACAATGCGTCGTTTTCTTGCTCGAGCCCCGGCACATCGGATGACCGACAGCATCGTGGTCCTGACGAGCTGCCCCGACGAGGCGGCCGCCGCCCGTATCGCCGCGGCGCTGCTCGAGGCGGGTCTGGCAGCGTGCGTGACCCGCCACCCGGTGCGTTCGATGTACCGCTGGGAGGGCCGGCTGGTGGACGAACCGGAGGTCCTGCTGGTCATCAAGACGCTCGCCCGCCGCTTCTCGGACCTGGAAATGCGCCTCAAATCGCTGCACCCGTACACGGTACCTGAAATCATCGCCCTGCCGATCGTGGCCGGCTCGACGGCCTATCTGTCCTGGCTCGCCGCCGAGGTGACGCCGTGATCCGGTGGCTGCGCCCGATGCAGCGCCCGTGGGCCGCCGGGACCGTACTCGCCGCGCTGTGGCTGACCGCGTTGCCCGGGCCGGCGCGCGCCGCCACCCCACCCTCGCTCTCCCCGGCCGTGCTCGCCGCCCTCGGCGCACAGGCCTCCGGGGGCCAGAAATTCCCCCCGCCGGGCGAGGTGTTTCACTTCAAGGCCACCCCCGGCACCCACCGGCTGCACCTGTCCTGGACCATCCGGCCGGGGTTCTACCTGTACCGCAGCCGCATCCACGTGCGGGCGCTCTCGGGTACGGTCCTCGGCGCACTGAGCCTGCCGCCCGGGATCGTCAAGATCGACCCGTATTTCGGCCGCGAACAGATCTACCGGAACGCCGTCACCGGCGAATTGGCGGTGCGCCGCGGCACCGTGGCCGCGCCGGCCGACGCGTCGCTCGCGGTCACTTATCAGGGCTGCGCCGATGCAGGCCTGTGCTACCCGCCGATCACCCAGACGGTCACCGTGGCCCTGCCGGCGGGCGGCGGAACGGGCGCACCGCCGCTGGCACGGCCGCCGAGCGGTGCCACCGCCCGCAGCGCGCGGCCGACGAGCCAGGGCCGCTTCGCGGCGCTGATCCGCTCCGGCAACCTGTGGGCGATGCTCGGGGCGTTCTACCTGGCGGGCCTCGCGCTCGCCTTCACGCCGTGCTGTCTGCCGATGATCCCGATCCTCTCGGGACTGATCGCCGGGGGACGGACCCTCGGCACGGCCCGCTCGGTCCTGCTCTCGCTCGCCTACGTGCTCGGCATGGCGTTCACCTACACGCTCGCCGGGATTGCCGCGGCGGCCGCAGGCGGGGAAGTCCAGGCCGCCTTCCAGCAGCCGTGGATTCTCGGGGCGTTCGCGGCGCTCCTGGGGGCCATGGGCCTGGCGATGCTCGGGCTGTTCACCGTGCAGATCCCCGCCGCCCTGCAGACCCGTCTGGCCGAGCTCAGCGGCCGGCGCACCGCCGGCAGCCTCGGCGGGGTGGCCGCGATGGGCGCCCTCTCGGCTCTGATCGTCACGACGTGCGTGGCGCCGGCGTTGGTCGGGGCATTGGCCGTGATCGGCCAGTCCGGCCAGATCGCGCGGGGCGGGGCGGCCTTGTTCACCCTCAGCATCGGCATGGGCACGCCGCTGCTGGCCGTCGGGGCCTCCGCCGGGCGGCTGCTGCCGAAGGCCGGGGCCTGGATGGAGCTGGTGAAGCGGCTGTTCGGCGCCCTGATGCTGGCGGTCGCGGTGTGGATGCTGGCGCGCCTCGTGCCCGCCCGCCTGACGCTCGCACTGTGGGCGCTGCCGGTGCTGGCCGGCGCGTGGGCGTTCGGGTCGCAGAAGCACGCTGCGCGCCGCGGCGGGAGCGCACTGCGCGCCGTCGGCGTCCTGCTCGGCGCGTATGCCGCGACGCTGCTGATCGGCTCGGCGCTGGGGGGCACCCACCCGTTCGCACCGCTCTCCCGCAGCGCCCCTCCGACGCTGCACTTCGCGCCCCTGCGCTCGGTCGCCCAGCTGCAGCGCGACGTGCGAGCGGCGGCGGCGCGCCACCAGACGGTCATGGTCGATTTTTACGCCGACTGGTGCACCTCCTGCAAAGAGATGGAGGCGAGCACGTTCACCAACCCCCAGGTCCGTCGCGAACTCGCCCATACGCTGCTGCTGCGCGCCGACGTCACGGCCGACAATGCGGCCGACCAGGCGCTGCTGAAGTATTTCGGCATCTACGGGCCGCCGACCATCGCCTTCTACGGACCGAACGGCCACGAGCGCCGCCACGAGCGGGTGGTGGGCTACCTCGATGCCGCGGCGTTCCGGCGCCGCGTGAGGGCCGCCCTGGCCCGGCCACCCGCATGAGCCGTGGCGGCAAGCTCGCCCGCGGCACGCTCGCCGCGGGCCTGATCCTCGCCGCCGGCGTGGCCGGGTATGCCCTGCGCGCGGCTCGGACCGCCCCCGCGGCCGCGCCGCTCGT
>JAKBDK010000049.1:10133-22640 GCA_021834525.1 Pseudomonadota bacterium | reverse complement strand
GGTGCGCTCGCCGCTGCACCTGCTACGGGGCTACCGGCGGCCGCCGGTGTGCACAGCGGCGGGGCGGGCGGCGGCGGTGGCGCGAGCGGCTGCGCACCCGCCGTGCCCGTGGGCAGCTGCCGCGGGTTCGGCGGCGCCGGGGCGGCCGGGCTGCCGGGCCGGAACCACAGCAGCATCACCGCCCGGTCGGTCTGCAGGTGCGCGAACGGCTGCGCGATCACCTGGCTCATCCGCTGGATCGCCCCGCGGTGGATCTGCGTGATGCGGGCCACCGGATAGCCCGCGGGGAAGATGCCGCCGAGCCCCGAGGTGACCAGTTCGTCGCCGACCTTCACGTCGGCATTGGCGGGCAGGTACGGCAGTGCGAGCGCATTCGGGTCCCCGGTGCCGACCGCAATGGTGCGAAACCCGGTGCGTGCGATCTGCACCGGCAAGTCGTGTTCCGGATCGGTGATGAGCAGCACATCGGCGCTCCACGGCCCGACGTGCATGGTCTGGCCGACCACCCCGTAGTCATCGAGCACGGCCTGGTTGCGGAACACTCCATTGCGGGTGCCGCGGTCGATCAGGACGCGCTGGCGCAGCCGACCGAGCTCGATGTCGACGATGTCCGCCGGCAGCCAACGCTCGGCGACCGGTGGCACGGCGTGCTTCAGACCGAGCAGCGCCGCGTTCTGCCGCGCCAGCGCGTCAAAGCGCAGCGTGCGCACCTCCAGGGTGCGCATGCGGGTGCGCAGGGTGCGGTTTTCCGCCTCCAGCGTCGCCCGCGAGGCAAAGGAGCGCTGCAGCCAGTGCCACCCCGCGACCGGGGCATTCACCGCCACTTCCACCGGGTAGGTGAGCGTCTGCAGCACGTAACGAGCCCGCTCCAGCACGTCCATGCGCTGGTCGAGCACCATGATGACGATGGAGGCGAGCGCGTAGAGCGTGAAGCGGAACCCCGGGGAGCCCCCGCGACTGTACGGCGATCCGCTCCGGGTGCCGAAACCGGCCACGGGGCGCGCGGCTACTCGAGCCCGAAGTGGCCGGGACCCATCTCGTCCATCAGCTCCAAGATCCGCCCGCCGCCCCGGGCGACGCAGGTCAGCGGATCGTCGGCGATGACGACCGGCAGCCCCGTCTCCTCGGTGAGCAGCTTGTCGATGTCGCGCAGCAGCGCCCCGCCACCGGTGAGCACGATGCCGCGCTCGGCCACGTCCGCACCCAGCTCCGGCGGCGTCTGCTCGAGGGCCTGCTTGACCGCGCTCACGATGTTCTGCAGCGGCTCCTGCAGCGCCTCGAGGATCTCGTTGCTGTTCAACGTGAAGGCGCGCGGCACGCCCTCGGAGAGGTTGCGGCCCTTGACCGACAGCTCCCGCACCTGCTGGCCCGGATAGGCCGAGCCGATCTCGATCTTGATGCGCTCGGCGGTCGCCTCGCCGATCAGGATGCCGTAGTTGCGCCGCACGTAGCTCATGATCGCCTCATCGAAGCGGTCCCCGCCGATGCGCGCGGAATTCGCGTAGACGACGCCATTCAGAGACAGCACGGCCACCTCGGAGGTCCCACCGCCGATGTCGAGCACCATCGAGCCGCGCGCCTCGTGCACCGGCAGTCCCGCGCCGACCGCTGCGGCCATCGGCTCACTCACGATGCCGACGTTGCGGGCGCCGGCGCCTTCGGCCGACTCGCGGATGGCGCGCCGCTCGACCTGGGTGGAGCCGAAGGGCACGCACACCAGCACGCGCGGGGAGGGCTTGAGCATCCGGTTGCCGTGCACTTTGTTGATGAAGTACTGGAGCATCTTCTCCGTATAGGTGAAGTCGGCAATCACCCCGTCCTTCATCGGCCGCACCGCGGTGATGTGCCCCGGGGTGCGCCCGAGCATCCCCTTGGCCTCCGAGCCGACCGCGACGATGATCTTGCCGCCCCGCGACGGCTCGTCCTGCACCGCGACGACCGACGGCTCGTTGAGCACGATGCCCTTGTCGCGGACGTAAATGAGGGTGTTGGCCGTCCCCAGGTCGATCGACAGATCACTGGAGAAGTAGCCGCGCAAGCGTTTGAGCATGAAGCGTCCGAATACGGATGAGGCGGTGGATGGAGAGCCTCCGAAGAGGCACCTCTACAAAGTGGCGCGTAATCTAGCAACCGATAGCACATTGAGCAAGGCAACATGTATGATTTCGAGCCCAATTCACGCCGCGCCCGAAGCACCCATGGCCCTGACCCGCGAGCAAGTCCAAAACATCGCCCACCTGGCCCGCCTCGAGCTCGAGCCGGCCGCGATCCCGCGCCTCCAGCAGAACCTCTCGAGCATCCTCGATTTCATCGGCGAGCTCGATCGGGCCGAGACCGCGGGCGTGCCGCCCATGTCCCATCCGCTGCCGGGACTGACCCAGCGGTTGCGTGCCGATGCGGTCACCGAGACCGACGAGCGTGAGCTGTACCAGAAAAACGCCCCGCAGGTGGCCGCCGGGCTCTACCTGGTGCCCAAGGTCATTGAATGAGGCCGCCGAAGCCGTGATGCACCGTCAAACCCTCACTCAGCTCGCGGCCGATCTGCGCGCCCGCAGAGTCTCCAGCGTCGAACTGGTGCGCGCGTTCCTGGCGCGCATCGAGGCGAGCCAGAGCGCCCTGAACGCCTTCGTCACGGTCACGGCCGAGCAGGCGCTCGCGCAGGCCGAGGCCGCCGACCGGGCGCTCGGGGCCGGTCGCGGCGGGCCGCTCGAGGGCGTGCCGTTCGGGCACAAGGATCTCTTCTGCACCGCCGGGGTGCGCACCACCTGCGGCTCGCGCATGCTCGAGAACTTCATCTCGCCCTACGATGCCACCGTGGTGAGCCGGCTGAAGGCCGCCGGCGCGGTGATGCTCGGCAAACTCAACATGGATGAGTTCGCCATGGGCTCCTCGAACGAGACCAGCTACTTCGGTCCGGTGCGCAACCCCTGGAACCCCGCACTGGTGCCCGGGGGCTCCTCGGGCGGCTCGGCGGCGGCCGTCGCCGCGCGACTGCTGCCGGCCGCCACCGCGACCGATACCGGGGGCTCGATTCGCCAGCCCGCCGCCTTCTGCGGGGTCACCGGCATCAAGCCGACCTACGGTCGCGTTTCGCGCTACGGCATGATCGCCTTCGCCTCGAGCCTCGATCAGGGCGGGGTCATTGCCGCGAGCGCCGAGGACGCCGCACGGGTGCTGCGCGAGATGGCCGGGTTCGATCCGCGCGACTCGACCAGCGTCGATGCGCCGGTGCCCGATTACCTCGCCGGGCTCGAGCAGCCGCTCCAGGGCCTGAAAATTGGCCTGCTCAAGGAGTTCTTCGACACCGGGCTCGACCCGGCGTACGAACGCTGCGTGCGCGAGGCGATCGGAGTGTTCGAGCGGCTCGGGGCGAGTGTGCGCGAGATCAGTCTGCCGAACATCCCGCTGTCGGTGCCCGTGTACTACGTAGTGGCTCCGGCGGAGTGCTCCTCGAACCTCGCCCGCTACGACGGGGTGCGCTTCGGGCACCGCTGCGCCGAGGCGCGCGACCTGGAGGACCTGTACAAGCGCTCCCGCTCCGAGGGCTTCGGCGCCGAGGTGCAGCGACGCATCATGACCGGCACTTACGTGCTCTCGGCCGGTTACTACGACGCGTACTACCTCAAGGCGCAGCGTGTGCGCCGCCTGATCACCGCGGACTTCGCCCGCGCCTTCGGCGAGGTGGACCTGCTGATGGGGCCGACGACGCCCACGCCCGCGTTCGAGCTGGGCGCCAAGGTGGCCGATCCGATCACCATGTATCTGAACGACATTTACACCATCAGCGCGAACCTGGCCGGGCTGCCGGCGATGTCGGTCCCCTGCGGGTTCGCCGCGGGTCTGCCGGCCGGTCTGCAGATCATCGGGCCGCATTTCGCCGAGGAGCGCCTGCTCAACGCCGCGCACCGCTACCAGCGCGAGACCGACTGGCATCTGCGCATCCCGGAGGCGTACGCATGAGCGCCTGGGAAACGGTCATCGGGCTGGAGATCCACGCCCAGCTCGCCACTCGCTCGAAGATCTTCTCCGGGGCGGCGACCGCCTACGGTGCGGCGCCGAACTCCCAGGCCTGCCTGGTCGACCTCGGCTACCCCGGCGTGCTGCCGGTGCTCAATGCCGAAGCGGTGCGCATGGCGGTGCGCTTCGGGCTCGCCATCGACGCGCGCATCGCGCGCCAGTCGGTGTTCGCGCGCAAGAACTACTTCTATCCCGACCTGCCCAAGGGCTACCAGATCAGCCAGTACGAGCTGCCGATCGTGGCCACCGGCGCGATCGAGATCGTGCTCGAGGACGGTACGGTCAAGCGCATCGGCGTGACGCGCGCGCACCTGGAAGAGGATGCGGGCAAGTCGCTGCACGAGGGGCTCGGGGCGCTCACCGGCATCGACCTGAACCGGGCCGGCACGCCGCTCATCGAGATCGTCTCGGAGCCCGAGCTGCGCTCGGCGAAAGAGGCCGTCGCGTACATGAAGAAGGTGCACACCCTGGTGCGCTACCTGGAGATCTGCGACGGCAACATGCAGGAAGGCTCGTTCCGCTGCGACGCGAACGTGTCGGTGCGGCCGGTGGGTACGGAGAAATTCGGCACCCGCGCCGAGATCAAGAACATCAATTCGTTCCGCTACGTCGAGAAGGCGATCCAGTACGAGGTGGCGCGCCAGATCGAGCTGATCGAGTCCGGCGGCAAGGTGATCCAGGAGACTCGCCTGTGGGATCCGGACAAAGGCGAGACCCGCTCGATGCGCTCGAAGGAAGAGGCGAACGACTACCGTTACTTCCCCGATCCGGATCTGCTGCCGGTCGAGATCGATGAGGCCTACATCGAGGCGGTGCGCGCGGCGCTGCCGGAGCTGCCGGACGCCAAGGCGGCGCGGTTCGTCGCCCAGTATGGGTTGTCGGCCTACGATGCGCTCGTGCTCACCGCCAGTCGCGATCTGGCCGACTATTACGAGGCCGTGGTGCGCGCCGTGCCCGCGCAGCCGAAGCTCGCGGCGAACTGGGTGATGGGCGAGTTGTCCGCGGCGCTGAACAAGGATGGACTGGAGATCGACTCCGGCCGGCTCAGCGCCGAGCGGCTCGCCGGCCTGCTCGCGCGCATCGCCGATGAAACCATCTCGGGCAAGATCGCCAAAGACGTGTTCGAGGCGATGTGGGCGAGCGGTGAGAGCGCCGATGCGCTCATCGAGGCGAAGGGCCTGAAGCAGATCACCGACACCGGCGCGATCGAGCAGGCCATCGAGGCCGTCATGGCGAAGAACCCGGCTCAGCTCGCCGAGTTCCGCGCCGGCAAAGACAAGCTGTTTGGCTTCTTCGTCGGTCAGGTCATGAAGGCGACCCAGGGCAAAGCCAACCCCGCGCAACTGAACGAGCTGCTGAAGAAGAAGCTGCCCGGTTGAGTCGCGCCTGAGAATGCTCCATGCTGCGCGCATGGACGCTGACACAGGTTACGACACGGTACGCCGCTTCCTCGTCGATGAGCAGCCGGTGCGCGGGCACTGGGTGCACCTCGAGGAGGCGTGGCGTGCGTTGCGCGCCAACGGCGAGTACCCGCCGGCGGTGCGCGCGTTGCTCGGTGAGGCCGTGGCCGCCTCGGTACTGCTCGCGGCAACGCTGAAGTTCCGCGGACGACTCACGCTGCAAATGCAGGGGCACGGGGCCGTCAGTCTGCTCGTTGCGCAATGCACCCACGAGTTCGGTGTGCGGGCCGTGGCGCATTACGACGACTCACTCGCCGCAGCGATCGACGCCGAGCGTTCCCCGGGCGAGACGTTCCGCGCGCTCGTGGGGGAGGGCGGCCGGTTCACCGTCACCATCGAGGCGGACGAGCGCAACCTGCGCTACCAGGGCATCGTGCCGCTCGCCGGGGAGTCGCTCGCGCAATCCCTGGAGGCGTATTTCAGTGCCTCGGAGCAGCTGCCGACCTGCGTGCAGCTGGCCGCGGACGAGGCGCGCTGCGCCGGGTTGCTGGTGCAGAAGCTGCCGCAGTCCGAGGCGAGCGCCGGTGCCGAGGCGCTCTGGCAGTCCGTGCTGCGCGGCATGCAGCGGCTCGCGCCCGAGGCGCTGCTCGACACCGGCGTGGAGGCGGTGCTCGGCACGGTGCTGCCCGAGCACGACGTGCGCCTCTTCAGCGGCTCGACCGTGACGTTCGAGTGCCGCTGCGGAGAAGGGCGGGTGACGTCGCTGCTGCGGGCGCTCGGAGCCGATGAGGTGCGCGAAATCCTCGCCGAGGAAGGCGCGGTCACCGTGACGTGCGAGTTCTGCCACCGCCCCTACCGGTTCGATGCGCAGGCCGTCGAGGCGCTGTTCACGGACAGCGGCGCGGCGGACGTGTCGGCCCTGATCCACTGACGTTCGGTGACCCGCCGATCGGCGGGTCACCCGGCACAATTTCTGAGTGATTCCCCGCGCCGCGGGATTATGCTATCTTTTGATTAAAGATTTGTGCAATTCTTGAAATCCACATGCTGCCGTTCGACGATACCCTGCTCTGGCTGCGGGCTGCGGCCGAGGCGACCCGCCTGCGGCTGCTGGCGTTGTGTGCCGAGCGTGAGTTGAGCGTCTCAGATCTGGCCGAAGTGCTCGGCCAGAGCGAGCCGCGGGTCTCCCGGCATCTGCGCATCCTGACCGAGGGGGGTCTGGTCGAGCGGGTCCGCCAGGGGCAGTGGGTGCATTACCGTCTGGCGCACTCGACGCCGGCGGCGAATTTCGTGCGCGGCCTGCTCGGGCAGCTCGAGCGCAGCGATCCGGTGCTCGCGCAGGACCGAGAGCGCCTGCGGGCGCCCGGGGCGGCGCCGGGCGCCGCCCCGGCCGTCTCGCGTCTCGGGCGCGAGTTGCGCGCCGTGCTGGAGGCGGAGATGACGCCGCCGCCGGCCTCGGTGTTGCTGATCGGCGTCGAGCATCCGGAGCTGCTGCTCAGCGTGGCGGAGCGTGCCGGGCAATGCACCGCGCTCGCGCATTCGCGCCGCGCGGCGCAGGCGGCTCGCGCGACGCTGGCGCGGTTGCGGCGGGCGTGCCGGATCGTTCAGGCCACCGGTGCCGAGGGGATCAGCCCCCAGGACGTGCAGCGCCTCGGCGCGCCGTTCGAGGCGGTGGTGATCGATCATCTGGCGCTTGCGGCCGGGGCGAGCCCGATGCTGCTCGCCACGGCGCGCGCGGTGCTCGTCCCGGGGGGGCGGCTGTGGTTGTTCGAGCGCTACCCGCCGGCGCTCGCCGAGCGGGTCGTCGAGCATCCTCTGGCCGGGCTGCGCCGGCGACTGACCGAGGCGCGCCTGGAGTGTCAGCGCATCCGGCCGATCGAGGCGGACGGCCAGCACGTGCTCGGCGCCTCCGCCATCGCCGGCGGCGCACTTGCGGTGAGCCGTGTCGGTTGAGTGGGATCGGCACACGCTGCGGCGAGGCGCCGCACATGACAGAGGTGAGAGGCAGTGATCAACGTATCGTTTGAATTCTTTCCGCCGGCCGATGCGGCCATGGAAGCGACGCTGTGGCGCTCGGTCGAGCGTCTGGCGCCGCTGAAGCCTCACTTCGTCTCGGTGACCTACGGTGCGGACGGCTCGACGCGCACGCGCACCCACCAGGTCGTCAGTCGCATTCAGCGCGAAACGCCGCTCACCGGGGCGCCGCACCTGACGTGCATCGGGGCGAGCCGCGGCGAGGTGCTCGACATCGCGCGCCAGTACTGGGCGCAGGGCATCAGCCACATCGTGGCGCTGCGCGGGGATCCGCCGCAGGGCAGCGAGCACTACGCGCCGCATCCGGACGGCTTTGCCTACGCGGCCGATCTGGTCGCCGGCCTGCGCAGCGTGGCGGACTTCGACATCTCGGTGGCGGCCTATCCCGAGACTCACCCGGAGGCGTCCTCGGCGGACTTCGACCTGGACAACCTCAAGCGCAAGCTCGATGCGGGCGCCTCGCGGGCCATCACGCAGTTCTTCTTCGACCCGCAGCACTACCTGCGCTTCCGCGACCGCTGCGCGGCCGCGGGCATCCGCGCGCCCATCGTCCCGGGCATCCTGCCGATCACCCGCTTCGCGCAGGTGCGCCGGTTCGCCGAGCGCTGCGGGGCGCAGATCCCGCAGTGGCTCGCTGAGCGCTTCGCGGGCCTGGAGGATGACCCGGAGACCCGCCGGCTGATCGCCGCGAGCGTGGCGATCGAGCAGGTCTCGCTGCTCGAGCGTCACGGCGTGTGCGATTTTCACTTCTACACCCTCAATCGCGCCGAACTGACCTACGCGATCTGCCACGCGCTCGGGCTGCGTCCCCCGGCCTCACCGCCGGCCGCAGCGGGCCTCGCGCCGGCCCCAGGAGAGCTGAAATGACCGTTTGCTCGCACCCCGAGTGCACTGCCGCATCGCCCCCGTCCTCGACCGCGCCGGTCGCGAGCGTGCCCGCCGTACCCTTCGTGATCGAGCCGCCGGATGAGGCGCTGCGCAGCGAGCGCATCGGCACTCTGCGCCGGCTGCTCGCCGAGCGCGTGGTGCTGCTCGATGGCGCCATGGGCACCATGGTGCAGCGCCATCGGCTCGATGAGGCGGCTTTTCGCGCCACGCGTTTCGCCGACCACGGGCGCGACCTGAAGGGCAACAACGACATCCTCACGCTCACCCAGCCGCAGATCATCGCCGGGGTGCATCGGGCCTACCTCGAGGCCGGCGCCGACATCATCGAGACCAACACGTTCAACTCCAACGCGGTCTCCCAGGCCGACTACGGCACCGAGGCTCTGGTGGCGGAGCTGAACTACCGCGCGGCGCGTCTGGCGCGCACGGTCGCCGACGAATTCACACTCGCCCACGGTCGGCCGGTGTTCGTGGCCGGCGCGATCGGGCCGACGAGCCGCATGACCTCACTCTCCCCGGACGTCAACGATCCGGGCTTTCGCAGCGTCTCGTTCGATGATCTGGTGGCCACCTACCGGGACTCGGCGCTCGCGCTGCTCGCCGGGGGTATCGATCTGCTGCTGATCGAGACCGTCATCGACACGCTCAACGCCAAGGCGGCGATCTACGCGGTGCTCGAGCTGTTCGAGCAGAGCGGTATCGAGGTGCCGATCATCGTCTCCGGCACCATCACGGATGCCTCCGGGCGCATCCTCTCGGGGCAGACTGCCGAGGCCTTCTGGAACTCGATTCGCCACGCCCGGCCGCTCGCGGTCGGCTTCAACTGCGCCCTCGGCGGACGCCAGCTGCGCCCCTACATCGATGAACTCGGCCGGCTGAGCGACACGCACATCTGCGCCTACCCCAATGCGGGGTTGCCGAACGCGTTCGGTGAGTACGATGAGCAGGCTGCCGAGACCGCCGAGATCATCGGGGAGTTCGCCTCGGCCGGCCTGATCAACATCGTCGGGGGCTGCTGCGGCACGACACCCGAGCACATCCGGCTGATCCGCGCGGCGGTGAGCCGGCACCGCCCCCGGGCGCTGCCGGAGGTGGCGGTGAAGTGCCGCCTCGCGGGACTTGAGCCGCTGAACATCGACGACCAATCGCTGTTCGTCAACGTCGGGGAGCGTACCAACGTCACCGGCTCGGCGCGCTTTCGCAAGCTGATCGAGGCCGGCGACTACTCCGCGGCGCTCGAGGTCGCCCGCCAGCAGGTCGCCAGCGGCGCGCAGGTGATCGACATCAACATGGACGAGGGGATGCTCGACTCCGAGGCGGCCATGGTGCGCTTCCTGAACCTGGTCGCCGCCGAGCCGGATATCGCCCGGGTGCCCGTCATGCTCGACTCCTCCAAGTGGTCGGTGCTCGAGGCCGGCCTGAAATGCCTGCAGGGCAAGGGCATCGTCAACTCGATTAGCCTGAAGGAGGGCGAGGAGACCTTCCTCGCGCATGCGCGCACCGTGCGCCGCTACGGCGCGGCCGTGGTGGTGATGGCCTTCGACGAGCAGGGGCAGGCCGACACGGTCGAGCGCCGCGTCGCGATCTGTACGCGCGCCTATCGGTTGCTCACCGAGCAGGTGGGCCTCCCGGCCGAGGACATCATTTTCGATCCGAATATCTTCGCCGTGGCCACCGGCATCGAGGAGCACAACGGCTACGCGGTCGCCTTCATCGAGGCGACCGGCCGCATCAAGGCCGAGCTGCCGCACGCCATGGTGAGCGGCGGGGTGAGCAACGTCAGCTTCTCGTTCCGCGGCAACGACGCGGTGCGCGAGGCGATGCACGCGGTGTTCCTGTACCACGCCATCCAGGCCGGCATGGACATGGGCATCGTCAACGCCGGGCAGCTGGCGATCTACGAACAGATCCCCGCGGAGCTGCGCGAGGCGGTCGAGGATGTGATCCTCAATCGGCGCGAGGACGCCACGGAGCGGCTGCTCGCGCTCGCCGAGCGATTCAAGTCCGGCGGCGGCGTGAAGCGCAAGGATGACCTCGAGTGGCGCTCGCTACCGGTGGCCCAGCGCCTCGAGCACGCGCTCGTCAAAGGCATCGATGATTTCATCCTCGAGGATGCCGAGGCGGCCCGCCTCGCCTTCCCGCATCCGCTGCAGGTCATCGAGGGGCCGCTGATGGACGGGATGAACACCGTCGGGGACTTGTTCGGCGCCGGCAAGATGTTCCTGCCGCAGGTGGTCAAAAGCGCGCGCGTCATGAAGCGCGCGGTGGCCCATCTCGTGCCCTTTATCGAGCAGAGCAAGGCGGCCGGCGCGCGCCGCTCGAACGGTCGGGTCGTGATGGCGACCGTCAAGGGCGACGTGCACGACATCGGCAAGAACATCGTCGGGGTCGTGCTGCAGTGCAACAACTTCGAGGTGATCGATCTGGGCGTCATGGTGCCGTGTGAGCGCATCCTCGAGACCGCGCGGCGCGAGAACGCCGATTTCATTGGGCTCTCGGGGCTGATCACTCCCTCGCTCGATGAGATGGTGCACGTTGCGCGCGAGATGCAGCGACAGGACTTCAAGGTGCCGCTGCTGATCGGCGGGGCGACCACCTCCCCGGCGCATACCTCGGTGAAGATTGCGCCGGAGTACCGCTCGGCGGTGGTGTACGTGAAGGATGCCTCGCGCTCGGTGAGCGTCTGCCAGACGCTGAGCAATCCCGATTCGCGTGGTGCGTTCATCGAGAAGGTCGACACCGAGCACGAACGGCGTCGCGAGCAGCATGCCGGGCGCAAAGTGAAGGCCCCGGCGCTGAAGCTCCCCGAGGCGCGTGCCAACCGCCGGCGCATCGACTGGGCGAGCTACAGCGCGCCGGTGCCGCGCGTGCCGGGGGTGCACCGCTTCGCCGACTATCCGCTCACCGAGCTGCTCGCCTACATCGACTGGATGCCGTTTTTCAACGCCTGGGAGTTCTCCGGCAAGTTCCCCGACCTGCTCACCGATCCGACGGTCGGGGAGGCGGCGAGCAACCTGTATGCCGATGCGCGGCGCATGCTCGATCGTGTCGTGAGCGAGCGCTGGTTGAAGTGTCAGGCGGTGATCGGGCTGTTCCCGGCCAACGCACTCGGCGATGACGTCGAGCTGTACGCCGATGAGCAGCGCGGCAAGCCGCTCATGACGCTCTCGTTCCTGCGTCAGCAGAAGGACAAGCCGGCCGGCCAGCCGCACGAGTCCCTCGCCGATTACATCGCCCCGAAATCAAGCGGCGTGCGCGACTATCTGGGCGCATTCGCGCTCACCGCCGGACTGGGCATCGAGCCGCACATCGAGCGCTTCGAGCGCGAGCACGATGACTATTCGGCGATCATCCTCAAGGCGCTCGCCGACCGGCTGGCCGAGGCCGCCGCCGAGCACTTCCACGAGCGGGTGCGCCGCGAGCTGTGGGGCTACGCCGGAGTCGAGGAGCTGACCAACGAGCAGCTGATCGGCGAGAAGTACCGCGGTATCCGGCCGGCGCCGGGCTACCCGGCCTGCCCGGACCACACCGAGAAGGGCAAGCTCTGGGAGCTGCTCGACGTCGAGCGGGCGACGGGCATGCAGCTCACCGAGAGCTTCGCGATGACCCCGACCGCGGCGGTGAGCGGTTGGTACTTCGCGCACCCCGACGCGCACTACTTCGCGGTCGGCAAGATCGACCGTGACCAGATCGAGGACTATGCGCAGCGCAAAGGCCTCACGCCCGAGCAGGCCGAACGCTGGCTCGCACCGAACCTCGGCTACAGCGGCTGAGCCGCTGCGGCTCAGCCGCTGCGGCTCAGCCGGGCTTGCCGCTCTGGCGCAGCTCAAGATCGCTGAAGGTGTTCAGCACGATGGCGGTGAAGAAAATCCCGCCCATCGCGAGCAGCGCCAGCATCACCGCCGCGATCAGCGCCCGCGCGGCCGGCTGATGGGTCGCGCCCGGCAGGATCAGTGCCGCCATGACTTCGGCGAAGAACAACACGGTGATGATGATCGAGGCGGCGATGGCGTAGAGCGCCAGCGTCCGCCACCAGTTGCCGCGGACCAGCCGCACACTGTACGCGAGGCTCTGCAGCACGCTCTTGTGGGTGAGCATGCGCGCCGGCAGAGCGAGGGAGAGCGCCACCAGCGCGTAGATCGAGGCGAGTAACATCACGCCGAACAGC
>JAKBDK010000049.1:0-10033 GCA_021834525.1 Pseudomonadota bacterium | reverse complement strand
CAGAATCAGCAGGTTGCCGAGCAGGATGATCGCCACGATGGCCGGCGTTTGCTTGAGCGCCTCGAGCAGGTCGGCCGGTCCGGCCGCGCGCCCCGCGGCCACGGTCGCCTGGCGCAGCAGCGTCGCCATCCAGAGGATGCAAAAGAGCAGATACCCGACCGTGTACAGCGTGATCCACACCGGATCGTTCATCTGCGCGGCCGAGGGAATGAGCGGAGGCATCCGCCCGCGCGACAGTTCGTACAGCGTCGGCAGCTGCAGCAGTAAGATGGCCAACGAGCCGTACGGCATGCACTTCGGCAGCGTGGCGCGGAAGATCTTCAGGCTCGAGTCGAGCAGTTCCGCGAGCGTACGCGGGCGTGTGGGAGGATAAAGTGTAATGGCCATCCGCCAATCATAACTGTGCCATGACGCGAACCGCCATGGAGCCGAGCACCCCCACGCTCGCAGCGCTGCTCGCCGCGGCCCGCCGGCGTCTCGCCGCGGCGCTGCGCGCCGATGCGAACTGCACCCCGGAACTGGATTGCGAGCTGCTGCTCGCCGAGGTGCTCGGCCGGTCGCGAGCCTACCTCGCCGCGCACCCCGAAGCGCAGCCCGACGCCGTCGCGCTGAGGCGCTTCCAGGAGCTGATCGAGCGGCGCGCAGCCGGTGAGCCGGTGGCCTATCTGCTCGGCCGCAAAGGGTTCTGGACCTTCGAGCTCGAGGTGAGCCCGGCGGTCCTCGTGCCTCGCCCCGAGACCGAGCTGCTGATCGAGCGGGCCCTGGCGCTGCGGCCCGACGTGCACGGCCGGCTCGCCGATCTCGGCACCGGCTCCGGCGCGATTGCCATCGCGCTTGCGCTCGAGCGGCCCGGGTGGGCGGTGGTGGCGAGCGATTTGTCCCCCGAGGCGCTCGCGCTCGCGCGGCGGAACGCCGAGCGGCTCGCGCCGGGGCGAATCGAGCTGCGCCCGGGCCGCTGGTGTGCGGCACTGCCCGCAGGCGCGTTCGATCTGCTGGTGAGCAATCCCCCGTACATCGCGGCGGCGGACCCGGCGCTCGGCGCGCTGAGCTTCGAGCCGGCGTTGGCGCTGGTGAGCGGGCCGGACGGGCTCGGGGCGCTGCGCGAGATCATCGCGGATGCCCCGGCGCACCTTGCCCCCGGCGGCTGGCTGCTGCTCGAGCACGGGGCGGAGCAGGGCGAGGCCGTTGCGGACGAGCTTGCGGCGCGAGGCTTTGTTACAGTGCGCACCCACCGCGATCTGGCGGGGCGCGAGCGCATGACGGAGGGCCAATGGCCGGCAATTCGCTGATTCGATTCGAGACGTCGCACGGGGATTTCACGGTCGAGCTGTACGCTGAGGAGGCGCCCGAGAGCGTGGCGAACTTCCTCGCCTACGTCGATGCGGAGTTCTTCGACGGGACGATCTTCCACCGCATCGTGCCGGGCTTCGTCATCCAGGGCGGCGGACTCGATGCGCAATTCGCCAACCGGCAGACGCGCGATCCGATCCGCAACGAGGCGAAGAACGGTCTGAAGAACCTGCGCGGCACGCTCTCGATGGCCCGCACCAGCGCCATCGACAGCGCCACCTCGCAGTTCTTCGTCAATCTCGCCGACAACGCATTTCTCGATCACAGCGGGCGGGATTTCGGTTACGCGGTGTTCGGCCGGGTGAGCGACGGCATGGCGGTGATCGACGCGATCGCCAGCGTGCCGACCGGGCGGCGCAAGGGTTATCAGGACGCGCCGCTCGAAGACGTCGTGATCAAGTCGGCGCGGCGCCTCGGCGCCTGAGCGCACGCCCCGTTCGGTGCCGCAGGATGCGCCTGCGGCGCACCCTGCGGGCCAAGAGGGGAGTACCGGCATGCGTCAGCGGGGGTTCGGGCCGTGGCTGCGGCGGGCGTTGCTGAAGGCGCTGCTCGCCGGGCTTGCCCTCACCGTGCTGCCGGTGCTCACGCTGCGCTGGGTGCATCCCTTCACCAGCGCCTTCATGCTCGAGGCGAAGTGGCGGGCGCTGCATGCCGGGCAGCGGTACTACCGCACCGACTATCGCTGGGTGGCCTACCGGCAGATCTCCCCCGAGGTCGGGCTGGCCGCGGTGGCCTCGGAAGATCAGACCTTCCCCTACAACCACGGCTTCGATTTTCAGGAAATCGACGACGCCATCCGTACCGCCGAGCGCGGCGGACGGTTGCGCGGGGCGAGCACGATCACGCAGCAGGTGGCTAAGAACCTATTCCTCTGGGGCGGGCGCAGCTGGGTGCGCAAGGGCGTCGAGGCGTACCTGACGGTGCTCATCGATGTGCTCTGGCCGAAGCAGCGTGTGCTTCAGACGTACCTGAACATCGCGCAGTTCGGCCACGGGATCTTCGGCGTCGAGGCCGCTTCCGAGCGCTTCTTCCACGAACCGGCGGCGCATTTGACGCGCGCCCAGGCGGCGCTGCTCGCCGCCGTGCTGCCCGACCCGGTGCACTGGCACGTTGCGGATCCCTCGCCGTTCGTCCGCTGGCGCCAGCAGTGGCTGCTGCATCAGATGAGCGATCTGGGCGGCCCGGCATACCTGCACTCGCACCGGCCGCCGCACGGGGTGCGCTGAGCGCGCTGCGGCATCGTCAGGACTCGATCTCGGCGAGCAGTTCCGCCTGGTGCTCGTGCGCGAGCGCATCGAGCAGCTCCTCGAGCTCTCCGTTCATGATCTGTGCGAGCTTGTAGAGCGTCAGGTTGATGCGGTGGTCCGTGACTCTGCCCTGCGGGAAGTTGTAGGTGCGGATCCGCTCGGAGCGATCGCCACTGCCGACCTGCAGGCGGCGCGAGTGCGCCTGGGCGCTCGCCTGCTTCTCCTGCTCTGAGGCGAGCAGCCGCGCTCGCAGCAGCGCCATCGCGCGCGCGCGATTCTTGTGCTGCGAGCGCTCGTCCTGACATTCGACCACGATGCCGCTCGGCAGGTGCGTGATGCGCACCGCCGAGTCGGTCTTGTTCACGTGCTGACCGCCGGCCCCGGAGGAGCGGTACGTGTCGATGCGCAGCTCCGCCGGATTGATCTCGATGGAGGAGATCTCATCGAGTTCGGGCAGGATCGCGACCGTGCAGGCCGAGGTGTGGATGCGGCCTTGGGCCTCGGTCGCCGGCACCCGTTGCACGCGGTGGGTACCGGATTCGAACTTCAGCCGCGAGAACGCACCCCGTCCGACGATGCGGCTGATGATCTCCTTGTAGCCGCCGTGTTCCCCGGCGCTCTCGCTCAGCACCTCGACCGTGAAGCCTTTCGACTCCGCGTAGCGTGCATACATGCGAAACAGATCCCCGGCGAACAGCGCCGCTTCATCCCCGCCGGTGCCGGCGCGCACTTCGAGGAAGATGTTCTTCTCATCGCGCGGGTCCTGCGGCAGCAGCAGTGCATTGAGGTCCGCCTCGGCGACGCTCAGGGCCGCAGCGACGCGGCTCTGTTCCTCCTCGCCGAGCTCGCGCATGCCGGGGTCGGTATCGGCGAGCACGTCGCGCGCGGCGGCGAGGTCGCGCTCGAGCGCACGATAGGCGAGCATCTGCGCGGCGAGCGGTTGCAGCCGGGCATATTCGACCGATAGCTCGCGGAACTGCGCCGAGCCGCCGTCGAGGTCGGGCGAGGCCAGCAGCCGGCCCACCTCCTCGAATCGGTCGGAGAGCTTCTCGAGCCGCTGGCGGATGGAGTCCTTCATGATCCTGGATCGAACGGGGCGCGGCATTCTCCGGGATCATCGCCGCCGCGACAAGGCATCGTGCCGACGGCGGGCCGGGCCGCCTGAGCTATAGTGCCGCCCCATGTCACTCGAAGCTTCCCCCCGCGCCGGGCGGGCGCGCACGCTGGCGGCCCTCGGCGCACTCCTCGCCGTGGCGCTGAGCGCCTGTCAGACCGTGCCGGTGCCGCCGGCGCCCATCACCGCCTGGCACGTCAGGCGGCCGCTGCTGCAGGCGCAGCAGCGCTTCACGCTCACCGGGCGCGTCGCGGTCGCGGTCGGCACGCAGGGCTTCAATGCCGATCTGCGCTGGGTGCAGCGCGGTACGGGTACGCGCATGGTCCTCAGCGGCCCGTTCGGCGCCGGCGCGACGCAGGTGAGTGATCGCGCCGGTGAGCTCGGCGTGATCACCTCGCACGGCCAGCACCTCGGCAACGCCGCGGCACGCGCCGCACTCGAGCGGGAACTCGGATTCGACCCGCCGCTGCGCACGCTGCGCTACTGGATCCTCGGCGTGCCCGATCCGTCCACGCCCGCCCGGATCACCCTCGACGCGACCGAGCGCCTGACGCACCTGCAGCAGGCCGGCTGGTCTGTCGATTATCTCGCCTACCGTTCGGTCGGCGCGGAGTGGCTGCCGCGGTTGCTGACGGTGCGCCGGGGGGCGGTGCGCCTGCGCATGGTGGTGGACGCATGGCATCTGCAATGAGGGCGGGCGAGACGCTCTGGCCGGCGCCGGCGAAGCTGAATCTCTTTCTGCACGTGACCGGTCGGCGGCCGGACGGATACCACGAGTTGCAGACACTGTTCCAGCTCGTGGATCTGTGCGACACCCTCGCCATCGAGGTGCGCGAGGATGGGCGCATCGAGCGGGTCGGCGGACTCCCGGACGTCCCGGCCGAGCAGGACCTGGCGGTGCGGGCCGCACGAGCGCTGCAGGCGGCCACGGGCACGCGGCTCGGCGCCTCGCTGCGGGTCATCAAGCGCATCCCGGTCGGGGGCGGACTCGGCGGGGGCAGCAGCGATGCGGCCACGGCACTGCTGGCGCTGAATCACCTGTGGGGCGGCGGACTGTCCCGGGACGCTCTGGCCGAGCTCGGGCTACCGCTCGGCGCGGATGTGCCTGTATTCGTTAGAGGTTTTTCGGCCTGGGCGGAAGGCATCGGGGAGCGGCTCGAGCCGGTGATGGTGCCGGAGCGTTGGTACGTCATCGTGCGCCCAGGGGTCAGCGTGCCGACCCGTGAGGTGTTCCAGAGCCCTGAATTGACACGAAATTCACCCATCATCACAATACGCGCCTTCTTCGAGTCCGGCGGACGCAACGACTGCGAGCCGGTGGTGCGGGCGCACTGGCCGGAAGTGGCCGAGGCGCTCGACTGGCTGGGGCGATATGCGCCGGCGCGCCTCACCGGAACCGGTTCGTGCATTTTCGCGTCCGTGGCCAGTCCCAGCGAGGCAGAGCGCATCGCGGCACGTGTTCCGGACACGTGGCGCAGCTTCGTGGCGCGGGGCTTGAACGTGTCCCCGCTGAATGCGCTTCTGATCTAGGCGCGTCCGTGCGGCGTGCGGCCGGTGCAGTGGAAGGCTTTTGCAGTGCTGGGGTGTCGCCAAGTGGTAAGGCAGCGGGTTTTGATCCCGCCATTCGGAGGTTCGAATCCTTCCACCCCAGCCAACTCCTCAATCGAGGCGCTGCTGCGGGCGGCGCCGTGGTGTTTGGCTGAAGTGACGTACTCATGAGCACGAGCGATGTTTTGGCCCTGTTTGCCGGCAATGCCAACCCGGGTCTGGCGACCGAGATCGCGCGCCACCTGCAGACGCGGCTCGGCCGGGCCTATGTCGGGCGCTTCAGCGACGGGGAAATCAACGTCGAGCTGATGGAGAACGTGCGCGGGCGCGACGTGTTCATCGTGCAGCCGACCTGCCCGCCGACCAACGACAATCTGATGGAACTGCTGGTCATGGTCGATGCGTGTCGACGCGCCTCGGCGGCCCGCATCACCGCCGTGGTGCCGTACTTCGGCTACTCGCGCCAGGATCGTCGGCCGCGCGCGACGCGCTCGGCGATCACCGCGCGGCTGGTGGCCAACATGATGTCGATCGCGGGGGTCAACCGGCTGCTCACGATCGACCTGCACGCCGATCAGATCCAGGGGTTCTTCGACATCCCGGTCGATAACGTGTACGCCTCGCCGGTGCTGCTCGGGGATGCCTGGAAGCAGGCGTACCACAACATCGTGATCGTCTCGCCCGACGTGGGCGGCGTGGTGCGCGCCCGGGCGTTCGCCAAGCGGCTCGACGATGCGGATCTGGCCATCATCGACAAGCGCCGGCCGCGGCCGAACGAATCGAAGGTGATGAACATCATCGGCGACATTCGCGGCAAAGTCTGCGTGCTGGTCGATGACATGATCGATACGGCCGGCACTCTCTGCCATGCGGCCAAGGCGCTGAAGGATGAAGGGGCGGTCAAAGTGGTCGCCTACATCACGCACGCGATACTCTCCGGCGAGGCGATCAAGCGCATCTCGGACTCCGTGCTCGATGAGCTCGTCGTGACCGACACGATCCCGCTCAGCGAGGCGGCGCGTGCCTGTAAGCGCATCCGGCAGTTGTCGGTCTCGGCGCTGCTCGCGGAGTCGATCCGCCGCATCCGCGACGAGGAATCGGTCAGCTCGCTGTACGTCGACTGAGCTGCGCCCGCGGGCGGCTTAAGATTTTCAAAGGTGTGCCGTGGCCTGGTCGCGGGTCATGGCACGGTGTCATCGTAGAATCGGAGAATATCATGCGAATTTCATTCACTTTCAGCGCGGACTCGCGCGGGATGCAAGGCAAAGGTGCGAGCCGCCGCCTGCGTCGCGCCGGTAAAGTCCCCGCGATTCTCTACGGCGGTAAGGCCGAGCCGGAGACGCTCGCGCTCGAGCACCACAAGCTGCTCGTCGTCATCGAGGACGAGCGCTTCTACTCCTCCATCGTGCAGCTGGAGGTCGACGGCCGCACCCAGGCGGCGATCGTCAAGGATCTGCAGATGCACCCGGCGAAGCACCAGGTGGTGCACCTGGATCTGCAGCGCGTGACCGAGGACGAGCCGATTCGTCTGCACCTGCCGATTCACTTCAAGGGCGAGGCCGGCAGTCCGGGCGTGAAGACCCAGGGTGGCGTCGTGTCGCACATGATGACCGACGTCGAGATCGTCTGCCTGCCGAAGGACCTGCCGGAGTACCTGGAACTCGACCTGTCCGAGATGAGCATCAACGACACGAAGTTCCTTGCCGACATCCCGCTGCCTCCCGGCGTGACGATTCCGCATCTGGCGCACCGCAATGCGGCGGTGGTGTCGATCCACAGCCCGCGCGTCGCGGAGCCGGAGCCGACTGCCGAGGCGGCGGCCGCCCCGGCCGAAGGTGCGGCGCCGGCCGCAGCTGCGCCGGCGGCCGAGGCCGGCAAGGGCGAGCAGAAGAAGTAAGCCCCGAGGAGGGCGCAGCGGCGCATGTCAGGTCTGCCGCTCAGGCTGGTGGTGGGGCTCGGAAATCCGGGCCCCACCTATGCGCGTACTCGCCACAATGCGGGGTTCGAGTTCATCGAGGAGCTGGCGCGGCGCACGGGCACGAGTCTGCGTGCCGAGCCTCGCCATCAGGGCGAACTCGGGCGGGCCCGAATCGGCGCACACGAGGTGTGGCTGCTCAAGCCCATGACCTTCATGAACTTGAGCGGAGCCGCGGTGCAGAGTGTGGCCGGCTTCTACAAGATCCCGCTCGAGGCGGTGCTGGTGGCGCACGATGAGCTCGATTTTCCGCCCGGCGTGGTGCGGCTGAAGCACGGCGGTGGCGCCGGCGGTC
Organism: Pseudomonadota bacterium; assembly: GCA_021834525.1. Taxonomy (GTDB): domain Bacteria; phylum Pseudomonadota; class Gammaproteobacteria; order Steroidobacterales; family Steroidobacteraceae; genus 13-2-20CM-66-19. The sequence continues at coordinate 2,504 of JAKBDK010000049.1, read as the reverse complement.
ACAACGGGTTGCGGGACATCGTGGCGCGCCTCGGCCCGGCGTTCTGGCGGCTGCGCATCGGCATCGGTCACCCCGGTGCGCGCGATGCGGTGTTGAATTACGTGCTCGGCCGGCCGGCCGCGGCCGATGCCGAGGTGATCGGCGCGGCACTGCGGGATGCGGCCGACGCCCTGCCCGTGATGCTGGAGGAGGGCGCGCAAAAGGCAATGAACCAATTGCATTCGCGCTCCGACGCCGCATCATCAGATCGCCCGGCATAAGCCCGGGCTCGAAGGAGTTTCAGACATGTCTATCCGCTGCGGCATCGTGGGGCTGCCGAATGTCGGCAAGTCGACGCTGTTCAATGCGCTGACGCAGGCGCAGAACGCGGCGGCGGCCAATTATCCGTTCTGCACCATCGACCCCAACGTCGGCATGGTGCCGGTGCCGGATGCGCGCCTGGATGCGCTGGCCGAAATCGTTGACCCGGAACGCCTCGTTCCGGCCACCGTGGAATTCGTCGATATCGCCGGTCTCGTGGCCGGTGCGTCCAAAGGCGAGGGACTCGGTAACCAGTTTCTCTCGCATATCCGCGAGGTCGATGCGATTGCGCACGTGGTGCGCTGCTTCGAGAGCTCGGACATCGTGCATGTCGCCGGCAAGGTCGATCCGCTGAGTGACATCGAGGTCATCGACACCGAGCTCGCGCTGGCGGACCTCTCGACCGTGGAGAAGGGGCTGGAGCGCGCCGCCAAGGCGGCCAAGAGCGGCGACAAGGATGCGCTGCGCAAGAAGCAGCTCCTCGAGCGGGTCAAGGCGCATTTGGACGAGGTGAAGCCGGTCCGGGCCATGAGCCTCTCGGCGGAGGAAGCGCGCGACGTGCGTGAGCTGCAGCTGATCACCGCCAAGCCGGTCATGTACGTCGCGAACGTCGCCGAGGGCGGGTTCAAGGGCAATCCGCTGCTCGAGCGGGTCGCGCAACGCGCGGCAGCCGAAGGCGCCGTCACGGTCGCAGTCTGTGCAGCCATCGAGGCGGAGATCGCTCAACTGGAGGCAGCGGACCGTGCGGGCTTTCTGGCCGAACTCGGCCTCGAGGAACCGGGTCTTGACCGGGTCATCCGGGCGGGCTACCAGCTGCTCGGGCTGCAGACGTATTTCACGGCCGGGGAGAAAGAGGTGCGCGCCTGGACTGTGCACGTCGGCGCCACTGCGCCGCAGGCTGCGGCGGTGATTCATACGGATTTCGAGCGCGGATTCATCAGGGCCGAGGTGATCGGCTATGCGGATTACATCGCCTGCCGGGGCGAAGCGGGAGCCCGGGAGGCGGGCAAGCTGCGTCTGGAAGGCAAGGAATATGTGATGCAGGAGGGGGACGTCGTCCACTTCCGATTCAATGTCTAGGCGGTTGACACCCCCGGTATCCCCCGCCGACAATGCGCCCCCCTCTTGGGGAGGCTACCGTCGGCCTGCGCCGGCGGCCCCGGCTTTGTGGAAAGGTAGCTCAGCTGGTTAGAGCACGGCACTCATAATGCCGGGGTCGAGGGTTCGAGTCCCTCCCTTTCCACCAGTTTGCCAGCAGCGCGCGGGGATCAGGTAGAAGGCGTTTCGCCGAAAATTCGGGCGAAACTGCCCTCCGGGCTCAACCCACCCGATCCGTCTCGACGAAACGACCGGGCAAAAGACCACCAGGTCATGAGATGACCCAGCCCTTGCCGGCCTTCCACTGCTGCGCGAGTTTTCCCCCGCTGGTAAGTGATCGGAACGCCGGCATTGCGAAGGTCCTAATATCCTCGACGATCTTACTGAACCCATCGATGAGCTCCTCCTCGCCCATCTTTCTTACGAAAGCGTTCCACTGAACGCGATGCGTTCCGGCGAAGGTTGCCGTCAGGGCCTCAAACTCTTGCGCCGGGACTGATGTTTCTCGATTCTTGAACGTCGCGCTGATGGCCTTGAGAAGCGAGTCGGCGTTGAAGTCAAGGTGTTGCGAGCAGATCCACACGTCATAGAAGTCCTTCATGCGGCTGTTAGCGCTTCCGAGCGCTACCATGGCTTGGAGCTTCTCAGCGACTGCGGATTCGACCGGATAGGCGAGTAGTTGGATCGTGTCTCCACCCAAGAAGACCGGGTATTCGATCATTCTTGGGCCGGGCACCATGACGTCACCTACGCCGAAGTCGACCTGAAGTCTGAGGCGCACGTTGTTCATGCGCGCGTCCATGAGGATTCGCGTGCCTTTGTTTTCCGAATCCTTCGTGATTCCCTCGGCGGCCACAGTATTATCGAGGAAGGTCAGGCCGTCGTCCTCCACCTCGAGAGTCGCACAGTCCTTGATGAGTGCAACCAGGCTTGCCTCGTCGGCTTTTCCCTTGCGCAGCATGTCGATATCCATAGTGGGGCGCGCGTTGGGAATACCAATGGTCTTCAGTAGCAGAGCGCCTTTAAGAATGACACTTTGCGCGTGCCGCGACTTCGAGACGCGGTACAGGAAACGCTCCATTGCATACTGTTGGAGGACCTGCTGA
>JAKBDK010000048.1:0-22793 GCA_021834525.1 Pseudomonadota bacterium | reverse complement strand
TGCCGCATTCCTGATTACTGGCTTGCCCATGACGGCGATGATTGCGGAGGAGCTCGATCCGGCGGCTCGGCCGGCGGTATGGACCGGCACCTATGCTGGCGTTCTCGGTCAGGTCCGGGCGGCCTATGCTCGAGCGCTCGATCGAGTGGCGGGCGAGATTCCGGCTGACGCCCCGTACCGAGACGAGCTGCTGACCTGCATCCGGCAGCTCTGCGACCCGGATCCCGCTCTGCGCGGCCACCCGCTCACGCGGGCAACGCTCGCTGGCGTCGGGAACGTCTATGATCTCGAGCGCTACGTCTCGATCTTCGATCGCCTGTCTTACGAGGCAAAGATCGACGAGCGACGCAAGGCCCGTCAATGAGCATCAGTCAGCCCGACGCCAACAGGCGCCTTCTGCCACGATGGCGGTCTTCGGAAGCGACCATCTCGACAGCGGAACTCGCGAGTACCTCGACCGTACAGAAGGAACCCGAGCCAGATGCGCACTTCGAGGAGCGCAAGCTCGAATGGGAACACGAGCATTCCATTGAGGTTGCCGCCGAATTGGTTGCCTCAGGCATTGTGCTCGGTCGCCTCAATGAGGTCGAGCCTGCGGTCCGGATGCTGGCAGACAATGCGTCCGATGCCACCCCGAGCATCCGGGCGGTCGCTCGGCGTGCGCTTGATGAGCGCTCAACAAACCCAACGGAGTCACCGAGACTTCGTCCCGGACGCCTCGATCCGACCGCTATTTACAGCCGAATCAGTGCATTGCGTCGACACGTGCATCTGCACCCGCGCGATGCCTACGCGTGGGTCGACCTCGCGCGGCTCTACACCATCTTGGGCCAGACATCGAGCGCCGATCGGGCGATCCGCATCGCCATTCGCCTCGCGCCAGAGGATCGGTTCGTATTGCGATCGGCCGTTCGGTACTTCGTGCACGTCGAGGATCCGCCGGCTGCACAACGGCTCCTGAACGGCGCGCGCGCAACACGGGTCGATCCGTGGCTCATCGCGGCGGAAATCTCGGTATCGCAAGTCGCCAATCGGCGCAGCCTGACGGCGTCCATCGGGCAGCGCGGCCTTGATCATTCCCGGTGGACTCCCCGGAGCAGTTCCGAACTGGCGGGTGCCCTCGGGACTTTGCTTCTTGAGGATGGTGCGACGCAAAAGGCGCGGCAATTCTTTCGACGCAGCCTCGAGGATCCGACCGAGAACGCGATTGCCCAAGCTCAGTGGGCCAGTCAACGTACTTCAGGTCTCGTCGTACCCGCACCATTGTTCCAGCAGCCCACCACTTACGAGGCTCAGGCGCTGCGTGCTCGCCTCGACGGTCGCTGGGAGGCTGCCATCTCGAGCAGCTGGGAGTGGGCCGACTTCGAGCCGACCTCAAGTCGACCCTTAATGATGGGGTCCTATGTGGCAAGCGTGGTGTACGGGGATGGTACCACCGTACTTGATTTCAGCGAACGCGGTCTGGATGCGGAACCCCATAATCCGGGTTTGCTTAATAACAAAGCGGTTGGACTCGCCTATCTCGGTCGAGTCTCGGAAGCGGTAACGATTCTCGCCAAAGTCGCAATCGACGCGAGCCCACAGTTCATTCAACCAGCCCTCTATGCGACGACCGGACTTCTCGCGTTTCGTGCTGGCGATTTCGCGACAGGACGGAAACTCTACGAAAGAGCCGCGACTCACCCCTACACCAAACGGGATCGCGATGTGCGCATTCTCGCTCTGTGGCACCTGGCGTTGGAGGAGGCTCTCGCGCGAACCGATCAGGCCGAGGCTGCCGCTGCACGGGCGGAGCGTGCGAGCAAAGACACCAAGCTCGCCGAGGTGGCGGCACTTCGAAAACGTCTCGAGGGGGCCAAGAGCGAAGCGCATGCGGGCCGAAGCCGACATTGACAGGTGCACAAAGGACCAGCGGCGGCCGCTGCAGATCATTTGTGTCACTGGGGTCAAAATTGCGAGTCATTGATGTCACCCAGAAGCTCGCGGGGGACATCAATGAGTAGTCTGGCGCCAGGCTGACCGCGACCCGCGCCGGGACCAGTGTCACCGGAGCGCCAACTCATTGAATAGCCGCATGTTCTCGGTGACACCTATGAATTGGCGGGTGACACGATTCAACAGCCCTCACAGGGGTTGCTGAAATCTAGCGGGACCGACAGGGCAATCTATCTACAATCAAAGCCATCTAGTATTTAACATAATATACATTATGCGAACTACTCTAGTGGTGTTACACGGGCCATACCTTTGCTATGGGAGCATCCTAGCCAGGGAGCCAGGTTTGAGAGGTATTTCCGTACCTGTGCCGGTATCCGTCCGAAATACGCTTTCAGAGGTTTAATCCTGCCGATCCTAAGAGGCTTTTTTTAACGATAAGTGTGAATGCGGCAGCGGCGGTGATTCGTAACGGATGCGCGTCGATCGCGGCTGAACGTATCACCCTATACCGGTCGCTCGCGGTAGCCCGTACGCGCGACAATCCCCTCTCCTGCTCGCCTTGTTATAGTCGATAGTTACCGGAGATGTTATTGATCAGGTCTGACACGCTCGTTCTAAAGAACATTATCAGCGTTCTTGAGCAGCACGAGCCGGCTCAGGTCTCAGTTCCGGCACTGATGGGACATCAGGACACGGTCAGTCCACCGCCACAGGCAGCTCAGTGGAAATAGCTGATCGCGGCGACCGGCGTGACAGTGCCCGTCTCGTTACTCCCGGCCGACACCACGCGAATTCCGAAGATGACGCCGAGCCGTGCGCTCCAATTGTATTCCACGGCCGGCGCGACGTACAACTCTCGGCCGACGGCCGATAGGCTCTGGAAATCCGCAATCCGACCGTCTGGCTGCGACACGGCGCCCACGACGCGCGTATGGCCGTTCTCCTGGAACCAGAAATCGCACGCCAACACCCAATTGCGCGTCATGCTGTATTCGAAGGCCAAGTCTCCATAGGCGGAATTGCCAGGACTGGCGTGGCCGCGAAAACCAATGGGTGTACCGTAGACGCTCTGGTCGCCGACTGATACCTCACTCGAGATCGCATACGACAGGTCGAGGCGTGCGCGCAAAATCCTGCCGTTCGGCAGCCAGAAGTACGACATGAAATACGTCGACAGTGTCGTCGCGTAGGCTCCAGACCCAAACCCGTCACTCGGATTGCCCAGATGGTCGTAGCGGCCGACAGGCACCGTTTCCTGTACGTTGATCGATGCGATGGGAACGCGGCTATACGGGGCGATTGGCGTCAGGCGGTATTGCGCCTGCAGCGTGAGATCTCCCACCCCGACTCCAGAGCGAGCACCGCCGTCGGCCGGCCGGTCGTAGCCGATGCTGGGAAGCATGCCCACCGTCAGGCGATCGGTGAGGCCATAGTTGATGTAGGCCAGCGATCCGAAGTGGTTCCCGTAGGGAATAGGATGAGTATGTCCGCGGCTATCGAGCGCAGCATAAGGCATCTCATCATACACGTACGGTTCGAAGTAATAGTGGCCCGCAGGCACCGTCGCAGCATTGGGCGCGAGCAGTGGCCCGGTCCACCATGCGTCACTGGGGGACTCCCGTGCCGGTGCCGCATTTTGGGCAGCAGCGATGGCGACCCCTGCCAGCAACACCAAAACAAGTGCCGTGTGCAAACGTACTTTTCCAGTCAATTGGATATCCAGATATTTCGCGCAGACGCACGGCCGTCCACGGTGTATCGACATTAGAGAAGGCGCTGCCTCGAGAGGCACGACACTCAGTTGCGGGACATCGTCGCACCTGCACAGGGTGGGGCCGCCTTGAGCTCGTGCCTCCCCGCAGCGGCCACCAGTGCTCGGATCAGCACGTGAGGTGCATCTCTTTCGTGTCGCGCTTGCGGTACGTACAGCGTTCCGAAGAAAAATGGATGTCCCGACAGCTCTACGATGCGTACCTCGCCGTCTTCGCCCCAGCCGCTGACGCGCAGACCGTTCGGTTCGAGCCGTGGCTGGAACTGCGGGTTCAGACCGTAATTGCAATAGAACGGCTCGAAGACTTCCGTGCTGCCGTAGATCGCCTGCGCATGCGTGCCGGCTATGAGGCGTACGCGGTGGATCTGCCCCGCTAGTGAGCACTGCAGCGCCGTGACCGCCAGGTGCGGTGCGTCCGGATTGCTTTCCTCGTGGTCAGCATCAGTGACGCCCAGGACGTTGCGGACGAACTCGACGATCAGGTGCTGGAACCCGCCACAGGTGCCCAGCAGCGGCACGCGCTGCTCGCGAGCGTAGCGGATCGCGGTCAGCACTCCATCCATGTCACGGTAAGGACTGCCGGGCGCGATCAGGAAGCCGGCATAGCGCGATAGTACCCGTTCATCCGGCGATCGAATGCGGTCGGTCGATATCCACTCGACGGCTGGGTGATCCGGATTCTCCGCGATCGCCTGCTCGCTGGCCAGATGCAGCGCGTTGTGCGGGTTTCGATCGCCGACGATGCCGATGGTGAGCCCTCTCTCGGCGCAGGCGTTGTGCTGCATGGAACGCTCCAAGGTCCGATCCGGTTTTCGGAAACCAGTCTGCATCGAATAATCCATCAGGTCCAGCTACAATAATTGGATGAAATCATTCAGGCGCGACTTAAGTATCGACGTGCGTCGCCTGAGGCTCCTCCGCGAGCTGCGGACGCACTCGACCATCGGCGCCACGGCACGCGCATTACACTTAACGCCCTCGGCCGTCTCACAACAGATCGCCGGGTTGAGTCGCGATCTCGGTTTCCCCATGCTGACGCCGCGCGGCCGCGGCGTGCGGCTCACACCACAGGCAGAACTGCTGCTCGAGCACGCCGCACTCATCGACGCACAGCTGGAGAGGGCCCGTGCGGACCTTTCCGCGATGGAACAGGGACTCGTCGGCCGGGTAGCCATCGGTGCGTTCGCCACGGCGATCTCGGGCCTTGTAGCCCCCGCAGTGCTGCACCTTCGGCGCCAGTGTCCGAGACTTCGTCCTTGGATCGAGGAGATCGATGCACCGGAGTGCTTCACGCGCTTGGACCGCGGCGATCTCGATCTAGTGATCACCGTCGACTTCGAGTCCGGCCCACACCGAGACGATGTACGCTATCACCGCTGCGAGTTGCTTGACGATCCATTGCTGGTGGCGCTTTGCCAGCATCATGCGCTAGCTTCCCGCGAGAGCATCGATCTGCGCGACCTGGCGCGTGAGCGCTGGATCATCGGTGCTGCGCGCGGACCGTGTCGTGAAGCAGGTCTCGCGGCTTGCGCCGCAGCGGGCTTCAATCCCGACGTGGCGCACCGCGTCAACGACTGGGCAGCGCTCATTCGGTTGACCGCAGCCGACTGCGGGGTGGCATTGATTCCACGGCTGGCGCTCAACACCAGCAGCCTCCGCGGTGTCGTGGTACGACCGGTCCACGGGCTCGCGCATCCCAGTCGACACATCTACGCCGCAGTTCGCGCCGGTGCTGAGAACTCGCCAACATTGACGCCTTTGCTGTCCGCACTGCAGGCGAACGCTGCAGCGCTCTTACGCGCGCCGCATCGATCCGCACGCTCACAGAGATCCTGATTGACGATACACGCTTCATCCGGGCGGATACGTGCGGGTCGTCCCTGATGCCCCACTCGCGAGGCGCGAGCGACCTTCTCCCGACCCCGCCGCTTTACGATCTGATGAAACACATCGGGGCGGAGGGCCGAAGTAATCGATTAGGCGGAGTTCGCGGGACACGCGCGACCTACTCCTGCGCCCACCCAGCGAATCCTCCGCGCCATCCGCCGTCAACCGGACAACACTGATACAGAAAAGGCGCACGCGGGTGCATGCGCCTTTCCCTGTCAAATCGAGCGGACGGACGCTGGATTCTGGCGATTTGCCTCGCGACGGCGGCGTAGCGCGAATCCGATCGCACCCATTCCCGCGAGTCCCGCGGCGAGCAGACCAAAGCTCGATGGCTCCGGTACGCTCGTGCAGACCTGACCAGACTCGCACGCCGGCGGCAGACCCGCCTGAGCATAGGCCAGAATGTCGACGCCATTCCCGCCTGAGCCCGTGATATCACCGTTTGTCGAGAGGTCCGAAAACGTCCCCAAACCGCCACTGTCGGTATACCAGAACGATAGCGTGTACGAGTTTCCGATAGTGGTGTTGACGGCTTGATCAATGGCGTCGTACGCCTGCACCGAGCCGTCGACCCAGCAGCTGCCCGACGCAAACTGAGAGCAACCTTCGATTTGCCCTTGCGCACCAGCCCCGTACACGTTCGCGTAATTCCAGCCGTTCGGTACGCTTGAATTTCCGTACGGATCCGTGACGCTTACCGGGTCCGTGTAAGTCCCACCGGAGAAGTTTCCGTTCGTGAGCAGATTCCCACTGCTGGTCGTATTGTCGACCAGCGCGGCGTTCCCGAAATAAATGAACGCCGGGTCCTCGCGGAACGCGAAGGTGATTTGCGTGTTGCTGAGACCTGCCGTAAAGGTGACTGATTCCTGGACAGGTGTGCCGTGATTGACCGTCTGCGCGGGTGTTCCTGTTTCACCACCCCCCAAATCGAGGATGGCGCCGGCGGGCGGGGAATTATTGATGGCCGTGGCAAAGGCTGGTGCTGCAACGCACAGCAGCGCCACAGACAGCGATGCCATGGAGAGCTGGCGGACGACCCTGGAAGCCGCTCGCGAGCTATGACCGCTTCTCATGATTCTGTCCTCTGATTTACAAATTCATCCCGCGACTTGCCCCGTACGTCACCATCCCCTTAGAACGGTGAGCAGTACTTTTCAAGTGCTTCGACGTGACTAAAGCAATTCCCATGCCAGTTGTCGGTAATGTTGGAAACTCATGAAGTTACAGATAGTCAACGACGCGCATTCCAAGTGGTTGTAAAGTTCTCTGACATCGCTCCACATAACTGTGCTTTCGGCACGGCTGTAATCCCTGCGCTGATATGAGATTTGTCACAGGAACGTTCGTTTTGCCTAACGTGTTACAAAACTGACAATTGCCAAGGAAAGCAGCCGTCGGCTGTGCTGCGAGTGACCAACTCGTCAGGAGTTGGTAATGCGATCTTGTCCTGAGCATTGCTGATGAGCTAGATGACGTAAGTCATCGGCTTGATCTCGTTCGCCTTGTTGTTGCAAAAAGGCATCCCGACCGTGTGCCGGTTGAACGAATACTACTTTCCCTTGACGATGGCTCCTGGGAAGCGGGTCTGGTCGGAAATCACCATCTGCAGCGTACCGTTCGGTTCCACCACGTCGATGCGTTGAATGTCGATCGTCCCAAATATGTGTCTCTGACGAGCCATCGAGAAGGCCCATATAGCTATAACGACAAATGCGTGCGCGGAGACTGCACCATAGATTCTCCACGTGCGAAGCGCTCTTTCCATCTTCCACCGCTCTTTTCGGCTCGCCAATTTACGCACCGCGCGCCCGATATCCGCCCGATTGCCGAATTCCGTGACGCCTCAACAATGCAGCGGTCGGTGTTCTCAGGGAATGGTGGATTCTGTCTCGAAAGTCCAGTCGATCTGTGCGAGGCGCCGCGCCAAGACAGGCTCTGCGGCCAGTGCGGTAGCCGCGATTACCACAGAGACCGGCAGCAGCCAGAACTTAAGCCCGTGCGCCCCGAATCCCGTTGCAAGCAGCATGGCGGCAGACAATGCGGCGAGAGAATTCAATGCGAAATTCATTCCGCGGCCTCCGAGCTCTTTCCAGACCAGCGGAACCGCCACCAGGTAGCTGAGCCCGAAGATCAATGCCCCGATGGAGGCGCTGACGGCCAGGGTGGCCCCGTGAGAGTTCTTCATGAACCCGGTAAGAACAAGGAACGCTATGAAAGCAGTGCTTCCCGCAAGTTGTAGCGCGTTACGTCGATGGGCGCGAAACAGCGCCCGGGAGAATCCGACGCGTGTTCCGTGACGCCCCGCCAGATATAGGAACGGCCAGTCGCTGCGAATCATCAGCCACTTGCCGGTGGCGATGACGGCAACGAGCGGCAATTGCGTCAGAGCCATCACAACGCTTTGATGCACCGCGCGCGCGAGCGGTTCGTGAAATGTCCTGATCAGGATTCCGAATCCGAGCAAAAACGCCATGACCGCTGTGAAGTACAGTATCCATCCCACCGGCCCGAACGGCGTGATCAGCGTACGGGGGAGCACATCTTCCTGCCAGCGCCTCGGTTGCCAGCGCATGCATTGCCAGACGGCGCGCAACGTTCCGGCTCGGGGGAGACGTGACGCCTGCCCTGCCCTCTGGTCACTCTGATGTTCCGAGGAGTCGATGTGCAGCAGCGCTCGCGCCGGAAAATAGCGAAGTTTGGCCGCCACGACTCCCGCCGTGGCGAGCAGAAGCGGTAGCGTGACCCACAACGGAGCGAACAGCAACCGCGCCATGCTGCTGGGGACCAGAAAGAACATCGACAGCGGCAGCAGCAGGAGCGCGAGTGTCACGCGCCTACGGCGCGAATGTCCGGTGGCTTGTGGAAATGCCATCCCCCCGATCATGGGGAGCGTAGCGAGCGACAGACTACCGAGGAGTGGCGCTCCCAGCACGATCAGCGGCATCGCGAGTGCGATTCCGGCGAGTAGCAATGCGATCAAGACCGCGCCGTATTCCGCCTCCAGGAACCCGGGTAGTGCCATTGAAATCTCAGTCATGACTTGCCGCCAGTAGTGCCGGGCGATGCACGAAGGCCCGAACAGCGCGAGCATCCACCACATCATCACGAACCCGGAGACGCCGTGATCGAATACCGCAGCCAGCCCGTGAGCGTGCACGAATTCGCGTTCGTGCGGGATCCGCAGACCGACCAGCAGGATGAATAGCGCACAGGAGATGGCATGCGGATTTTCGCGAGCCACTACCGCTCGGAAGTAATTGCCCAGCGCCGCGCGCGCCAGCCGCAGATTCACCGGGTCATCTCCAGGAACGCGGCCTCCAGATCCGGCTGCCGCACGACGACGGGCGCCCCTGCATGTTGAGCCGCGTGTGCAGCGGCCCTGTCATTCCAGCCATCGACCAGCAGTTCGCCGCGTGCCCGGTCATTGGCCAGAATGGTGAGCCCCTCCGGCAGAGCTTCGCGCGCAGCCTGGACCCAGCGCATGGTGGTCCGAAACCGTTCCATGGGAGTGTCATGCACGATCACGCCCCGCCGCATGAAAATCGCTCGGGTGGCGATTTTTTCCAGATCAGAGAGGATGTGGGAAGAAATCAGTGCGCTGCGGCCGTTCTCCCTGCAAAAACGGTCGATCAGTGTGATGAATTCGAGTCGGGCCTGCGGATCGAGGCTCGCGACCGGCTCATCGAGCACCAGAAAGTCCGGCTCATGCCGCATGGCGAGCAGGATGGCCAGACGCTGCTTCTGCCCGCCGGAGAGCGCTCGGACCCGCTGCGTCATATCGAGCGCAGCCCACTCGAGCAGCCACGGCGGGACCGGACCCGGCGCGCGGGCATAGAACCGGCCAAGATATTCGATCAGCTCCCCGACCTTGAACCATGTGAAGCCGTTCAGCGCCTGCGGAACGAATCCAATCCGGCCGAGCGTCGATGGACGCAGCTCCTCGGTCTGCTCCCCGAAGAGCCGCACGGTGCCGGCGCTCGGCAGCAGGAATCCGAGCAGACAGCCGATCAGCGTCGTCTTGCCGGCACCATTGGGTCCCAGGAGTCCGACAACCTCCCCCGCGCCAATGGTCAACGACACTCCCGCCAGCGCTTCATGAACTCCGTAGTTCTTACGCAGTCCCTCTACATCCACAAATGTCGCCACTCGCCTCTCCCGTATCCTATTCTTTGCGTTGTGCGCCGCCATCGGCTCTGGGATGCTCGATACGATAAAACATCCCCCTGTTGTCCTGCGAGATTTTTCGATCGGCCGCGACACGCCTGGTCCGCGGGCAAACCCTCTCTCCTCGGGACGACGAGGCTTACTCGGGCTGATAGACGGCAGCGAAGGTTCCGGAGGAAAATCGCCGTTGGCGCCTCGTATCACCTCAGCGCGCAAAGACCTACAATAGGCGTCACCGACACCAGACCACGCGAGGCCGATGTGGGTACCGAGAGAATGGAAGCCTTCAGCGACGGTGTGATTGCCATTCTGATCACCATCATGGTGCTCGATCTGAAAATTCCGCGGGACGCGGATTTACGAGCGCTGATTCCTGTGGCGCCCGTGCTGCTGACCTATGTGCTGAGCTTCATCTACCTCGGCATCTACTGGAACAACCACCACCATCTGCTGCGCGCGACGCATCGCGTGAGCGGGGGCATTCTCTGGGCGAATCTGCATCTGCTGTTCTGGCTCTCGCTCATTCCGTTCACCACCGGTTGGATGGGTGAGAACCGTTTTGCATCCGTTCCCACGGCGGCATACGGCCTGGTCCTCCTGATGGCGGCCGTCGCATGGTGGATCCTGCAGCAGCGGATCATTGCGACCCAGGGCGATGAGTCGATTCTGCGGCGGGCGATCGGTGGCGACTGGAAGGGCAGAGTCTCTCCCCTGCTCTATCTGCTCGCCATCGTACTGGCCGCCGAGGCGCGATGGGTCTCCCTCGGGCTGTACGCGCTGGTGGCGCTGCTGTGGCTCATTCCGGACCGGCGGATCGAGCGGGTGTTGCAGGCGTGAGCGGTCCGGATCGACCGGCAGCCGCCGCTCTGCGCGCGATCAGAGTCGCGCGCCGGCGCTGACTGACACTCTCGGGGTGAAATGGCCGACCGCCCGCACGAGCTCCGGATCGTCGCAGTGAAGGGAATTGATGCGCGGGCTGACCGCGTGGCTGGCCAGCAGCTGCTCAGGAGCCGTCCGCAGCAGCGCTTTCGCCTCGACCGGGGTTCCCCGCAGCCAGGTGTCGACGTCCTCGGCCGCAATGATCGCCGGCATCTCGCGCGTCGCGCTCTGAATGGACTCGATCGGCGCACAGGCCGGCACCGTCAGGATCGTACATCCCTCGATCACATCGCCGTCCTCGGTCTCGGTACGATCCCAGAGGCCCGCCACTGAGAACACGGCGCGATCGTGGGCGTGAACGAAATACGGCTGTCGATACCCCGCCGGGGTCAAGCGCCAGGTGTAGAACCCGGCGAATGGAAGAATGCAGCGTTGACTGTTGAGCCAGGGACCGCGAAAGAGCGGACTGTCCTGGAGAGAACCGACCGCGAGGCGCAGCCACAGTCCCGCCGACGTGTCGCCGTTGGCCCACGCCGGGGTCAGTCCCCAACGCATCATCACGGCCTCGGATTGACCGGCATGGAGCCGCACCGCTGGGACGTAGCGCGTCGGCGCCACGTTGAAGCTGGCTTCGAAACGCCACCACCGGCACTGCGGTGCAAGTTCGCGCTCCGCCAAACCCTGATCCGGCACTACATATCGCTCGCACATGGACGAACCATAGTCCATGCCGACCGCAGCGCCTGTGACGCATTGCACGAGTTGACTCACCGGTGCTTGCAGTTCGTCGCCCCGAACGGCACGAATCTGTCGGCAAACAGCGTCAACCCTCAATTTATTTACGACCGACCAACTGCCGTATCGGCGGCCCCGTGTCCGTGACCACCCGCCCGCCCTCGGCGCGTCCCCCCGGGGCCGGTGCGGGCCCGATCCGAACCACGCTCCGCCCCCGCGGACGGGCGGCCCGCCGACGCCATGGCGGCCGAGGCACAGCCGACGGGCTCGTTCGCAGACGCACTCAGCGCGGTGGGCCGGTGCGCCGCGGCGATCAGGTGTTCCGCGCGCAGCGGCGGTGCAGTGCACGGGACGCAACCCCTCTGCAGCGCCGCGCAGACCGCTGGCGCCGGGGGTACGCTGTTCGCGCTGGCGACCGGGGCGTGCCACGCCGGCCGATCTATGTTTCCGAGCGAAACGTAGGACCGCTCCCTATAATTTTGGGCCGACTGTTGAACCCTCGCGCGAACCGTTCACACCCACGGTTCTGGGTGAGGTCCGTCGGACATTCAGCACGAGCCCGGGATCTTCATCATGCCGCACGTTTCGCATGCACCCGCCGATCACTACAGTCCGGAACGCTCAGCTGTCACGGACCTCAATATCCGCCTGATCGCGCTGCGCCAGACCACACCATTTCTGCGGCGGCTGGCCGCGGGTGCGCATCTCGGCATCATCTCGGCCTGCACGGCGCTCATCGCGTACCTTCCGGCCCGGGCCCTCGGTCTGAGCGAGAGCTTCTGGAGTGCCATCACGGCAATCGCGGTCGTTCAGACGGAGTTCCGGGCCACCCAGTCGACCGCGCGCGATCAGTTCGTCGGGGCGGCGATTGGCGGCCTCTGCGCCATCGGCGCGCTGCTGGCCCTGGGCCATGATCTGGGCACGTACTCGATTGCCGTGATCCTCTCGGTGACCGTCTGCTGGCTGCTCAATATGGCCTCCGCGAGCCGTCTGGCGGGCATCACCGCGACGATCATTCTCCTGGTGCCCCACGGCGGATCCGCCGAGCAGATGCTGATCGCGCGCATCAGCGAAGTGGGCTGGGGCGTGTGCACCGGCGTCGGCACGGTATGGCTGGCGGCCCGGTTCCCCGCTGAGCGCTTGTTGCGATTTCGCGAGCGCCGCGGATGAGGGTGCCCTTCGAACAGGTGCCTCTTAAATCAGGATCTGCACATGCCGTATACCGATGCATCCCGCCGACTGATTGAGTGGCTCGGAATCGACTGGCCGATCATTCAGGCGCCGATGGCGGGAGTCTCCACGCCACAGATGGCCGCCGCGGTCTCGAACGCCGGCGGCCTCGGTTCGATCGGGGTCGGCGCGATGACTACCGCGGCCGCCGCGCAAGCGATCGACGCCTTTCGCGCTCGTTCGAGCCGCTCGCTCAACGTCAATGTCTTCTGTCACCGTCCCGCGCAGTCCGATCCGCCCCGTGAGTCGGCGTGGCTCGATCGATTGCGACCACTGTTCACCGCGCAGCAGGCGCAGCCACCGGCTGCGCTCACCGAGATCTACACCAGCTTCACCGTCAATGAAGCGATGTTCACCACCCTGCTCGGCGCACGTCCAACGGTCGTGAGTTTTCATTTTGGTTTGCCACGCCCCGAGTGGATCCGCGCATTGCGCGCGGCGGGTATCGTGTTGTTCGCCACCGCCACCAGCCTCGCAGAGGCCAAGGCCAGCGTCGAGGCGGGGGTGCACGTCATCGTCGCCCAGGGGTACGAGGCGGGCGGCCATCGAGGCATCTTCGATCCCGACGGCCCCGATGATCAGCTCGGCACGGTGGCATTGACCCGGCTCCTCACGAGCGCACTCACCGTTCCCATCATTGCCGCCGGAGGCATCATGGACGGCTGGGGCATTGCCGCGGTGCTCAAGCTCGGCGCCGCTGCGGCACAGATGGGAACCGCATTCTTGGCGACGGACGAGTCTGCGGCAGACGCCGCCTACCGCAACGCACTGTGCAGCGATGCCGCCTACCATACCGTCATGACCCGGGCGATTTCCGGCCGGCCGGCGCGCGCCCTCGCCAACCGGTTCACGGCCTGGGGGACGCAGGTTCGGGCCGACGAGGTGCCGGCGTATCCGATCGCCTATGATGCAGGCAAGGCCTTGCACGCGGCGGCACAGGCGGCCGGTGAGTCCGGCTTCGCCGCTCAGTGGGCCGGTCAGGGGGCGCCGCTGGCGCGGAAGCTCGGCGCCGGGGCGCTCGTCACCGAATGGGTGCGCGAACTGTCAGGCTGCTGAGCGCGGCCCCCCGCGGCGGTTACTGCAAATGAAACTGCGTACACCACTGCGAGAGCACGTGGGCGAAGCAGTCTGATTTCACTTGACTCGCCCAGGACGGCACGCTGCCGCTCGGGATCGGCAGAATCAGATCGAGCAGAACGTCGCCGGTCTGCTGCAGTGCCGGCAGGAGGCGTGCGGACAGTGCGGTCGGGTGCGCCCGGGGATTCTTCGCGGCCACCGCCTGCGGTACCGGTGGACCGTGCACCAGAGTCTCACTCAGCGCCGGGGGATGGCTCGTCGTTCGCGGCGGCGTTGCGCATCCGCTCAGGCCGCCGAGCAACAGTCCGACCACGAGCAGTGCGAGCCGCCGGCGACCCGCCGCTTCTTGCCTGTTGATGCGCATCCGTTCACCTCCGGCAGCATTCTGCCCGCCGACACCGGCAGTTCCACCCCACCCGTGCGGCAGCCAAGCTCGAGCATCAGCCACACCGCGGCGCAACCGCTGCGGGTCGGTTCGATAGTACACCCGCAACGCGGTGCCGAGACACCGTGAGCGGGATCGGGACTGCCTTTCCCGCGTACGCCGCCTGGTGCATCATCCGCCTGGCGGTTAGATCCACAGCCACCCCGGAGGATCCTGTCATGACGCCAATGACGACGACACTCACGCCCGCGACGCAGTTGGCACAGTCGCAGCCGCTGCATTTCCCCAATGAGAGCGCCGAATATCGCGCTCAGCGCACCGAGCTGTTGGCCGAGGAGATCGAGCTGCGCCGGCACATCGAGCGCGTTGCGGCGATGCGTCGGGCGCTTCCCCCGGGAGGAACCGTGCACGGCGATTACCGCTTTCAGGGTGAGGAGGGAGAGACGGATTTCGCCGGACTGTTCCGCGGTCAGCAAACCCTGGTCGCCTACAGCTACATGTTCGGCCCGCAGCGCGCACGACCCTGCCCGATGTGCACGAACCTCCTCGGTGCC
Source organism: Pseudomonadota bacterium (assembly GCA_021834525.1). Classification (GTDB taxonomy): domain Bacteria; phylum Pseudomonadota; class Gammaproteobacteria; order Steroidobacterales; family Steroidobacteraceae; genus 13-2-20CM-66-19. The sequence goes on along the minus strand of JAKBDK010000048.1, from coordinate 8,170 downwards.
TGGGAGGGAAACGCCGCAGACATCGCTCAGCAGGTCTCGCTCGTCGTGATCGCCCGTTCGCCGATCGAGCGCCTGGTGGCCTGGAAGCAGGCCCGTGGCTGGCGCCATCTGCGTCTGTATTCGGATCTCACCGGCGCCTACTCGCGGGACTACTTCGCCGTGCTGCCCGACGGCGAGGACATTCCGGCCTTGAACGTCTTCACCCGCCGCGATGGCACGCTGCGCCACTTCTGGTCCGGTGAGATGACCTCCGCCACCGCCGATCCGGGCCAGGATGCGCGCGGTGCGCCAGACCCGGCACCGCTGTGGATGGTGCTCGACTGCACGCCGGAGGGCCGCCCGGCCCACTGGTATCCCAAGCTCGATTACGCGTGACCCACGCGGGCAATGCCGATCGCTGCCGGAGGGGACGCGCCGGCCCCAGACGGCCGGCCGCGTCCCCTCGAGCTCAGCGCCGCAGCGCCGCCAGATCGTTCTTCGGCGATGGCGCGACCTCCCAGCCTCCGCCGAGCGCCTGGTAGACCGCGACCAGACTGGTGGCGGTCTCCATCCGATCCGCAGCGAGCGCGTCCTCGGCCTGCAGCTCGGTGCGCTCGGCATCGAGCACCGCCAGGAACCCGACCATGCCGCCGCGGTAGCGCACGGTCGCCAGGTGCGCCGCGAGCGCGCTGGCGTTGGCCGCGTCGGCGGCGTTGCGCTGCTGGGCCAAATCCCGCGCATGCGTCACCAGCGCATCCTCGCTCTGCTCGAGCGCGTGCAGCACGGTGCGCCGGTACTCATCGAGCGCCACGACCTCCCCGGCCCGCGCGCGGGCGATCTCCTCGTGCACGCGCCCGAGATCGAAGGCCGCCCAGCTGATTCCCGGACCGATCGAATACGCCCGGGCCGCCGAGGCACCCAGACCCGACAAGGACACCGCGCTGTAGCCGATGCTGCCGGTGAAGGTCACCTTCGGGAACAAGTCGGCGATCGCCACGCCGACCAGATCCGTGGATTCCTCCAGGTTCAACTCCGCCGCCCGAATGTCCGGCCGCCGGCGCAGCATCTGCGCCGGGCTGCCCACCGGCACGATGTGCGGCAGATGCGGCAGCGGGTGGGGCTCGCGCAGCAGCGCATCGAGCGCATCGGGCGGGCGGCCGAGGAGCACGCTCAGACGATGCATCGAGCGACTCACCGTCGCCTGCAGCGGTGAGATGCTCGCCAGCGTCGTGCTCAGCTGGGCCTGCGCTCGCGCCACGTCCAGTTCGGTGCCGCTGCCGGCGTTCAGCTGCGCCCGCGTCAGTTCGAGTGCCTGCTGTTCGATGCGCACGTTGGCGCGGGCCACTGCGAGCTCGCTCTGCTCGCCCCTGAGCTCGAAGTAATTGCGCGCCACCGCCGCGATCACCGACACCTGTGCATCGTGCAGATTCGCGACCCGGCGCTCGAGCGCCGCGTTGCGCGCCTCGATGCCGCGACGAACACCGCCAAAGAAGTCGAGCTCCCAGACGGCATCGAAGCCTGCGTTGTAGGCGCTGGTGGAATACGCCGTACCGAAGGGATTGGACGCCGCGGCCACCCGCTGCTTCGTGTAACCGCCGGCCGCCGTCACGGTCGGCGCCAGCTGAAAGAGCGACTCGTCGCGCAAGGCGCGCGACTGCATCAGCCGGCCGAGCGCGATGCGCAAGCTGTAGTTGGTGCGCAGCGAGGTCCGTATCAGCCGATCGAGAGTCGGGTCCTGGAACTGCTTCCAGAACGCCACCTCGATGTGCTGGTTCGAATACGGGCCGGACGCACCCGCCGTGAACCGCGCCGCGAGCGCGGTCTTCGGGCGCACGTAGTTCGGTCCGACCACGCAGCCCGACAGCATCGCCAGCGCGAGGCCGACCGGCAGCAACATCCTCACACTGCGCCCGACCGAAGTCCGGAGTACCTGATCACGCATGATGGGGCTCCTGGGCGAGCAGCTTCGCTCGCGCCCTTCCTCTGTCGGTGATTCGTCGCACCAGCACATAAAACACCGGCGTCAGCAGCAGCCCGAAGAAGGTCACGCCGAGCATGCCGGAAAACACCACGGTGCCGAGTGCATGGCGAATTTCAGCACCCGCACCGCTCGCCAGCACCAGCGGTACGACGCCCATGATGAAAGCAAACGAGGTCATGAGAATCGGACGCAGCCGCAGGTGCGCAGCCTCGAGCACCGCCGTGACCGTGTCGCGCCCATGCTCCTCCTGCAGGTGCTTGGCAAACTCCACGATCAGGATGGCGTTCTTACAGGCCAGCCCCACCAGAACCACCAACCCCACCTGGGTGAAGATGTTGTTCGTGCCGTGATCGAGCCATACGCCGGTGATGGCCGCGAGCAGACACATCGGTACGATCAGGATGATCGCCAGCGGCAGGCTCAGGCTCTCGTACTGTGCGGCGAGCACCAGGAACACGAACAGCGCGCACAACGGGAAGACGATCTCGCTGGTATGGCCGGAGATCAGCTGCTGGTAGGACAGACCCGTCCACTCGAAATGCATGCCGCGCGGCAGCGTCCGGTGGAGAATCTGCGTCATCGCCGCCTGTGCCTGGCCGGAGCTGTATCCGGGCGCCGGCCCGCCGTTGATGTCGGCGGATCGGTAACCGTTGTAGCGCTGCACGATGTCCGGGCCGAACGTGCGCTGCACGGTGAGGACCGATCCGAGCGGCACCATCTGGCCGGCGGCATTTCGCGTCTGCAGCATCGAAATGTCGCTGATGTGCGAGCGATACGGCGCGTCGGCTTGCGCCAGTACCTCGTAAGTTCTGCCGAACCTGTTGAAATCGTTGATGTAATCCGAACCCAAATAGACCTGCAGGGTGCGGAAGACATCATCGAGGTTCACGTGCTCCTGCATCACTTTGGTGCGGTTGACGTTCACCTTCAGCTGCGGCACGTTGATCTGGTAGGTGCTGAACAGCCCGGCGAGCGCCGGATTCCGATAGCCCTGCTGCAGGGCCTTCTGCACCGCGTCGTAGAGCGCGGTCGAGCCCAGATCGCCACGGTCCTCGACGTTCAGCTGAAAGCCGCCGAGCGTGCCGAGCCCGAGGATCGGCGGCGGCGGGAACACCACCACCATACCGCCCTGGATCGCGGCGAGCTTGCGGTTCAGCGCCGCGGCGATCGCCGGGGCGGACAACGCCGGCGAGCGCCGCTCGCTGAAGGGCTTCAACGGAAAGAACACCAGACCGGCGCTCGAGCTCGGCACGAAGCCGTTCACCGACATGCCGGCAAACTGCACCGCATGGGCCACGCCCGGCTGACGCAGACCGATCGCGCCGATCTCTTTGATCACGCGCGCGGTGCGCCGCAGCGACGAGGCCGGCGGCAGCTGGGCCACCGCGACCAGGTACTGCTTGTCCTGCTGCGGGATGAAGCCATTCGGCACGGCGCGAAAACCCACCACCGTCAGCACGATCAGCCCGGCATAGAGTGCAAGCGCCAGCCCGATCCGCCGGACCGAGCCGTTGATCACCCACTGGTAGCGCTTGCCGGCCCGGGTGAACCCCTGGTTGAAGCGGCGGAAGAACCCGCCGAGCAGCCGGTCCATCAGCCGCGAGAGGCGGTCCGGTGGTGCCCCGTGCGGCTTCAAGAGCACCGCGGCGAGCGCCGGAGAGAGCGTCAGGGAATTGAACGCGGAGATCACCGTCGAGATCGCAATGGTGAGCGCGAACTGGCGGTAGAACTCGCCCGTGAGACCGCTGACGAAGGCGACCGGCACGAACACCGCGCACAGCACCAGCGTGATCGCGATGATCGGTCGGCTGACCTCGCTCATGGCCGCCTTGGCCGCCTGACGAGGACTCTGCCCGCCCGCGATGTGCCGCTCGACGTTCTCCACGACCACGATCGCATCATCCACCACGATCCCGATCGCCAGCACCAGCCCGAACAGCGACAACGTGTTGATCGAGAAGCCGCAGGCGAGCAGCACCGCGAAGGTGCCGATGATCGAGACGGGCACGGCGATCAGCGGGATCAGTGAGGCCCGCCAGGTCTGCAGGAAGAGAATGACGACCAGCACCACGAGCAGCACCGCCTCGAGCAGCGTGTGCACGACCGCATCGATCGACTGGCGGACGAATACGGTCGGGTCGTAGACGATCGCGTAGCGCATGCCGCGCGGGAAGTCCTTCGCGAGGTGCGCCATCGTGGTGCGTACTTCGGTGGACAGCTGCAGCGCATTCGAACCAGGTGCCTGGAAGATCGGAATGGCCACCGCGCTCTGATTGTCGAGGTAACTGCGGATCCCGTACGACTGGGCGCCCATGTCGATGCGCGCGACGTCTCCCAGTCGGACCACCTGCCCGTCCGCCCCGGCCTTCAGCACGATATTGCGGAACTGCGCGGGCGTCTTCAGGCGCCCGACGGCATTCAGCGCTAGCTGGAAGGCCGAGCGCGGGTCCGGCGGTGCACCGATCTGACCGGCAGCCACCTGGATGTTCTGCGCCCGCACCGCATTGACGACGTCGCTGGCGGTGAGCCCGAGTGCCGCGAGTTTCTGCGGATCGAGCCAGATGCGCATGGCGTAGTTGCCGCCCCCGAAGATCTGCACGTCGCCCATTCCGGGCAGGCGCTTCAACACGTCGCGCACGTCACGCACCGCGTAGTTGCGCAGGAACAGCGTGTTGTAGCGGTTGTTCGGGGAATACAGGTGGACCACCATCGTGAGGTTCGGGGAACTCTTGGTGGTGGTGACGCCCAGTGCCCGGACCTCGGAGGGCAGCCTCGGCAGCGCCTGGGAGACGCGGTTCTGGACCAGCACCTGCGCTCGGTCAATGTCGGTTCCGACCCGGAACGTCACGGTGAGTGTGAGCGAGCCGTCCATCGCGGACGTCGAGGACATGTACAGCATGTTCTTGACGCCGACGATGGCCTGCTCGAGGGGCTCGGCGACCGTCTGTGCGATCACCTTGGGATTGGCGCCGGGGTAGGAGGCGCGCACGATGACCGACGGTGGTACCACCTGCGGATACTCGCTGATCGGCAGCTCGAACAGCGCGATGATCCCGGCGATCAAAATGAACGTCGAGAGAACCGCCGCAAAGATCGGTCGGTCGATGAAATAATGCGAAAGCTTCACCGTCCCTCCCCCGCCTGACCCGACACGCCGTGGTGCGAGGGCCGCTCGAGGCTGCGCGCGACGATGGTGTGCGGTCGAGCGTGGCCAAGACGCATGGCGACTCGCTGCGGGGTGATGTGCATCCCCGGCTGTACCCGCATCAATCCGTCGACCACGATGAGGTCCCCCGGCTTCAGTCCCGTGCGGACCACGCGCAGACCGTCAACCAGCGGGCCGAGGTGGACCGAGCGATAGTGCAGCTGATCGTGCGGCCCGACCACGAGGACGAACTGCGCGGTCTGATTGGTGCCCACCGCGCTGTCGCGGATCAGCGTGGCCTGATAGTGCTCATTGCCGATGAGCTTCACGCGCGCGAACAGCCCGGGCACGAACCGATCGCCGGGGTTGGCGAGCAATGCTCGGGCGCGAATGGTGCCCGTGGCGGCATTCAGCGCATTGTTCATGAACACGAGGTGACCCTCGTGTGGATACCCGTGCTCGTCCTCGAGTCCGACGAAGACCGGATTTCCGAGGTCCTGCGCACGCTGCTCGGCCGTGCCGCCGTGTCCGTCCCGACGGGCATATTTCTCGAACTTCAGATAGGCCTGCTCGTCGGCATTGAAGGTCACGTAGATCGGATTCAGCGACACGATCGTCGTGAGCATGGTCTGACCGCTGCGCACCAGGTTGCCGACGGTGACGATGGCGCGGCTCACTCGACCGGAAATCGGTGCACGCACCTGCGTGAAGCGCAGGTTCAGCGCCGCCGTATCGAGCGCCGCTGCGGCGGCCTCGACGTCCGCATGGGCCTGGCGGGCCGCTGCCGTGCGCTGATCGAATTCGTCCTGCGAGATCGCTCGCGCCGCATACAGCGTGACGGCGCGCTGCGCCTCCTCGTGGGCGAGGACGTTCGCGGCTTTCGCCTGGTCGAGCTGCGCTTTGGCGCGCAGATACTGTGCGCGATAGGGACGCGGATCAATCACGAACAGCAGCTGTCCTTTGCGCACGGTGCTGCCGTCGACGAAGTCGACCGCCGAGATGTATCCATTGACGCGCGGTCGCACATTCACGTGGTGAACGGCGTCGAAGTGCCCGGTGAAGGACTGGGAGTCGGTCACCTGCCGCGAAATGACCTGCGCGACTTGGACCGACGGCGGCGCCATGGCACTCACGGCCGCCTGATTCTGGCCGCATCCGGCGAGCAAGCCGGTCACGGCGAGCGCAGCGGACAGAGTGAGGGCGTGTTTGGGCTTGAAGAGCATGGGGCCTTCCTGGGTTTTCGTTGGATCGACACGCCCGTGCTCATCGAGCCGCGCGTCGGCAGTATCTATGTGCGCACCATGGGTAACCCCATGGATCATTCGGATGAACATCACTACACCTACAGTCCTATGGCGCCCTCTCTCGAAATTGGCAGATCCGGTCGCCCTCGGGATGAATTCCACGGCCCGCGCGGCGATTGACGTCGAACGCGTCGGTCTCGACTCATACAGTGTCGGGGTGGACTCCGACCTGTGTTACCCATCGCCGTGTGTGACACCAGGGTTTCGACCGGGCCTCGTCGGGGCGCACCGGGCGTCGGACGCCACCGCTCCATGGCCCACACAGCGCTCACGCGCCGCCCAAGGCGCGTGCGCGCCATTCGGCGCCGGCCGTGTCAGATGGAAATTGTCGTAGTCCCGCCCTAGACTGTCGCGGAACCTACGCGCGATTGGATCGGCCAGGAGGCAACATGTAACGAGGAATGCCACCGGCTGGACGAGAAGAGAATATGCGAGCGCGCGCGCGGCCACTAGCGCCCGGAACGTGAATACCCTTATGTCGAGATTTCATGAATGCGACGCAGCGACCTCGGAGATCTGATCGCGTTTCTGGCCGTGGCCGATGAGCGCAGCTTCACGAAGGCGGCGGCGAAACTTGCGACGTCACAATCGGCTCTGAGCCACATCATTCGACGGCTCGAGGCGCGCCTCGGCGTGCGTCTGTTGACGCGTACGACGCGCAGTGTCGCGCCGACCGAAGCGGGTGAGCGGCTCCTGGCGGAGCTGCGTCCCTCGTTCGAGGACATCAAGGCGAAACTCGCCGCGTTGAGCGAACTGCGCGAGAAACCGGCCGGCACCATCCGCATCACGGCCACGGAAGATGCGGCCCGTACCCTGCTCTGGCCCGCCTTCGAGCGCTTGCTCGTGCAGTATCCGGATATCCACGTCGAGGTGCTCGTCGAGCAACGCCTGATCGATATCGTGGCCGAGCGACTCGATGCCGGCGTGCGCATCGGCGAGCAGGTCGCCCGCGACATGATCGCGGTGCGCATCGGCCCGGATATGCGTCTGGCGGTGTTCGGCTCACCGACCTATTTCGCGAAGCGGCCGCCGCCGAAGAGCCCCCGCGAGCTCGGTGATCACGAGTGCATCCGCATTCGCCGCGCGAGCCGCGGGGATTTCTATGCCTGGGAATTCGAGCGCAACGGCCGCCCGCTCAAGGCGCGCACCGAGGGCAGGCTGGTGTTCAACTCCGTGCCCCTGGTCATCGAGGCGGCCGCGGCGGGATTCGGGCTGTCGATGCTGCCGGAACATCTGGTCGAGGGCGAACTGCGCAGTGGTCGGCTGGTTCGGGTGCTCGAGGAGTGGTGCCCGCCGTTTCCCGGGTATCACCTGTACTACCCTAGCCGGCGCCAGCAGTCCCAGGCCTTCTCACTCGTGGTCGATGCGCTGCGCTGGAAGAGCTCCCCCTGAGGCACCGGGCGCCTCCCGCTCGACGATGATGATGCGGGCGACTCGAGGGAGCGCAGGAAATTGCGCGCAGGTGATTGAGATATAAACACATTATGGTCGCCTGGAAGACGCGCCGGAGAAGGTGCTCGCTCCTCCCAGACGCCGGCGGTCGTGGCGGGCTGCAACCTTGGGCGTCGATCCGTGTTCTACCGGTGACGTCGGGCCGCCCGAGGCCCGCGCACCGTCCATTGGCCGGAACAGAGGAGATGGGGGATGATCAGATTGCCGCTCGGCGCAGGCTCGAACCCACCCCGCCGCGACGGCGCGCATCTGCCGCCGGTGTGTCCTTCGCTCGCCCCGCGACACCCCCTCTGAGGAGTTGACCATGCC
>JAKBDK010000111.1:0-4801 GCA_021834525.1 Pseudomonadota bacterium | reverse complement strand
GTCGAGCACGGTGAGCTGATCGGCGCGGCGGTCGATCTCGGGGCCGCACCGCGAAAGACGCAGCGCAAGAGGATTGCCGAGGAAGATCTTGCCGGCGTGTTCGGCATCGAACTGGCAGACGCCCCGCAACCGGCGCGCAAAGCGCGACCTGCCGCAACGCGGACATCGCCCGCGAAGCGCCGGCCGGCGGTCAAGCCGACCCCGCGAGCGCGCATCAACTCCGCCAGAATCGGTAAGTTTGGCGCCCGGGGAAATACCAAGTCGTGAGTGCGCAGATCCGGCTGGCCTTGAGATCAAGAATTTTCTGAGCGCTCACGGCGCCGGGTGCCCATGGAGCCGATTGCAGCCGCGGCGGTAGCGGGTTGCACGAAACTGTCCGTCCGTGATCAGTACACCACCTTGAAGGTGGGGGAATCCTCCGGCCGACTCTTGCGCCGGTCATAGAGGCGCGTGGTGGCACTGCTCGCGTGACCCAGCCACTCCTGTACCTTCGCGATATCGGCTTCGTGCTCGAGGGCGTTGGTTGCGGCGGTGGCCCGCAGGGCGTGCACGCGGATGGCTACGCCGAATTTCTTGGCGTAGCCGCGCACGAGCTTATAGATCCCGTCGCCGCAGAGCGTTCGGTCGAGTTCCCCAGTCCGATTGTTGCGGACAGGTCGGAAGAGAGGGCCGGACTTGTCTTGACCGTGGCCGGAGGCCTCCGGATATTCACTCCGCAGCCCCTGGCTGCCCGGGTGTAGGGGGATGTGGCGCACGTGGCTCCCTTTCCCGCGCACGCGCAGATGCGGTACGCGGCGGCGGAGGTGAATGTCTTGCACCGTGACCCCGGAGAGTTCTTCGCGCCGCAGGCCGTGATGCAGGAGAAGGGAGAGCAGGGCGCGATCGCGCTTGGCCTTCAGGTCGTTGCGTTAGGCGCGGTGGGTGTTCGGGTTGCCGATGTTGGTGAACCACTCTCTCGCCGGCGGCACTTTGGCGAGCTGGTGAGACCCCGCTGCCGTGAGGTGCAGGTTCGATGCCGGTGCCGCACCCGGGGCGGGAGCGAGTTCCCGATGTGCGGAGGACGATGCGTTCACTTTTTCTCTCGGTCTGCGAGTGGCACATCGCCCGCGCAGTTCAACAGAGACCGGACATGCTGAAGCAGCGGCGGGAGATCCTGCCGGACGGTGTCCCAGACGACATCCCAAGCAATGTCGAAGTAGTCGTGCACGATCTTGTTGCGGATGCCGCGCAGCTGACTCCACGGCAGCTCCGGATGCACGATCACGAACTGCGGCGCATCCCTTTGAATCTTAACCGCCGCTTCGCCGATCACTGTGAGGGCGCGCACGATGGCATCCTGGGATTTTTCGTCTTGTTCCAGCATGGCGAGGTCTTCGAGGCCGCCGACGTAGCGGATCGCGCGCTCGATCGCGCCGGCAATGTGCTCGAGATAGTCCCCGAGCCGCTCGGGGTGGCTCATAGCGGCTGGGCCTGCTCGAGTACTCTGTCGCGGAACTTCGGCGAGAGAAAGCCGGGCGTGAGCACCGACACGCGCACGCCCGTCAGCTGGCGGGCTTCATCCTCGAGAGTCGCCAGGGTGAATAGCGTCGTGCCGCGCACGGGCTCGACGAGCACGTCGAGGTCGCTCTCCTCGGTGTCCGTTCGGGTGAGTGCCGAGCCGAACACGCGCGGCTGCCTGAAGCCGTGCCGGTTCAGGAGTTCTCGTAAGGCGGCACGGTGCAGCGCGAGCGCTTCGGAGGGTCTCATGTCATGTAAGGATATCACGGAGGTCATCCTGATAAAATATGTTATCAACAGTAATAGCGATGGCCGCTGCACATCCCCGCGGCGCTCAACCCGGTCCGAGTCACGTCTACGGAGGCAGTTCAGGGCTGAACTCGGTCGGTCGTTACAGTCGCGTTTACTCAGTTCGAGTGCACCTCATTTCCGTACAGACGCACAAACGTCAGGAGGCCATGAACGGGCAAGACATTCGCCGCGTGTTCACGGGGCTGCCCCCGTTTGAGCTGTTGCGCAAACCACCTCCTGATCGCCTGGAGCCTCGGTTGCACGGGTTTGTCGGTGTCCACCCCAATCGTCGATCTGATCTGTGTCATTGACTCGCTCCACCGCATTGCCATCGACCAGGACGATCTGCGCAGGCGCATTGACCAGAGACTCCCGCTCGGTTCGCTTGCGGAACCTCGAATACCCGAGGAGTTTCAGGGCCGTCCATCACTGGTTAATGTTCCACGCCGCTCTGCGCAAGCCCGACGACTCCTGCATGACTGCCCGCCGTTGTGACCTGATCCAGGCCCGAAGTGCTACGGAATGCCCCGGGGTGGTTCAGAACCCGGCGTAGTATCTCGATCGATTGCCCAGCCCTTCCAGGGGGGGCGCGAGCCGTCGCCAGAGGAGAACCCGTGTCCGCCCATTACTTGCTCAAGACAGAGCCTTCGGATTATTCCTTCGCCGATCTGCAGCGCGAGAAGGAAACGATCTGGGATGGTGTTGCCAATCCGGCGGCGCTGAAGGTATTGCGCGGGATGAAGCCCGGGGACCGGCTGGTGATCTACGAGACGGCCGATGTGCGCAGCGCGGTCGGCACCGCGACCGTCCGGTCGATCGAGGGCGCCGAGGATCGCGAGCCGCGCGTCACGATCAAAGTGACGCGGCGGTTGGCGCAGGCGGTGCCTCTTGCGCAGATCAAGGCTAGCGCACTCTTTCTCGACTCCCCGCTGGTCCGTCAGGGGCGACTGAGCGTGGTGCCGCTCACTGAGGCGCAGTACCGCTACCTGGCGGGCGCGTAGGACGCGGATTCAGCGCGGGGGTGGGGCAGCAGGTCTGCGCGAGGTCCTGCAGATCCAGGTCCGGACTGACGGGAAGCTCCTGCCAGGCGAGGGTCCCTGCCGCTGCGGCGACGCCCTCGCAGCAGGATGATCCTTCACGTACTGCTCGGCATCCGTTCCCGTTCCGTGCAGCGCCTGCGGACCCCTGCGAATGACAGCGTCAATAACCGATAATATTATGATAAATATTGCGATTGATATCAGCCATGGATATCACTGGCGAGTGTTCGAACAGGGACTCCCGAGCTGCCCATGAATACACCTGCCGTCGCGCCGAAGAAGACCACCAGCGTGTCGCTGGCAGAACCTCTGCTGGCGCAAGCCAAGGCTCTGGGGATCAACGTCTCGCAGGCGGCCGAGGAGGGCGTTGCGGCCGCGGGGGCACGCCGTTGGCGCGAGCAGTGGCTGCAAGAGAACGCTGCGGCGATCCAGAGCTACAACGAGTTCGTCGAAGAGCACGGCAGGGTGCTTAAGAAGTATCGGTTGTTCTGATGGCGCGGCTCGATGTGTACAGGAAACCCGACGGGAACGGGTTTCTGCTCGATGTGCAGGCAGACTTGATGAGTCACCTCAAGAGCCGCCTGGTGATTCCGCTCGTACATTCTGACATCGCGCCGCTTCCCATCAAGGTTCTGAACCCTGTTTTCGAGCTCGAAGACGCGCCCTACATGCTGCTGACCCAGCAGATGGCCGCGGTATCGATTCGGATGTTGAAGAGCCCCGTTTACAACGTGAACGATCGCCGCGATGAGGTCGTTGCCGCCATCGACCTGTCGCTTCAGGGGTTCTGATTCGCTCTGCAAAGAGGTCTTGCCGCAGGGCCGTGGCAGGTTGTGTGTGCCGCCCGCAAGGGTGGTGTTCGAGGGAGCGCCGCGAGGCCAGGGACCACGCCGAACGAGCCTCCGGGATCGGCGGCCAGAGGCCGCGCGCGCAGCACTCACCCGGCGCGGAAGATTATTCACGCCGTGAGTTACCATCATTCACGGCGTGAATGGAAATCAAACCCAGGATCCGCCCTGCGCCGGCGCGGAGCGTGGTGCGGCATGTCTCGAATTCAACCCGGGGCGCTCTGCCGGGCTGCAGCGGCGCGAGGCGAATGAAAGCCCACCCGTGACCGGACACCCTCGCACCTGCGTGGAGGCGGCGGGAACACTGCGCTCGCGCAACTGACGGCGCGCGACCCTAAGACGCGGGCCGGGGTGTTTGGAGTCCCCTTAGGGGGTTGAACGTGTCTTCAGCCCCGCCGGCCGTGGCCGATTGTGCTCATCGACCAGCACCACCACCGGGCGGTATGCGGCGAGCTCGGCCTCCGCGTACTGCGCATACGCGCAGATGATCAGCAGATCGCCCACCATGGCCCGGCGTGCGGCCGCTCCGTTCAAGCTGATGACGCCGCTGCCGCGCGGGGCACGGATGGCATAGGTCGAGAACCGCTCGCCGTTGTTGACGTTGTAGAGCTCCAGGTACTGGAACTCGACGATGCCCGAGGCCTCGAGCAGCGCCTCGTCGATGCCGCAGGAACCCTCGTAGTGCAGGTCCGCCTCGGTCACGCGTACGCGATGGAGCTTGGCCTGAAGCAGAGTCTTGAGCATTGCGGTCTCGGGTCCGGAATCGGGGGCGCCAAGGATACCCGATGCGCCCCGCGCCGGCCGGATCCCGCGCCGGTGACGCCCGGCGGGGGGCGCCTCAGGTGCCCGAGAAGAGCCCGGCGAGGTCCACCGCCGCATCGGTCAGGCCCGGCAGGAAGGTCACGCCCGGATGCTCGGTGACCGACTCATCGGCGTAGCGCCCGGCGGTGAGGGCGCGGAAGAAATGCACGGTGGAACTCGTCAGGTCGAGCAGCCACACCTCGGGGATGCCGTGCCGGCCGTAGAAGGGCACCTTGGTGTCGTGGTCGTAATGCCAGGTGGCATCGCTGACCTCGATCACCAGCAGGGCGTCCGCCGCCGAGGGCTGCCGGGGGTGCGCCCCGT
>JAKBDK010000047.1:0-23395 GCA_021834525.1 Pseudomonadota bacterium | reverse complement strand
ACCGGGTCCCCCACAGCACAGAACATCACTCATGGTTGGACAACGGACCCTGAAGAATTCGATCCGCGCGACTGGCGTGGGTCTGCACACCGGCAAGAAGGTGCTCATGACCTTGCGGCCCGGACTCGCAGACTCGGGGATCGTCTTCCGCCGCACCGACCTGCCGGTTCCCTCCGAGGTGCGTGCTCACGCCGAGAACGTCGGCGACACCATGCTCGGCACGACGCTCTGCAAGGGGGCTGCGCGCGTCTCGACCGTCGAGCATCTGCTCTCGGCCTTCGCCGGCCTCGGGATCGACAACGCGGTGGTGGAGCTCTCGGCGCCCGAAGTGCCGATCATGGACGGCAGCGCAGGCCCGTTCGTGTTCCTGCTGCAGTCAGCCGGCATCGAGGAGTTGAGTGAGCCGAAGCGCTTCATCCGCATCACCAAGCGGTTGCGCGTCGAGGACGGGGACAAGTGGGCGGAGTTCACGCCGTTCGACGGCTTCAAAGTCAACTTCGAAATCGAATTCAACCACCCGCTGTTCAAGCGGCGCGCGCAGCGCGCCTCGATGGACTTCTCGACCACCTCGTTTCTGAAGGAAGTGAGCCGCGCGCGCACCTTCGGCTTTCTGCGCGACCTCGAGACGCTGCGCCAACACAACCTCGCGCTCGGCGGCAACCTCGACAACGCGATCGTGCTCGATGACTTTCGCGTGCTGAACGAGGACGGACTGCGTTACGAGGACGAGTTCGTCAAACACAAGATCCTCGATGCGATTGGCGATCTGTACCTGCTCGGGCACGGCCTGATCGGGGAATTCAGCGGCTACAAGTCCGGCCACGGATTGAACAATAAGCTGCTGCGTACGCTGCTCGCGGACCGTACGGCGTGGGAAGAGGTCGCTTTCGAGTCGTATGCCGACGCGCCCATCTCCTACCTCGAAGCCGCCGCGCTCGGCGGCTGACGGCGCCTCAGCGCCGCGGCAACACCCGCACCGTCACCGTACTCACCGGGCGACGCGCCCGCTCGAGAGCGGGTTTCAACTCGGTGAGCGCATACCGCAGACGCGCGGCCCAGGCCGCCGAGTCGGCAAACACCGTGAGCGATCCATCGCGTTCGACCGCACCAGTCAGATGCGTACTCAACTCGCTCGGCAACTGTTCAACTAACCAACTCTGCCAGTAGTCCTGACGTGTCTTTTGGTCGCGGATTTGCGACAACACGGGCGTGGCACGCGCGAGCAAATCGCCGAGCGCGCGCGGCGCGGCCGATTTTGTGATGCCGGTCGAGCCGGCTCGCTTGTGCAGGGGGGGGAATTTCGGCATAGTCGCCCGCGCCGGGTCACACACGACGCCCGGCTGACGGGTGAATTGTACAAGTACGGCATGATTGCGGGGGGACCCGGCCAATGAGTGATACGGCAGATCAGCAGCGACCGGCGCGCTCCATGTTCTCGCGCGCGCTGCACACCCTCGGTCGCCTCAACCCACTGCGTGCCCTGTCGCTGCGCACCGGCCGGCCCGGAATGAGCGTGGTGGTGTTCACCACCGACGGGCGCTCCCGCCTGCTGAACCTGAACCTGCGTCACCCGCTGATGCTCGCCGCGGCGAGTGTGGCGATACTGGCCGTGCTCGGCGGGGCGTTTTCCTTCGGACTCGCGCTCGGCCGCGGCGGCAGCCACGATCTGGCGCTCGAGCAGGCCTCGCACTGGATGGATGTCCTCTCCTCGCAGCGCGATCAGTTGGCCGATCTGCGGGTGCAGATGAATGCGCGGGCCCGCGCGCTCGCGATTCAGGTCGGAGACCTGCAGGCGCACATGATCCGCCTCGATGCGCTCGGGGAGCGGCTGACCAAGATGGCCGGCCTCACGGGCGATGCCTTCAATTTTCGCCACCAGCCGCCGATCGGCGGGCCGGAGGCGCCCCTGCCCGGGGGCGGGGCGGCGCTGCCCGGCCTCGCCTCGATGATCGGACACCTGCAGGGCGAGGTCACCCTGCGCGCCTCTCAGCTCTCGGCGCTGGAGAACCTGATCCTCTCGCGCAAGCTGCACCAGGAGATTCGCCCCGAGGGCCGCCCGGTGCAGGTCGGCTGGGTGTCCTCGCCGTTCGGGCCGCGAATCGATCCGTTCACCGGCAAGCCGGGCTTCCATGAGGGCATGGACTTCGCCGCCCCCCTGGGCACGCCGATCCATGCGGTGGCGGCCGGCGTGGTGACCTGGGCAGGTCCCATGGACGGGTTCGGCAACCTGGTGCAGATCAATGACGGCGAGGGCTACTCGACGATGTACGCGCACTCCGAGAAGCTGTTCGTGCACGTGGGCGAGACCGTCAAGCGCGGTGCGGTGATCGCCCTGGTCGGCGATACCGGCTGGTCCACCGGCCCGCACGTGCATTTCGAGGTGCTGCGCAATGGGCACCCCATCAATCCGGCCGGCTTCATCGGCCAGCCCACCATGACGCTCGCCCAGGTGATCAAGGGCCGCTGAGCGGCCCCGCCGATCCTCCCGTCGCGGCCCTCTGCGGGGCCCCGCCGCCCTTGAATTGCGGCGCGGGCCACCCATTAGGAGCCGAGAGCGCGTTTGCGTACAATAACCGGTTCCGCAGCGGCGCCTCCACCCGGGCGGCGTGCGCCCACCGATAGCGAATCAGGATCGTTAAGTTGCTCAATACCCTCCAACGCATCTTCGGCAGCCGTAACGATCGGCTCCTGCGCAGCTATACCCGCGACGTTCGGGCCGCCAAGGGCTTCGAAGCGTCCCTGAAGGCCCTCGATGACGGGCAGCTGCGCGCCAAGACTGAGGAATTCCGCGGTCGCCTGCGCGACGGGGCCAAGTTGGACGATCTGCTGCCGGAGGCCTTCGCGGTCGTGCGCGAAGCGGCCTGGCGCACGCTCAAGATGCGCCACTTCGACGTCCAGCTGATCGGCGGGATCGCGCTGCACCAGGGCCGGATCGCCGAGATGCGCACCGGTGAGGGCAAGACCCTGGTGGCGACCCTGCCGGCGTACCTGAACGCGCTGCCCGGCGAGGGCGTGCACGTGGTGACGGTCAACGAGTACCTCGCCCAGCGCGACGCGGACTGGATGGCGCCGGTGTACCGCTTCCTCGGCCTGACCGTCGGGGTGATCAAGAACTCCCAGAGCCCGGAGGAGAAGCGCGCCGCCTACGCCTGCGACATCACCTACGGGACGAACAACGAGCTCGGCTTCGACTACCTGCGCGACAACCTTGCCTTCGGCCTCGAGGAGCGCGTGCAGCGCACCCTCGCCTATGCCATCGTCGATGAAGTCGACTCGATCCTGATCGACGAGGCCCGCACGCCGCTCATCATCTCAGGCCCCGCCGAGGAGAGCACCGAGCTGTACCTGCGCATGAACAAGCTGGTGCCGCGCCTGACCCGCCAGGAGGTCGAGGACGGCCCGGGCGATTTCTCCGTCGAGGAGAAGAACAAGCAGGTGCACCTGACCGAGGAAGGACACGAGCACGTCGAGCAGCTGATGCTCGAGAGCGGGCTGCTGAAGGAAGGCGAGAGCCTCTACGATGCGACCAATATCCGCCTGATGCACCACCTGAACGCCGCGCTGCGCTCCCACGCGCTCTACAAGCGCGACGTGGAGTACATCGTGCGCGGCGGCGAGGTCATCATCGTCGATGAGTTCACCGGCCGCACCATGCCGGGGCGACGCTGGTCCGACGGCCTGCACCAGGCGGTCGAGGCGAAGGAAGGCGTGCAGGTTCGCGAGGAGAACCAGACGGTTGCCTCGATCACGTTCCAGAACTACTTCCGCCTCTACAAGAAACTCTCCGGCATGACCGGCACCGCGGATACCGAGGCGCCGGAGTTCCTGCAGATCTACGGGCTCGAGGTCGTGGTCATCCCGACCCACAAGCCCATGGTCCGCAAGGACCATGCGGACTTCGTCTACCTCACGCAGAGCGACAAGTTCAAGGCCATCATCGAGGACATCCGCGACTGCGTCGAACGCAAGCAGCCGGTGCTCGTCGGCACGACCTCCATCGAGACCTCGGAATTCCTCGCCGAGCTGCTCGATCAACAGAACATTGCCCACCAGGTGCTGAACGCCAAGCAGCACGAGCGCGAGGCGAGCGTGGTGGCCCAGGCCGGTCGTCCCGGTGCGGTGACCATTGCGACCAACATGGCCGGCCGCGGCACGGACATCGTGCTCGGCGGCAGCCTCGAGGCGGAACTCTCGACGCTCGATGCGGGCGATGAGGCCGGCCGCGCGAGCGTGCGCACCGAGTGGCAGACGCGCCACGAGGCGGCGCTCGCCGCCGGTGGGCTACACATCATCGGCACCGAGCGGCACGAGTCCCGCCGCATCGACAACCAGCTGCGCGGCCGTTCCGGCCGGCAGGGCGACCCGGGCTCGAGCCGCTTCTATCTGTCGATGGAAGACAACCTGATGCGCATCTTCGGGGATCCGACGCGCACGCAGCGGCTCCTGAAGATGGCCGGCATGAAGGAGGGCGAGGTCATCGAGAGCGGGATGCTGAGCAAGCAGATCGAGAAAGCTCAGCGCAAAGTCGAGGCGCACAACTTCGACATCCGCAAGCAGCTGTTGCTGTTCGATGACGTCGCCAACGATCAGCGCAAGGTGGTCTATCAGCAGCGCACCGAGATCATGGCCACCGAGGACGTCTCGGCGGCCATTCACGGCATTCTCGCCGAGGCCGTCGGCACGCTGATCGATCAGTTCCTGCCCAAGCACGCGATTGCGGCCGATTGGGATCTCGACGGACTCACCGAGGCGGTGCGGCGCGACTTCAACGTCCCCATCGATCCGAAGGGGTGGCTCGAGGCCGAGCCTGACCTGGAAGAGCCGGCGTTGCGCGAGCGGCTGGTACGGGCCGTCGACGATGCCTACAACGCGAAGTCGACGCGGCTCGAGGCATCGCTCATGCGCCATATCGAGAAGGACGTCATGCTGCGTACGCTCGATATGCACTGGCGCGACCACTTGGGTGCCATGGACTATCTGCGCCAGGGCATTCATCTGCGCGGTTACGCGCAGCAGGACTACCGCACCGAGTACAAGCGCGAGGCCTTCGGGATGTTCAGCGCCATGCTCGATCAGGTGAAGTTCGAGACCGTCTCGACCCTGATGCAGATCGAGGTGCGCACGCAGGAAGAGGTCGATCGCGAGGAGGAGGAGCGGCGCTCGCGCCTGATGCGTGCGCTGCAGGCCCAGCATGCCGAGGCCGACGTGTTCGGCGGCGCAGAGCCCGCCGATGCACTGTTCGACGGCGCGCCGGGCGAACTGCCGAGCGCCGCGCTGCTCGACCCTGAAGGGGCGCACAGCCCGTTCGTGCGTGAGGAGCGCAAGGTCGGGCGCAACGAGCCGTGCCCGTGCGGCTCGGGCAAGAAGTACAAACACTGCCACGGTACGCTCTCGAACGTCGGCTGAGCGGCCCCTTGAACGTGGTCCGCGTGGTGGCCGCGGCGCTGATCGACCCGGACCGCCGGGTGCTCATCGCCGAGCGGCCCGCCGGCAAGCCCCTGGCGGGTCAATGGGAGTTTCCCGGCGGCAAGCTCGACCCCGGGGAGAGCGAAGCGAGCGCGCTCGCCCGCGAGCTCGCCGAGGAGCTCGGCATCGAGATGTGCGGCGGCTCGCCGTGGATGTGCCTCACGCACGAGTACGAGGACCGCATCGTGGAGCTGTCGCTGTGGATCGTCGCGCAGTATCGCGGCGAGCCGCGCGGACTGGAGGGCCAGGCGGTGCGCTGGGTGAGCGCTGCGCAGCTCGCCGACGCGGATCTGCTCGCGGCGGACCGTCCTTTTGTCACGGCGCTGGTAGAATGGCTGGGTTCACCCACCGCTTGCGAGGGCCTCGATGGCCGACCCGAACGACATCCCTGAAATCGAACTGGACGCGGCCAATCTCTACCGCGAAGAAATCTTCACCGACCGGCGTGCCGGTACGCTGCGGCGGCTGACGCCGGTGACGGCCGAGGGCGCCCCGGATCCGTCCCGCGCCGTGCAGTTCTCCGGCCAGACGCAGCTGCTGACGCCCGCCGGCGTGCTGCCGCTCTCGTTCGAGCTGCCGGGTACGACGCTCCCCGAGGCGCTCGCGAAGTTCTCCGAAGGGGTTCGCGTCGCGATCGAGCAGGCCATCGACGAAGCGCGCGAAATGCGTCGCGAAGCGGCCTCGCGCATCGTCGTGCCGGATGTCGCCGGCGGCGGTTCGGGCGGCCTCCCCGGCGGCGGCAAGATCAAACTGCGCTGATCAGGTCTCGTGTTCGGGCCCGGGCAGACCGTCCGGGTCCGGCACGACGGCCTCACCCGGAATGGCGTTGCGCTCGCTGAGCCAGCCGCCCAGATCGATCAGCCGGCAGCGCTCGCTGCAGAACGGGCGCAGCGGCGCCTCACTCCACTCCAGCGGGCGTCCGCAAGTCGGGCATTGGATCTGCATCGGGCCGCTTACGCGCAGGTGGCCAGCTGGAACGGCACGTCCTCGGTGCTCTGCGTGGCGCGCTGCGACAGTCCGTTCCAGCGCAGGAACCGCAGACTGCAGCGGTGATGGCTGCCGCTGACCTCCGGATACAGGCCGCTTGCGGCCGGGAGCAGGATGCGCAGCAGCTGCAGCGGATTGTCCCGATCGAAGGTGATGGTGAAGATGCCCCCGCGGGCGCACTCCTGGCGGGTGCGGCCGAACTGGCGCGTCAACCACAGCAGCTCCGCCACCGCATCGCACAGCGGGCGCAACAACGTGAGCCACTGGTTGAAGGCATGCATGCGCAGCTCATCGGGCTCGTTCAACCAGTACAGGTAATCCGGCAGGTCGAACTCGCACGTCCCGCCCGGGATGCTGCTGCGGTGCTTGATGGCGTTGAGAAATTCCGAGTCGCGCAGCGGCTGCTGGCAGGCGACGCCCGCGCTCATCAGATCGGCGCGCAGGCGACCGAGGTTGGTGATGAACGTCTTCAGCCGCTGCGTGTCGACGCCGGCACGGGCCTGGTATTCCCCGAGCAGCTGCAGCTGGCGTTCGATTTCCTTCAGCGCATCGGAGCGCAGATCGCTGCGCGAGACCACCGCCAGGATGTCGATCAGGCTGGTCATCGCGGCGCGGCTGCCCCATTGGCTGCCGGTCTCATTGTGGTAGAGCGCCTGGTTGTAGAGAAAATCCAGGCGCAGGAAGGTGCGCATCCGCTCGTTCAGGGGTTGCTCGAACACGAGCACCCGGCCGCCGTGGGCGGCAAGGGGCGGTGTGCTGGTCGGGGCGGGGGACGCAGCAGGGGCTGGGGCTGCGACTTCAGCGGTCTCGGTGGTCATGGCAGCTATTGTGCGTGACGAGCGTGTGTTGCGTAAATGTCCGCAAGGCGCGACGTGACACGTCCGGTCAGGACTTCTCAGCGAGTTCCAGGTAGCGTTGATGCAGCGACGCGACCTGTTCGCGCAATGCCGCCAGATCCGACTCGTTGTGAATGACGTCGTGGGCCGCCTTCAGCCGCGCGGCGCGCGAGGTCTGCGCGCTGAGCATGGCGCGGGCCTGCTCGAGCGTCGAACCGTCGCGCTGCTGCAGGCGCTTAAGCTGCAACTCTTCCGGGCAGTCCACCACCAGCACGCGGTCGACCCGTCCCGCGAGACCCTTCTCGACGAGGAGCGGAATGACCAGGATCTGGTACGGCCCGCCCGCAGCGGCCGCGAGCGACTCCACGGCCGTGCCGATGGCCGGGTGCGTCAGCGCCTCGAGATCGGCGCGCGCCTTCGGATCGGAGAACACGATCTCGCGCAGCCGGGGCCGGTCGAGATGACCGTCCGGGGTCAGGATGCCCGCACCGAAGCGCTCCACCAGCCGCTCGAGCGGGGGCTGCCCCGGCTCGACCACCTCGCGTGCGATCTGATCGGTATCGATGATGGGAATCGCGCGCGTGCGGAACAGCTCCGCCACGGTGGATTTCCCGCTGGCGACGCCGCCGGTCAGCCCAATTCGAATGATTTTCGTGCCCAAGCCGCGAATTCTAGCGCGAATTTGCGCCGAGCGGGGGCGATCAGCCCGGAAATAGCCCCAGGTAGAGCCGAACCATCGCATGCCCGTACATCAGCATCAGCCAACCACCGGCGGCGAGGAATGGCCCGAACGGAATGGGCACGCTGCTGCTGCGGCCGCGCGCCACGATGAGTACGATCCCGACGACCGCGCCCACCGCCGAAGCAATGATCACCGTCGGGAGCAACATCTGCCAGCCGAGCCAGGCGCCGAGTGCCGCCAGCAATTTGAAATCCCCGTAGCCCATGCCTTCCTTCGCGGTGAGCGCACGGAACAGGTGATAGACGCCCCAGAGACTGAGATAGCCGGCCGCTGCGCCGAGGAGCGCCGCCCGGGGGTCGACCGGGACGGGCAGGCCGAGGGGCGCCGGCGCGAACAGGCTGAGCAGCAAGCCGATCCACATCAGCGGCAGGGTGAGCGAGTCCGGCAGCAGTTGGCGGTCGATGTCGATGGCCGCGAGCGCCACCAGGAACCAGGTGAGCACGAGCGCCGCCAGCGTCGGCCAGCCGAACCCGAATTTCCAGGCCACCAGCGCCGAGAGTCCCGCGGTCAACATCTCCACGAGCGGATAGCGCGGGCTGATGCGTGCCGAGCAGCTGGCGCACCGGCCGCGCAGCCACAGGTAGCTCAGCACCGGAATGTTGTGCCAAGCGCGGATCGGCGCCTGGCACGCCGGACAGCATGAGCGCGGGACGACCAGGTTGTACGGGCCCGCCGGGCCGGCCGACAGCGTCGGCGTCTCGGCGGCCAGCGCCGCGCATTCAGCGCGCCAGCGCCGCTCCAACATGACCGGCACGCGGTGAATGACCACGTTCAGAAAACTGCCGATCACCAGCCCCAGCACCAGGCAGGTGCCGGTGAAGAACGCGGGCGACGCAGCGAGCAGTGCAGCGGCCGACACGTCAGTGGACGACGTTGCCGAGCTGGAAGATGGGCAGGTACATCGCGATGACCAGGCCGCCGACGATCACACCGAGGATCACCATGATCAGCGGCTCGAGCAGGCTCGACATGGAGTCCACCGCGTTGTCCACTTCCGCCTCGTAGAACACGGCGACCTTGGCCGCCATTTCATCGAGCGAGCCGGATTCCTCGCCGACCGCGATCATCTGCACCACCATGTTCGGGAACACGCCCTGCGACTCCATGGCGCGCTGCAGGCGCTGGCCGGTCGCGACCTCATCGCGCATCTTCAGCACCGCGTTCTCGTAGACGATGTTGCCCGTCGCGCCCGCCACTGACTCGAGGGCCTCGACGAGTGGTACACCGGCGGCGAACATGGTCGAGAGCGTGCGGGCGTAGCGGGCGATCGCCGCCTTGTTGAGGATCGGCCCGATGATCGGGATCTTCAGCGAGATCCGGTCGAGCACCTCGCGCATCTTGCGGGAGCGCTTCTGGAAATACATGAAGGTCCAACCGGCCGCGCCAATCACCAGAGCGATCCAGATGCCGTGGCGGCGCAGCGCGTTCGAGATGCCGATCACGAACATCGTGAAGGCCGGCAGGTTCGCGCCGAAGCCTTTGAACAGCTTCTGAAACTCCGGGATCACGAAAATCATCAGTACGGTGGTGACGATGCCCGCGACGATCAAAACGGCGGCGGGGTAGAACAGCGCCTTCTTGACCTTCTTCTTGGTCGCTTCCGACTTTTCCTTGTAGGTCGCGATCTTGTCGAGCAGCGTGTCGAGCGCGCCCGCCTGCTCGCCGGCGCGCACCAGGTTCACGAACAGGTCGTCGAAATACAGCGGGTGCCTCGCCAGTGACTCGTACAACGAGGTGCCCGACTCGACGTCCGCTTTGACCGCGAGGATGAGATTGCGCAGCGAAGGCTTGTCGACGCCGCTCGCGACGATCTCGAACGACTGCACCATGGGAATGCCGGCGATGAGCATCGTGGCGAGCTGCCGACTGAACACCGAGATGTCCGCGGCATTGACCTTGCCGCCCTTCAAGCTCTCGCGTTTGCGGCGCACCCGCGAGGGGGCAATCCCCTGGCGACGTAGGTCCGCGCGCACCGAGGCCTCGTCGGGGGCCATGGTATTGCCCTTGATGCGCTGGCCCCGTTTGTCGCGCCCCTCCCACAGGAAGGGAACGTCGGGCTTCGAGGTCTTGGCGGTCGCAGAGAGTGCCGGGGGCATGGGTGGGCCGTCCTACGTCAGTCGATGGTGACGCTGTTGACTTCTTCGAGACTGGTGAGACCGGACTTGACCTTCTCGAGGCCCGCCCGGCGCAGATCCCAGATACCTTCGCGTGCGGCCTCATCGCCGATCTCGACGGCGCTGCCGCCGCCGAGAATGATGCGCGCAATGGCGTCGGTGACCGGCATGACCTGGTAGATGCCCATGCGGCCCTTGTAGCCGTCGGTGCAGCTCGAGCACCCCACGGGCCCGAAAATTTTCATGCCGCCCCGTGCATCCTCTTCGCTGAAGCCTTCCTTCCGGAGCGCCTCGGCCGGGATGTCGAGCGGCTGCTTGCACTGATTGCACAGCTTGCGGGCCAGGCGTTGCGCGATGATCAGGCTGATGGACGTCGCGATCGCATACGGTTTGACGCCCATGTCCACCAAGCGCGTCAGGGTCTGCGGCGCATCATTGGTGTGCAGCGTCGAGAGCACCAAGTGACCGGTCTGCGCGGCCTTGATGGCGATTTCCGCCGTCTCCAGATCACGGATTTCACCGACCATGATGACATCCGGGTCCTGGCGCAGGAACGCGCGCATCGCCGCCGCAAAGGTCAGTCCGACCTTCGGATTGATATTGACCTGGTTGACCCCGGGCAGATTGATTTCCGCAGGATCCTCACAGGTGGAGATGTTCGTGCCTTCGCGATTGAGGATATTCAGGCCCGTGTACAGCGACACCGTCTTTCCGCTGCCGGTCGGGCCGGTGACCAGGATCATGCCCTGGGGCTTCTCCAGGAACTCCTCGTACAGCATTCGCTGAAACGGCTCGTAGCCGAGGGAGTCGATGCCGAGCATCGCCTGCGACGGGTCGAGAATACGCATCACCACCTTTTCTCCGAACAGCGTCGGGCAGGTGCTGACGCGAAAATCGATGGCCCGCGTCTTGGAGAGCTTCATCTTGATGCGCCCGTCCTGGGGCACTCGCCGCTCGGCGATGTCGAGCCGCGCCATGACCTTGAGTCGGGCGGCGAGCTTGCCTCCCAGCTGAACGGGGGGCTGCGCCATTTCCTTCAGCACACCGTCCATGCGGAACCGGACCCGATAGGTTTTCTCGTACGGCTCGAAGTGGATGTCCGACGCGCCGCGGCGGATGGCGTCCAGCATCACCTTGTTCACGAAGCGGACGATCGGCGCGTCTTCGACGTCGTCTCGGGCTCCACGATCTTCGGCCTCGTCGTCGCCACCCGTGACGTCGAGGCCGTCGAGGTCGACGTCTCCTTCGGTGCCAAGCGCGTCAATCTGGTTGCCGGCCTGCTCGATGGCCTTGTCGAGCGCGGCCTGCAGCTTGTCGTCATCGACGATGACCACCTCGATGCTGAGGCTGGTCTGGAACTTGATCTCATCGATGGCATGTAAATGGGTCGGATCGGCGACCCCGAGAAAGAGCTTTTTGCCCCGGCGGAAGAGCGGCAGTACCCGGTGCTTGGCCAGCAGCTTGTCGCTGACCAGCTTGATGGTGTCGAGGTCGAAATTGAGGGCATCGAGATCGAGGAGCGGCACGCCGAACTCATTGGAGGCCGCCACCGCGATGTCGCGGGCTTGAGCGGCGCCGCTCTCCACGAGCTGGGTCACGAGCGAAATCTTGCGCTCACGGGAGCTGTTCAGCGCCTCGAGAACGGTCGCCTCATCGACGACCCCATCCTGCACGAGGCGCTGCGGCAGGCCGCCGAGCCCGGTGCGTGCGCCCCCGAGCGCTGCAGAGACATTGTCATTCATGGACTTACGGTGGTCCGATTCGATCCGCGGGGCTCAAGTGTACCCAAGCCGGCGGGGCCGGCAATTGTCAAATCTGCCGCCGATCGTCGCACAGGGGACGAACCCTCACCGTGACTGGGCTCCCAAAAGAAGAAGCCCCCGCCGAGGCGGGGGCTTCTGAAGCACTTCCGAGAGAGTCAATGCTTATTGGCAGCTGGTCGGGACATAGGCCGCATTGGGCATCGAGCCCGGCGTGACACCACCGCCCCCGGTGACAATCTTAAGATTCGACGGAGCCGTGTTGGCAGGGGAGATGCCACTGCAAACCCAGCTGATATCGCCATTCAGCGACTGATAGGCAGCCAGCGTGATGGTCTTACCGGAAATGTTCGAGTTGGCGTTCGATCCGCCGTAGGTTGCCGTAATCACCCCATTGGTTAACGACATTCCCGTGACATACGTGCCGCTGATGGTGTTATCGATGCCGATATCCTTCAGTGTGGCGCAGCCGCCGGCAGCCGTACCTTTATTGGCATAACATTCGTCGAACGCGGTTTCGATGCCGCCAGCGAGCGAGAGACCTTCGGACACCTGCGCGCGGATGGTGTAATTCTGGTAGGCGGGAATCGCAATCGCCGCCAAGATTCCGATGATCGCGATCACGATCATCAACTCGATCAGCGTGAAGCCCTTTTGCACCGATTTCATTAATGAAAACTCCTCTGAGGAACGAATGAGTTCTTGCCAAGAGGCGCAACGGGCGCCTGCTGCTGCTTCTGCTGAAGCAAACACCATGCCAAAGGCCTGAATAACGCATAACACATTGATTTATAATAGAACTTAATTTCACTGCGACCCACCTATGTCAAACACGATTCCCGCGAATGACGGCGATGGGGCCGGTCAGCGTCAAATTGTGACGCAAAATGTCACTTAGTCGAGATGACACGTCAGCATTGCAGTCCGGGGAGCCGACAGACTCCGCCAGATGAGAATCTGACGAACCAGTCACGGCTGCCGGAGGCCACGCAAAGCGAGAATCTATAATTACTGTGCCTACGTTGGCGATGAGCCGCGCATGCTCTGACCGATTAGCGCAGGCGCATCAAAGCTGATGTCACTCGCTTGGAGGATCAACGATGGCTGCGGTTGTCACGATGCCCGTCAGAGCGGAGACTCGAGAAACGCTACCGCGACGTCAACTTGAGCTGACGATTCTGATGCCATGCCTCAATGAGGCCGAGACGGTAGCGGCATGCGTGAGGAAAGCCCGCAGTTTTCTGCAGCGTGCCGGTGTCGGGGGGGAGGTTTTGGTCGCCGATAATGGCTCCACCGATGGTTCGCCGCAACTTGCCCGGGAAGCGGGTGCGCGCGTTGTGGCGGTTTCCGCAAAGGGCTACGGCAGCGCGTTGCTGGGGGGCATTGAGGCAGCTCAAGGTCGATTCGTTGTCATGGCCGACGCCGACGACAGCTACGACTTCTCGCAGATCGACGGCTTCCTCGCGGCATTGCGGGGTGGCCATGACATGGTCATCGGGCATCGGTTCCGGGGCGGAATCCGGCCGGGTGCCATGCCTTGGCTGCACCGGTACATCGGCAATCCGATCCTGAGCTTCATCGGCAGGCTGTTCTTCTCCTGTCGAATCGGCGATTTCCATTGTGGGCTGCGCGGTGTGAATCGCGCCGCTGCGCTTCGCCTAGGTCTGCGCGCTTCCGGAATGGAGTTTGCCAGCGAGATGATCGTAAAGGCGGTGCTCGCGGGTTGGAAAATCGGCGAAGTCCCGACTGTTCTCTCGCCGGCAGGTCGATCGCGTCCGCCGCACCTGCGTAGTTGGCGCGACGGTTGGCGGCATCTGCGCTTCCTACTCATGATGAGTCCACGTTGGCTGTTGTTCTATCCGGGCATCTTCCTGATCGTGATAGGCGGCGCCGCTGAACTGCTGATATCGCAGGGGCCCGTGATCATTCGTGGCGTCGGATTCGACATCCACACGATGCTGTACGCGGCCGGCTCGACCATTCTGGGCCTGCAGCTGGTTTTGTTTTCAGTGATTGCACGCACGGTCGGTGTATTGAAGGGCCTATTGCCAATGACTGCGAGGCTACGTGCATTTCTGCGAGCGTTCACCATAGAGCGCGGGGCTCTCTTCGGTATCTTGCTCGGATCGGCGGGTCTCGCCCTGGCTGTGTATTCACTAGACACGTGGTTTCGTGCGCGGTTCGGCCCGATGGGTCCACTGGAGGCAATGCGCGTAGTGATTACCTCGGTGACGCTGATGCTTGCCGGTGGCGAGATTCTGTTCGCGTCCTTTCTTCTCGGACTCATTGACGTACGGTTTGACGCCGGACAGGAAACATGACATCTCTTGGTGAGTTTCTAGACTCGCTGAGCGCGGGGTTCTCTCCGTTTGCGCTGCTGAAGCGTATCTCCGCCTCACCCCGATTCTACGTCTATGTGGCCAGCACACTCGTGGTTGTGGTCACGAGCTATTTCCTCGGAAAGGAAATGCTCTGGGACACCATGTATTACCACGTGTATGCAGGGTTCAGTGCGCTGCATAACCGCTTCGGTCGGGATTATTTTGCAGCCGGTCCACAGGGGTATTTCAATCCGTACGCGTACGTGCCGTTCTATCTGCTGATCCGTTCGTCACTCACGCCGCTTGAGATTGCGTCGATTCTCGCGGTGATGCAGAGCGCGATTTTGTGGCTCACCTACGAGCTGGCAGCGGCGTGTGCTCCGCGGGAGAAGTCAAAGACGCGCATGACGATCGGAGTGCTTGCGCTCATTTTTGCCTTCGCTAAT
Source organism: Pseudomonadota bacterium (assembly GCA_021834525.1). GTDB lineage: Bacteria > Pseudomonadota > Gammaproteobacteria > Steroidobacterales > Steroidobacteraceae > 13-2-20CM-66-19. The sequence goes on along the minus strand of JAKBDK010000047.1, from coordinate 8,723 downwards.
CCGATCCTCATCAATGAATTCGGCTCGAGTGCGATTGATGTCACGACGGCGGAAATCGCACTCGCCGGATGGCTCGCGCTCATCGCTGCGCTCCGTAATCCTAGCGCGGCGAAAATTGTGCTCGGTGGGACGTTGCTCGGCGCGGCAAGCGCGTTAAAGCCGACAAATGCTGTGCATGCAGTTGCTGCCGCCTGCATCCCGCTGTTCGTTTCGGGGGGCTATCGGCGCAAACTCGGATACACCAGCCTGTATGTCGCAACCGTGGGCGTGGCGTTTGTGGCGGTCAATCTTCCCTGGTCGCTCCATCTCGAGCGACATTTCGGCAATCCGCTGTTTCCCCTGCTGAATGGGCTGTTTCGTTCGCCGGAGTATCCGATAGGGTCGATGCTCGATTATCGCTACATCCCCGCGACGTTCGGTTCCGCTCTACTTCGACCGTTCGAGATGGTGCTGCCGATTCCCTCAGTGGACTACGGTCTTGCGGTGCCCGACCTTCGCTACGCGCTGTTAATGGTTTTGGGGATCGCGTTGCTTCTGCGGTGGTGGTGGCGCAAGCGTGCCGGAATACATGCTACGGCCCCAGCGATTGAGACCCATGATTCGAGTGTGCTCGTTGCGCTGGGCTGTGCATTCCTGCTGGATTGGATGATGTGGCTGACCGTCTCTGGGAACGGTCGATATTATATTCCAATGGCTTGCGTCGCTGGAGCGCTTGACGTGGTCCTTCTGTTCCGGCTCTGCGCGCAGCGGCCCGTGCTGCTTCGTTACCTGCTCGTCGCGGTGTTCGGTGTTCAGCTCTTTCAGCTCTATTCGGCGGGTGGCTATCGCGCGTTTCTGCCGTGGCCTCACGGTTCGTGGTACAGCGTCATGGTTCCCGCCGCACTTGCTCGACAGCGGAACCTGTATATCATGGTCGGGGCGCAGACTAATTCGTTCATCATTCCAGATATGCCGGCCGGTTCGGCCTTCGTCAATCCCGGTGGCGGTTATCTGTACATCACACCTGATAGCCCGAACGGCCGACGTATCGAGGCCTTGATTCAGCGCTATGCGCCCCATGTGAAGGTTGTGATACGCGACCCGCGAATTGATGCTTCCACCCAAACGCGCTTGCTACAGCCGTCGGCCGTCAATGACGTGCTCGAGCCCTTTGGCCTTCGGGCGCGGAATCGAAATTGCGTGAATATCGTCGTACGGGGCGTGCCCGTGTTGTACGCAGTGCGCGACACAACTCCGAAGAACACTTCCTCTGCTGTTTATACCGCACACACCGAATACCTCATGACCTGCAGTGTCGTGCGCGCTTCGCACGGTACTGGTTGGGTTTTTCCAGGGCAGCGGCGGGCCGACCTTGCGTTCGATCATCTGGAGGGAGCGTGCCCGGCGCTCTTTCGGCCGCGTCGGCCCGGCGATCAGCTGAGGGGGGGGCGGAGCGACGGCCACTACTTTGCGCGCTTCTATCCGGGTACCGGCGTTGAAGTGTGGATAACCCACGGAGCAGTTGAATTTGAAAAAGTGTTCGGTGGGCGCGAAGAATATGCAGGACGAGAAAGTATGTGGCAGAGGAGTGTGCCCCGTGTAGCCTGTGGCCGCACGGGGGCGGGATTGCTCAAGATCTTGCCGCGATGAGCGCCCTAGCACCGTCCGCGAGTCCGTTAGCGCTGGATCGAACGCGACTCATTGTGCCGGTGCTCAACGGCGGTCGCCGGTGGCAAGAGGCGGCGCACGCCATCAGGGCAGCAGTTCCTGACCCGGTGTCGGTGGTGGTCATTGACTCAGGGTCGACTGACGGAAGTGATCGCGTGGCGTGCGACAGCGGATTCCAGTTGCACCGGATCGAGTCGCGCACGTTCAATCATGGCCGAACCCGGCAGTGGGCTGCCGAGCAGTTCTGCGCGGGGCGAGAGTTCGCAGTGTTCCTGACGCAGGACGCGGTCCTCGAGGGGTCGCACTCCCTCACGGAGTTGCTGAGTGCATTCTCAGATCCGGCGGTCGGTGCCGCCTATGGCCGGCAGGTGCCGCATGCCGCAGCCGGTCCGTTCGAAGCGCATGTGATTCTATTCAACTTTGGAGTCCGAAGTGAAACGCGTTCGCTTGTCGATGCACCCAAGCTCGGGATCAAGACCGCTTACCTGTCAAACTCATTCGCCGCCTATCGTTTGGCTGCCCTCTCAGCGTGCGGCGGCTTCCCGAGTCATCTCATTCTCGGTGAAGACACCTGTGCGGCCGTGAAGATGCTCTTGGCAGGCTGGACGATCAGATACTGCGCGGAGGCCCGCGTGCGGCACTCTCACGCCTATTCCATCCCCCAAGAGATACGACGATACTTTGATTTCGGAGTGCTGCACGCGCAATTGCCGGAGTTGATGCACAACTTTGGTGCGGCGGAAGGCGAGGGCATCCGATTCGTCGCTGCCGAAACCCGCTATGTCGCAAGACATGCGCCGCTGCAACTGCCCCTAGTCCCGGTGCGCAATGTGGCCAAGTACGTCGGCTACCGATTGGGCAGAGCATTTAAGCGTTTGCCCCGCTCACTGTGCCGACGTCTGAGCATGACGCGGGGGTACTGGGAGTAACCGGTGCTCGTATCGTAAGATGGTGCACGATAAGTTCGACTGTGCTCGGCGGCGTCACGCTCGACGAAACACACCATAAATTGCGTAATAGCGGAAATGCCGATCGAGCAGCGATGAGTGAAACGGCTGATGGAATGTCCGCAAGAACTCGAATCCTGCACTTCTTATTGTCGAGATCAGGGTGCCCTCGGGATAGTGTCTCTTATGATCTGAGTCGCTGGCGAAGCCGCGCCGCCCGGGGACGCCAACCACGAACTGCCCGTGAACCTTCAGAACGCGACGAATCTCGGTGAGTAGCGGCTCGGGTCGCGATAGGTGCTCCAGCACGTTATCGAGTATCGCACCATCGAACGTGAGGTCGTCAAACGACAGTTGATCTGGTTGCATGACATTAACCTGAAGTCCTTGGCTGAGACAATAGGCAACCGCCTTGGAATTCACATCCGTTCCGATCGTCTGAGCTCGATGACGAACAAAATCGCCAATGCCACATCCGACGTCGAGAACGGTGCCATTCAGGTGCCGGCAAATACGCGGGTACAGCCAAAAATTTCGATACCAAAGACCGGATCGCTTGCGCCGCTTCAGATAGGAAAAATATTCGTCATCATGCGTCATGTGTCGACCCCAACTTCCGACTCTGGGCGCGCTGCGTTCGCGCACATGGATTTCAGCGGGTCAGGTGTCGCGCACATGATTCGAACGAATCCGATGATAGGTCACCAATCGCTGGATGACGAAACTCACCGGTGAATTGATTAATGCCAGCAGGATTGCTGCCGTGATGTACCAAAAATGAAAGTGGCTGATCAAAAAATCAAGAATCGCCGTATTCACGCATAACAGCACCGCATTCACAAGCATATATCGCAACGCCCCGGAGTGACTCAATGAAAGTGTAGAGAAGGTGAAGCGGGCGTTCAGTACATAACCGACTACGCTGGATGCGATAAACGTCACAACGTAGGCCAGCATATAGTTCACGCCAATCAGTCCGTGTAGTGTGACAAGAATAATTACACTGAGTGCGAGGCATGTTATGCCAACGATGCCGAAGCGGAGTACTTGTAGAAGTTGTCTAGGGACAGTGCTGACTAGTTGACCGGGAGTGACCATGATCGGATATTTATGAATGGGCGCGCGGTCTGCGAAAAGTCATTCTCCGGAAATTCTCCTCCTGAGTGTGCGACTGAGAGTTGTTCGTGAACATGATGTGATGTCCTGGGGGAGGGCTCGACTGTTCGTGTCACTAAGGCGTCAACTCGCTGGGGTAGTGAGATCAGGTGAGTTGGTGTGCTATCGTGTGGCGTACTGGCGTTGTGCTGTGATCAATGATTATGAGTCTCCCGAAGTGTGTGTATCAAATGTCCGGTTGGCGTTAGGCATTTGCGGGCACTTGCTGGTTACATTTTGGGCGTAACAACGTGCTAGAGGCCGGTAGTCACTCTCCCATCTATGCTGGAAGTCCGCTGTTGATGAAGGACCAAGGTGCGTCCAAAATGAACTATCGATACTCACTTGGGGTTCTTGAACGTTGAGCTAAGCGGATCCGTAATCTAATACGATAAGTCGCCGTCCGAGTTTCGACTATAGCCAAAGTGCGCGGCTGTGAAACACAGCAGGAGTGCTGCGCAGGGAAGAATGCGGATTGTGAATGCGCGCACTATTTTACAATATGTTCCACACATTGACGGCGTTGCGGTCTAAATTTCCACGCTAAGGTATTAGGGTGGCGGGGTGATGGGTTCCTTGATTCCTGAATGGTTTAATGCTCAAGAAGCGATCGCCGCGGGTCATACGCTGGCGGATGCATTTCTGCGCGATGCGACCCGGGCGACCAAGGGACATGCGAAGATTCAGAGCGAGGATCGGGGGGTCGAAGTGCAGCGTTTGCTGCAACGGGCGGTGCTCGACGCGAAACCCCTGAAGCTCAATCTGTTCAAGCGGGCAAAGCTCTTGGGAGCCTTCAAGTGGCGGTTGATCGAACAGGGTTTCGATGGAGCCCGTGCCGCAGAGCTGACCCATCTGCTGGTGCTTCAGTTGGCGGGCGTCCGGCTGGCCTCGGCCGTGCCGTCTTCGATGCCTGCGCCGTCTGCGGGGGGAGCACGAAGGCGCATTGATCTATCCCTCGGTGCTGCAGATGCCGCCGCACAGCGTGGCGATTACGCCGAGGCGGTCGTGCGGCTGAAGGAAGTCCTGTTGGCCGATGAGAATCACGTCACTGCGCTCAACAACCTCGGTGACGCGCTGTGTTTTCTTGGGCGTTATCCGGAGGCGGAACATGCCTATCGAAGGGCCGTACAGGCGAACCCGAAGCGTGCCGATGCGCAACTAAAATTCGGGACGGCATTGCATTGGCGGGGAGATTTTTTGGGGGCTGAGACCGCGCTGCGGCGCGCCGTGAAATTGGAGCCGCGGAGTCCAAACGTATTGTGTGTCTTAGGACACACCCTGACCGCTCTCGATCGGGCGGACGACGCCAAAGAGTGCTTTGAGAAGGCTTTGCGATTGAAGCCACGTTCAACCGATGCGCTGTGCGGTCTGGCGTGGCTGGCGAGCATGGAGGGGCGTTTCCCTGATGCGGATATATTGCTGCGCAGAGCGCTCGACTTTGATCCCGAATGCACAGAGGCGCACACCTGGTTGGTCGAACAGCGGCGCATGACTCACGCGGACAAGGATTGGCTTGAGCGCGCGCAACGAATGCTTGAGAGACGGATGGCGCCAATAGAGGAGTCCAGGCTCCATTTCGCGATCGGAAAGTATTTCGATGACGTTGGAGACTATGCCCATGCGTTCGAGGCCTTTCGGAAGGCGAACGAACAGCGAAAAAAGGTAGCTGCTGTCTACGACCGGGCCGCGCGGACGGCCTGGGTGGATGACGTCATTCGTCAATACACCGCGGAGCGCATTGCAACGCCTATGGACGCGGCAAATGACTCGCAGCGGCCGGTGTTCGTGGTCGGCATGATGCGCTCTGGCACGTCCCTAGTTGAGCAAATCATCGCCTCTCATCCGCAGGCTATGGGAGCCGGGGAGCTGCAGTTTTGGGGATTACTTGAATACAAGCATCATGAGTTGCTTCGCGGTATAGCGCCCGATCTCGGAGTTGGTGCGAAGCTGGCGCAAGCGTATATCGATGAGCTGAATCGGCACTCCTCGGAGGCGATTAGGGTCATCGACAAGACCCCGGTCAATGTTGATTATCTTGGGTTCATTCATCGGGTGCTTCCGAATGCCCGCTTCATTTATATGCGGCGCGATCCGGTGGACACCTGTCTCTCCTGTTATTTCCAGAACTTCGTCAACGCTGCGTCCTTTGCGATGGATTTGCAGGACCTTGCTCACTACTACCGTGAGCACCGTCGGTTGGTGGCGCACTGGCGTTCTGTCCTGCCCAAGGATGTTCTACTCGAAGTGCCTTACGAGATGCTTATTGCGGAACCGGAAGTTTGGAGCCGGCGCATTCTGGAGTTCATTGGGTTGGGGTGGGATCCGAGAGTGCTCGAGTTCCATAAGACCGAACGCACGGTGCTGACTGCGAGCCATTGGCAGGTGCGGCAGAAGATATATTCGAGTTCGGTGGGGCGCTGGAAGCACTATCAGAAATACATCGGACCGCTGTTGAAGCTGAGGAACTTGTCGCCCTGAGGGTCTTTGCTGCGGTATTGTGTGCTGTTGGCGGAAGAGGCGGCGCGAGTTGTGCTGTGTGGAGTTAGGGTGATGGGATCGAGAGTGTTTCACTTGCGAGATCCTGGGTCAGGAGCGTCGCTAGGCTGCGTATTGCCTGATCCAAGGGTAGGGCACGAATCCCGTCGATAAATAACGGTTGTTCGCCGCCGTATAACAGGACGCATGACGCTTCTGGGTAGTCGCTGCGGAACGCTTTCAATCCGCGGAGGTCAGCCGAATTGACGGTTGCGGATCGCTTGATCGCAATGGCGATGAGTCCGCGTGACCCGTACAGCACAAAGTCAACTTCAAGGCCGTGTTTGGTTCGCCAGAAAATATTTCGTAGCCGAGGCTGAGGTAGTCGTTGAGGGCCCGTAGTTCCTTGAGGACCAGCGTTTCCAGTGCGGGTCCGTCGATCTCCGCCGGCGAGTCGAGTGGGCCGGTGGGTCCGGTAAACGCCGGTATCGAAGTAGTAGAATTTGCGGTGATTGATGAGTTGGCGCTTGGCTCGTCGCGTAAACGGCGGCAGGCGGGTGGCGATCAGCAGGTCTTCCAAAATAGAAAAATAACTCTCAGTGACCGCTCTGTGGATGTGGGCGTCGCGCGCAACATCGCTGATGTTAAGGACAGATCCTTGTGAGAAGCTCGCAGTTTCGAGAAAGCGGCTGAACTGTCCGATGTTGCGAGTTAGGCCTTCCTGCGGCACTTCTTCGCGCGGGTAGGTTTGGACGTAATCGCGCAGGTACCGGGCCGGGTCCGCTTCGTTGAAACGTGCAGGCAGGTTGCCGAGCCGTAGCGAGTCCGTCAGCACAAACGACGGACCCTGCTCCGCGGCGGTCAGGGGATGCATGTGGTAGGTGAGTGCGCGCCCGGCCAGGAGGTTCACCGAGTTGCCGCGTAATTTACGGGCGCTGGAGCCGGTCAGGATGAATGCGTGCCCGCTCGATTCGATCAGGTCGTGCACTTCGTTAAGCAGTTGCGGAACGCGCTGTATCTCGTCGATGACGATCCAATCGGAATGCTGCGGCGGAATCAATTGACGCAGGTGCGCCGGATTGGCGGCGAGCGGCAGGTAGAACTCTGCGCGCAGGAGGTTGATGAATAGCGCAGCGGGAACCTTCTGGTGCAACCAAGTGGTCTTCCCCGTCCCGCGAGGACCCAAAAGGAAGAAGCTTTTATGCTGCTCCAGGGGGATGCATAGCTGACGCGTGAACACGGTTCGGGCTCGTGATTTCGGGTCGGTTCAAGATATCTCATTGGAGCTCCGAATTTACGTCAACTGAAAAATCGCGGGTATTATTCAGTTTTGACCGCAAAAAGGTCGAACCACCGCGTGTTGGAGGCCCTCTGTGCCTTCACGGTTCAGCTCATGAGCGTTCAGCCGGACATCGTTCGCGAAGGGCTTGCCGCTGCGAAGACGTCGAGGCAGAGGGAGGTGACATCTGCCGCCGTCACTCGGTCCCGAGCGTCTTGATCCGGTCGTGGCGCACAGGCGCTCATGCCGAGGACTTTGGGTGCTGCGGCTGATTCTGGCGGGCGTCTTGCCGCTCCCTCGGGACGTCGCCGTGTTCGATGTTTCATCGCCCGGTCGATTCAAACCTGTGTCACGGTGCGGACGGCAGCGCAGCAGTGAGCCCCCATGGTGCTGAACGACGCCGCAGGGCGCATCTGCTCACGGGTCAGAGCGGTATCTCCTGCGGGATTGCGCCCCCTCTGGGGCCGTCCTTAAGATGGCGAGCGCGGCACCTGCTGCGGAACGGATGTCCCGCGTGAAACAAGCCTCTCTATTTTCAGCGCCGAGTGCGGCGACAGATCTCGCGCCGATTGAACCGCTGCGCCCGGACCGTTCGCGGCCGCTCACGGCCGCGCAGCGCCGGTTCAATACGCTGCTGAAGCAGATCGATGCTCTGCGTACCGATCTGGAGCAGTGGCGACAGTTCATGGACGGACACTTGGGGCGCGTTTCGAGCGAGCTGCTGCCGGCCGCCGCGCAGCTGCGCGAGCGCCAGAGCGCGCTGGCGCAACTGCTCGATTCCCATTACGACGACCCGGCCCTCGGCAAGCGCAACCGAGCCGCCGTGAGTGAGCTGCTGCTGGGGTTGCTCGAGCAGATGCTCGAGGAGGAAGAGACCCCGGAACTGCGCGCACTCTATGATCGGCATGCGCCACGCGCTCGGGCCGACGAGGAGGCCCAGGGGTTTGAGCTGCTGCGAGCGCTCGCCGAGGACTTACCCGTCGATCTGGAGGCGTACACCGGACCGCACAACCCGGAAGCCTTCGCCGAGTGGCTGCAGGAGTCGCTGCAAGAGCCGCCGCCGCGGCCGCGTCGAGAGCGTCGGGCCCGGCCAGCCGCCGAGGACCCCGAGCGGAGTCCCGAGGCGCTTGACTCGCAGGCCCTGCGGACGATGTTCCGCCGCCTGGCGAGCAAACTGCATCCGGATCGTGCGTCGGATGCCGCGGAACATGAGCGCAAGA
>JAKBDK010000005.1:0-87330 GCA_021834525.1 Pseudomonadota bacterium | reverse complement strand
CTAGAACCAATGTCGACGCAATGCAATAAGACCAATTTTTTTAAACTCGCCGCCCCGCGCGGAACGTCCTGCCGCGCACGGCACGCGGGGCCGCGGATGGCGCTTTCTTCCTCGCTGGGTCGGCACCTTGCACCGATCGGTGCCGATTACCATAATGGCGAATCGACGCCGGGCGCGGCGGTGCACGCCGCCCGTGGGCACACATTTCGGGAGAGAGCGCGTGGATCTGAAAGCGTTGCGTGAACACATCGGCGCCGCCTGGCGCGGTTCCATCGTCGAGCGACTCGCCGCCTACGTGCGCATCCCGAACAAGTCGCCGCTGTTCGACCCGGAGTGGGAGAAGCACGGCCACATGGAGGCCGCGATCCAGCTGATGGCCGAGTGGTGCCGGACGCAGGACATTCCCGGCATGAAGATCGAGATCAGGCGCCTGCCGGGCCGCACCCCGGTGCTGCTCGTGGACGTGCCGGGCGAGTTGCCCGGGTGCGTCCTGCTCTACGGCCACCTCGACAAACAGCCGGAGTTCACCGGCTGGCATACCGGGCTCGGTCCCTGGGAGCCGGTCCTGCGCGACGGCAAGCTGTACGGGCGGGGCGCCGCGGATGACGGCTATGCGGTCTTCAGCTCACTTGCCGCCATCGCCGCTCTGAAGGCCCAGGGCGTCGCGCTCGCGCGCTGCGTCGTGCTGATCGAGGCCTCCGAGGAAAGCGGCAGTGTCGATCTGCCGGCGCACCTGGCGGTGCTCGGAGATGCCCTCGGCGAACCCTCGCTCGTGGTGTGCCTCGATGCCGAGTGCGGCAACTACGAGCAGCTCTGGTGCACCACCTCACTGCGCGGCAATCTGGTCGGAGAGTTGACCGTGCGGGTGCTCGAGGAAGGCGTGCATTCGGGCATGGCGAGCGGCATCGCGCCGAATCCCTTCCGCATCGTCGAGCAGCTGCTCGCGCGGCTCGAGAACCCGCTCGACGGATCGCTGAAACTCGCCGAACTGTCCGTGAGCATCCCGGAGGACCGCGTGGCGCAACTGCGCACCGCGGCGGCCGTACTCGGGGACTCCGTGGCCGGCAAGCTGCCCTGGGCCCCGGGGGTGCGCGCCGTGAGCGACGATCCGGTCGAATTGCTGATCAACAGCAGCTGGAGGAGCACGCTCTCGGTGACGGGTGCCGACGGCCTGCCCCCGACGCTGTCGGCCGGCAACGTGCTCCTGCCGGCCTTGACGCTGAAGCTCTCGCTGCGCCTGCCGCCGACCTGCGAGCCACTGCGCGCCGCGCGTGCGGTCAAGGAAGTGCTCGAGCACGACCCCCCGTACGGTGCGCAGGTGCGCTTCACGCCCGGCACGCCGACCTCCGGCTGGAACGCACCGTCGTTCGCACCCTGGCTCGAGCACTCGATCGATGCCGCCTCGCAGCAGATCTATGGCCGCGGTGCGGTTCACATCGGATGCGGCGGCACCATCCCCTTCATGGCCATGCTCGGGGAGCGCTTCCCGAGCACCCAGTTCTTCATCACCGGGGTGCTCGGTCCGCACGCCAACGCGCACGGACCGAATGAGTTCCTGCACCTGGAGTACGCCGAGAAACTCACCGCCTGCGTCTCGATCGTGCTCGCCGAGCACGCGCGGGCCCGACGCAGCTGAGCGCGCCGCCGCCTCAGCGCATGTGCGGGGTGGTACTCGGGCGCACCGCGGCGCGCAGTCGCTCCCAGGCTTCGCGGTAGTGTGTGGCCATCGCCTCGGCGACATCGGCCTCGAACGGCGGGAAGGCCGCGCCGAGCTCATCGAGCATGACGGTCCACTTCGGCAGACCCTTCGGGAATCGGCCTTCGCGGGTGAACACCACCCGGCCCTCGATCGGCACCTCCCCGACGATCGCCTTCACCGAGGCGATGCGGTCGTACAGCCCGCTTTGCGGATTGACGAAGGTGAAGCGGTGCGGCCCGTCCATCACGGTCCATTCGGCCATCTGATCACCGCCGAAGATGTTGCCTTGTACCTGGCGGACGTCGATGACGAGGATGCCGTGCACGCTGAGCAGCAAGAAATCGACGTGGTAGCTACCGCCCATCCCATCGGGGACGGCCATGTCGATCAAATGCTCCAGGCCCGCCGCGGCGACGGCCGACTGCAGTGCGCGGCGCGCCCGGCGGCGCCGATACCAGCGCAGCACCCAGACCACCGCGATGATCAGCGCCGTGGCGAGCCCGAGCAGCACCCACGGCACCCAGGGCTGATGCAGAGTCGATCCCATCGGTTCCATGCTAAATCGACTCGCCCGCCAAGGCCGACCGCAGCGAGGCCAGATCGGCGTCAATTTCCTCGAACACGCTCGGACGGGCGAACAGCTCGGCGAGCGCCGGCGGCAGCGGCACGTCCCGTCCGATCAGCGGTGCGATGATTTCGCGGAATTTCGCCGGATGCGCCGTACCCACCAGCACCCAACGTCCGGCGCGCCGGCGTGCCTCGGGCAGCCGCGCATAGGCCTCGGCCGCCACGGCCGTGTGCGGACACCAGATCCGCCCGAGGCGGCGATAGTCCGCGGCGATGCGCGCCCGGATCGCCTCGTCGTCGATCGAGCAGGCGCTCACCGCGCCGCGCAGCGCCTCGAGCTGCGGGTAGAGCGAGCGCAGTCGCTCCATGTTGCTGGGATTGCCGACATCCATCGCCGAGGCCAGCGTCGCGACGCTCGGGCGCGGTTGCCACTGTCCGTCGGTGAGAAAATCCGGCACCGTCCGGTTGGCGTTGTGCGCCAGGACCACCTCGCCGATCGGCAGACCGAGCCGCCGCGCCCAGATGCACGCCACCGCATTTCCGAGGTTGCCGCTCGGAATGACGTAGGAGACCGGCTCCCCGCGCGGCCCGGCGAGCGCGAGGCTGCTCGCCGCGTAATACACCGCCTGCGGCAGCAGGCGCCCCAGGTTGATGCTGTTGGCCGAAGACAGCGCGCGAGCCGCGCGCAACGGCTCGTCGAGAAACGCCTGCTTCACCAGGCGCTGGCAGTCATCGAACGTTCCGCGCACCGCGAAGGAGCGCACGTTGCCGCCCCAACACGTCAGCTGCTGCTGCTGCGTCGGGGACACCAGTCCGCGCGGAAAGAGCACGACGACCTCGACGCCCGGCCGGCCATGAAAGGCCGCGGCAACCGCCCCGCCGGTGTCCCCGGAGGTCGCCACGAGGATGGTCAGCGGCCGCTGTGCCCCGGCGCGCAGACGCGTCAGGCACGCCGCCAGAAAGCGCGCGCCGAAGTCCTTGAACGCCGCCGTCGGGCCATGAAACAGCTCGAGCACGCCGAGCTGATCGCCCTCGATCGGCACCACGGGGGCCGGAAAGTTGAAGGCCTCGGTGCAGATCTGCCTCAGTTCGGCCCCGAGTGCATCGGCGGCCGCGAACGGTCCGATCAACCGCTCGGCGAGGTCCGCCAGCCCCTGCGCCGAGCGCAGCGCGGCCGAATCGACTTCGGGCCACGTTTCAGGCACATACAGGCCACCATCCGGGGCCAGGCCCTGTTCGAGCGCTGCGCCGAATCCGGCGGTCAGTCGCAGATCGCGGGTACTGTGAAACCGCATACTCCCCATCGCCTCGTCCGGTCCGTCAACCGCTCGCCACCACACGCGCACCCTCACGGTTCAGATCGACGACCCATTCATCGACCTGCGCACCGGTGGCGACGAGCGGGGCTCGCATCGCCGCGAGCACGGCTTGTGCCTGCGTCTCGAGTGCCCAGGCAAACAGCGTCGGCCCGGCGCCGGAGATCGAGCATCCGAGCGCGCCGGCCGCCAGCGCCGCGGCGCGTACGGCCGCAAAGCCCGGGATCAGTGCCTGGCGCTGCGGCTCGATGACGACGTCCTCGAATGACGCGCGGATCATGTCCAGATCATTTGTGTAGCAGCCGGAGATGAACCCGGCGAGGTTCGCCGTCTGCCACACGAAATCCGCCAGCGGCACGTCGCGCTTGAGAATGGCGCGCGCCTGACGCGTGGCGAGAAACATGTGCGGGTGGATCAGGACCGCGCACACGCCCGGCGGCACCGGGATGCGCTTGACCCGCGGGTGATCGATGCCGACGGTGAGCACCAGACCGCCGAAGAGCGACGGCGAGATGTTGTCCACGTGCAGCGAGCCACTGGCCACCGCCTCGCCCTGCATGGCGAACTTCAGCAGATCGATCGGCTCGTACGGTCGCTCGAGCAGCGCGTTGGCCGCCACCACCGCGCCGACCGCCGAGGCGGCCGAGCCGCCGAGGCCGGAGCCGAGCGGGATGCCCTTCTCGATGCGCATCTCGAATCCGAAACTCGGCGCCAGCGCCGCATGCATCGCCTGCAACGCACGGCCGGCGGTATTCTGCGCCGGATCGGTGGGCAACTCCCCGGCGATCCCACTCACCGCGGTGATCGTGACCCCGGGCCGCGCGCTGCGGCTCACGGTGACGCGATCCCCGAGCGCATCGACGGCGAACCCGAGGATGTCGAAACCGATCGCGACGTTGCCGACCGATGCCGGCGCGAACGCCGTGGCCCACTGCGCCGCACTCACAGCTGTGCTCCCAGGTATGCCGAGAGCCGCAGCAGGTCGGCGAACACCCCGCCGGCAGTCACCTCGGGACCGGCGCCCGGACCCTGCACGATGAGCGGGTTGTCGCAGTAGCGCCGCGTGGCGAAGCGCACCACGTTGTCCGTCAGTGCGATGTTGGCGAAGGCATGGCGGGTGTCGAACTCGACCAGCCCCACGCTCGCCTGACCATCGGCGCCGAGGCGCCCGACGTAGCGCAGCACGCGGCCCTTCTCCCTGGCGGCCTCGAACCGCTCACGCATGGCCGCATCCGAGCGCGGCAGGCGCGTCATGAATTCCTCGATCGAGCCGCGCTCGAGCCCCGCCGGGACCAGCGACTCGACCCGCACGTCGGACAGCTCGAGCTCCAGGCCCATTTCCCGTCCGAGAATGATCAGCTTGCGCGCCACGTCCATTCCGGACAGATCATCGCGCGGATCCGGCTCGGTGTAGCCGCGCTGACGCGCATCGCGCACGATGTCCGAGAACGGCGTGCTGCCGTCGTAGACGTTGAAGAGGTAGGCGAGCGTGCCGGAGAAAATACCCTCGATGCTCGCGATCTCATCGCCCGTCTCGCGCAGATCGCGCAGCGTGTGCACCACCGGCAGACCCGCACCGACGGTGGCCTCGTACAGATAGTGCGCACCACCGGCGCGGCGGGCTGCCTGCACAGAGCGATAGAAGGCCATATCCGCGCTGTTGGCTTTCTTGTTCGGTGTGATCACGTGTACGCCGGCGCGCAGCCACTCGGCGTACCGAGCGGCCACATCACCGCTCGCCGTGCAGTCGATGAGCACGGTGTGCGGCAGGTAATCGACGCGCACGTGCTCGAGGAACCGCTCGAGGTCCGCCGGCACGGTGCTGTGCTCGTACTGCTCGCGCCAGGTTCCAAGCGCAATGCCGGTGTCCCCGAGCACCATGCGCTTGGAGCCGAGAATGCCGCGCACGCGCAGGTCGATCTTGAACTGCTCGCGCAGCCGCTCGCTCTGCGAGGCAATCTGCTCGAGCAACACCTCACCGACGGTGCCCGGACCGATGATGCCCACCGAGAGCGTGTGCGGGGACAGATACAACCCGGCGTGCGCCGCGCGCAGTGCGCGCGTGGCCGAGCGGCCTTCCACCACGACGGAAATGTTGCGCTCCGAGGCCCCCTGGGCGATGGCGCGCACGTTCACCCCGCTGGTGCCGAGGGCGCTGAATACCTTCGCGGCGACCCCGGGGGTTCCGGCCATGCCATCCCCGACGATGGCGAGGATGGCCAGGTCCGGGTCGATCTCGACGCTCTGGATCTGCCCCTCGAGCAACTCCCGCTGGAACGCGCGGCGCACCACCGCGGCGGCCCGCTCGCCCTCGCTCTGGGGAATGGCGCAGCAGATCGAGTGCTCGGAGCTGCCCTGGGAGATCAGGATCACCGAGATGCCTTCCTCGCGCAGCGCACCGAACAATCGATGCGCCGTACCGGGCACGCCGATCATGCCGGCGCCCTCGAGGTTCACCAGCGCCACCTGCTCGATGCTCGCGATGCCCTTGACCGGCAGGCTCGAGTGCGGCTCGGCGCAGATCAGCGTACCGGGCTTCTCCGGGGCGAAGGTGTTGCGGATCCAGATCGGGATCGCATCGCCCACGGCCGGCGCCATGGTCTGTGGATGAATCACCTTGGCGCCGAAGTAGGCCAGCTCCATCGCCTCGCTGTAGGAGAGCGAGTCGATCACCGTGGCATCGGGCACCCGACGCGGATCGGCCGAGAGCACTCCGTCGACGTCGGTCCAGATGTGGATTTCCGCCGCGCCGAGCAGTGCCCCGAAAATCGAGGAGGAGAAGTCGCTGCCGTTGCGCCCGAGCGTGGTCTGCACGCCGCGCCGGTCGGCGGCGATGAATCCGGTGATGACCAGCGTGCCTTTGAAGTCCGCATCGACGAGGTCCGCGAGCTGCGCGCGTGACTCTTCCCACTGCACCGCCGGACCGAGCGAGCCCCACTCGACCACGATCACCCGCCGTGCATCGATCCACTGCACGGGGCCGCGCCGCTGCGGCCGGGACTCGAGGTAGCGGTGAAAGAGCTTGGTCGACCAGATCTCCCCATACCCGGCGATCAGGTCGCGCACGTTGGTGGCCGCCGAGCGGGTCAGCTTGACGGTGTGCAGGATGCCCTCGAGGTCGCGACAGTCGCGGTCGAACCCGGCCAGGTACAACCGCATGGCCTCGGGCGGCAGCAGCGCCTCGGCAATGGCCGCGTGCCGGGCGCGAAGCGCCACGATCTGCGCACGGTAGGTCTCATCCTGCGCCTCGGCGAGATTCACCAGACCGAGCAACGCGTCGGTGACGCCTTTGCAGGCCGAAAGCACCACGCCCAGGCGCGGTGCCGGGGAGGCCTCGAGAATCGCCGCGACGCGCTCGAAGCAGGCGGCGTCGGCGACGCTCGAGCCGCCGAATTTATGCACGACCCAGGGTGCGGAATTCGACATGGGGTTGCTGATCACCTGAGGGGGAAGCGGTGCGACTGTACTGGGGCGCCCGTGCGCGCGCAATGGATACTCCGGCAGATCGCCCCCGCGGGGCCGGCCCGCCGGTAGAATGCCGCCATGAACGAAAGCGATATCCTCCTCGGGCAGCTCGCCACCGAGCGCACCCATGCCGCCCAGGTCGCCAACGCCTGCGTGGCGGTATTCGGCGCCGAGGGCGACGCACCGGCCGTTGCGTCGGTAGCGTTCCGCGACGCCAGCGTCGGCTATCTCGCCTGGGTGCTCGCTCGCTTCGAGCAGCGCGACCAGCTGCTCCACGAGCTCATCGAGCAGCGCCGCCGCGCCGCAGGCGGAACGCTCGAGGACACCGTGCCGATCGAACTCGGCGCCCTCGCGGCCCGCGAGGGCACGAGCCGCCAGGCGCTGACGCGCCTCGAGCAGGCGCTCGCGTCCGATGAGCCCGAGCACGCGCGCGCGGCCTGGCGAACGTTCGGCGCATTCTTCAACACCCTCTGGTCGGCGCGGCGCGAGGCCGTCGAGCGGCACCTCGCCCGCCTGCCGCGCCTCGGCAGCTGGCGCACCGTGGGGGCGATCGATGCCGATTCGATTCTCGAGGAGCGCACCCGCTACGCGCAGGTCGCCGCCCATCTGCCCCCGGGCATCACCCTGCTCGGTGCCACCCGCGCCTAGAGGGACCTGCGCCGCTCAGCAGCGCTCGTGCCCCGCGCCGGCCTGGGGGTGCGGGAAGTGGTCACGCTCATCCTCGCCCTCGCGCGGCACGAGGCAGGCGAAATCCTTCTCCAGCACCACCTGCACACTGCCCGAGGGGAGTGCCGGGGCCGCCTGCAGCGTCACCAGGTCCGTGGTGCACCAGCGTTCGGCGAGCACCACTGGAATCTGAAATTCAATGAGATTCCCGTCATATCTCACTGAAATATCGTTGATTTTGTCGACCCGTCGCACCCGGTAGACGAGCGAGGTGCCGCCCGGAAACTCCGTCCGCTCCTCGACCTGACCGGTGGCGGCGAATGCGCGGATCTCGCCCTGCGTCAGGCGCGCCCGCAGGGCATTGCCCCTGATTCTCAGCTTCATGCGGACCTCTCCTTACGTGCCCTGCGGCTCGCTGGCCGCCTCGCAGGCGAGGATACGCCGCGCGAGCAGCCAGTGCGGCCGGTCGATCATCTCACCGTCGAGCGCCGTGACGCCGGCGCCGCCGGCCGCCTCGAATGCCGCCACCACCCGCCGCGCCCAGTCGAGCTCGTGCGCACTCGGGGTGAACACCGCATTGATCACCGGGACCTGCGCGGGATGGATGGCGAGTTTGCCGCTGAATCCGTCCCCGCGGGCGAGCTCGGCCTCCCGGCGCAATCCGTCCGTGTCGCGAAAATCGACGAACACCCCATCGACGGCCGCAATCCCGAGCGCAGCGGCGGCGAGTAGGCAGGTCGTGCGGGCCTGCTCGAACACCGGCCGCAACGTTCCGTCCGGGTTGCATCGCACGCGTGCGCCGAGGGCTGCCGACAGATCCTCCATGCCCCAGGTGAGGCCGGCGAGGCGCCGCGCCGACGCGCGATGCACGGCCGCGGCCTGCGGGTAGGACGGCAGCGCGAGCAGTCCGGCCGGCGTCTCGGTCCCGATCACCAGCAGCGCGGTGCTGCCGACCGCCAGGCCGTTGCCCGCCTCGATTGCCTCGAGCGTGAGGGCGATGCGCTCGATGTCCGCGTAGCCGTCCACCTTCGGCAGCACCAGTCCGGCCGGACGCGCCGCGAGCACCGCCGTGGCATCCTCGTAGAGCCGCCCGCTGGCGAGTGAGTTGACCCGCACCCACAGCTGCGGCGCGGCGCTCGCCGCGTGGGCCTGCAGAAACTCGAGCACGAGCCCACGCGCGAACCCGAGCCGCTCCGGGGCCACCGAGTCCTCCAGATCGACGATGAGCGCATCGGCGCCGCTCGCAAGTCCCTTGGCCAGTTTGCGCTCACTGTCGCCGGGCACGAACAGCAGCGAGCGCAGCACCGTGCCGCTCATGCCGGCTTCTTCAGCATCAGCGCGGCGCGGCGGCACGAGGCCACCTCCTCGTCGCGTTGATTGTAGGCGCGGTGATCGAACACCACGATCCCGGAGTCGGGCCGCGAGCGACTCTCGCGCACCGAGAAGACGCTCGTCACCGCCCGCAACGTATCCCCGATGCGCACCGGCCGCGGGAACTTCACGTCCTCCCAGCCGAGGTTGCCGATCGTCGTGCCGAAGGTGGTGTCGTACACCGACAGCCCGACCAGCAGCCCGAGCGTGAACACGCTGTTGACGATGCGCTCGCCGAAGGGCGTGTCGCGGCAGTACTCGGCATCCAGATGGATCGCCGCCGGGTTCATCGTCAATGCGCTGAACAGCAGGTTGTCGGTCTCGGTGACCGTGCGGCGCACCTGGTGCTCGAACCGCTGCCCCACCGTGAATTGCTCGAAATAAAGTCCCATCGTGCCACTCTCTTGGCGTCCAGGCGATGCGCCATTATCGCACCGGCCGCGCCGAGCTCATAACCACTCGGGCCGCTCGCCAAACCAGCGGGTATTTAGGCCCCTGCTCCCGAGCGCCTATAGTCCGCTCCATGTATCGCTACGATCAGACCGACCGCGAGCTGCTGCGCCAGCGCACCGAGCAGTTTCGCGATCAGACGCGCCGCTACCTCGCCGGGGAGCTCCCGGAGGATGATTTCCGCCAGCTGCGCCTGCGCAACGGGCTGTACCAGCAGCGTCACGCGCCGATGCTGCGCATCTCGGTGCCGTACGGACTGCTCGGCTCGGCGCAGCTGCGCGCCATGGCGCACGTGGTGCGCACCTATGACAGGGGGTACGCGCACTTCACGACCCGGCAGAACATCCAGCTGAACTGGCCGCGGCTCGAGCAGGTCCCGGATCTGCTCGCCGAGCTCGCCGAGGTACAGCTGCACAGCATCCAGGCCTGCGGCAACGACACCCGCAACATCACCTGCGACTACCTCGCCGGGGCGGCCGACGACGAGCAGGTCGATCCGCGCCCCTACTGCGAGCTGCTGCGCCAGTTCGTGGCGCTGCATCCGGAGTTCTACTGGCTGCCGCGCAAATTCAAATTCGGCTTCAGCGGCGCGACCAATGATCGCGCCGCCACGCGCACCAACGATGCCGCGGTGCACGTGCTGCGGCGCGACGGTGCGATCGGCTACCGGTTCTTCGTCGGCGGTGGTCTTGGCCGCCTGCCGATGCTCGGGCAGGAGATGAACGGCTTCGTGCCCGAATCGGACCTGCTGATCTACGCCTGCGCCATTCTGCGCACGTTCAACCGATTCGGACGGCGCGACAACATTCACAAGGCGCGCATCAAGATCGTGCTGCGCGAGTGGGGCATCGAGCGCTTCCGGGCGGCCCTCGAGACCGAATACGCCAAGATCCTCGCCAGCGACGAGGGTGAGCAGCTGCGACTGTGGCCGCAGGACATCGAGCGGATGGGCGCGCACTTCAGCGCCCCGCCCTACCGCCCGGCGCACGAGGCGGGAGCGGACCTCACAGAACGGGCGACCCACGATGCGCGCTTTGCCGCCTGGCTGAAGCGCAACGTGCGCGCGCACAAGATGCCGGGCTACCGGGTGGTGTTCGTGTCGCTGAAGGCGCCCGAGCAGGCCCCTGGGGACTGCACGGCCGAGCAGTTCGAGGCGCTCGCCGAGCTCGCCGACGCGTACAGTTTCGGTGAGCTGCGCGCCACGTACGATCAGAACCTCGTGCTGGCGGACGTGGCCGAGTGCGACCTGCATGCGCTGTGGTCGCAGCTCGAGGCGGCACGGCTCGCCACGCCCAACATCGGACTCACCACCGACATCATCGCCTGCCCGGGACTTGATTTCTGCGGTCTCGCCAATGCCGGCACGATCGGTGTCACGCACGAGATCTATCGGCGCTTCGATTCGCTCGAGGCGCAGTACGACATCGGCCCGATCCGCATCACCATGAGCGGCTGCATGAACGGCTGCGGCCATCACAGTGTCGGGCACATCGGCATTCTCGGCGTCGACAAGCATGGTGAGGAGTGGTACCAGGTCACCCTCGGCGGCAGCCCCGGCAACGACGCGTCGATCGGCGAGCGCGTCGGTCGTGCGCTCGCGCGCAGCGAAATCGCCGAGGGGATCGAGCGACTGATCCACACCTACCTCGAGCTGCGCAGCGACGAGGAGGAAACCTTCCTCGAGTGCTACCGGCGGCTCGGACTCGCGCCCTTCAAGGCGCGCCTCTACGGGACCGACGCCGAGGCCGACTCGGAGGCGGAGGCGGCATGAGTCGCATCCTGCGTCATCGCGCCATCGTCGAGGACGACTGGACGCTCGCCGTGGACACGAGCGCAACCCCCTCGGCCACCGATCGCTGGATCGTGCCGCTCGCCCGCTGGCGCGCGGAGCGCGACACGCTCGGCGCCGGCGCCCTCGGCGTGCTGTTGCCGAATACCGAGGATGTCGAGACGCTCTACCCGCAGATCGCCGCCAGTCCGGTGATCGCACTGCAGTTTCCGACGTTCGCCGACGGTCGCGCGCTCACGCAGGCGGTGCTGCTGCGCAATCGGCTCGGCTACCGTGGTGAGCTGCGTGCGGTCGGGGACGTGGTGCGCGATCTGGTGTTCTGGCTCGGACGCTGCGGGTTCGATGTCCTCGTGCCGCGGCCCGATCAGGATCTGCAGGCCTGCCGTCAGGCGCTCGATGAGATCCGCCTCGCCTACCAGCCGGCCGCCGACGGTCACACCCCGATCTGGGTGCGCCGGCGCGCGGGCGCCGCCGACGCAACGGGGTCAAGCGCGCGCTGAGGCGGCGTTGACGGCCGCCCAGTGAGCGGCCCGCTGCGCGCTGAGTGCGCCGGCGGGCAGATGCCAACTCCAGTTTTCCGCGCGCTGCGTACCGGGGATGTTCAGGCGCGCCTCGCTGCCGAGCCCGAGCAGATCCTGCGCCGGGATGACCGCGAGCGTCCCGACCGTCGCGAGCGCGGCACGCACCATGCCTTCGGGCATCGAGTCCGGCGAGACCCCGAGCGTCCGATCCACATACCCGCGGGTCTGCTCATCGAGGCTCCGGTACCAGCCGAGCGTGGTGTCGTTGTCGTGCGTCCCGGTGTACACGACGCAGTCCGCATCGATGCGCGCCGGCAGATGCGGATTGTCCGGCGAGCCGTCGAATCCGAACTGCAGCACGCGCATGCCCGGCAGCCCGAACGCCTGGCGCAGCGCAGTCACGTCCGCGGTGATCAGACCGAGATCCTCCGCCACGATCGGCAGCGTGCCTCGCTCGGCGCGCAGCCGCTCGAACAGGGCCCACCCCGGCGTCGGGCGCCACTCGCCCCCGCGAGCATCCGCGGCGCCCGCCGGCACGGCCCAATGGGCGGCAAAGGCGCGAAAGTGATCGACGCGCAGCACATCGAGCCGCTCGAGCTGCGCCCCGAGGCGCGCGCGCCAGAATGCAAACCCGTCGCGCTGCATCACGTCCCAGTCGTAGAGCGGATTGCCCCAGACCTGACCGAGCGCCGAGAAGTAATCCGGCGGCACCCCGGCGACGGCCGCCGGACGGCCGTCGGGGGCCAACTGGAACTGCCCGGGGTGCGCCCAGGTCTCGGCCGACATCGGTCCGACGTAAAACGGCAGATCCCCAAACAGACGCACGCCGCGTGCGTGCGCGTAGCGACGCAGCCGGCTCCACTGGGCGAAGAACTCGCACTGCTCGGCGCCGATGCGCTCGAGCGCGCCGCGGCACTCACGTCGGATGCGCTCGAGCGCATCGGCCTCCCGGGTGCGCAGCGGCGCCGGCCACTCCCACCACGGCAGCCCCGGGCAGCGCGCGCTGACCGTCTCGAACAGCGCGTAATCCTCCAACCAGGACTGCGTCGCCGTCGCGAACGCCGCCCGCTCCGCCGCATCGGCCGGCGGCTCGGCCGGATCGAGCAGCGCCGGATGGCCGGCGAAGTCCGATCGGGCGAAATACGGAGAGCGGTCCGCGCCGGTGGGCGCCACCGGCAGGAACTGCCAGACGCTGAAGCCGGCCGCGGCCAGCCAGTCGACGAAGGCCCGCCCGCCGCGTCCGAGCGGCGCCTCGAGCGAGGCTAGGTGAAGCAGGACCCCGGCGCGGCGGCGGTCGAACACGGGGAGCGGCGGCGTATCCAGGCAATGACTCCGGTGCGCGCCCCTAGCGCTGCGGCAGTTCGAGGTCGGCGAACAACGCGGCGGTCTCCTCGGCGTTCGCGGCGCGGTGCGCCCGGTCGACCAGGCGCCGATCCAGGTGCGGGGCGAGCAGTTGCGCGAAATCGTACATGAACTTGCGCAGCAGCGTGCCGCGCCGAAATCCGATCCAGGTGGTGTGCGCGGGCAGCAGATGCGAAGCCTCGAGCACCGCCAGATCCTCGGCGTCCTCGGCCACCGCCATCGGGGCCACGATCCCCACCCCGAGGCCCAGCCGCACGTAGGTGACGATGACGTCGGCGTCCTGCGCGGTGATGACCACGTTCGGCGTCAGTCCCGCCTTCGAAAACGCATCGTTCAGCGAGGACGCGCCGGTGAAACTGAAGGTGTAGGTGATGATCGGATGCTTGGCGAGCGCCTGGTAGGTCAGCCGCTCGCTGCGCGCCAGCGGGTGCGTGCGGGGCACGATCACCACCCGGCTCCAGCGGTAGCACGGCAGTACCGTCAGCCCGGCGAAGCGTTGCTCGGACCCGGTGGCGATCGCGCAGTCGATGCGGTCCTGGGCGACCATGGCGGCGATCTGCTCCGAGGTGCCCTGGTGCAGGTTCAGCCGCACGTTCGGATACCGGTCGCGGAACTCCCGGATCACCGCCGGCAGCACGTACCGGGCCTGGGTGTGGGTCGTGCCGATCGACAAACTGCCGCGCCCCTCGTCACGCAGCTCCGTCGAGAGCCCGCGGATGCTCTGCACTTCCTGCAGCACCCGCAGGGCCCGATCGATCACCTGCTGCCCGGCCGGGGTGATGCGGGTCAACGTGCGCCCCTCGCGCACGAAGATCTGAAACCCGAGTTCGTCCTCGAGCAGTTTGATCTGCTTGCTCACCCCGGGCTGGGACGTATGCAGCTTCTGGGCCGCCGCCGTGATGTTCAGTCCGCTTTGGGCGATCGCCGAGAGGTAGCGCAGTTGATGCAGTTTCATGCAGCGCAGCGTAGCGCAACGCCCCGGAGGCATCCATAACCGCCGCGCAGCGCCTCAGAAGCAATCATTCGTTTAGGGCCGCCGGCCCGCTGGCTATAGTGCCGCCACCATGGGTGAGCTGCCAAACCGCATTGAACAGAAGGCCGAGGCCGTGCGCTCTGCGCTCGCCGCGGCGGTGCGCACGCAGGGACGGGTGGTCTATGCCAACAGTCTCGGGGCCGAGGCGATGGTGCTCACCGACATCATCTGGACGCACGTGCCGCAGATCGAGATCTTCAGCATCGACACCGGCCGGCTGCACCAGGAAACCTACGATCTGATCGAGAAGCTGCAGTGGCGCTACCGGCGCACGCTGCGCCTGGTGCACCCGCACGCCGAGGCGCTCGAGCGCTTCACCGCCGAACGCGGCGTCAACGGCTTCTACCACAGCCTCGAGGCGCGCCTCTCGTGCTGCGAGGTGCGCAAGGTCGAGCCGTTCAAGCGCGCCATCGCGGGGTACGACGCTTGGGTCACGGGGGTGCGCCGCGAACAGTCCGCCGCACGTGCCCTGGCCCAGCCGCTCGAGTGGGACGCGCAGTACGGTCTGTACAAAGTCAGTCCGCTGCTCGAGTGGAGCGAGGCGGAGATCTGGCAGTACATCCGCGAGCGCAAGCTGCCGTACAACGTCCTGCACGATCGACAGTTTCCGAGCATCGGTTGCGCGCCGTGCACGCGGGCCATTCAGCCCGGGGAGAGTCACCGCGCCGGACGCTGGTGGTGGGAGCAGTCGGAGTCGCGCGAGTGCGGCCTGCATCCGCGCGCACGCCCCGCGGCAGCCGAAGCCTGATTCGCGTTCGCGGCCCATGGATCATCTACCGATCTTCCTGCAGCTGCGCGAGGTGCCCGTGCTCGTCGTCGGCGGCGGGCGCATCGCACAGCGCAAAATCGAACTGCTGCTGCGGGTCGGGGCGCGCATCACGATCGTCGCACCGCAGCTCACCGCGGAGCTCGCCGAGCGCGTCGGGCGCGGACAGCTCGAGCACCGCGCGGCCCGGTTCGCCACCGAGGACCTCGACGGCATGCGCCTCGTCATCGCCGCCACCAACCTCAAACCGCTCAATACCTCGGTCTCGCAGGCCGCACGCGCCCGCTTCCTCCCGATCAACGTCGTCGATGATCCGCAGCTCTCGACGTTCTATTTCCCGGCGATCGTCGACCGCTCGCCGCTCGTCGTGGCGATCGGCTCTGGCGGCGGCGCCCCGGTGCTCGCGCGCTGGGTGCGCGAGCAGATCGAAGCGCTGCTGCCGGCCGCCCTCGGCACCCTGGCACGGTTCATGGGGGCCCGGCGCGAAGCGGTGCGCCGGGCGCTCGCACCGGCGGCCCGCCGTCCGTTCTGGGAACGGGTCGTGCGCGGGACGACCGGAGCCCGGGTCCTCGCCGGTGATCCCTCAGGGGCGGAGCGCGCGTATGAACGCGAACTGCGTACGGCGCAGCTGACCGCCTCGAGCGCCACCGGCGCGCAACGCCTCGGCGAGGTGTATCTGATCGGCGCCGGCCCCGGCGATGCCGACCTCCTCACCCTGCGTGCGCTGCAGCTGCTGCAACAGGCCGACGTCATTCTCTATGACCGTCTCGTGCCCGCCGCCGTACTCGAGCGCGCGCGCCGCGATGCCGAGCGGGTGTTCGTCGGCAAGCATTCGGGACGATCGAGGCAGGAGACGACCCCGCAGGCGCAGATCCACGAGTTGATGGTGCATTACGCGCGCCAGGGGCTGCGCGTCGCGCGACTCAAGGGCGGCGACCCGTTCGTGTTCGGCCGCGGGGGCGAGGAAGCCGAGTGCCTCGCCCGTCACGGCATCCCCTACGTGATCGTGCCCGGCATCACCGCGGCACTCGGGGCCGCCGCCTCGGCCGGTATCCCGCTCACCCATCGCCACGTGGCCCAGAGCGTCACGTTCGTCACCGGCCATCCGCTGCAGGACGATGCGCTCGACTGGAGCGCCCTCGCCCGCGGTCACCAGACGGTGGTGTTCTACATGGGGGTGGCGCACTTGGAGCGCATCTGCGCGCAGCTGAAGGCCGCGGGCGCGCGGGAGAGCCTGCCGGTGGCGCTCATCGAGCGCGCGACGCTACCCGGCCAGCGCGTGCTGCGCGGCACGCTGACCGGCATTGCCGCGCTCGCCGAGCGAGCCGGCATCACCCCACCGGCGTTGCTCATCGTGGGCGAGGTGACGGCGCTTGCGCAACTCGGCGGGGCGAGCGACAGTGGTTACGGACCTGCGGCCGCGACGGCCGGGGCGCTTCGTCCCCTGGAGAGCGTGCATGAATTTTGAAGCGGGGTTCGTCGGTGCGGTCGGTCAGACCCGCCTGATCCGCCTGCGCCGCGTGAGCGAGGAGACCGGCTGCGAGATCCTCGGCAAGGCCGAATTCACCAACCCCGGCGGTTCGGTCAAGGATCGCGCCGCCCGCGCCATCGTGCTCGCGGCCGAGCGCAGCGGCGCGCTCGGACCGGGCGGAACGGTGGTCGAGGGCACGGCGGGCAACACCGGCATCGGACTGGCGCACATGTGCAACGCGCGCGGCTACCGCTGCGTGATCGTGATGCCGGACAACCAGTCGCCGGAGAAATACGCCCTGCTCGAGGCGCTCGGCGCCGAGGTGCACAAAGTCCCGGTGGTGCCCTACAGCCATCCGAACCAATACCAGAAGGTCGCCGGCCGGCTCGCCGCGCAGCTGCCGAATGCGGTCTGGGCCAACCAGTTCGACAACACCGTCAATCGCCAGGCGCACATCGACACGACGGGACCTGAGATCTGGGAGCAGACCGGCGGGCGCATCGATGCGTTCACCTGTGCCGCGGGCACCGGGGGCACCTTTGCCGGCGTCGCACACGCGCTGAAGTCCAAGCGCGCCAGCGTGCGCTGCGTGCTCGCCGATCCGCCCGGCAGCAGCCTGTATGAATACGTCCGCAACGGCACGCTGAAGGCCACCGGTTCCGGCTCGATCACCGAGGGCATCGGCATCGGCCGCGTCACGGCCAACCTGCAGGACGCGCCCATCGACGACGCGGTGCACATCGAGGACACCGAGACGGTCCGTCAGGTCTATCAGCTGCTCTACGCCGAGGGCTTGTTCCTCGGCAGCACGAGCGGCATCAACGTGGCGGCCGCCGTCGCCGTGGCACGCGAACTCGGCCCCGGCCACACGGTGGTCACCATGTTGTGCGACGGTGGCGCGAAATATCAGTCGCGTCTGTTCAATCGCGCCTGGCTCGCGCAGAAGGGTCTCGCCGCAGCGGCGAGCGTCGGGCGCGGTGGGGCGCCCATCGACCTGCGCGCCGTGATGAACGGCTGAGCGCTCCCCCGGCGCGAGCGCTTCGATGAACCTCCCGGTGCTGAGCGTTCCGCCCGGGCTTGCGGCGTTCGCGTTGCTCGCCGCGGCGCACACCGCGCCCTGGGCGGCCGGTCGTCTGCTCGGGGGCCGGTGGGCCGCACCGATCGACGGCGGGGCGATCCTGCCCGATGGCGCGCGCCTGTTCGGGGCGCACAAGACCTGGCGCGGCGCACTGGCGGCGCTCCTGCTGTGCGCACTCGTCGCACCACTGCTCGGCTACCGGATCGGTCTCGGTCTGGCGTTCGCGGCGCTCGCGATGAGCGGCGATCTGCTCTCGAGCCTGCTGAAGCGTCGCCTGCGGGTCGCACCGGGACGCGAGATCCCGGGTCTGGACCAGATCCCGGAGGCGCTGCTGCCGCTGTTCACGCTCGCCGGTTCGCTGCGCATCAGTGTGGCGAGCGTGGCGCTCCTCAGCGTGCTCTTCACGCTGTTCGATCTGGCGGCAATACCGCTGCGCCATCCCCGGCAGAGAAACCGCCCTCCCCGCTGATCGGGGCAACCCCCTCGGCGCACTCCTCGCGACGGCCACACTCCGCCCTCACCCCCGTCGAGCGCAGCCCGGGCGCTGCAGAGTCCCCGGAGTGCCTTGACGCCACGGTCCTGCACAGGTACCTTTCTTACCGAAGGTAGCATATCGACACCATGTCCGATGACCCGAAACTCGTCGCGCTGCGCAAGGGATTCCTGGAGTTCCTGGTGCTGCGCATCATCAGTGGCGCGAGCGTCTATGCCGCGGACATTCTGAAGAAACTCGCGGCCACGGATTTTGCGAGCCAGGAAGGCACGCTGTATCCGCTGCTCAGCCGACTGCGCCGCGAGGGCCTGCTGGACTACCAATGGCAGGAATCGGACAGCGGACCGCCGCGCAAGTACTACCGCCTCACGAGCCGCGGCGCCGAACAACTCGCGGCGTTCCAGGCGTACTGGACGCATCTGAACGAGACGATTCAATCACTCGGGGAGTAGACCATGCGAGCGGTCATTGCAGTCAGTTTGGGCGGACGCGTCTTTCAACTGGAGGATGATGCACACGCGGCGCTGGCGCAGTATTTGAGCGCCGCAGAGCACGCCCTCGGCGCAAATCCCGACCGCGCCGAGATCCTCGCCGATCTGGAACAGGCGATCGCCGATAAGGGCGAGCGCGTCCTCAGCGCGCACAAGACCGTCATGACGCGCATCGACATCGACCAGATCATCCGCGAGATGGGCCCCGTCACCGATGGCATCGGCTCTGCAAGCGGCCCGACCGCAGACGGGTTCGGCGCATCGGCGCAAGAGGACCGTGCCGACCCCTCGGGCGGCGGCGCGTCGCCCGCCACCCGCAAACGGCTCTATCAGATCAGCGACGGCGCTCTGCTCAGCGGCGTGTGCACGGGCCTCGCCGTCTACTACGACGTGGACGTGACGCTCGTGCGCCTCATTTTCGTCGTCGCCGCCGTGCTCACCGGCGGGATCGCCGCTCTGGGGTATCTCGCCCTGATGTTCCTCGTGCCCTACGCCGACACCCCGGAGCAGATCGCCGCCGCCGGCGGCCTGCCGTTCAACGCGCGGATCCTGGTCGAACAATGGAAGCGCAAAGCGGCCGAGTTTGCCGGTGCAGCCGCTTACGCCGCCCGCGCGGACGGTTCGCCGGCCGAGCGGATGCGCTGGCACTCCGAATGGCGGCGTGCGCGCGGGCAGTGGCGACGCGAGTGGCGCGCGAGCCGTGCGCACTGGCGGTCATGCCGGCGCGGTGCCGGCCTCGCGCCGCCACCGCCCGATCACTACCCGCCGTTGCCGCCGCTCGCCGCGCTCGCGGTCGGCCTGAGCCGTACGGCGCTCGGCCTCCTGCTCGGGATCGTGACTGTGACGTGGGTGTTGGCGCTGCTCTGGCTGTTCACGAACGGCACCGTCTTCGGCGGGTCCTTTGGGCACCTGCCGCTGTGGGCCGCGGTGGTGATTCTCCTGCTGCTCTATCAGGTGCTCGCCGGCTCACTGCGGGCGCTGCGTGACGCACACTCGCCCTACTTCTACCCCGGCCATTACCGCGCGCACGGCGCGTCCGAAGCGCTCAGCGGACTGATGCTGTTTGCGGTGCTGCTGTGGCTGCTCGGCACGCACATGCCCGAGGTGCAGCATTTCGTCACCCTGCTGCAGCAGCGGGTGACGCTCCTCTGGCAGCACGGCACGACGCACTCCCCGAGCGCCGCTGCGCCCGCGCACTGATCTGCCGGTCACTCGTGCGCGGCGCGCGCGAGATTGCTGCGCACGAACTGCATATGCTCGCGCAGCTGATAGATCTGCTCGGCGTGCGAACCTGGCATCTTGCGCAGGATCACCGCCCGCTCGATCTCGTGCAGCCGATCCAACAGCGCCGCGCGCCGCTCGCTCGTGAGCGGCCCGAGCGACTCGCGCTCGAGCGCCATCAGCTCCCCGTAGCGCCGGTGGATGCGCGAGTTGACGCGCCAGCCGTACAGCTGCGGCAGAAACCGCAGCCCCGGGATCAACACCACGACGATCGGCACCAGCACCACGAGGATGCGATTGACCAGGCTCGCCAGCCAGAACGGCAGGTATCGGTACGTGAAACTCTTATCGCCCGTCTTGTAGAAACGCGCCGCCTCGGTATCGAGCGGATAGGTGTACGTGGCGGTGTTCGGAAACACGTGCGCCGGGTGCAGCAACGTCGCCTGTCCGTAGATCTGCTGCGCGGCCTGAATCAGCAGATCGCACAGCGCCGGGTGCAGATCGGCATGGGCCAGCAGCTCGACCGACGGACCGAGCAGGACGATGGGCTTGTGCGGCAGGTTCGCGCCGAGATCGAACGCGCCGGCCGGAATGGGCATCGCGTGCAGGTACGGAAAGCGCCGCACGTAGGCCGGTGCCTGCACGAAATCGAACAGGCGCAGCCCCGGAGTGTGTACCAACTTCACGATCACCGCCGGCGGGGTCGAGTCCCCCGACATGAAGATCGCGTTGACCCGGCCGGCGAGCAGCGCATCGCGTGCGGCGCTGCCCTCGAGGTCGAACAGGCCGGTCGGCCCGCCCGGAACGATGCCGTTCGCCTTCAACAGCGTCAGCGCGAGCGTGCGCGTGCCGCTGCCCGCCTTGCCGATCGCGATGCGCTCCCCGCGCAACTGCGACAGGCGACTCACTGGCGGCCCGCGGTAGAAGACCGCGAGCGGCTGGTAGAACATGCTGCCGAGGGAGACCAGCCCGTGCCCATCGTCGTCCTGGTTGTGCTGCGGTGCCGCCCCGGCCGCCCCCGGGGGGGCGCTGCCCGATTGCACGAACGCGATGTTCACGCCCGAGTGAGGCCGCGTCAGCCGCTCGAGGTTCTGCGCCGAGCCCTGCGAGAGCCGGATGTTCAGCGTGATGCCGTTGCGCGCGAGAATGGCGCGCAAGCGCTCGGCGGCGAGCTCGAACGAACTGCCCGGCGGTCCGCTGCTGATGGTGAGGGTATGCGGCGGCGCCGGCTGCACGAAGTGCAGCGTCAACCAGATCGCCGCCGCACTCAGCATCAGGATGGGAATCAGGGTGTGCGCCAGATCGGACCAGGAAATCGTGGTGATCTTCAGCGCAAGCGGCCGCCGCGGCGCAGCGCGCGGCTGATCCTCGTCCAATGGCGGCTTCGGTTCCATGCGAGACGCAGTCTATCATTGGCACCGGGCGCAGGATGAGGGCAGCGGCGAGTCGTATACTGCGAGGCTCATGGACCACCGGAGACTCGTCGCATGGCCAAGATCCTGATCCTTTATTACTCCTCCTACGGACACGTCGAGCGCATGGCGCAGGCGATCGCAGAAGGCGTCGCATCGGTCACCGGCGCCACGGCGACCATCAAGCGTGTTCCGGAGCTGGTGTCCGACGAACTCGCGCGCAAAGC
The DNA here is from genome assembly GCA_021834525.1 of Pseudomonadota bacterium. GTDB lineage: Bacteria > Pseudomonadota > Gammaproteobacteria > Steroidobacterales > Steroidobacteraceae > 13-2-20CM-66-19. Next base: position 65,932 of record JAKBDK010000005.1, on the reverse strand, counting down.
CGGCCTGAAAACCGAGCAGAAGGCGCCCGTGGCGAGCGTCGATGAGCTCGCCGAGTACGATGCCATCCTCTTCGGCACCCCGACGCGCTTTGGCAACATGGCCGCCCAGATGCGCAACTTCCTCGACCAGACCGGCGGGCTGTGGGTCAAAGGCGCTCTCGTCGGCAAGGTGGGCAGCGTGTTCGTCTCCACGGGCACCCAGCATGGGGGCCAGGAAACGACCATCACCAGCTTCCACAACACCCTGCTGCATCACGGCATGATCATCGTCGGGCTGCCCTACGCCTTCCCGGGGCTGACCCGCATGGACGAGGTCACCGGCGGCAGCCCGTACGGCGCCTCGACGCTCGCCGGCGCCGACGGCTCGCGCCAGCCGAGCGCCAACGAGCTCGCCGGAGCACACTTCCAGGGGCGTCACGTCGCCGAGATCGCTGCACGTCTTAAGCGCGGCGCCGCGGAGCACGGCTGATCGGCCTGCGTCCCGGGCCGGCCGCGGCCGGCCCGGGACACAGCGCATGAGCCGCTCCCGCACGGCGCGCAGACCTGCCCCGGTTCGGTCGGGGGCCGCTCGCCACCCCGATCGATCCGCCTGCCCCGGGGTCTCCCCTCGCGGCCGGGGAGGCACACCGTCCTTCCCCTCTGCCGCCGCGGCGCCGCAGCGCATCGACCCGCGCACGGCGCTCTGCGGATGCACCCCTCGAGAGCCATCGCACTGCGCCGCGGCCCCCGGACCTCGCGCGCGATCGACCGGCGGCTCAGTGCACCCCGGTGAGAAACAGCAGTGCTCGGATCAGCGCTTCCGTGGGGCGACCGACGATCTCGCCAAACGGATCGAAGTGCCAGCCGAGACTCTGCGCCACGACCGGCAGCACGAGCAGTCCGCCAATCACGATGAGCATGCCGTAGCGCTCGAGGCGAGCCAGCGGCAGCGCCAGCGCATTCGGCAGCAGGCCCACGGCAACCCGCCCGCCATCGAGCGGCGGCACTGGAATCAGGTTGAACACGGCGAGAATCACGTTGAGCTCGATCGCGTGCACGAGATTGTCGAGCAGCCACTGGCCTGCGACCGGCGGCAGAAATCCCACCGCATGCAGCAGGAGGGCGGCGATCGTGGCCATGAGAAGGTTCATGGCCGGTCCCGCGGCGGCCACCCACACCATGTCGCGCCGGGGATTGCGCAAGCGCCCAAACTGAACGGGCACCGGTTTGGCGTAACCGAAGAGGAAAGGCGCGTGGGCGAGCAGCAGAATGCCCGGAAGCAGGATCGTGCCGAAGGGATCGACGTGTTTGAACGGATTGAAGGTCACGCGCCCGAGCTTCCAGGCGGTGTCATCCCCGAGGCGCATGGCAACGTAGCCGTGCGCAGCCTCGTGCAGCGTAATGGCGAGTACCGCTGGAATGATCCAGGTGGACGCCAGATACCCGATCGTATTGATGAGTGGCTCCTGCTGTGCGCGGATGGTGCCGGTACCGTCACCGCACACCGATGCGCCTCACGGGGATGATCCGTTCGAGCGGCGACTGGTGCGCGGGACGTGCGATCCGTCTGGAGCGGCAAGTTAGCAGAGAAGGCCTCGAGCGACCACTCGGGGCCCCCTGCGCTACCGTGCGCACGCCCCGCGACGGCAGCCCGGCGCGGCCGACGTCTCGCACAGACCCCGCGCTCCGCGGCGCAGGGCCCGTTCAGGCGGCCGGGTGGTCCGGTATCTCGTGCTCGCTCACCATGGTGAGCACGTCATAGTGCGCAACGGTCTCGCCGTTCTGGTTGGTGATCTGCGTATCCCAGCGCACCTCGCCATATCCCTGACCGAGGCGCAGTGATTTCTCCTTGCAGGTCAGGCGCACCCGGATGCGGTCGCCGGGCTTGACCGGCTGGGTGAACCGCAGACCGTCGATGCCGTAGTTGGCGAGCACCGGGCCGAGCGGCGGATCGACGAACAGACCCGCGGCGGCCGAGATGAGGAAGTACCCGTGCGCCACGCGGCCGCCGAAGATCGGATTGCGCCGCGCGGCCGCCTCGTCCATGTGCGCATAAAATTGATCGCCGGAGAGCGCCGCGAACCGCTCGATATCCTCCAGCGTCACTTCGCGCTCCCCGGAGCGGAACGTGTCGCCGATGCGCAGCGCACCGAACGGCTTGCGAAACGGATGTACGCCCGGATCGAGCTCCCGTGCGCCCCTCACCCACCGGCCGGTGACCGCCGTCAGCACATCGGGCGTGCCCTGCACGGCGGTGCGCTGCATGTAATGCAGCACGCCGCGGATGCCCCCCATCTCCTCGCCGCCGCCGGCGCGACCCGGACCGCCGTGCACCAGATGCGGCAGCGGGGATCCGTGTCCCGTCGACTCCTTCGCACACTGACGATTGACGACGAGAATGCGCCCGTGGAACGGCGCAAGTCCCAACACCAGCTGCGCAGCGATCGACTCATCGGCGCCGAACACCGAGCCGACGAGACTGCCGGCACCGCGGCGGGCCAGCTCGATCGCCTGCTCGAGGCCCTCGTACGGCACCACCGTGCTCACCGGGCCGAACGCCTCAACCTCGTGCACCGCGCGGGCCCTGGCGATGTCCCGGCAGTGCAGCAGCGTCGGGGCGAGAAACGCACCGCGGTCGGCATCGGTGCCCGCCGGGGCCATCGTTCCGCTGCCGCCGTAGACGACCTCCGTTTCGCGCTCGAGGCGTGCGAGCTGTTCGAGCACCTCGCGCCGCTGCGCCAGGGAGGCCACCGGACCCATGCGCACCGTCTCCTCGCGTGGATTGCCGATCACGATCTTCGCCAGCGCGGCGCGCAGCGCCTCGAGCACCGCGGCGCTCTGACTCGCGGGCACGATGGCCTTGCGGATGGCGGTGCACTTCTGGCCCGCTTTGACGGTCATCTCGCGCACCACTTCGCGCACGAACAGATCGAATTCCGGGGTGCCGGCCACCGCATCGGGTGCGAGGATGCAGGAGTTGAGCGAATCGGTCTCTGCCGTGAAGCGCACCGCCTGCTCGATCACGCGCGGATGCATGCGCAGTTTGCGCGCGGTGGAGGCCGATCCGGTGAAGGCGATCACGTCCTGGCAGGTCAGGTGCTCGAAGAGGTCCCCGACGCCGCCGCAGATCAGCTGCGCGGCCCCCTCGGGCAGCAGGCCCGACTCGATGATCTGACGGAACGCGAGTTCGGTGAGGTAGGCGGTCGCCGTCGCCGGCTTGACGATCACCGGAACGCCGGCGAGGAAGGCCGGGGCGAGCTTCTCGAGCATGCCCCAGACCGGGAAATTGAACGCGTTGATGTGAATCGCCGCGCCCTCGAGAGAGACGTAGATGTGCTGCCCGAGGAACCCGCCACTCTTGGCGAGCGGTTCGAGCGCACCATCGACGTACACGCGGCTGTCCGGCAACTCCTTCATGCCCTTGCTGGCATACACGAACAGCGTGCCGATACCGCCGTCGATATCGATCCACGAATCCGACTTCGTCGCCCCGGTCGCATAGGAGAGCCGGTACAGCTCGTCCTTCTTCTCATTCAGGTGCTTGGCCAGCGCCTTCAGAATGGCCGCGCGCTCGTGGAACGTCAGGCGGCGCAGGTTCGCCCCTCCGATCGTGCGCGCATGCGCGAGCATCGCGCCGAAATCCAACCCCTCGCTCGTGGCGCTCGCGATCACCTCTGCGGTGCTCGCATCGCGCAGCAGCACGGCCTGACCCGTGCCGCTCATCCAGCGGCCTTCACAATAGCTTTGCAGTTGCATCTGAACGCTCACCCGTCTGCGTTATCGGCCGGTGAAGCGCGGTTCACGCTTGGCCATGAATGCCGCGACGCCCTCGGCGTAATCGGCGCTGTATCCGAGCTCGCGCTGCGCGTCGCGCTCCAGATCGATCTGCTGCTCGAGCGTGTGGTGCCAGGCGGCCTGCAGGGCCTGCTTGATGTGCCGCAGGGCGAGCGTCGGTGCGGCGGCGAGGCCCGCGGCCAGCGCATCGACTTCGGCGGTGAAATCCTCATCCTCGACGCAACGCCAGATCAGGCCCCACTCGGCCGCCTGCGTGGCCGGCAGTTTCTCCCCGAGCAGCGCCAGACCGAGCGCGCGCGCCGGTCCGACCAGGCGCGGCAGGAACCAGGTCCCGCCCGAGTCCGGCAGCAGCCCGATGCGCGAGAAGGCCTGCACGAAGCTCGCCGAGCGCGTGGCGAGCACCAGGTCGCAGGCCAGTGCGAGGTTGGCGCCGGCGCCGGCCGCCACCCCATTCACCGCCGCCACCACCGGGATCGGCAGACGGCGCAGCGCGAGAATGAGCGGCTTGTAGTGCCGCTCGATCGACTCGCCGAGATCGGCCCGCGAGGCGCCCGGCGCGACGGTGCGATCGGACAGATCCTGCCCGGCGCAGAACCCGCGGCCCGCACCGGTGAGCACCAGCACGCGCGCCTCGGTGTCGGCCTCGAGGGCCGCGAGCGCATGGCGCACGTCCGCGTGCATCTGCGCATTGAAGCTGTTCAGCCGCTCCGGTCGGTTCAACGTCAAGCGGGCGACGCCGTCGGTCCTGGTGTACGTGATGGTTGAGTAGGTCATGGCATCCTCACCGGCGGTGCGCCCGCCCGGCTCACTTCTCGTCGTAATCGAGTTCCAGCTCGGGCGTGAGGCACTTCGACTGACAGGCGAGCACGTAACCCTGTTCGAGCTCCCATGCCTCGAGCGCATAGTTCTCGGCCATGCGCACCTTGCCGCGCACGACCTTGGTCCGACACGTCGAGCACACGCCGGAGCGGCAGGAGAACGGCAGATCGAGACCGGCGCGCTCCGCGGCATCGAGCACCGAGTCGCCCTCGATGGCCATGGTGAACGTGCGCCGCCGCCCGTCGAGGAGCACCGTGACCTCCGCCATCCCTTCGGCCTGCGTCGGCGGCGGCACCGGCGTCGGCGGCGCGGCAGCGCTCGGCGCGGGTGCGGCGGCGCCGTCGGCCGCGGCGGTGAAGTGCTCCACGCGGATGCGCTCGCGCGCCACGCCAAGGTCCGCCAGCGCCGCGCACACCTCTGCGTCCATGTGACCGGGGCCGCACACGAAGTATTCGATGACCCGGGTCGGATCGAAGAATGCGTGCGCGAGCTCGAGCACCTTGCCGCGCTCCAGGCGGCCGTTGTACAGCGCCACCTCCTGCGGCTCCTGACTCATGATGAAGTGCAACGCGAGCCGCTCGGGGTACTGGTCCTTCAGCGCCTGCAGCGCCTCGAGCCCCATCGTGCGGGCGGCACTGCGGTTGCCGTAGAACACCATCATGGCGCCGCCGGCGCCGAGCACCGCGCGCGTCACCGAGAGCACCGGGGTGATGCCGCTGCCGGCAGCGAAGGCGACCCGCAGGCCCGCACCGAGCGCCGCCACATGCGGGGTGAAGCTGCCGTTCGGCGGCAACACCTCGAGCCGCTCGCCCGGCTCGAGCCGCGCGAGCCGCGCCGAAACCCGCCCCTGCGGCTGCAGACGCACCAGCAGGCGCAGAAGCCGCTCTCCCGGCGCATTGGTGAACGAATACGTCCGGCGCAGCTCCTCGCCGTCGGCACTCACGCGCACCACCAGGTGCTGACCGGCACTGCCGCCGTATTCGGCGGCGAGCGCCTCGGGCACCTCGAGCGTCACCGCGATGGCATCTTCGGCCTCGGGTCGTACTTCGACGACGCGCAGCGAGTGAAATTTCAACATATCAAAGGCACTTGAAGGTATCGAAGGGTTCGAGGCACTCGCGGCAGCGGTAATGGGCCTTGCAGGGCGTGGACCCGAACTCGCTGATGCGCTCCACCTGATGACTGGCGCAGCGCGGACAGGCCACCGGACTCGCCGCGCTGCCCTCGACGGCGATGCCGAAGGCCTCGAGTTTGTGTCGCCCCGACTCGCTCAACCACTCACTCGACCAGGGTGGCCAGAGCACCGTCTCGAGCAGGACGTCCGCAAAGCCGCTCTGATCGAGCGTGTCGCGGATCGAACGTGCGATGACCTCCGTGGCCGGGCACCCCGAGTAGGTCGGAGTGATTCTGACGCGCAGCCGTCCGTCCGCTCCGGCACGCACCTGACGCACGATGCCGAGCTCGACGATGTTGACCACCGGGATCTCCGGATCGGCCACCGACTCGAGCGCGCGCCAGATTCGGCGCTCGCGTCCCTCGACGCCCTCGGGGCGTGCCGCCTCTACCATGTCGCACCGGGATAGACCCGCGGCAGGAACTGCATCTCGGTGAGCAGGTGGCCGAGGTGTTCGGAGTGCACGCCGCGCTTGCCGTGCCACGGATAGTGCCGATGGGGCGGCTTCGGGAGCTTCGCCTCCGCCAGCGCCGCACTCACGCGAGTGTCCCAGCGCTCGCGGATCAGGCCGGGCGCCGGGCCCATGCCACACACGGCCATGCGCGCATCGAGCGCATCGGGCGTCAGCAGCTCATCGGTGAAGCGCCACAGCGCCCCGAGCGCTGCGCTCACCCGCGCATGACTCTCCTCGGTACCGTCCCCGAGCCGCACCAGCCAGCCGGCGCTGAAGCGCCAGTGATAGCGACACTCCTTGACCGCCTTGTGCGCGATGTCGGCGAGCGCCTCCTCGCGCGAGCCGGTGAGACTCTCGTAGGTCTCGAGCTGCCAGGCATCGAGCAGACACTGGCGCACGATGGTCGCAGCGAAATCCTCATTCGGCTGCTCGGCGAGGGACATGTTGCGAAACTGCGGCGCGTCGCGCCGAAACGCCAGTGCATCCTCGTCGCGACCGGTGTCCTCGATGCGCCCGGCGAGGGCGAGCAGCAGGCGCGCCTGGCCGATCAGATCGAGCGAGATGTTGCCGAGCGCCAGATCCTCCTCGAGGGTCGGACCATGCCCGAGCAGCTCCGCGAGGCGCTGGCCGGCGATCAGACTGGTGTCGGCGAGGCGCAGCACATACTCGAAACGCTCGGCGCGGCTCGCTTGCGCCGAGCCGACCTCGATCGCCGCGCTCATATGTTCTTCACCTCGTCGGGAATGTCATAGAACGTCGGATGGCGATACACCTTGTCGCGCGCCGGCTCAAAGAGCGCATCGGCTTCGCCCGGATCGGAGGCGAGGATCGCGCTCGAGGGCACCACCCAGATGCTCACGCCCTCCTGGCGGCGCGTGTAGGCATCGCGGGCATGCTCGATCGCCATGCGCGCATCGGCGGCATGCAGGCTCCCGACGTGCTTGTGCTCGAGCCCCGAGCGCGAGCGGATGAACACCTCGTACAGCACCCAGTCTTCGTTCATGACAGCGCTCCTGCACCGGCCGGCGTGGCCCGCGCCGGCCCCTGATGTTTCGCGGCATAGGCGGCGGCCGCCTCGCGCACCCAGCGACCGTTCTCGTGCGCGGCGCGACGTGCTTCGAGGCGCTCGCGGTTGCACGGACCCTCGCCCTTCAGCACCGCCTGGAACTCGCTCCAGTCGATCTCACCGAATCGGTAGTGCTCACTCGCCTCGTTCCAGTGAAGATCAGGATCGGGCACGGTGAGGCCGAGGTACTCGGCCTGCGGCACCGTCACGTCGATGAACCTCTGGCGCAGCTCATCGTTGGTGAAGCGTTTGATCTTCCAGCGCATCGACTGCGCGGTGTGCACCGAGTGCGCGTCGCTCGGCCCGAACATCATCAGCGACGGCCACCACCAGCGGTTCAGCGCATCCTGCGCCATCGCGTGCTGGTCCTCGCTGCCGCGGGCGAGCGTCAGCATCAGCTCATAGCCCTGGCGCTGGTGGAAGCTCTCCTCCTTGCAGATGCGCACCATGGCGCGGGCGTAAGGTCCGTAGGAGCAGCGACACAGCGGCACCTGGTTCATGATCGCCGCGCCATCGACCAGCCAGCCGATCGCCCCGATGTCCGCCCAGGTGAGCGTCGGGTAGTTGAAGATGCTCGAGTATTTGGCCCGCCCCGAGAGCAGCTGCTCGATGAGTTCCCCGCGCGCGACGCCGAGGGTCTCGGCGGCGCTGTACAGGTACATCCCGTGCCCGCCCTCGTCCTGCACTTTGGCGATCAGCACCGCTTTGCGCCGCAGCGAGGGGGCGCGGCTGATCCAGTTGCCCTCCGGCAGCATCCCGACGATCTCCGAATGCGCGTGCTGGGCAATCTGGCGGATCAGGGTCTGGCGGTACGCCTCGGGCATCCAGTCCTTCGGCTCGATCTTCTCGTCCCGATCGATCCGCGCCTGAAACCGCTCGAGCCGCTCGCGTTCCTCGCTCGCCTCATCCGCCCCGGCCGCCGGAGAATCCAAAGCCTGCGTATACATGCTCACGCCTGTGCGGGAAACCCATATGATACATAAAAGCTACCGCCATCATGATTTTTGTGTCAAGAATTTTCGTGGCAGAATGCCCGTTTTCCCCGCCCTGAAGGCCTGATGGACGCCCTGCGAGACCCGTATCCCGCCGTCACGGCGCTGCTGCGGCGCTTCCGCGCACAGCGCCCGCTGCGCGGCGGATCGCTCCTGATGACCGTGTTCGGCGATGCCATTGCCCCGCGCGGGGCGCGCGTCAGTCTCGGTAGCCTCATTGGCCTCGCCGCGCCGTTCGGGCTCGCCGAGCGCCTGGTGCGCACCAGCGTCGCTCGGCTCGCCGCCGACGGCTGGCTCACCCCCCTCAAGCGCGGCCGGCGCAGCGAGTACCGCCTGAGTGACACCGGCCACGGGCGGTTCGCCGAAGCCACCGAGCGCATCTACGCGGTGAGTCCGGGGGCCTGGGACGGGTCCTGGACGCTGCTGGCGGTCCCGCCGGGTGGGGGCGCGCGAGCCGAGCTGCGCGAGCGGCTGCGCTGGTCGGGATTCGGGCAACTCGCCCCCGGGGTGTTCGTGCACCCGAGCGCCTCGGCGCAGCGCTCGCTTCGCGATCGACCCGCAGAGGGCTGGCTCTTTACGAGCCGCGGAGAGGATCTGGCCGCCGACCGTCGGCTGGCGGCGGCCGCATGGGATTGGGCGGAACTGGCGCGCCGCTACCGACGCTTTCGCGATGCGTTCGCGCCGATCGAGGCCCGCGGCGCACTGCGGCAGCTGACGCCGGAATCCGCGTTCGTGGTGCGCACGTTACTCATTCATGAATATCGCAAGATCCATCTGCGCGACCCGTTGCTGCCCCCGGCGCTGCTGCCGGAGGACTGGATCGGCACCGAGGCCTACGCGCTGTGCCGGCGACTCTATGCCGCGGTGTTCAACGCCGCGGAGCGCCACCTCGATGCGCACGGGTCCACCCTCGACGGGCCGCTGCCGAGCGCCGGCCCCGAGGCGTTTGCCCGCTTCGGCGGACTCGCCGCGCCGTAGCGCGGCCCGCTCACCAGGTATTCGGCTCCCAGTTCTGCTCGGTGCCGTTCGACAGTTCGCCCGCCACGATGGTCTTGGCGTCTTTGTAATAATGCGGCGGCACGGGCAGGTTCAGCGGCGCCGGTGAACCGTCCATCACGCGCCCGGCCAGATCGTAGCGTGACCCGTGGCAGGGGCAGTAGTACCCGCCCGGCCAGCTCGCCCCGAGCAGCGGATCGCCCGGACTCGGGTGCAGCTTCGGCATGCAGCCGAGGTGCGTGCAGATCCCCACCACCACCAGGTACTCCGGCACGATGGAGCGTTGGATGGGGTTCCAGCCGGGCAGATTCGCCGGCTGCTGATCGGCCTTGGACAACGGGTCCTTCAGTTGACCGTTGAGACTCGAGAGCGTTTTCAGCTCCGCCTCGGTGCGCCGCAGCACGTAGATCGGGCGGCGCCGCCAGGAGGCGACCAACATCTGCTTCGGTTCGAGCGTGGAGATGTCGATGGTGACCGGCGCCCCGAGTGCGCGCGCCGTTTCGCTCGGCTCCATGGACTCGATGAACGGGGTGGCGGCCAGACCGACGCCCACCGCGCCGACCGCCGCGGTGGCCGCCGTCAACATGCGCCGGCGGCTCAAATCAGGCTCGGACTCATCGCTCGGCGGGCCCGACAGTGTGGTGGTGCCCTCGGTCATGCTGAAGTCCTCCGCGGGAGTACTGCGCGCATGGTAGCCCGCCGGGGGCATCTCGTCACTATGCCCGGCAGCCGAGCGCGCCGGGGGCGAGGGTCCGGCCCCCGCCTCACTCGCTCCAGAGGCCGAGCCGCTCGGCGAACACCTGCATGAAGCGGTTGGCACGCACCCCATCCATGACCCGGTGATCGATGGTGAGCGTGGCATAGCAGCGGGGGCGGATCTCGATGCGCTCGCTCTCACCGTGCGCCACCACGGCGGCCCGTTTCTCGAGCTTGCCCACCCCGAGGATGGCCGCCTGCCCGGGGAAGAGGATGATGGGCGTGGCGATCAGGCTGCCGCTCACCCCATGGTTGGACATGGTGAACGTGCCCCCGCGCACGTCCTCGGGACTGAGCTGCCCGGCGCGGGCGCGCCGCACGAGCGCATCGATCCTCTGCGCGGTCTGCTCCAGATCGAGCATCTCGGCGCCGTGCAACACCGGGGCCACCAGACCCTCGGGCGCGGCGGTGCCGATGCCGAAGTTCACGGTCTGGTAGATCTCGAGCGCCGCCTCGCTCCAGCGGCTGTTGGCCTCCGGCACCTCCTCGATGGCCGCGACCGCGGCCCGCACGAAATACGCCGAGAGGGTCAACGGCGCGCCGCGCTCGGCGAAGGACTGGCGGTGACGCTCGCGATGATCGAGCACGGCGGTGAGATCGACTTCGAACACGGTGGTGACGTGCGGCGCGGTGTGCAGCAGGCTCTCGACCATGCGCGCCGCAATCCGCTGGCGGACTGCGCTGTGCGCCACGCGACGCACCGCGATGCCCGACGGTTCGGACGGCTGCTGCGGCGGCGGCGGCGAGACACTCGCCGATTCGGGGCCGCGCGCCGCGGCGCCGAGCACATCCTCCACGGTGATTCGCCCGGCCGGACCCGTGCCGCGCACGTCGGCGGGCTCGAGGCCCCGCTCGGCGAGCAGCCGGCGCACCGCCGGACTGCACGACGTGCCGGCGCCCGAGGCCGGATGCGCCGAGACAGTGGCTGCGGCGGGGCGTGCCGCAGCGCCGGGGAGCGCGCGCCCCTCGGGGGCGGACGGCCGTGACGCGTGCGCAGCGGCGAGGTGAGGTTCCGAGCCCGTCGCGATGCGTCCGAGCACCTCCCCGGGGGCCACCTCTTCGCGCTCGCGCTTGAACACTTCGGCGAGCACCCCCGAGGCCGGTGCGGCCACCTCCACGGTCACCTTGTCGGTCTCGAGTTCGATCAGCGGCTCGTGCGCGCTCACCGGCTCGCCGGGCGCCTTGAGCCAGCGCAGCAGCTGTGAGCGGGTGCCCTCCTCCTGCTCCTCGGGGGCCCGAACCTCCACGATCTCGTTCGACATGACTACACGCTCGCCAGCGCGCGGATGGCGCGCGTGATGGATTCGACGCCGGGCACGACCGCCTCGAGCAGCACCGGGGCATGCGGGCTCGGGATGTCCGGCATGGTCAACCGCTCGATCGGCGCCTCGAGGCTGAAGAACGCCTCCCGGGCGAGCACGGCGGCCACTTCGGCACCGAACCCGGCCGTGAGGTTGTCTTCGTGCACGATCAGGCAGCGGCGCGTCTTGCGCACCGAGGTCAACACCGCCTCGCGGTCCCAAGGCGCCAGCGTGCGCAGATCGAGCACCTCGGCGAGCACCCCGGAGACCTGCGCGGCCCGCTCGCAGCGCTCGACCATCGCGCCCCAGGTCACCACGGTGAGTTCCGAGCCCTCGCACACGCAATGCGCCTTGCCGAAGGGGACGAGGTACTCATCGCCCGGGTACGGCCGCCGCGCCCAGGCGCCATCGAGCAGCGCGCGGTGCTCGAAGAACAGGGTCGGCTCGTTGCCGCGCAGCGCCGCGCGCAGCAGCCCGACGGCATCCTCGGCGTTCGACGGCACGGCCACCTGCCAGCCGATCCCGTGCACCCAGGCGACCTCGTTGGTCTGGCTGTGCCACGGATCGCCGCACTTGAAGAACCCGCCCGGCATGCGCACCACCATCGGCGCGGCGAAGCGGTTCGCGGTGCGCCAGCGCATGGTGCCGCAATCATTCATCTGTTCGGTGGCCGGATCGGCGTACTTGCGGAACTGGATCTCGGGCACCGGCAGGAGCCCGGCGAGCGCCATCCCGACGGCCCGACCGATGATGCCTTCCTCCGAGAGACTGGTATCGAACACTCGGCCGACGCCGTGCTTCTCCTGCAGCCCGAGCGTCGCCCCGTGCACGCCGCCCTTCGGTCCGACGTCCTCGCCGAACACCATCATGCGCGGATTGGCCGTGAGTTCGGCATCGAGTGTGCGCCGGATCGCCGTCAGCATGTTGATGCGGGTCGGCTCAGGGTGCGCCTCGCTGCTCGAGCGCGGCGCGGCGATGCCGAGTGGGGCGAGTCCGCCCTGCTCCTGCAACTGCGGCCGGCCCGCGGCATCGAACTCCGTGAACACGTGCCGAGTGACTTCGGCGGGATCCGGCCGCGGGCGCATCAGGGCGCGCTCGACCGCCTGCTCGACCTCGCGCTCGGCGCTCTCGCCGATCTCGCGCCACTCGCGCTCGCTCATGCGCTGCGGCACGAGGAAGCGTTCGAGCCGGCGCAGCGGATCGCTGCCCCGTTCGCGCGCGATGATCTCCGGCGTCTTGTACGTCTGCGTATCCTGACCGGAGTGTCCGTTCAGACGCGGCACCGTCAGGCGCAGCAGTGCCGGAGCGCGCTGCTCGCGCACGAAGCCGACGGCCGCGCCGATGCGCTCGGCGGCCTCCTGCGGATCGGCACCGTCGCCCTCGAAAATCGTCAGACCCGCGAACGAGCGCAGGTTCGCCGCGATGTTGCCGCCCGGGGTCTGCATGCGCGAGCTGACCGAGATGCCGAACCCGTTGTCCTCGATGTAGATCAGCAGCGGCAACTTCAGCGTCGTCGCCATGGTGAGCGCGGACCAGAATCCGCCCGTCGCCACCGATCCGTCCCCGCCGAGGACGACCGCGATGCTGCGCCCGTAGGCCGCCTCGCCGAGCACGTCGCGGTGATAGCCGATCGCCTGCGCCCAGCCGGCCGCCGGCGTGTACTGCGCACCGACGCCGCCACAGGCCGGCAACACCGTCGCTGCGCCCCGGGCGGGCTTGTTGAACACCACGCCGATGTCCCGGCCATCGCTGAACGAGCCGGCGCGCGCCAGAGGGCCAGCCGCCGCCTCCTCCAGCTCGACGCCGAGGGCGAGCATGATCGGCCGGGAGCGGTAGTACACCGTCACCGCATCGTGCGGATCGGTCAGCTGCAGGCCGAGCAGAATCTGCGCCAGATCGTGGCCGCGCGCGGAGAACTGGTAGAGCACCTCTCGCGCCGGCAGCAGGCGCGTCTCCTCGAGATCATCGAGCGCCCGCGAGTGGCGCAGCAGTCGCGTGACACGGTGCCAGTCGGGCTGAGACGCGGGCGCGTCTTCGTACCCGGCCCGCGCCGAGGAAGTGGCAGGTGCCGCCATGGAAACTCCCCCAATGAGTCAATTTGGTAAGCGTATGCCCTCGTCCGGGAAATAGGCTTGCCTTTCTTGCTCGCTTCAGGGCACTTCTGGCAATATTATTGCCAATCTGGCCTCACTGGAGTCCCGCCGTGTCCCGCCCGCTCGATCGGATCGACCGCCGCATCCTCGCCACGCTGCAGCTCGAAGCCCGGATCACGAACCAGGACCTCGCCAAGCGGGTGGGTCTCTCGCCCGCCCCGTGCTGGCGGCGGCTGAAGCGGCTGGAGAGCGAAGGGATCATCGACGGTTATGCGACGCTGCTGTCGGCGCCGGCGATCGGACTGCCCATCCAGGCCTACGCACAGGTGTCGCTCGAGAATCACCACACCGAGACCGTGGCGGCGTTCGATCGGCTGGTGCGCGATCGTCCCGAGGTGCTCGAGTGCCACTCGATGAGCGGCACCAACGATTATCTGCTGCGCATCGTCGCCGCCAGCATGGAGGCGTACGAGCACTTTCTCTCCACGCACCTGCTGCAACAGGCGGCGGTCCGCTCGGTCAACACCAGCTTCGTGCTGCGCACGAAGAAATTCACCACGCAGCTGCCACTCGCCTAATGCCGCTCAGGCCCCCGTGGCGAACAGCCGTCGTCCGAACCGGAACAGCGGCCAGCCGGTGAGCAGGATCAGCCCGCCGGCGAGCGCGAGCGCCGGCTGCAGTACCGCCACGCGCACCGCCACCGCGAGCAGACACAGGATGTAGAACGCCGGCAGCAGCGGATAGCCCCAGAGGGCAAATGCCGCCACTTCGCCCGATCGGCGCCGCAGCACGAACAGCGTCGATGCGACCACGGCGAGGGTCACCGTGTCGACCAGGATGACGTAATCGAGCAGCTTGCCGAACGAGCCGAGCAGCAGCGCCGGGACCAGCATGGTCAGACCGAAGAAGACGAGCCCCGCCTCCTGGGCCTGGGTGCGCGGGTTGATGCGCATGAACGCCGCTGGCAGCGCCCCGTCCTCGGCCATCGCATAGAACGTGCGCGGCATGTGCACGATGGTCGCGTTGACGAACCCGGCCGCGGAGAGAAACACCACCGCCGACACCACCGCCCGGCCGGCCGGACCGAACAGCGCGCCGGTGAGCGCCGCGGCCACCAGCGGGGCTGCCGCGATGCCCCCCGTGCCGAGCACCCGCTGGTAGGCGAGGTTCAGCAGCAGGTACAGCGCCACCACCGTCAGCACCCCGGCGGCGATCGCCTGCGGGAAGCGCCGCCGGGCGTTCTTCAGATCCGCCCCGAGGTTCATCGTCAGATGGTAGCCCCCGTAGGCGTAGAAACACGGCACCAGCGCCGTGGCGAGCCGCAGCACCGAAGCGCCGTGCGCCACCGGCATCATTGCGCGCGCCGGCGCGCCGTGCGCACCGAGGACGAACGCGCAGATCACGAGCGCGGCCATGAGGGCGATCTTCAGCACCGAGAGCACATTCTGCGCCCGCGCACCCATGCGCATGCCGCGATAGTTCAGCGCCAGCAGCACCAACATGCTCACACACGCCACCACCAGCTTCGTGTGCGGCGTCACCTGCGCGGCCGGCAGCACAATCGGGGCGAGGTAGTCCGCACCGATGAACGCCACGCCGGCGGCTCCCGCCCCCTGCATCAGCGTCTGTGACCAGTTGAGCATGAACGCGAACGCAGGGTGATAACAGTCCGCGACGACCCGGTAGTAACCGCCGGCGCGCGGATGACGGGCGCCGATCTCCGCGAACACGAACGCCCCGATGAGGCTGACCACGCCGGCGAGGATCCAGGCGGTGAAGAACACCGCGGTACTGCCGGCGGCGCGCGCCACGATCGCCGGGGTGCGGAAGATGCCGATACCGACCACCAGACTGAACACCACCATCGCGGTGTCGAACGTCGAGAGGCGCGGCTCGATCGCCGAGCGCTCAACCGCCACGGAAGCACTCCCGAACCTGCTCGGCGAGGCGCACGAACTGCTCGCGATCGTTGTAGAGCTGCGCCGAGATGCGCAGCAGCGGCGCCGGTTCCGGGAACAGCCACGTCTCGATCCCCCGCGCCCGGAACCAGGCATGCAGCTGCCGGCAATCGCGCCCGACGGCCGCAGCGCCCGGCCGCGGGACCGGCAACAGGACCGACGCCATCGAGCCGATCATCTCGCGTGGACACGGTGCGGGCAGCTCGAGCGCCTCGAGCAACAGTGCGCGCGCCTCGAGCGCGAGCGCATGGTTGCGCGCCATCAGGGCCGGCCATCCCCCGGGCAGCTGTGCACCGAGGTGCTCGAGCGCCGCGGGAATGCACAGCCATGGCGAGGGGTCGGTGGTCCCGGTCCAGTCGAACTGCGCCTGCCATCCGCCGCCGTAGCCGTGACTGATGACCGTCGGGTGCACCTGTCCGTGGCGATCGGCGCGCACGTGCAGAAACGCCGCGCCCTTCGGCGCGCACAGCCACTTGTGGGCGTTGCCGGTATAGAACGATGCGCCGAGGTGGCGCAAGTCGAGGGGCACCATGCCCGGGGCATGCGCGCCATCGATGAGCGTATCGACGCCACGGGCATCGAGTTCGCGCACCCATCGCTCGATCGGCATGATGAGCGCCGTCGGGCTCGTCACGTGATCGAGCAGCGCGAGGCGCGTGCGCGCCGTGACGGCGGCGAGCACCGGTTCGATCAACTCCTCCTCGTGCGCCACGGGGAACGGCAACGGCACCGTCACGATGCGCGCACCGGTGCGCGCGGCCACGAACTCGGCGCTCTTGCGGCACGCGCCGTAGGTCTGGCTCGTCAGCAGCAACTCATCGCCCGGCGCGAGCGGCAGGGACTGCAAGACCGCATTCACCGCGGTGGTCGCGTTGGGAACGAACACCAGATCGGTCGCGTCCGCACCGAGAAACCCCGCCAGGGCCTGGCGTGCCCGCGCCAGCCGATCGGGGAGTGCGCCGTCGAGGAAATCCACCGGCTCGCGCTCCATCTCGGCGCGCAGCCGCGACTGCGCGCGCAGCACCGCGGTGGGGCAGGCGCCGAACGAACCGTGGTTCAGATAGAGAACCTTCGGATCGAGCCGCCAGAGCGAAGCCCATGGGTTCGATGACACGGTGTGCTCCACTTCGCGCTGCTCCCCGACCGGCCCCGGAGGGAGCAGTCTCGCAGGGCAGCGCCGGCGCGCACAAGACCGGTGGGCGCGCGGCTCACTCCGCCCGCCTCGCCCACCGCTCGCGCCACGACGCGACGGCGCGTGCACCGCGCGAGTGCGCCCCCGCAGTCGCCTGGCTCAGTACACCTCGAAGATGCCGGCCGCACCCATGCCGGTACCGATGCACATCGTGACCATGCCGTAGCCCTTCTGTGCCTTGTGGCGCATGCCGTGCACCAGCGTGGCGGTGCGGATCGCCCCGGTGGCCCCGAGCGGATGACCGAGCGCAATGGCACCGCCGTGCGGGTTGACCCGCTGCGGATCGAGGCCGAGATCGCGGATCACGGCGAGGGACTGCGCGGCGAAGGCTTCGTTGAGCTCGATCCACTCGAGCGCGTCCTGTTTCAATCCCGCGCCCCGCAGCGCCGCCGGGACCGCTTCCTTCGGGCCGATGCCCATGATCTCGGGCGGCACCCCTTTGACCGCGAACGTCACGTAGCGGGCGAGCGGCGTCAGGTGGTAGCGCTTGAGCATGGTCTCCGAGACCAACAGCACCGCGCCAGCGCCGTCGGAGGTCTGCGAGCTGTTGCCCGCCGTGACGCTGCCCTTGGCATCGAACACCGGCCGCAATTTCGCCAGCGCCTCGAGCGAGGTGTCCGCCCGCGGCCCCTCGTCCTCGGCCAGACGCTGCACCTCGTGGTGCACCTCGCCTGCGGCCAGATCCGCAATGCGGTAGGTCACCTCGAGCGGGGAAATCTCGGCGCTGAAGCCCCCGGCCGCCCGGGCCGCGAGCGCGCGCCGGTGCGATTCGAGCGCGAACGCGTCCTGGTCCTCGCGCGAGACCTTCCACTGGCGCGCGACCTTCTCGGCGGTGATGCCCATGCCGTAGGCGATCGCGTAATTCTCCTCGTGCGCGAACACCTCAGGGTTGATCGCCACTTTGTTGCCCATCATGGGCACCATCGACATCGACTCCGCGCCCCCTGCGATCACCACGTCGGCCTCACCGAGGCGGATGCGGTCGGCGGCGATCTGCACGGCATTCAAGCCCGAGGAGCAGTAGCGGTTCACGGTCACGCCCGGCACGGTGTCGGGTAGACCGGCGAGGAGCGCAGCGACGCGCGCCATGTTCAGGCCCTGCTCGGCCTCCGGAAACGCGCAGCCGACCACCACGTCCTCGATGCTCGAGGGCTCGAGCCCGGGGGCCTGCGCCAGTACGCTGCGCAGGGCGTGCACCAGCAGGTCATCGGGGCGCACCTGGCGCAGCATGCCGCGCGGCGCCTTGCCCACCGGAGTGCGGGTGGCGGCAACGATGTAAGCCTCTTGAATCTGTTTCGTCATGACAAAACTCTCCCGTACCGCCTCAATTGCGCAGCGGCTTGCCGCTCTTCAGCGTGTGCACGATGCGCTCCTGGGTCTTCGCATTGCCGAGCAGCGCGAGGAAGTGACGCCGCTCGAGCGCGAGAATCCACTCCTCATCGACCTCGGTGCCCGCCTCCACGTCCCCGCCCGTCATGACCTCGGCGATGCGCGAGCCGATCTCGAAGTCGTACGGACTGATGAAGTGCCCCTCGAGCAGGTTCACCAGCTGCGCTTTGATCGAGGCCGCACCGCTGCGTCCGGCCACCGGGAAGCGCGCCCCGGCGAGCGGCGGTCGATAACCCGCCTCGGCGAGCGCGAGCGCCTGCTGCTTCGCGACATACAACAGCTCATCGGCGTTGAACACCACCGGATCACTGTCGCGCAGGAAGCCGAGCTGGCGCGCCTCGAGGCCGCTGCCGGCCACCTTGGCGGTGGCGATCGCCATGTAGTACTCCTTCAGCGCCGCGAACAGATCGCCGCGGCTCTCGTGCGCAGCGCGGCGCGCGAACTCCTTGCAGCCCCCGCCCCCGGGCAGCAGCCCGACGCCGGCCTCGACCAGACCGACGTAGGACTCCAGCGCCGCGACCACCCGGTCGCAGTGCAGCATGAACTCGCAGCCCCCGCCAAACACGTAGCCCTGCGTGGCCGCGACGGTCGGGATGAGGCTGTAGCGCAGGCGCATCGAGGTGCTCTGGAAGCGTGCGATCACCGCCTCGAGCGTCTTCCAGTCCCCGGCGGCGAGCGCCGGGCGCAGTGCCTCGAGATTCGCGCCGACGGAAAACGGTGGCTCGCTCTGCCAGAACACGAGCGCGCGGTAGTGCGCCTCGGCGAGGTCGATCGCCTGGTTCAGCCCCTCGAGTGCCTCCGGGGAGATCGAGTGCGCCTTGGTCTTCAGTGAGGCCACCAACACGCCATCGCCGCTGGTGAAGGCCCGTACGGCCGCGTTCTCGTACACCGTCTCGCCGAGCTCGCGCCGCTCCCCGACGAGCGCCACGGGCCACAGCTGGCGCCGATACACCGGCAGCGGCGAGCGCCCCACGAGGCGCTGCCCGGCCGCATCGTAGGACCCCTCGGGCGCATGCACCCCCGTGCGGCCGGCCTCGAGCACCCACGCCGGCAGCGGTGCCGGGGCGAGCGCCTCCCCGGCACGGATATCCGCCTCGATCCACCCCGCCACGCGCGCCCAGCCGGCCGCCTGCCACATCTCGAACGGTCCGCGCTGCCAGCCGAAGCCCCAGCGCATGGCCAGATCCACGTCGCGCGCCGAATGGGCGATCTGCCCGAGGTGACAGGCGATGTAGTGAAACGTGTCGCGCCAGCAGGCCCAGAGAAACTTCGCCTGCGGGTGCTCGCTCGAGCGCAGCGCCTCGAGGCGCGCACCGACATCTTCGATCTTGAGCATCTCGATGACCGCCGCATCGGCCTTCTCGCCGGCCGGCACGTGCGTGCCGAGGGTCGGATCGAGCACCGAGAGATCCTGGCCCTTCTTCCGGTAGATGCCCCCGTGGGTCTTGGCCCCGAGCGCCCCGGCGCCGATCAGCTTCTCGAGCCACGGCGGGCAGACGAACAGCTCATGCCACGGATCCTCCGGCAGGCCCTCGCGCATCGTGCGCACCACGTGGGCAAAGGTGTCCAGGCCCACCACGTCGGCGGTGCGAAACGTCGCGGACTTCGGCCGCCCGAGGCGCGGTCCGGTCAGATCGTCGACGACGTCGAATCGAAGTTGGTATTTCGCCGCATTGGCGAGCGTGGCGAGCAGCGAGAAGACCCCGACGCGGTTGGCGACGAAATTCGGGGTGTCCTTGGCGCGGATCACGCCCTTGCCGAGGGTGCTGACCAGGAACGTCTCGAGATGATCGAGCATCGGGGCATTCGAGGCGCTGCACGGAATCAGCTCAGCCAGATGCATGTAGCGCGGCGGATTGAAGAAGTGCACCCCGCAAAAGCGCGTCCGCAGCGCCGGCGGACAGGCCGCGGCGAGCGCCTCGATCGACAGCCCCGAGGTGTTGGTGGCGAAGATCGTCCGTGCCCCGAGCACGGGCGCCACCTTCTCGTACAGGTCGCGCTTCCACTCGAGCCGCTCGGCAATCGCCTCGATGACCAGATCGCACTCGGCGAGCCGACCGAGGTCCTCGGCATAGTTGGCCGGTTGGATGAACTCGGCGAGGCCGGCCGCGGCGAGTGGCGCCGGCTGCTGCTTGCGCAGTGCGGCGATGGCCTTCGCGGCGATGCCGCTGCCACCGTGCGGATCGGGCAGATCATAGAGCAGCGTCGGCACCTGCGCGTTGAGCAGGTGCGCGGCGATCTGCGCACCCATCACGCCCGCGCCGAGCACGGCGACCTTGCGGATCATGAAATTCGTCTCAGACATGACTTCCTCTGCTGCTGCGGTCCGCGCGGCGGACCGTTCATGGCGCGGCCCTCAGTGCCGGGCCGCTCGCGGGGCCTGCGGCCCGTTCACGGCGCGGAACTCTCGGCGCGGGGCACGGCCCCCATGCCGGCCAGCACGAACGGTACGACGTGCTTGACGATCAAATCCGGATCACGCGCCGAAACGGCCGAACGGCCGAAGAGTTTCAAAATGTCGTTGCCGGCGAAGGCGTGGAACATCACGCTGAAGCCGAGGTGCAGCCGCCAGGCGACCTCCTCGGCCGAGAGTCCCGGCAGGGCGCGCCCGAGCGCTTCGGTGTAGCGCGTGACCAGGTGACCCCAATCGCGCGAGAGCGTCTCGCGCAGCACCCGGTGATTCTCCACGAGCACGCGTGAGAACAGGCGCACGAACAGCGCGCCGCCTCGTGAGGGGTCCTTCGAGAGCGCCAGTGCCGGGCGCACGTAACACATCATCACGGCCTCGGCGTCGAAGCGCGCAGTCCCGGCCGCGGCGCGTGCCTCGAGCCGCTCGAGTTCGCGCAGGCACTCGCGCGCCCAGGGCTCGAAACGGCGGGCGAAGACCGCCTCGAACAGCGCATCCTTGGAGCGGAAGTGATAGTTGACTGCGGCGAGATTCACCCCCGCCTGCTGGGTGATGAGCCGCAGCGAGGTCGCCTCCAGCCCGAGCTCGACGAACAGCCGCTCGGCCGCCTCGAGGATCCGCAAAGCGGTCTCCGAGTACTTCGGCTCGACGGGCGTGCCGTCATCGGATAGCGAGGAGGATTTCACTGGACCGCGTCTCAAACGTCTGTTTTAAACGTACATTTATTTTATTTCTAGGTCAAGCGGCCTCCTCGCCCCGCCGGATCACTCCCAGCGGCCGCGCGCCGCCGCTTCGAGCAGTCGCGGCGCCGCCGCCCAGCGCGCGCCGTGACTCGGTGCGAGCCGCTCCATCGTCGCGATCACGTGCTCGAGCCCCTCCTGAAGGCCCCAGTACATCGGCCCGCCCTTGTAGGCCGGAAAACCGTACCCGTGAATATAGACCACGTCGATGTCGCCCGAGCGGCTCGCGATCCCCTCGCTCAGGATCTTCGCCCCTTCGTTGACCAGCGGATGCAGCAACCGCGCGAGAATTTCCGCATCGGCAATCGAGCGTCGCTCGATCCCGAGCGCGCGCGACACCGACTCGATCACGGCGAGCGCCTCGGGGTTGTGATGACGCTTGCCGCCCTCGTAGCGGTAGAACCCCTGGCCGCTCTTGCGCCCCAGACGGCCCTCCTCGGCCATGCGCTGCAGGATGGGCGACCAGCGCTCGTCCGGCGGCAGCGTGCGATTGCGGCGGATGGCCCAGCCGACGTCGTTGCCCGCCAGATCGCGCATCGCCAGCGGTCCCATGGCAAACCCGAACGCCTCGATCACCCCGTCGACCTGCTCCGGAGTCGCGCCTTCCTCGAGCAGCCGCTCGGCCTCCACACCGTAGTAGAGCAGCATGCGGTTGCCGATGAACCCGTCGCAGTTGCCCGCCATCACCGGGATCTTGCCCAGGCGCTTGGCGAGCGCCATCACGGTGGCGAGCGTCTGCGGGGCACTGTGCGCGCCGCGCACGTTCTCCATCAGCTTCATCACGTGCGCGGGACTGAAGAAATGCGTGCCGACCACCTGCTGGGGCCGGCCGGTCACCTGCGCGAGCGCATCGATGTCGAGCGTCGAGGTGTTGGTGGCGAGAATCGCGTGCGCCGGCAGATTCCGATCGAGTTGCTCGAACACGGTGCGCTTCAGCGCCGGGTCCTCGAATACGGCCTCGATCGCAATGTCGGTCTGCCCGAGCGATGCATAGTCGGTGGTGGCGCAGATCCGCTGCACCGCGGCATCGGCCTGGGCGCGCGTCAGCCTCCCGCGCTCGACGGTTTGCGCATACACCGCGCGGATGCGCTCCATCGCGGCGGCGAGCGCCGCCTCCGAGACATCGAGCAGCGTCACCGGGATGTCCGCATTGGCGAACAGCACGGCAATCCCCGCGCCCATGGTGCCGCCACCGACCACGGCGGCGCGCCGGATCGGCAGCGGCGCGACCTGTGGTCCCACCCCCTCGATCTTGCGGGCGGCCCGCTCCGCCTCGAACACGTGCATCAGCGCCTTGCGCTGGGGGCTCTCGCGACACTCCAGGTAATACTGACGCTCGAGCGCGAACGCCTCCTCGCGCCCGCGGGTACAGGCCGCCTCGATCGCATCGGCGATGCGCCAGGGGGCGAGCTGGCCCTTGAACTTGCGCGCATGCGCCGCGCGCCAGGCGACAAAGAGCTGAGGGTCGACGGCGGTGATCTTCTCCTCGCGCTCACGGGCGAGCGGCGGGGCACCTTCCGCGGCGAGACGGCGCGCCCAGGCGAGCGCCTCGGGCAGCAGCACATCGGCGAGCGCATCGATCACCCCGAGCGTGCGGGCGTGCGCCGCCGCCAGGGCCTCGCCCGTCGAGATCACCTCGAGCGCCGCCTGCGGACCGGCGAGGCGCGTGAATCGCTGCGTGCCGCCCGCTCCGGGAATCAGACCGAGCTTCACCTCCGGCAGGCCCACGCGCGCGCCACTCACGGCGATGCGCGCATGACAGGCGAGTGCGAGTTCGAAGCCGCCACCGAGCGCCACGCCCTCGAGGGCCGCCACCACCGGCTTGCCGAGCGATTCGATCCGCGCGATCACCTCGAGCAGGATCGGCGGCTCGAAGGCCGCACCGGAGGCAATCTCGCGGATGTCGGCGCCGGCGGGGAAGGAGCCGTTCGCCCCGGTGAGGACCACCGCCCGCACCGCCGCGTCACTCGCGGCTCGGTTCAGACCCTCCATCAGTCCGCGGCGCACCTCGAGACTGAGCGCATTGACCGGCGGGTGGTCGATTTCAAGGACGGCGACGTCGCCGTCGCAGCGGTAATGAGTCGGCACGGCATTCCCCAACGCAGCGATCGCGCGATGGTAGCGCGGCGCGTGCGCCTTATCGAGCCGCTGCCGCGGCGCGCCGCCGTCAGCGGCCGATGATCTGGCGATCCTTGAGAGCCTCGAGCACGCGGCGCGCCTCTTCTTCCGGTCCGAGCGGACTCGGCGTCAGCACGACTTCCGCATTCTGCGGCGCCTCGTAGGGCGAATCGATGCCGGTGAAGTTCTTGATCTTGCCCTCGAGCGCACGCGCGTAGAGGCCCTTCGGATCGCGTCGCTGGCACTCCTCGAGCGGCGTGTCGACGAAGATCTCGATGAACTCCTCGGCCGCGAGCAACTCGCGCACCATGCGCCGCTCGGCGCGGAACGGGGAGATGAACGAGCACAACACGACCGCGCCGGCGTCGACGAACAGCTTGGCCACTTCGCCCACGCGGCGGATGTTCTCGACACGATCCGCGTCGGTGAACCCGAGGTCGCGGTTCAAGCCGTGACGGACATTGTCGCCGTCGAGCATGTAGGTGTGCACCCCGAGGGCGTGCAGTTCACGCTCGACGACGTTGGCGATGGTGCTCTTGCCCGAGCCGGACAGACCGGTGAACCACAGCACCGCGGGCCGATGGCCATTGAGCCGCGCGCGCGCGGCTTTGTCGACCAGCAGCGCCTGGCGATGGATGTTGGTCGCACGGCGCAACCCGAAACTGATCATGCCGGCGCCGGCGGTGGCATTGGTGAAGCGGTCGATCAGTACGAACGCGCCGGTGGCGCGGTTCTCGGCGTACGGATCGAGCGCCACTGGGGTGGCGGTGGCGAGGTTGCAGAAACCGATCTCGTTCAGCGCGAGCGTCTTGGCCGCCATGTGCTCGAGCGTGTTGACGTCGGTCTTGTGCTTAAGACTCGTCACGCGCGCCGGCACGTACTGCGTGCCGATGCGCATCAGATACGAGCGCCCGGGCAGCATCGGCTCCTCGATCATCCACAGCACTTCGGCGGCGAACTGATCGACCACCTCGGGGCGCGCATCGGCATGGGCCAACACGTCCCCGCGCGCCACGTCGACCTCATCGGCGAGCGTCAGGGTGACCGCATCGCCGGCGCGCGCCTCGGGCAGATCCCCATCCGCCGTGACGATGCGCTGGATGACGCTCTCGCGACCGGAGGCGGCGACCACCACGCGCTCGCCCGGGCGGACCACGCCCGAGGCCACGGTGCCGGAGAAGCCGCGAAAATCGAGATTCGGGCGATTCACCCACTGGACCGGGAAGCGCCACGGCTTCTCCTCCAGACCGTCGCGGACATCCATCGACTCCAGATGCTCGATCAGCGTCGGGCCGTCGTACCAGGGGGTGTGCTCGGAGCGGCGGATCACGTTGTCGCCAAAGCGCGCCGAGAGCGGAATGCTCGTGACCGAGGCGAACTTCAGCGGCGCGGCGAAGCCGAGATAATCGGCGACGATCCGATGGAAGCGCTCGCCGGAGAACTCCACCAGATCGATCTTGTTGACCGCGAGCACGACGTTCTTGATGCCGAGCAGCGCACAGATGTAGCTGTGCCGGCGCGTCTGAGTGAGCACACCCTTGCGCGCATCGATCAGGATCACGGCCGCCTGGCTGTTCGAGGCGCCAGTGGCCATGTTGCGCGTGTACTGCTCATGCCCCGGGGTGTCCGCCACGATGAACGCACGCCGCGGCGTGGAGAAGAACCGATAGGCCACATCGATGGTGATGCCCTGCTCGCGCTCGGCCTGCAGGCCATCGACGAGCAGCGCGAGGTCGAGGTCCTCGCCCGTGGTGCCGTGCTTGGCGCTGTCGCGCTCGAGCGCCGCGAGCTGATCCTCGAGCACGAGTTGGGTGTCGTACAGCAGCCGCCCGATCAGGGTCGACTTGCCATCATCCACCGAGCCGCAGGTGAGAAAGCGCAACAGCCCCTTGCGGGTGTGCGCGCCGTCAGAAGTAGCCGTCACGTTTCTTCTTCTCCATCGATGCCGCCTCGTCGCTGTCGATCAGTCGCCCGGAACGCTCCGAGGTGCGCGAGGCGAGCATCTCCGCGATGATCTCATCGAGCGTCGCCGCACTGCTCTCGATCGCCGCGGAGAGCGGATAGCATCCGAGCGAGCGGAAGCGCACCATGCGCACCTGCTCGCGCTCCCCGGGCTTCAGCGCCATGCGCTCATCGTCGCGCATGATCAGCTGCCCGTCGCGCTCGATGACCGGGCGCGGTGCGGCGAAGTACAGCGGCACGACCGGGATCTGCTCGGCGCGCGTGTACTGCCAGATGTCGAGTTCCGTCCAGTTCGAGAGCGGAAACACGCGGATGGTCTCGCCCTGGCTGATCCGGGTGTTGTACAGATTCCACAGCTCCGGCCGCTGGTTGCGCGGATCCCAGACGTGACCGGCGGAGCGGAACGAGAAGACGCGCTCCTTGGCGCGGCTCTTCTCCTCGTCGCGGCGCGCGCCACCGAAGGCGGCGTCGAACTGCCACTGGTCGAGTGCCTGCTTCAGCGCCTCGGTCTTCATCACCTGCGTGTGCAGCTGCGAGCCGGAACTGATCGGGTTGATGTCGCGCGCCACTCCATCGGGGTTGGTGTGCACCAGCAGCTTCACCCCGTAACGCTCGGCGATCGCGTCGCGGTGCTCGATCATCGCGCGGAACTTCCAGCGTGTATCGATGTGCAGCAGCGGGAACGGCGGCTTGGAGGGATGGAACGCCTTCATCGCCAGGTGCAGCATCACACCGGAGTCCTTGCCGATGGAGTACAGCATCACCGGGTTGCGGAACTCGGCGGCCACCTCGCGGATGATGCCGATCGACTCGGATTCGAGTTGGCGCAGATGGGGCGTGAGGGCCATGCGGGGTTGGGTGCTCATCGGTTCAGGCCGCCAGCGGCACGAGCGGGAACGCCCCTGCGGCGACGAAGTACGTGTTGCGAAAATCGGGTTTGCCGTAGCGCAGCGGCCCGCCGCCCGGGGCGAGCACCTGCCCGCCGGCGGCGCTGAGCACCGCATGGCCCGCGGCCGTATCCCACTCCATGGTCGGACCGAGGCGCGGATACAGATCCGCCTCGCCGCTCGCCACCAGGCAGAATTTCAGCGACGAGCCGACCGACACGCGCTCGTGCACCGAGTAGCCCTCGAGGTACTGCTCGGTCTGCGGCGTCGCGTGCGAGCGCGACACCACGGCCGTCAATCCGGCCGCGGGGACGGGGCGCACGTGCAGCGTCTGACGCGCACCGGCGCCACTCCCGTCGGCCGGCTGCGCGGAGCGAAACGCGCGCTGCGCGGCGACGTCGCCGGCGTAGAGCATCCCGCCCACCGGTGCATAGACGACACCGATGACCGGCACGCCGGCGCGCACCAACGCGATGTTGACGGTGAAATCCCCGCGCCGCGCGATGAACTCCTTGGTGCCATCGAGCGGGTCGACCAGAAAGAACGTCGCGCCGACCTCGGGAATCCGTCCCACCGCGCAGGACTCCTCGGCGACCACCGGGATGTGCGGTGCGAGCTCGGCCAGGTGCGCGAGGATCACGGCCTCGGCGGCCCGATCCGCCTCGGTCACGGGCGATTGGTCCGCCTTGTGCTCGACCGGGCAGCCGCGCAGGTAGATCGCGTGGGCTTCGCGCCCGGCGGCCACCGCCACGGGCAGCAGCGCCTCGAGCAAGTTCGAATCGTCAGTCGGTGGCACAGGATCGTTCCTGAGGAAATCCAGTGCCCAAGTCTACACAAAGAGCCGCCCCGGGTCCGGCCACGGGGCGGCTCGCCGCTCAGACTTTCCAGCTATGTGAATAGGCTCTCACCCGGATCGCGGCTCAGCCCTGGCGGACCGCCTCGACCTGGATGTGCAGCCGCACCCACATCTGGAACCCGAAGGCCTTGCCGTAGCTGACGCCGTAATCGGCGCGGTTGAACTCGGCGTAGGCATCCGCGCCGCAGCGGTACTGGTGGAAGAAGACGACTTCCTTGCACTCGAAGTGGCGGATGACGAGCGTCAGCGGTCGGGTCACCCCGTGCAGAGTGAAGGTGCCGAGCACGCGCGTCGGTGCGCCGTTTTTGAAGTCCGCCAGACGCCCGACGTAGGTCGCCGTCGGGTATTTCGCCACATCGAGGATCTGCGCACCGCGCGCATCCTTGTTCAGCTGCGACTCACCGAAGTCGTCCGAGGCGGTCTGCACCGTCACGTGCACCGTGCCGGTGTGCGCCTTGCGATCGAGCACGATGGTGCAGCTGGATTTGCGGAACACCCCGCGCCACACCGACAGCCCGCCGAAGTGATCGGTCGAGAAGCTCGGGTGCGTGTGCGTCGGATCGCACACGTAGGTGACCGGTTTGGCGAATGCCGTGCCCGCATACAGCGCGAGCAGCGCCATCGGGATAATCAGCTTGGTGAGACGCATCGAGATCCTCCAGGGTGAACGGACGCGTCTGCCGGCGGAGACAATACACCGTCGGGCACGACGCGAGCCGCTAGCCTACCGGCAGCGGCCCGCGGCGCGCCAGACGTTACATGCGTTTAACCGGCCCGGATCGGCGAGGCCGCCAGCGCCACCCCGAGGGACTCGGCCACCGCCGCATGGGTGATGCCACCGGCGTGCACGTTCAGGCCGGCGGCGAAGCCCGCATCCTGGCGCAGGGCCTCCTGCCAGCCCAGATCGGCGAGCTGGCGCACGTACGGCAGCGTCGCATTGGTGAGCGCGAACGTCGAGGTACGGGCCACCGCGCCCGGCATGTTGGCCACGCAGTAATGCACGATGCCCTCGACGATGAAGGTCGGCTCGGCGTGCGTGGTCGGCTTGCTCGTCTCGAAACACCCGCCCTGGTCGATCGCGATGTCCACCAGCACCGAGCCCGGCTGCATGCTCGAGAGCATCGCGCGCGTGACCAGCTTCGGGGCCGCGGCACCGGCGATCAGCACCGCGCCGATGACCAGATCCGCCTCTTTCACCAGCCGCTCGATGGTGGCGGCGGTCGAGTACGCCGTGCGCAGCGAGGAGCCGAACAGATCCGACAGCTCGCGCAGCCGCTCGATCGAGCGGTCGACGACCGTGACGTCGGCATGCAGGCCGACGGCCATCTGCGCCGCATGCGTCCCGGCGACACCGCCGCCGAGAATCACCACTTTCGCCGGCAGTACGCCCGGCACGCCCCCGAGCAGCACGCCGCGCCCGCCATTTGCCTTCTGCAGACCGCTCGCCCCGACCTGCACGGACATGCGGCCGGCGACCTCGCTCATCGGCGTCAGCAACGGCAGCGCGCCGCGGCGCGTCACGGTCTCATAGGCAATGGCGGTGACGCCGGACTTCATCAGCGCGCGGGCCTGCTGCGGATCGGGCGCGAGGTGCAGGTAGGTGAACAGCACCTGCTCGCGGCGCAGCATCGCGCACTCGCCCGGCTGCGGCTCCTTCACCTTCACGATGAGCTCGGCGCCGGCGAACACGTCTGCGGCGCTGGAGACGATCCGGGCCCCGACGGCGACGTACTCCGCGTCCGCGATGCCGATCCCGGCGCCCGCGCCGGTCTCGATCAGCACTTCGTGGCCGGCGGCGGTGAGCTCGCGCACCCCGGCCGGAACCAGACCAACCCGATATTCATGAACCTTGATTTCGCGCGGAACGCCGATACGCATGCGAGAGCCCCCCAGGTTTTGGATGGCGAAGAGATTAAGGAGCGCCGCTGGCGGGAACTTGCAAAATGGCCGTGCCGGCCGGCGGAGACGGCAGACTCTGCGACTTCCGTGGCGTTTTATGGCAGAATATGTCCTCCATGGAACTCGACCGCTACGATCACGCCATCCTGCGCGGCCTGCAGCAGGATGCCCGCATCACCAACGCCCGGCTGGCGAGTGAGGTGAACCTGTCCGAGTCGGCCTGCCTGCGGCGCGTCAAGGCGCTCGAGGACTCCGGGCTGATCGAGGGCTATACGGCACTGGTGAACCAGCACCGGGCGGGCTATCCGGTGAACGTGTTCGTCAGCATCACGCTCGATCGGCAGAGCCAGTCGGGACTCGAGGCCTTCGAGGCGGCGGTGCGCCGCATCCCGCAGGTGATGGAGTGCTACCTGATGACCGGCGAGCACGACTACCTGCTGCGCCTGGTGGTGGCCGATCTGGATGACTTCGAGCGCATCCACAGCCAACACCTGACGCGCCTGCCGAGTGTCGTGCGCGTGCAGTCGAGCTTCGCGATGCGCACCGTCACGCGCTCGGCGGTGCTGCCGCTGCGCCCGGCGAGTCGCTAGGTCAGCAGGACGATCTTGCCGACGTGCTCGCCGGACTCCATCAGCGCATGCGCCTGCGCGGCCTGGCGCAGCGGGAATCGGGCATGGATCGGCAGGCGCAGTGCACCGGCCTCGAGCAGCGGCCAGATCTCCCGACGCAACGCCACGGCGAGCTCACCCTTGCGCGCGACCGTCTGCGGCCGCAGCGTCGACCCTCCGATCGTGAGCCGTTTGCCCATGAGCTGGCCCAGATCGATTTCGGCTGACCGCCCGCCCTGCGTCGCAATGATCGCGATGCGCCCTTCCGGCGCCGCCGCGGCGATGTCGCGCGCCACGTACGTCCCGCCCACCATGTCGAGAATGACATCCACGCCGCGCCCCTGCGTCGCCTCGAGCGCACCGGTGACGAAGTCCGCGCTCTTGTAATCGATCGCGACCTCGGCGCCGAGGCGTACACAGGCGGCGCATTTCTCCGCACTGCCGGCGGTCGCGATGACGTGCGCCCCGAATGCCTTGGCCAGCAGGATCGCCGTCGTGCCGATGCCGCTCGTGCCGCCATGCACCAGCAGCCACTCCCCGGGGCGCAGATGCGAGCGCTCCCAGACGTTGTAATACACGGTAAAGACCGTCTCGGGCAGCACCGCAGCCTGCTCGAGGCTGAACCCCTGGGGCACCGGCAGGCATTGCACGGCCGGGGCGAGCGCGTACTCGGCGTACCCGCCCCCGGCCAGCAGCGCGCAGACGGCATCGCCGCGCTGCCACGAGCGCACCTCGGCCCCGAGGGCGACCACCTCGCCGGCGATCTCGAGCCCCGGGATGTCGCTCGCCCCGGGCGGCGGCGGATACGCACCGCGCCGCTGCAGCACATCGGGTCGATTGACGCCCGCGGCGCGCACCCGGATCAACACCTCGTTCGGACCGGGGGCCGGCAGCGGACGCTGCGCCGGCTGCAGCACCTGCGGTCCCCCGGGTGCGGTGATCTCGATGACCTGCATGCTCTCGGGCAACACGGTCATGTCCGCGCCTCCCCCTGCACCGCCAGCGTGCCGGCGCGTCCCGGCACGCGGCCGGAGTCGATCGGACAGCGCGGCAGACGTGCCGGGTCCAGACCCGAGGCGTACGTCGCCAGATCCGTCAGAACCACACCACGCGCGCGCCACGCGCCGAGCAACCGCTCGAAACCCTCCAGGTACGCCCCGCCCTCGAGCTCCGCATGCAGCGTGAACACGTGATCGGCGCCCTCGGCGCTCAGGCGCAGCAGATGCTCGATCGGATCGACACCCTCGAGATCCTCACGGCCGATCAGCTCATCGAGCGTCGGCAGCGTGGTCGGCAATTGCAGGACCGGCACTTCACGCTCCCCGATGAGCGGAACGAAAGGACCGCGACCGCGGGTATCGGAGGCGTACGCCATGCCGTGCTCGGCCTGCAGCGACGGCACGTGCGCATTCATCTGCCAACCGGCCGCGCCGTGGGTCGCCGGTGCGTGCCCGAACACACGGGCGAACTCCTCGCAGGCGAGCTCGAACTGCCGGCGGGTCCATTCCCGGCCGGCGCGCGCCACCCCGTCCTGCCACTTGACGTGATCCCAGGTGTGCACCCCGACCTCGAAGCCGCGGGCTTCGATCGCCTGCAACTCGCCCTCGCAGCGCCGGCCGATGCGCGGGCCCGGCAGGAGCACGCCGTAGAGCAGCGTGCGCACGCCATAGTGGCTGACGACCGAGGTGCGGCGCACCTTGCCGAGAAAGCCGCGGCGAAACACACGCTTCAGGGCGCGGCCGGTGTGATCGGGGCCGAGCGAAAAGAGAAACGTCGCGCGCGCCCCGCTGCGCTCGAGCGCAGCGGCGAGCCGCGGCACGCCCTCGAGCGTGCCGCGATAGGTGTCGACATCGATTTTCAGCGCGATCGTGGTCACGGCACCCCCGCAGCGGACGGTATTGCCCGCTCAGCCCAGCGTCACAGGACGGCGCTCGAAATCGTGCGCCAGGCGCGGCAGATCGAGCGCTCCGGAGGCGCTGGCCGCCTGCAGAATCCGGAGCACCGAGCCGTCGGCGCAGATCAGCCGGCACTCCCCGTGCGCACCGATCAGCCGCGGCTCCCCCGGGGTCAGCCTCTGCGGCGCGAGGCGCGTGCGATGCAGCCACCAGCGCTCGGCGCCCACCTCCCCGAACGCGCCCGGGAACGGCGGGGCAAGGGCGCGCACCAGGTTATGGATGCGCGCGGCCGGCCAGTGCCAGTCGATGCGGCCATCCTCCGGACGGCGCCGCCCGAAATATTGCCCGGGCACGATCGGCTGCGCGCGCCGCGGCGCAGAGCCCTCGATCAGGCCCGGCAGCGAGCGCACCAGCACCATTTCGGCGGCGGCGGTGACCTTGGCGTACACCTCGCGCGCCTCATCGTCGGCCAGAATCGGCACCGCCTGCTGATCGACGATGTCCCCGGCATCGGCACGGTCCACCATGTAGTGCAGGGTCGCGCCGATCTCGCGCTCGCCATTGAGGATCGCCCAGTTCACCGGCGCGCGGCCGCGATAGTTCGGCAGCAGCGAGCCGTGCATGTTGAGTGCGCCGCGCCGCACGCACTTCAGCAGCGGCGCGCCGAGCATGGAGCGGTAGTAGAACGAGAAGAGAAAATCCACATCGAGCGCGGCGATCCGCTCGACGAACGGCGCGTCGTTGGGATCCTCGGGCATCTCCACCGGCAGCCCGTACT
Organism: Pseudomonadota bacterium; assembly: GCA_021834525.1. Lineage (GTDB taxonomy): Bacteria > Pseudomonadota > Gammaproteobacteria > Steroidobacterales > Steroidobacteraceae > 13-2-20CM-66-19. The sequence continues at coordinate 33,818 of JAKBDK010000005.1, read as the reverse complement.
CGCGCGCCGTCTGAGCGACGCTCGCGAACCACTGCGTCTCCTTCGGGTCGTCCGCCACCGTGACCACCTGCACCACGTCGACACCGCCGGAGAGCAGCGCCTTCAAGCAGCGCACTCCGACGTCGTGGTAGGCGAAGACGACCGCGCGGGCGCGCCGGCTCACCGGCGCTCACCGGGATCGTGCTCGGCGCGCAGCATCTCGGTGTGATCGATCTCGGCCTGCACGGCCGGCGGCAGCACCAGCGCCGGGCGCGCCGGACTCTCGCCGCGCTCGAGTCCCGCACCCTGCTCGAGGATGGCCGTGACGGTGTAGCGAGGGCGCTGGCGCACCTGTTCGTAAATGCGCCCGACGTACTCCCCGACCATCCCGACGCTCACCAGCAACACGCCGATGAAGAAGAACGCGAGGCCGAACAACGTGAACACGCCCTGCACTTCCGGACCGATGAACAGACGGCGGATCGCCAGCACGACCACGAAGCCGAGCGAGATCAGCGCAATCAGGATGCCGAACATCGTGAAGAACTGCAGCGGCGCGACCGAGAAGCCGGTCATCAGATCGAAGTTCAGGCGGATCAGCCGGTAGAGCGAGTATTTCGACTGGCCGGCGGCACGCTCGGCATGCGCCACCTCCACCTCGGTGGGATGACGGGCGAAGGTGTAGCCGAGGGCGGGGACGAACGTGCTCACCTCGACGCAGCGATTGATCGCCTCGACGATCGAGCGATGATAGCCGCGCAGCATGCAGCCCTGATCGGTGATGCGGATCTGCGTGGTGCGCTCGCGGATCCGGTTCATCAGCCGCGAGGCGACCTTGCGCCAGTAGACATCGTGGCGCCGGGCACGCACGGTGCCGACGTAGTCCGCGCCCTGATCCATGGCCGCGACCACCTTGGCGACCTCCTCCGGCGGGTTCTGCAGGTCCGCATCGAGGGTGATGATGTAGTCCCCGCGCGCGTGCGCGAAGCCGGCCAGAATCGCCATGTGCTGGCCGGCGTTGCGTGTCAGGAGGACCACGCGGGTGTGCTCCGGGCGGCGCGTGAACTGCTCGCGCAGCACCGCCGCGGAGCGGTCACGGCTGCCGTCATCGACGAAAATCACTTCGTACTGGCGCCCCAGCGCATCGAGCGCCGGATACAGCCGCTCGAACAGCTCCGCGAGTCCCGCCTCCTCGTTGTAGACGGGAATGACGATGGAGAGCGTTGCGCTCATCGCATCACTCCGCGCAGCACCTCGTTCACCGCGTGCACGACGCGCTCGACGTCCTCGAAGCTCATCGCCGGGAACAGCGGCAGCGTGACGGTCTCACGGCCGATGCGCTCGGCGTTGGGGAACTGCCCCTCGCGGTAGCCGAGCGCGCGATAGGCACTGAACAGGTGCATGGCCGGATAATGCACCCCGATGCCGATGCCGCGCGCGGCCATCGCCTCGATGAACTCGAGCCGGCTGATGCGCATCTGCTGAAGCGGCAGCCGGGCGGCGAACATGTGCCAGTTGTGTCCGGCATCGCCTCGGGCCGGCAGCGCGAGCGGCGCCCCCTCACCCCACAGTTCGAAGTAGCGTGCGGCCAGTTCGCGCCGGCGCGCATTGAACGCCTCGAGCTGGCGCAGCTGGCCGAGGCCGACGCAGGCGGCCACGTCGGACAGGTTGGCCTTGCCGCCGGCGAAGAAGGTCTCGAACGCATCGGCAGCGGTTTTCTCCTGACCGTGGAAGCGCTGCAGCTCGAGCTCGTGCACCTCCTCGGGGGAGCCACCGACCACCGCCCCGCCCTCGATGCTGGTGATGTTCTTGTTCGGATGGAAGCTGAAGCACACCAGGTCACCGAAGCTGCCGATGCGCCGGCCGCGATAACTCGAGCCCATCGCCTGGGCCGCATCCTCGATCACCCGCAACCGATGCCGTTCGGCGAGCGCGTAGATGCGCTCCAGATCGACCGGCAGACCGCACAGGTGCACCGGCATGATGGCGCGGGTGCGCGCGCTCACCGCCGCCTCGGCCTGCGCCAGATCGATGTTGCGGGTGTGCAGATCGACGTCGACGAACACCGGCCGAGCACCGGTGCGCACCACCACGTTGGCGCTGGCGACGAAGCTCATGGCCGGCACGATCACCTCATCGCCGGCGCCGACGCCGCACACGAGCAGCGCATGTTCGAGACTGGCCGTCGCAGAGGTCTGGCTGCGCACCGGACGATCGCCGCAGTACTGCGAGAGCGCCGCTTCGAACGCCTTGACCTTCGGGCCGCTGGCGAGCCAGCCGGAACGCAGCACGTCGGCGACCTCGGCGATCGTCTGCTCATCGATGCTGGGGCGGGTGAAAGGCAGGAATGAGTTCATAGAGTTATGAGCGAGCCACCAGGAACACACCGAAAATGATCACGACGATACCGGCGAGGCGCTCGGCATTCGGCGCTTCCCCGAGCAGCCACCAGGCGAGCGGCACCATCAGCACGTAGTTCAGCGAGAGCATCGGGTAGGCCTGGCTCACGGGGATGCGCGAGAGGCCCACCACCCAGGCGATCACCGAGATGCCGTAACAGGCGAGCGCGAGCCACAGCCACGGAACCGTCAGCAGCTGCAGCATGCGCTTCGGGACGTCCACGCCGCCGCCGAACAGCGGTCCGGTCGCATCGGTGGCAGCCTTCAAGCCGAGCTGCGCGGCGAGATTGAGCAAAATCCCGGCGAGCAGAAACCCATACACCGACCACTTCATTGGCGGGCCACCGCCACGGTGAAGCTGTCCTCGCCGATCACCCGACCCGGCAGACCCTGGGCGTGATAGCGCCGCCACACGGCCGGCGGGAAGAACGCCACGGCGTTCCGGCTGGCGTCCCACTGCTGCACGAACTGCGCCGGTGTGGCGGTCTGCAAGCCCGGCTGCCAGCGCTCGCCCGGTCCGAGCTCCCCGGAGTAATTCACCAGCGTGAGCAGCCGGCCGAGGTACGGCGGAATCGTCTGGCGGTACTGGTTGACGCTGTAGAGCTTGGTGTCCGGATGCACGTCGGACTTGATCTGCTGCACCAGCTGATAGGCCGAGCGCGACGGCGGGATGACCGCGTACTGACAGAGCAGCGCCTGCCAGGCGAAGATGAAGGCGAGCGTGACGATGAGCGGGGTGGCGATCCCGGCTGTCCCGGCCTCATCGGCATTCGGCGCGGTGCGCCCGCCGAACGCGCAGGCCGCCACCGCCGCCAGCACGGCGGCGAGCGCCGCGGCGCCCCAGCCGATGGCATGCGGCGGGATGAACCCGTCGCGGTGGTGCGAGTACACGAGGAGTCCAGCGGCTATGAACACCGTGAGCCCCGCCCCGGCCCACACCGAGCGCTCGAGCACGCGCGGGCGGCGCGTCAGGTACACCCCGGTGAGCGCCGCGAGCGGCGGGAACACCGGCAGGATGTAGGTGGCGAGCTTCGAGTCCGAGAGCGAGAAGAAGATCACCGTCAGGAGCGAGTACAGCAGCAGGAACTTCAGCGGTTTGAAGTGCGCCACCGGACCGGGCTCGCGCCAGGCCGCGCGCGCCGCGCGCGCGAGCGGGGCGAGCCACGCGAACGCCCCGATCACCAACAGCGCGATGAAGTACCACCAGGGCTCTACTCGGCGCGCCTCATCGGTGAGAAAGCGCTGGAAATGCTCGTGGATGAAGAAATACTCGGCGAACACGTGATTGCGCAGAGAGACGGCGACGAACCACGGCGCGGCGATGAGCACCATCAGCGGAATTCCGGCCAGCAGATGCAGCCGCCGCCAGGGACGCGCGTCGCGCTCGATGACGGTGTAGCCGACGAGCGCGAGCCCGGCGAGCACGTACACCTCCAGCCCCTTGGTGAGCAGCGCCAGTGCCGCCATCGCCCAGGACAGCAGCATCCAGTTGCGCTCCGCGGCCGAGCCCTCCGGTGTGCATTGCGCGCGGGTGAAGGCGAGCACCATGGCGGTGAGCCAGAAGGTCAGTCCCGCATCGAGCAGGTCGAGGTGACCGATGATGCCGAAATACGGACTCATCGCGAGCAACGCGACCCCGAGGAGGGCCGCGCGTCGATCGTAGAGGCGTGCGAGCCACGCATAGATCAGCGCCAGGCAGCCGAAGCCGAGCCCGACGGTCCACAGACGCGAGGACCAGTTGCTCAGCCCGAACACCGAGTACACGGTGGCGGTCGCCCAGTACTGCAACACCGGCTTCTCGAAGTACTTCAGCCCATCGAGGCGCGGCGTCACCCAGTTGCCGCTGGCCACCATCTCCCGCGGGATCTCCGCGTAGCGGCCCTCGTCCGGGTCGAACATCGGGCGCACCTGCAGCGTGACGAACCAGACGGCCGCCATCAGCACCCAGGCCCACCACCGCAGCCGCTGCGACCGCGCTTGCGCCGCACTCATAGACGCACTCCCCTCGTCACCGCCGCCGGCAACCGCTCACAGCCCCGACGCCGAGGCGTTCAACGCGTTGAAGCTGCCGAGCTTGACGTAGAAATCGATCGTGCGGCGGATCGCGGTGTCCATGTCGGTCCGCGGGCGCCAGCCGAGATCTCGCTTGGCCGCCTCGATCGCCGGCACCCGCACCTGGATGTCCTGGTAGTACTTGCCGTAGTACTCTCCGGCCGACACCTCGATGATCTCCGTGCCCTTGGCGGCATCGCGCAGATCGGGGAACTCCTGGGCGATGCGGATGGTGCGCTCGGCGAGATCGCGGATCGAAACGCAGTTGTCGGGATTGCCGATATTGAAGATCCGACGCGTCGCGCGCCCATCGGTGTTCTCGAGGATGGTGAGCAGACACTCGATGGCATCATCGATGTAGGTGAAGGAGCGCTTCTGGTAGCCGCCGTCGACCAGTTTGATGGGCCGGCGGTACAGCACGTTGGAGAGGAACTGCGTGAACACCCGCGAGCTGCCCTCCTTCGGCTCCTCGATGTTGTCGAGGTTCGGACCGATGAAGTTGAACGGCCGGAACAGCGTGTAATCGAGGCTGTCGCGCACGCCGTAGGCGTAGATCACCCGGTCGAGCAGCTGCTTCGAGGCGGCATAGATCCAGCGCTGCTTGTTGATCGGTCCGTACACGAGCGGACTGCTCTCCTCATCGAGCACCGGATCGGGGGACATGCCGTAGAGCTCTGAGGTGGAGGGGAAAATCAGCCGCTTGCCGTACTTGACGCAGTGGCGCACGATCTCGACGTTCGCCTCGAAATCGAGCTCGAACACCTTCAGCGGATGGGTCACGTACTGGGCCGGATTGGCAATGGCCACCAGCGGCACCACCACATCGCACTTCTTGACGTGATACTCGACCCACTCCTTGTTGATGGTGATGTCACCCTCGACGAAGTGGAAGCGATTGTCCTTCGGCAGATCTCCGAGCTTGTTGTCCGAGAGATCGATTCCGTAGACCTCCCAGTCGCGCTCGCGCAGGATCGCCCCGGTGAGCGCGCTGCCGATGAACCCATTCGCGCCGAGAATCATGATCTTAAGTGCCATGGAAGCCCTTCGTGCCCGGTTCACCCCGGGCGCACAATAAAAAAGAAGAATTTTAGCAGCTTCCCGCCGGCGCGCATGCGCACTTACCACCGGCGGCGGCGCCGGTGGCCGTAAGTGGCGCGGGCGAGCGGCGCCGCCTCAGAAGCGCAGGCCCACCGTGAGCGGGACGAAGACCGTCGGCTGGGTGGTATTGATGCGCTGGTAGCGCGCCTCGATGAAGAAGGTCTGCCCGTCGCGCAGCAGAAAATCGAGCCCCACCCCGACATTCCAGGACATGCGGGTGGAATTGCCGCTTGCGACCACGATATCCCCGGGGATCAGCCCGTAGTTGCAGTAGCCGAACCACGGGTCGCACACGTACGTGCCGTACGCGACGGTTTGAGTGAGCGCGACGTGCAGGTGAGCGATGCCGACGCCGGCCACCGCAAAGCCGCTCACCCACGGGGTGATGGGTCGTTTGAACTCCCCATCGATGTTCAGGCCGATCAGCTCGCCGTAGCCACCGTCGATCTGGGTCTGATCGGCGAGCTCGTTGATGGCGATGAGATTGCGGGTGGCGTCGAAGCGGCTGTATTCGAGGTCTGCGCGCAGCGCGAACGGCCCCTGCGGATCGGGCTTCCAGCTCAAGCCTCCGCCCAAGGTCACGCCGCCCTGAAAGTACGACGCGGTCGAGCCCACCGTCGGGCTGTAGCCGATCTGCAGATGCCAGTGCACCGGCTCGACCGGCGCGAAGGTCTGATCATAGTACGTCTGCGCCAGCGCGCGGCCGGATAAGCCCAGCAGCGCCAGCGCGCCCAGCGGAAGAAAATGACGGTTCACGGAACGGACTCCTTCGGGCGCTCCCGGGCGCCTCACTGCGCCGCTCGCCGCGCCGCGACCCTCAGGCCGCGCGCAGCTTGCGTTTGACGATGTGCGCAATGTCGCGCATCTCGGCGATGCCGAGCGCCAGCGCACAAGCAAAGAACGCACCGGCGCCGGCGACGATGACCAGCGCCAGTGCACCGAGTTTCGGCCAGAACGCCCCGGACTGCCAGTGCGCGAGCGGCCAGTGCAGTCCGCCCCAGCAGATCAGCGCGAGCACCCCGCTGGCGACGCCCAGGCGCGCGAGCATCGCGAACATCTCGCGCGAGGCGAGCCGGCCGAGGTCGCGGCGCATCAGCGCATAGAGCACCAGGAAGTTCGCCGTCGCCACCACGGCGACCGACAGCGCGAGCCCCCGCACGCCCCAGTGCAGAACCTGGGTCGTGAACCAGCACAGCAGCAGATTCAGCCCCATCGCACTTAAGCTCACGACCATCGGCGTGCGGCGCCGATCGATGGCGTAGAACGCATTCACCAGCACCTTCAGCGCCGCGTACCCGCACAGTCCGAGGGCGTAGAAGCGCAGCGCCGAGGCGGTCTGGCGCGCATCGTAGGGGCTGAAGCGGCCGTGTTGGTAGAGCACCGAGACGATCGGGCCGGCGAGCACCATCAGGCCGATGGCCGCCGGAATCGTCATGAAGAACACCATGCGCAGCCCGCGTGCGAGCTCGCTGCGAAAGCGCTCCCGATCGCCGGCCACCGCCAGGCGCGAGAGCATCGGCAGCGAGACGGTGCCGAGCGCCACACCGAACATGCCGATCGGGAACTGCATCAGCCGAAAGGCGTATCCCAGCCAGGAAATCGGCCCGTTGCCGAGCATCGAGGCGAACGCGGAATTCACCACCACGTTCACCTGCACGGTGCTCGCGGCGATCACCGAGGGTCCCATGATCAGCAGCATGGCCTTCACGCCCGGGTCGCGCCAGCGGAAGTCCGGCCGGTAGCGGTAGCCGAATCGGCGCAGCGAGGGGATCTGCACGCCGAGCTGCAGCAGGCCCCCGACCAGCACGCCCACCGCGAGCGCGACGGTCGCTTTCGGCCCGAAGTGCGGATCGAGCCACCAGCCGAGCCCCGCCCCGGTGAGGATCAGGCCGAGGTTGAAGAAAGTCGAGGCGAGCGCCGGGACGCCGAACACGTTGCGCGCATTCAGCATGCCCATGACGAGCGCGGCGAGCGACACGATCAGAATGAACGGATACATGATCCGCGTCAGCTCGACGGTGAGGGCCGCTTTGGCCGGCCCGAACCCCCACCCGAGCAAGGCCACCAGCCAGGGGGCGAGCAGGATCCCGATCAGCACCAGGAGGCTCACCACCACCGCCGTCAACGTCACGACCTTGTTGGCGAGCTGCCAGGCGCTCGCATCGCCCTCGCGCGCCGCGGTCTTACTGAAGGTGGTGACGAAGGCAGTCGAGAGCGCGCCCTCACCCACCATGTCGCGCAGCAGATTCGGAATCCGAAAGGCGATGAAGAAGACGTCCATCAGCCGGCCGGCGCCAAAGAGCGCAGCGAAGACCTGCAGGCGCACCAGCCCGAGGATGCGGCTGCACAGCACCGCCAGCGCGACGACCCCGGCGGCCTTGGTATTGAGCCGCTCGCCCGGCGCGTCGGCACGCGCCGCAGATTTCAGGGAGGCCATGGGCGGGCCGCTCAGCGCCGGCCCGCGCCGGGCGCTGCGCTCGCCGGTGCACGGCTCTGCCCACCGCGCCGCGGCGCGAATCGCGCTGTCAATGCCCTGCTCATCTGCTCCGCCTGCCGATGGATCGAGATGCGCCGAGCGACGGCGCGGTGATGCGAAGCATAACGGCGCGCGCCGCCGCGTGCACCCGGCAGCACCGCAGGCTCAGCGCTCTGCGCCGATCCGCACGACGTAGCGGCCCCGTGCCCGACCGGCGATGAGCTCGTGGGCGGCCTCGGCCACCTGCTCCAGAGAGATCACCGAGCGCACCAGCCGCGACTCGAGGTGCGGCGGCTTCCAGGGACCGGCGAGCAGCCCCCACAGCGCCTCGCGCCAGGGCCGCGGCACCTGCACGGAGTGGATGCCGAGCAAACTCACGCCGCGCAGAATCAGCGGCATCACCGTGGTGTGCAGCTGCGCGGACTGCGCCAGTCCGATGCAGGCGATGTTGCCCCAGGGCTTGACCGTGCGAGTCAGGTACGCCAACACCTCGCCGCCGAGATTGTCCACCGCCCCGCCCCACACGGCTTTCTCGAGCGGTTTGGTGCCCAGATCGAGCGCGCTGCGCTCGAGCACGCTCGCCGCGCCAAGATCGCGCAGGTACGCGGCCGCCTCCGGTTTGCCGGTGAGCGCCGCGGTCTCGAAGCCCGCCCCGGCGAGGAGCATCAGCGCGATGCTGCCGACCCCGCCGGTCGCGCCGGTCACCACGATCGGTCCCTGGGCCGGATCCTGATGGTTCTCGAGCATCCGCCGCAGAGCGAGCGCCGCGGTGAACCCGGCCGTGCCCAAGGCCATCGCTTCGAACAGACTCAATCCCGCCGGCAGTGCGAGCAGCGCATCGGCCGGCACGTGCGCGTACTCGGCGAGCCCTCCATCGAGCCACTCCCCGAGACCTGCGCCCGTGGCGATCACCCGCGCCCCCGGCGCGAAGGCGGCATCCTCGCTCGCCTCGACCACGCCGGCCAGATCGATGCCGGCCACGCGCGGATAGCCGCGCATGATGGCGCCGCGACCGGTGATGGCGAGCGCGTCCTTGTAGTTCAGCCCCGAATAGGCCACCCGGACACACACCTCGCCGGCGGCGAGCGGCCGGCGCACGAGCGGCTCGAGCGTCGCGCGCACTCCGGCCGCCCCCTGATGGACACGTATGGCGTTGAATGAGGACATGGGCGCATCCCGCGGCAATTCGAGGAGCACCATTGTATCGGCGCGGCACGCTGCCGTGGATAAACCCGGCCGGATGCAGTAGTGTGTCGCGCCTTGTTTTTCAATTACTTGGGTAGCTGTGATGACCCACGCACTCATCTGCGAGGCCCTGCGCACACCGTTCGGCCGCTACGGCGGCGGCCTCGCCTCGGTCCGCACCGACGACCTGGCGGCCCTGCCGCTGCGCGCGCTGATGGAGCGCCATCCGGGACTCGACTGGGGACGGCTCGATGATGTGTCCCTCGGCTGCGCCAATCAGGCCGGCGAGGACAACCGCAACGTGGCCCGCATGGCCGTGTTGCTCTCGGGGCTGCCCGAGAGCGTCCCGGCCGCCACGGTGAACCGGTTGTGCGGCTCGAGCCTCGATGCCGTTGCGATCGCCGCCCGCGCCATCGTCGCCGGGGAGGCCGAGCTCATGATCGCCGGTGGCGTCGAGAGCATGAGCCGTGCCCCATTCGTGATGGGCAAAGCCGAACAGGCGTTCGAACGCAGTGCGAAGCTCGAGGACACCACCCTCGGCTGGCGCTTCATCAACCCCATCATCCAGAGCCGCTTCGGCATCGATTCCATGGCGCAGACCGCGGAGAACCTGGTGGCCGAGCGCGGCATTTCCCGAGCCGACCAGGACGCCTTCGCCCTGCGCAGCCAGCAGCGCTACGCGCGGGCCCAGGCGCGCGGCTTCTTCGCCCGTGAACTCATTCCCGTGACGCTCGAGCGCCGCAAGCTGCCGGCGCTGCGGATCGATGCGGATGAACATCCGCGTCCCGACTCCACGCTCGAGTCACTCGGCAAGCTCAAGGGTGTGGTGCGCCCGGACGGATCGGTGACCGCGGGCAACGCCTCAGGAATCAACGACGGTGCCGCTGCGGTGTTGCTGGCCAGCGAGTCCGCGGCGGCGCGCTACGGTCTGACGCCGCGCGCACGCATCCTCGGCAGCGCCGTTGCTGGCGTGCCGCCGCGGATCATGGGCATCGGGCCGGCACCGGCCACCCGCAAGCTGCTCGAGCGCACCGGCATCGCCCTCGGCGCCATCGACGTGATCGAGTTGAATGAGGCCTTTGCCGCGCAGTCCCTGGCCGTACTGCGAGAGCTCGGCCTGCCGGATGATGCCGAGCACGTCAATCCCAACGGCGGTGCCATCGCCGTGGGCCACCCGCTCGGGGCCAGCGGGGCACGCCTGGTGGCCACCGCGTTGAGTCAGCTCGAGGCCACCGGCGCACGTCGCGCACTGTGCACGATGTGCATCGGCGTCGGCCAGGGCATCGCGCTGCTGCTCGAGCGGCTCTGAGCCCTCAGCCGATCCGCACGCGCAGCGGCTGAAGGCCCGTGCTCACCGCCTCGATCAGATCGCCACGCTCGACGGCGCCGACGCCTGCGGGCGTGCCGGTGTAGATCAGATCGCCCGGCGCGAGCGCCCACGCCGCCGACAGCTGGGCGATGATCTCCGGCACGCTCCAGGTCATCTCCCCGAGTGCGCTGCTCTGGCGTTGCACGCCGTTGACGCACAGGGAGATCTGCCCCTCCAGTACCGCCCCCGCCTGCGCGGCGATCGTGATCGGTCCGAGCGGCGCGGCATGATCGAACCCCTTGCCGATGCACCAGGGGGCCGAGCGCTTCTTCATCTCCGCCTGCAGGTCCCGTCGGGTCATATCCAGTCCGACGGCATAGCCGAAGACGTGCCGCATCGCCTCATCGGCCGCGATGTCCCGCCCGCCGATCCCGATGGCGACCACCAGCTCGACTTCGTGATGAAAATTGTGCGTCAGACTCGGATAAGGCACCTCGCCCGTCGCACCGGCCTCGACCGGCACGAGCGCATCGGCCGGCTTCATGAAGAACACCGGCGGCTCACGGCCCGTGCGACCCATCTCCTGGGCATGCGCCCGGTAATTCGAGCCCACACAGTAGATCCGGTGGACCGGGAAGCGCGCAGCCGTTCCAACGACTGACGCACTGACGAGCGGCGCAGGCGCAAACACATAACTCATGACGGTATCGGTGCTTCAGGGGCGAAGGGGTGAGTCTAGCGGTGCCGCGGCGCGCCCGTCCAATGGCGCACCGGTGTGCCGCGACCGCCGCGCCTTGCGGCCGGCCTTCGTGCCGACCGGCACCGAGGATGCCGAACCGCCGAAGCATCCACCACTGCCCCCTTCGCGGGTCGGTGGACTGGCGCGAACCGCCATCGGCCCGCGCACTCAGGACCGGGGAGCACCGGCGGCGGCGATCGGATCTGCGCCGCAGAGGCGCATGCCGCGCACAACACTGCGGTGTTGCGGCGCACCTACAGGGGGACCCGACACTGCGGCATCCTGCCGGGCCCGCACGCCCCTGCAGCCGAGATGATGTTCACGCTCGCACCTCGCCGCGTCGGTGCCGGCTGCGCGACGCTCGGCGCTGCGCTTCGTTTCGTCGCGCATCCCGGGGCGTTCGCCGCAAATGGCATCGCGCTCCCAGACGCCTGCACCCTCACGAGGGAGGGATGGGGCATGATACGGCGGCGCCCGGCCCTGCGAACCAGTCCACCAAAACTCGTGCCGCGCGCAGGAGGAGCACCCGAATGAAGCACGTTGTTGCGCTCGCGGCAGTATTCTCGCTGGCCGCATGTGACGCCTGCATCCCCCCCGCGCTCGCCGCGGGCCCCCAGGCCCCGACCCCGGCGGCCGAGGCCGCGACGGCCTCCGCACTGTTCACCCCCCGTGCGGTGAAGAGCTACGGCGCCGTCACCGTCAACGGCCACAAGATCGCCTACGAGGCGGTCGCCGGAACCCTCATCGTGCACCCCAAGGGCTGGGACGATGCCGCCACGCCGAGCAGCGGCAAGCACGCGCTCGGTATGCCGGACGGTCCGCCCGTCGCCTCGGTGTTCTATGTCGCGTACTTCAAACGCGGCGTGCCGTCGCACGATCGGCCGATCACCTTCCTCTACAACGGCGGCCCGGGCTCCTCGACCGTGTGGCTGCACATGGGCGCCTTCGGGCCCGTGCGGGTCGTGACGAACAACGATACGCACACGCCCGCCGCCCCTTATGGCCTGGTGAAGAATCACTACAGCCTGCTCGACGCCACCGACCTGGTGTTCATCGACGCCCCCGGCACCGGCTACAGCCGCATCGAGGGCAAGGGCGCCGCCAAGGCGTTCTACGGCGTCGACCCCGACGGGCATGCCTTCGCCTCGTTCATCACTCAGTTCCTCTCCCGCTACCAGCGCTGGAACTCCCCGAAGTACCTCCTCGGCGAGAGCTACGGCACGCCGCGCTCGGCGGTGCTGATCAAGGATCTGACGCTCGATCGCAACGTGGATTTCAACGGCGTGATCCTGCTGTCGCAGATCCTGAACTTCTCGCTGAACGATGATGCGCCGGGCTCGGACCCCGGAGTCGAACTGCCGTATGAGCTCGCCCTGCCGAGCATGGCGGCGACCGCGTGGTACCACCACGCACTGCCCTCGAGCCCATCGAACCTGCGCCCGTTCCTGAAGCAGGTCGAACACTTCGCCATGGGCAAATACGCCGACGCCCTGGCACAGGGTGCGAGTCTGCCCTCGGCCGAGCGAGCGAGCATCGCCGAGCAGATGCATCAGTACATCGGGCTGCCGGTGTCCTATCTGCTGAAGGCGCGCCTGCAGGTGAGCGGTCCGGAATTCGAGCACGAACTGCTCACCAACGAGGACATGACCACCGGTCGGCTGGACTCGCGCTTCGAGGGACCCTCGATGGATCCGCTCAGCCGCACGGCGTTCTACGACCCGCAGTCCGCGGCGATCAGCTCCGCCTACGTGAGCGCATTCAATGCGTATGCGAGCAAGGATCTGCACTACCCGACGAATCTGCGCTATCTGCCGGAAATCAATGCGCACTGGAACTTCATGCATCGACCGCCGGGGGCTCGGCTCGAACTGCCGATCGCGACCAACGTCATGCCGGATCTGGCCGACGCGATGAAGTACGACCCGTTGCTGAAAGTGATGCTGAACGGCGGGTACTACGATCTGGCGACACCGTTCTGTGAAGGCCTCTACGAGATGCATCACCTGCAGATCCCGAGCAGTCTGCAGTCAAACATTTCGTACCACTATTACAAGTCGGGACACATGATCTACGTGAACATCCCCGCACTGAAGCAGCTGCACGCCAACATTGCGGCGTTCATCCGCAAGACCGACAACGTTTCAGGAGGCTGACCATGAGCAACACCAATCGAAGCCGTCTCATCCGGCGCGGTATTGATGTGCTGGCAGCCACCGGGGTGCTGATGCTGGCGAGTGTCGTGGCTCCGGCGATCGCGACGACGGCGCACGCCGCGCCGAGCTCCGCCCACGTGAACCCGTACTTCAGCACCGCGACCCGCACCACCTCCGGCACGGTCAAGGTCGAAGGCAAGACCATTCACTACCATGCCGTGGCCGGCATGATCCTGGTGCACGCCGCCGGCTGGAACGACGCCACGGACGCCTACGGGACGGGTGAGAAATCGGCCAAGGCGACGCAGCCGGCCGAATCCTCGATGTTCTACGTGGCGTATTTCAAGGATGGCAGCCATCCGAACAAGCGCCCGATCACCTTTGTCTACAATGGCGGTCCGGGCTCCTCGACGGTGTGGCTGCACATGGGTGCCTTCGGGCCGGTCCGGGTCGTCACCAGTGATCACACCCACACCCCGCCGGCGCCCTACCAGCTGGTGAATAACCAGTACAGCCTGCTCAACTCCAGCGACCTGGTGTTCATCGATGCGCCCGGAACCGGCTACAGCCGCGTGCGCGGCCCGGATCCGGCCAAGCATTTCTTCGGAGTGGACCAGGACGTGCACGCGTTCTCGCAGTTCATCACGAAGTTCTTAAGCCAGTATGGACGCTGGAATTCGCCGAAGTACCTGCTCGGCGAGAGCTACGGGACGCCGCGCTCGGCAGCGCTGATCAACGTGCTCGAGACGCACGACAACGTCGACTTCAATGGCGTGATCCTGCTTTCGCAGATTTTGAACTACAACGCATCGACGGGCTTGGCTCAGTATGATCCCGGACTCGACCTGCCCTACGAGCTGGCATTGCCGAGCATGACGGCCACCGCGTGGTATCACCACAAGCTCCCCGACAGCTCGCAGCCGCTGAAGCCGCTGCTCGCCCAGGTCGAGCAGTTCGCGATGACCGACTATGCCCAGGCGCTGCGGGACGGCTCGCAGATCAGCGCCTCGAAGTTCGCCGCAATTGCCGCCCAACTGCACGAGTTCACCGGATTGCCGGTGGCGTACATCGAGAAGGCGAACCTGCGCATCGATGGCGGACAGTTCGAGCACGAGCTGCTCGCCGATCAGGACGAAACGACCGGCCGGCTGGACACCCGCTTTGCCGGGCCCTCGATGAATCCGCTCAGCGAGCGCGCAGCCTACGACCCACAGGCTGCGGCCATCAGCTCCGCCTACGTGTCCGCATTCAATGCCTATGTGCACTCCGACCTGCACTACGGCAAGGGCATGAAGTACCTGCCGGAGATTCCGCTGTGGCGCACCTGGGACTTCAAGCACCACGCCCCGGGAGTCTCGTACGGCTTCCCGCAGGCGCTCAACGTGATGCCGGATCTCGCGAACGCCATGAAGTATGACCCGGACCTGAAAGTCATGCTCAATGGCGGGTACTTCGATCTCGCCACGCCCTTCTACGAGGGTATTTACGAGATGGAGCACCTGCCCATGCCGCGCAAGCTGCAGGCCAACATCCAGTACCACTACTACCCGACCGGGCACATGATCTATGTTCATGTCCCGTCGCTGAAGACGCTGCACGACAACATCACTGCGTTCATCGCCTCGACCGAGAACCAGTAGTCATCGGACGCTCGTTGGCGCCCGGCGGGACCACTCCCGCCGGGCGCATTCTTTGTCCTGCCGCCGTCCGGTTCCGAACCACACCCGCGTCCTGCCACACAGCCACATTCGCTCCATGCGCCGAGCGCTGGCGGCATCGCTGCGCCACTGCATCGCGACGAGAAGGAAGAGCGAGAGCGGCATCGGCGCCCGCCGACCCGCGGTCCGTCCTGAACAGCCCCCCATCAGGCAGACCCGGCTGAACCCTGCAGCGGCTCGCTCCAGACGCCCCGCGATCGCGATGCGCACCGTCCCGCTGCCTTAGCCGCTACGACTGACGCGCTCAACGCGCCGCGCCCGCCCCGTGCAGACTCACGGCGGAACCTTTGCGACCGTGAGGTCGCACCGAACCGGCACCGAGCCGGCGGGGCACCACTCACGCATCCAAGGCCCGGACAGACCGGTCCGGGCCTGACTGCCCGAGGCGCGCTGTTCTCAGTGCCCGGCGTGCGGCGCCATGATCTTGGCCAGCATGTTCGGCGTGCCCGCTATCCGTACCAGGTGCGGATAGCGAGGACCGCCGAAATAGCCCACCGCGATCGTGCGAACCCCACCATCCTGCGCCACCGTGAATCGCGTCGGTACAGAGTCCTTCGCCGCCTTGCGCAGCTCGTACTGGAGCACCCCCGGGGAGAACTTCTGGCCGTCGACTGCGACGAGTTTCATCCCCGGGGCCATCCCGGCATTCCAGGCCGGTGACCCCTCGCGCACATCGGTCAGCGCGCCCGACCTGCCGACATTGAAGCCATAGGTCAGCCACTGATAATCGGTGTGGTCAGTCTCTTGTTCCGCAGTGATGAAGGGATTCGGCTTTGCGGTATAGACCAGACGCCAGCCCGAGCGCTCGAGCTCCCCGGTGGGCGGCAGCCGGGAGACCTCGTACACGTGTTTCTGGAAGAACGCGTGCCAGTCGTAGGGGCAGACCTCATTGAGCAGATGCTCGATGTCCGAGCGC
Source organism: Pseudomonadota bacterium (assembly GCA_021834525.1). GTDB lineage: Bacteria > Pseudomonadota > Gammaproteobacteria > Steroidobacterales > Steroidobacteraceae > 13-2-20CM-66-19. The sequence goes on along the minus strand of JAKBDK010000005.1, from coordinate 17,794 downwards.
GTATACGGTTTGGTGATCGGACCGGTCAACGCCGGCTGCGAGTACAGGTGCCAGAAATCATCGAGCGACTTTCTGCCGTGCGTCCGTGCACGGATGATGGTGTCGACGTCGAGCCAGAGCAACTCACCTTCGGTGTAGAAGTCCCCCGCCGAACGGCGCAGCGAGGGGTATTGTCCGTTGGCCGTCATGTAGAAATACGGTGCACCGGTCGTCAGATCGATCAACGGCTCCGTGTCCCGACCCGGCTCGGTCGCCATTTCGTTGTAAATCATCGCCAGGTACTGCGGGTACTCGCTCGGCTGGCGAATGCCGCTGCGAAACGAGAGCAGGTCGCCCAGATACTGGTTCATGCCCTCGTACACCCAGAGCAAATCCGTGCGCTGTGGAATTTGGTAGTTGTCCGTCTGCAGGTCCCACGGCCGGCGGTATTTGCCGTTCCAGGAGTGCGAAAACTCATGCGGAATCAGATCCCCACCGATCAGTTGCTGGTCGGGATCGGTCATGAAATCCTCCGCGGCGCGATCGTCACTCGACTGGTGATGCTCGATGCCGTCGTAACTGATCTGATTCGACATCGCGAGCAGTGCGTGATAGTCGTACCAGTGTCGCGATCCGTACAATGCGAACGCCTCATCTGGCAGGCGCCGGTATGCCGCCAGCAACTTGGCAGGCACATCGAGTTCCTGCGGGGCATCGGCAAACATGTCGAGCCACATATGGGCACTGCCCTGATGCCACAACTGCACTTTGCGGTAGTAGCGCCCCATGAACAGCGGTGAGTCCCCGACATAGGTCAAGGGCTCCTCGGCAAAATTGACACGCTGCCCCACCCGACTCACCGTCGTGAGCGCCGTGCCGTATCCCCATCCCTTCGGCAGGATGATGCTCGTGCGCAGATAATAGTGGTGGTAATTGATGTCGTCTTGATAGAAAAACGCCCGTGTCCAGCAAATGGTGGCGAGGTCCGGCGTCGCCCGCTTGCTCGTGCCGCCATTCAACAACATGGTGAATTGCACTTTGATCGAGCGCACCCCCGTGGGCACCGTCACGTGAAAGGCATACATGTCGACCGTGTCACGCCGCCAGGTGAGTGCCTGCCCACCGGCACTGACCTTCAGCTGGGAGATATCCGCCAGCACACCGGCCGGCGAGTGGTAGCCCGGAATCCATTTCGGATAGACGAATGTAAACGGTCCCGGCCGTACGGGAATGTGCAGCGTTGAGATTGCGATGCCGCGTGCGGCCATCCGCGCATCCAACACCAAGGTTTCAGGGTCGGCCTGGGTCGCATACGGCACCGCATCGGCAGTCGGCTGCGGGATAAGGCCGGCAGCGCCTGCTCCAAGGTTGAATCCCAGGAGCGCCAGGACCCCTACCGAGTACATCAATTTTCGCTTCACGGTGATCTCCTTCCCCACGGCGACTCGCCTGCCAGCGTTCCCGGCGGCGACACAGGCGAGCACTATGCAAGGTGCGCAAACGGCCGATGCTCCCCGGCGATGAAAATTGCGATAGACCGTTCGTGCGGCACGACGATACGTGCTCGCCCCCCACTCTCGCTCCGGGAGGACTCAAAGAGTTCGATGCCACCGCTGGGGCGCGGCGGCGCAATCTGCACCTCGGGACGGGTTTCAGATGGGCCGGACGGCCCGGCCGTTACGAATCCGCACCCCACGGTTGCAGCCCGCGTGCGGCAGGGCCATGATCGGCCCTGCGCTCTGCGCCCATCTGCCGGTCAACGGGCGGCGGCGCGGCGGGCGGCTGCAGCGGAGCCATCGGGCCGATCCACGTGTGGCCGTCCTCGGTCGACGAGGGCCGCTCAGGCACCGGCAGACCCTCGAATAATGACCCCATACATCACGGGCAGGAGTGGGCATGAGCAGTAATCTCTCAGGGGACACTCGGGACACATCAGCGGGTCGCCCATCGACACCCCCGGGGCAGAACCTGCGGCGGGTGATCCTGCTGGTCCTCGCTCTCGCCGTACTCGCCCTCCTCGCCATCGTCCTGCCCGGGCCGCTGTACCGGCTGCGCGCGGTCGGACTCGGGGCCGCCTTCGGACTCATTCGTTACGGCGCGTTCGGTGGCATGGCGGCTGTGGCGCTCGGGGTGCTCGCACTCCTCTGGTGCGCCGTCTCGAGAGCGTCGGTCCGACCCATCGCGCTGAGCCTTCTGGCCATCGTGTTGGGGGCCGTCGCCTGGGGCGTCCCCTACCTGTGGCTGAAGAAGGCCGAATCGGTCCCGGCCATTCACGACATCACGACCGACACGCGCAATCCGCCTCAGTTCCTACCCGACGTGATCGCTCTGCGTACCGCGGCGCATGCCGCGAACTCGCCGGTTTACGGAGGATCTCGGATCGCGGCGCTGCAGCACGAGGCGTATCCGGACATTCGGCCGATGATCTTTCAGCAGCCCCCCGCGACGATCTTCGCCGCGGCGCTCGGCACCGTGAAAGGCATGGGCTGGACACTCGACTCGGAACATCCGCACACCGGAATCATCGAGGCGAGCAGTACGACGCTGTGGTTCGGGTTCACGGACGACGTGGTGATCCGGATCGAGGCGCAGCCGGACGGAACGCGCCTGGACATCCGCTCCGAATCGCGCATCGGGGAAAGCGACGTCGGACGCAATGCCGCTCGCATCCGCCGCTTCCGCGCGATGCTCTACCGCAAGCTCGGGCTGCGTGCACCCCAGGTGCCCTAGCAGTCCTCGCTCGCGGCGGTCGTGCACGCACCGCCGGAAACACTCCGAGCCTGACGAGCGCTCCGGGGCGCTCGTCACGTCACGCCCGTCGTGCGGGTTGCCCTACACGGCGTGCACGCCTTATGGCCTCGGACATCGGTACCGCGCACGCTCGCGACGCCCGGGGGCGGCTCGCTTGACTTATTCGCTGCCGCTCTGCCTGCAACAGCGGCGGATGTCACGCCGCAGGTCCGACTCGAAGCAGGACCAGATCATTCGGCTGCAAGCGTAACGACAGGACACCGCCGTGCAAACGAGCGGCCTGCGCCGCCGGCAGCGCCGTCGCTGCGTTCATTGCGGCAACTTGCTTCGGCGTTGGGTAGCGCGGACTGCCCATGGCCCGGTAGATCGGCAGTACGTTACCGTGATCGTGGTCGACTCGTGTGAGCGTCACCGGTGCGTCTCGTGGCATACCGCTGAACTGCAAACGCACTGTCTTGGTCCGGCCCGTTTTGCCTGGATCGACGAGATTCCACAGCGCAATCACGAGTCCGCCGTTGCGAGTGCGCGTGACGATGGCACTGTGGGACGGATTGTTCAGCCGTTCGTGCCCCAACTGATGCAGCAACGCAAAGGCGTAATAACTCGGCTTATTGATTCCGCCGTAGGCGCGCAAACCGAAACCGCCCGTAAACGGACCAGGGTTTGGCCCACCTTCCTCAAAGACGTCAGAGAACGTCCAGAACGACATCATCTGTACGTTCCCATCACATTGCCGAATGGTATTGGCTATTGCCGGACCAACATAGGTGGTATCGCGCGCGCCGTTTCTGCCCATCACACTCCACTCGGTGATAAAGAGTGGCAGGTTCGGCCGCGCAGAGCCGTCGATCTCCCTGCGCACCCGTTTGACGACCTTGCACACGCGATCGTCGTATGGAACCGGACGACCATTGCCAAAGAGCGATCGCGCGCTGTCATCGGCATACGCGTGCGTCGAGATGAAATCAATCGGCAGGTGGTGCACAGTCACGTAGCGCAGAAATGCGCCAATCCACGCCGCATGCGCCGTCGCAGGTCCGCCGACCCGCAGACGCGGGCTCACCGACTTCAACGCTCGTGCGGTTGCGGCATAGAGCGCAAAATACGTCCGCCGCTCCTGCGTCCGACCACCACGAAAAGTCTCGTTCGGCTCGTTCCAAACTTCGAAGTACCACTGGGCGACTTCATCGATGCCATAGCGCTTAATCAGGTGTCGCGCGAAGGTGCGAATGACGGCGGCCCACTTCCGATACGTCTGCGGCGGCGAGACATCGGGCCGGTACCAGAATCCGTAACGGTTATCTGGATTCGCCGCAATTGCCGGCGGCATGAAACTCAATTCGACGAACGGCATCACGCCGTTCTTCAACAGTCCGTCATAAATGGTGTCGACGTTGGAGAAGTTGTATACCGGGTTTCCCTGGTAATCCCTGGTATACATCCCGACGCGGTGATCCAGGATGCCGTGAAATCGGACGTATCGGAAGTTCGTGACCCGCTTCACCGCGCGCAAGTCCCGGAGGTAATCGGCGCGCATCGCCAGCGTCGCGTGGCCTGAGCCGAACGATTCTTCCCAGAAGTGCGGAAATGGCGTCCCCGGGGCGTTGGCGGCGACGCGAACCGTGTCAACGGCGAATGCTCTTGACGTCAAAGACAACAGGGTCGCAAGTGTCGCAACCAGGAGCGTCGTGCATCGCATCGGAATCTTGCGCGCGGATCGACCGGAGTGCATCAGCGGCTCCTCAGCAGAATCTGTGGACGGCGTCGGGTATAGCGCCAAGTTTATGATACAGCATGATTTTTATCGATCCGTCGGTCGACTTCTGTGGGACACTCGGAAGTCCGCCCGCCACCGGTTGCTCCGTCCCGGCTCGGCACGGCGGGAGATCCGGCCGCGAACCGCGAATCCAGTGACGGTGGGTGGTATCTGCAAGCGCCGCAAGGACATGGCGTTCTTCAGCGGCTCGAGGCGCGAGCGCCACATCGCCCTATTCCGCGGCTCGTGAGATGTGAGCGCCCAGGCCACGGCGGCGCACGTCTAGAAAAAGTGAAATTGCGCCCGGAGCCGGTGGATGCACACGGTGCACAGAGTGCCGCTGCGTAGATTCTCAAGTGTCGCGGCCTGCGGTTTGGGCCTCTCCGTGGGGCAGCGCTGAGCACGGCACGCTGCCAGACCCCTCGGCCCGGAGCGTCGGCGTCCCGTCCTCATCACGGTCACACGCCCCCGCTGCTCCGTACCTGCACGTCATTCCCGCCAGCGGGCGTAAGCGCCGTGCGGATGCGCACGGGCAAGCACTTCATCCGCGCCGCCCGGCCAAAGTGTCAGCCGCAGCACCGCCGGTTCATCTCGGCCGGCGAGTTCCAGGCGCAGCCACGCGAGCGGTCGCTCGGCCGAGGCCGCCGCTCCGACGCTCGCCAAGTGCGCCGCGATGCGCTGCTGCGCCGCCGGGTCCAGGTAACTCCAAAAGATGCTGTGAAAGACGACTCGCGTGACGTTGGGCTCGCTTGCCGGTGGCAGAACCGCGGGAAGCCATTGCTGCGCCTCGCCGGTCTCGATGAGAACCGGCCGGGACTGCATCGCACGCATCGCGGCATCCAGACGCTCGAGACGCACCCCTTGGTCCGCCCAGACATAGGCCATCAAACGCGCGCGCTGCACCGGATCGGTCACGTCCAGGGGATGACGGTCGCAGCCGCGACGCGATCGAATCTGAAGGGGCGCATCCAGCGGCGGCAAGGAACCGCTCCAACTGCACGCGAGGGTCACCTCGGCGCTCGCCTCGTGCACGCCGGGACCCGGAGCCGCCGGACGCCAGGGCACATCGCCAAACTGGTATGCGTATCGATCCGCAATGAGATTGAGCCCTGCGCTCGCGCCGAGTTCGAAGAGGCAGAGCGGATATCCCGTGCGCGCTGCGATTTCCAGCCATCCGGCCAGCAGCAGCGGTGCACGGCCGACTTCGTTGGTCTGCGGCGGATGTCGCAGGAATTCCCGTACGAGGTCTGCATGCTCGCACAGCGCCGAGCGCACCGCCGCGAGCAGCCGCCGTGGATCGGCAGGCGGGTGCGGCGGGTACAGCGCGGCGAGTGCGGGAACGCGACCGGCGCGCACCAGGCCATGCAGTGCTCCGGCGAGACGCAGCGGCAGCGAATCACCGAACGGCCCCGGATCGCCGCGCCAGTCGAGAATTGACCGTTCGAGATCATTCCCCGGGTCGAGCCCATCGGCCAGGACGCGGCACAGCAAGGCCGTAAAAGGCGAGCCGAGTTGCTCGCAGAATCTGGCTTGCCCGACAAACGCGCCACGTACCCCGACGGAGATGTCGAGGTCAGATCTTCTCTGGGACATCTCGAATGCACTCCCCGGCCGTACCGTGCCCCGAAACCGGTCACGACGCCTGTGCGACGCGCACGTCACTTCAGCTGCGCAACCCATATGGTCATGCACGGGGCAAAACGTGCGCCGCGGTTCGAATCGCAAGGATACGCCGATTCATGCGCCCGGAGCTCTCGCCAATGCCCGCGCATCGCTCCGACGGGAACCTCCACCCGGACCCGCGGACCGGTGGGCAGCGGCAACCCCTCGCGCCACTTGCGCGCCCGGCGCTGAGGTCGTCCCGACTCGCGAGCCCGATCCGCCCGCAGTGACCTCCTGCCGCCCGGTCAGGACCGATCGCGCGCTCCGCAGCCGTAAATGCACTGCAGCCGGCAGGTGTGCCGAGATCAGTAGGCCGCCGTGGCGCACCCGCGCCAGAAGCTGCGCCCAGTCGATTCCCAAAGCCGTCCGCTGAGCCGTCGCACACGCAGCGTGGGAACTGCATCTCCGGGTAACGCGCTCAGGCGCCCAGGCGCAACGAGTCGCACCGGAAGAGTCGACCCCACCCGTCCGCCGGGTGAAGGCTCCCTCGCCCCTGGGCTGGCGCACGCCCCGCACGAGCGTCCATCGAACCGACCCGTATGGTGACCGATCGAGGGATTCATCAACACGCAGCGCCTCCCACTTAAAGCGTGGGCGCACGCCCTATGACGTCTGCACGAAAGTGACACCGATCCTTCACCGGACCGTCACATAGCGCTGCCTATATTCGCGGCCATCGAGATGCACCGACTCGATCTCCTGTTCTACAGACCAGACCTTCGGGGAATTTTCACTTGAAAATCAATCACAAAGTCACGCTCGCCGTGATGATCGCACTCGGTTCGCACGCACTGAGCGGTCTCGCCCGTGGCGCAGAAGCCCCCCAGCCCGCCCCGGCCGGCGCGAGTGATGCGGCAAACCTCAACCCAGACGTGCTCCAAGAAGTCACCGTTACCGCCCAACGGCGGCGGCAATCCCTGCAGAGCGTCCCGATCACCATTCAGGCGATCACCGGTCAGCAGCTGAAGCAACTGAACGTACAGACCATCGACCAAGTCATTCAGTATCTGCCGAACGTCCAGCTCGCCTCGAACGGGCCGGGTCAGGGCCAGATCTACATGCGCGGCCTCTCGGCGGGCAATGCCGGCAACCAATCGAGCGCCACGATTGCGCCCTTTCCCAATGTCGCGCTGTACCTGGACAACCAGGCCATGACGTTTCCAGGTCGCAACGCCGACATTTACTTCGTCGACATGAAGCGCATCGAAGTGCTCGAAGGCCCCCAGGGGACACTGTTCGGCGGCGGCGCCGAAGCCGGTGCGGTGCGCTACATCACCAATAAGCCCATTTTGAATCAGACCTCAGGCAACGCGAGCGCGACGTACGGCGTAACGGCCCACGGCGACCCCAACGCCGCAGCCGACCTGGTCCTGAACGTACCATTGATCACCGATCGACTCGCCGCCCGCTTCGTGATCTATGACGACCATCAGGGCGGCTACATCACGAACGTCGCCAGCACCTTCACCCGCAGCAACAACGATGCGGGTAACCATTACTTCAACATCCAGCCGGGCGCCAATGGTCTGTGCGCCAACGGTCTGCCCACCAAGACCGGCTACTGCGCCGTCCCCGGCAGCCCGGTCGCCAACAACTACGCACTGGCAGGCCGCGCCACGAATCCGGTCGATTACACCGGCTTTCGGGCCTCCGCGCTGTACAAGATCAACGACGACTGGAACGTGCTGATCGAGCAGATGTATCAAGACATGAACGCCCAAGGACAGGACGTTCAATATCCGACCGGCTCAGAAGGCCAGGCGCTCGGCCCCTGGGAAGCCACGCTATTCACCCCCGCGTACGACACGGACCGGCTGGAGAACACCGCCTGGACGGTCAAGGGGGACATCGATCATCTGCTCAAAGTCGTGTACACGGGCGGTTACACGGTTCGCAACATCCATCAGCAGGAAGACTACACGAACTACGCCCGCAGCGCCGGCGGCGGATACTACCAGTGCTCGGGCGGGACCGGCTTCGGGGCCGGCACGACGCCCACCTGCTACTCGCCGATTGGCTACTGGAACGATCAGGTTCGCAACACGCACCAGAGCCATGAGTTGCGCATCAGCACCCCGTCGCGCTGGCGTGTTCATGGTCTGTTCGGACTGTACTACGAGGATTTCCAGATCCAGGACAACATGAATTTCAACTACAAGACGATCCCGTCTTGCACGGCGCAGAATCTCTCCGCCGCACTCGCTGGCGGAGCCCCGTGCGTCGCGAACGTGCGGCCGGCCCCCGGGTCCCCGGCCTGGGATCCGTCGGTGCGCCCCGACAACACGGCATTCGGCGAGGATTCCCAGCGTGGCTACAAGCAAACCGCGGCATTCACCTCAGTTTCCTTCGACGCGATTCCGAAGATCCTCACGCTGACGGCTGGAACCCGCTTCTACCACTACACCGAGTATCAGACCGGCTCCCAGTACGGAACCAATGGCTCCTGCGTCGATGTTCCGAACGGGCAGTGCAGCGGTGGCATGTTCCCGATGAACTACCGCTCCAGCTACCACGGCTTCAAGAGTCGCTTCAACGTCACGTGGCATATCTCGCGTGACATGATGGCCTATTTCACCTACTCGCAGGGATTCCGGCCGGGTGCCTTCAACCGAGTGCAGAAGAACGTGGCACCCGATGCGAACGGCAATCCGCAGTACCAGGTGCAGACCACCTACGCGCCGGACTCACTCGACAACTACGAGGTCGGCCTGAAGACGCAGCTGCTCGATCATCGGGTACAGCTGAATCTCTCCGCCTACCACATGCTGTGGAACAGTGCGCAATTCCTCTTCTTCAATCCTGCCGGCGGCTGGGGCAATACCTCATTTGCCTTCAATGGCCCGAATTACAAGGTGGATGGCGGCGAACTGCAGCTCAATGCCCTGGTGGCCACCGGACTGACGATCCAGGGATCGCTCTCCTACAACAACGCCACGCAGACCAATTCACCCTGCCTGGTGGACAACGAACCGACCCTGCTCAAGACCGGCGGCACGAATCCCAATTACGGTCAGTGCATCACCGCAATCAAGGGGCAGCCGACGACCAATCCCCTTGGACCGGCCGGCACCGTGCCATCCTTCTCTCCGAAACTGGAATTCAACCTGCACGTGCGTTACACGTGGATGATGGGGAATTACGAATCGTTCGTGCAAGCAGGGGTTGCGCACGTCGGCAGCATGTACAACGAGCCCGCGTCCTACCCCGACGGTTTGACCAATCCGCAGTGTGGCGGGTCGTCTTTCCCCGGCACCACGCTCTGCCGCTACGAGCAACCGGCCTACACCACCTACGATGCCTCGATCGGGGTCTCGAAGGATGCGTGGACGGCGACTCTGTTCGGCCAGAACCTCGGCAACAGCGATGCCAGTCAGTTCACCTCGACGGCCCAGTTCATCAAGTCCGAGGTGCCGCTGCGCCCTCGGGTGCTCGGCGTGAACGTGAGTTACCGATTCTAAGCGAGCCAGCCGCGGTACACTCGCGGGGCGGGGCCTCACTGCCCGCCCCGCGAGTGCCCTATGAGCCCGATGAAACCCCAACCGCTCTTGCCTGCCGCGGAATCGGACACCCGCAGGCCGTCGCCGATCGAACTGGAAGTTCGCCGCATCCAGGAGCTGCACCGCGGTCGGGATTTCAATGCGGCGGCGGCCGCCGCCGAGGTGCTACTGAGCGCCGTTCCGCACAACCGCGACGTACTCTTGCTTCGGGCGTGCAGCCTGCGCGAACTGGGTCATATTGACGAGGCTCTCCAGATCCTCGATCAATTGGAGCGTCTGCACCCACGATTCAGCCACCTGTATCAGGAGCGCGGTCGATGCTACGTGCTACACCACGATGCGACCCGCGCCGTCGAGTCATTCCTGCGGGCCGTCCATCTCAACCCCGCCCTGCCCGCGAGCTGGAGCATGCTGCAGCGTCTGTACGGGATGCTGGGGGAGCAGGCGAATGCGGCCACGGCCGCCGAGCACGTTTCGATTCTGCGCGAACTGCCCGCCGCCGTGGTTCAGGCCACGGATCTGTTTGCCAATGGCGACCTCGTCGCAGCAGAGGCCGTCGCGCGGACCTACCTGCAGCAGCACGGTGAGCACGTGGAGGCGATGCGCCTGCTGGCCCGGATCGCTCTCGCCCAAGACGTCCTGGATGACGCCGATACACTGCTGCACGCGGTGTTGCGCCGGGAACCGGGGTACCGGGCCGCCCGAGCCGACTACGGCACCGTGCTCGCGCGCCGCCATCGTTACGGCGAAGCGCATGAGCACGCCGAGATTCTCCTGCAGAGTGATCCGGGCAATCCCGACTATCGCGCCCTGAAGGCCACTGCACTCGTCGGCCTCGGGGCCCATGACGAGGCGATTGCGATCTATCGGACATTGCTGTCCGAACTCACCGATCCGGCGGCACTGGCTGACGTGAACCTGTGGTTGGCCCATTCGCTGAAGACCATTGGACGTCCATCCGAAGCCATCGAAGCTTATCGGGCCGCCGCGGCCGCGCGAGCGGATTTCGGCGATGCGTGGTGGAGTCTTGCGAATCTGAAGACCTACTCTTTCAGCGATGAGGAACTGGCGCGCATGCGCGCTGCACAGCAGGCACCCGGAACGCACCCTGTGGACCAGTATCACCTGTGCTTCGCGCTCGGCAAGGCACTGGAGGATCGCGGTGCGTACGAGGAGTCCTGGCAATTCTACTCACGCGGCAACGCGTTGAAGCGCGCGGAGAGCCGCTACCGCCCGGAGTTTGTCGAAACCAATACCCGCTTGCAGAAAGAGGTGTGCACCGCGGAGTTTTTCACCGCCCGGCGCAACTGGGGCACACCACAAACGGACCCGATCTTCATCGTCGGACTACCACGCGCCGGCTCGACGTTGCTCGAGCAGATCCTCGCCTCGCACTCCCAGGTCGAAGGCACACAGGAGCTGGCGGAAATTCACCGCTACACGGTGGAATTGCGAGGCGGGTCATCCGACCCCGAGGATCCACGCTATCCGGGCATCCTGACGACGCTTCGGGCCGAGGATCTACGTTCGCTCGGCGAGCGATTTCTCGCCGAAACGCGGATCTACCGGCACACGACCCGCCCCGTGTTCATCGACAAAATGCCGAACAATTTCCGCCATATCGGCCTCATTCACCTGATGCTGCCGAATGCCAAAATCATCGACGCGCGCCGGGAACCCATGGCCTGCTCCTTCGGCAATCTGAAGCAACTGTTCGCCAGCGGCCAGGAATTCGCCTACAGCATCGAGGATATCGCTCGTTATTACCGAACCTATCTCGAGCTGATGTCGCATTGGCATACCGTGCTGCCGGGCAGGATTCTCACGATGCACCACGAGGATGTGGTCGCCGACCTGGAGGGTAGCGTACGGCGCATGCTGGCGTTCTGCGGGTTGCCGTTCGAGCCTGCGTGCCTCGAGTTTCACAAGACCACACGCAGTGTCCGCACCGCGAGCTCGGAGCAGGTCCGCCGCCCGATCAGCCGCACGGGGCTCGAGCAATGGCGCCGATATGAGCCGTGGCTCGCGCCGCTCAACAGTGCGTTGGGCGACGCTCTGAGCCGTTATCGCGAGTCTGGAAGCACCGCCGCCTAAGGGCGAAACACCGAGTGCAGCACGAGGGCCTCGCGAATCAATGATCCGCGGCTCCCGGATTCCCCGACATGGACTGCAGGGCACGGACCCGGTCGATGAACTCGACACGCGAATTCTCGGACGGAAACGGCGCTGACGGCGGTTCAACGCCAAGGAACCGGCACAGTGGCCCCCAGCCCTCGCCCGCCCGGTACACCAGCAGCCGCTCGGGCGCGATCGTGGCGATCACATCCCGGGTGTGGGCCTGAAAGAACTCCGTCATCACAGTCCGGTCGTCGAGCTCCCCGGGGACTCGCTTGAGAATCCCGGCGAAGAATCTCGTCCGATCGTCTTCATCCACCCGACGCGCGAGGCTCTCGGGCGCAAAAATCGTCGCATGTACCGAGTCGAACCATTGGTCGGCGTCACGCACGGTGTGGATGACCTTCGCCCTCGGATAATAGTCCGTGAGCTCTCGCCAGTACGCCGCAGTGGGGTAATCCACCGCCGCGAGGTACTCTCGGAAAATCAAATCCCAGTCCGGGTGGCCCCGAGCCGCATCGATCCACAACGGCATGCTCTCCGGGTGCTGGAAGACCTCCACCATGTGATGGCAGGGGCCGAAGCCCAGCATCCCCAGCGCCGTCTGCAGCGACTTGGTGCCCGTGCGACCGAGACCGGTACCGATGACCTTCAAACCCATCGCGGCGTCCCCGTTTTGGTGTGGCAGAACAACGCTCCTGTACGCGGCAGGGGCACGGCCACCATACCCCTTCTGAAGCGCACACACCAACTTGTTCAGGTCCGCCACATCACTCCGGAATGCGCGGGCGTAGATATTCGCCCGCCCCGGCGAGGCCGCGCTCCGAACGTCCGTCTCACCGGGTGCAACGCTCCTTCGGACTTCCGACGATCGCTTGCAAACCAATAATATCGTCGATGTCCAAACATTTTCTGATCGGCTGATGCAGTTCACGAGCGAACATGCGCACTGCTAGACTCCCCGCTGCGCGCCAGCGCCGCCACTTCCAGCTCATGACTCGCCGCGTGAAAAGCCCAAAAGTGGAAAAGCAGGGACCTCTCGGAACCACTGACTCAGCTGTACATCAGGGGCGGCGCCTTGAAGGCGTCGATCTCTTGCGAGGCATCGCCATCCTCCTTGTGCTCCTGAATCACGTGAACATGCGCTTGGTCCTCGCCCACATTCCCTATGGCAATGCGCTTCCACCCCTCATCCTGTCGCGGCTCATCTGGAACGGCCAGCGCGGCGTGCAGATGTTCTTCGCGATCTCCGGATTCTTGATTACCTCCATTTCTCTCAACAGGTGGGGCAATCTCTCCCACGTGCACATCCGTGAGTTCTACCGACTCCGAGTGGCGCGCATCGCACCTCTCCTATTGCTGGTGTTACTCGTTCTTTCTGTTCTCGATCTCGCCCACGTCACCAATTATGTCATTCCCTCCACGACCGGGGGATTGCGCGCCGCGCTCATCGCGGCACTGACCTTTCGGCTGAATGTGCTCGAGGCCCGGCACGGCTACCTACCCGGCAGCTGGGACGTCCTGTGGTCACTGTCGGTGGAGGAGACGTTCTACTGCTTCTTTCCGCTCATCTGCTGGGCCTTCGGCGCTAGGAAGCGACTCTTCGTGGCGGTCATGCTGGTGTTTGTCGCATTCGGGCCGCTCGCCCGCGCCGTGCTCACCTCTGGTGACCCCATTTGGCACGAATACTCCTACCTCGCGGGCATGGACGCCATCGCCTTGGGGTGCCTTACCGCCCTCGCTCTGCCGCATCTACGTCTGCGGCGCCACCAGATTTGGCTCACCGGACTCCTCGGCACCGCCCTGCTCTCGGCCACGCTGGGCCTGCGACTTCGGGTCCTCGCGCATACGGGCCTCGATATGTCGATCGTCGCGATCGGCACCTGTTTGATCATCATGGCGAACCATCTTAGGACCTGGCGAAGTCCTGCAGCTCTGCGACCCTTAGTGAGTCTTGGTCAGCGCAGCTACGAGACCTATCTGACGCACATGTTCGTGGCATTCACTTTCTTCGGAATTTTTCTGAGGCTGGGAAAGCCCGCGTACGCCGTTCCGCTCCTTTTCATAGCGGTCATTATCGTCGCCGGATTCCTCAGAACACTGACGGCCCGGTTATACTCCGAACCCCTGAACGCTCTCCTTCGCATCCAGTGGTCCGTGGACCATCGCAGTAATGACGGCCCACCCCCAGTCGTCGAACGCATCGTTAACGGATAGCGTCGGACCTCTGATACGGCGACCAAGACACTGTGCGAGGGAAGACATGCTATCCACCACGGGCCTCGAGGCCAAAATTCGGCACGAACGCACAAGCGACTGCACTCGCCGTCCATGAGTTCAAGGAAACTATCGACAGCATTCGCATTTGGAGCTATGTTCCGGATAACTCAATCAAGGACGCTCCCTGGGGTGAAACACGGTGTCATCACACTTCGTCGTGTGCTACCCGTCACAGAATATGCCGAACGGTTGAGCGCACGCAGATGCGCCCTCTCACCCGGCCGAACACCCCTTCCCAACCCCAATGAGGGTGTCGAGCAGAGCGGAGCGCCTGGATTCACGCCCCGCCGACTCGGACTGTTTGACGCGTTCTGGCGGCCACGAAGCACGTCTAACGCGCCGATTCGGCAGCGGCCTCTTCCTTCTAGACCCCGTTCGGAATTTTCTGCAGTTCCGCCCTTTCGCCGCGCCGTCCGCGATCGGCTGGAATCCGATGTCAGGGATTCAGACGTAGCCGTCGTTGGGGCGTTGCCCCGATCGAAGTTCTGCATCTCGCTGCAGCCCAGTGCGCCGGACATTCCCCGGGACTGTCTTTGGGTCTAACGTCACCGTGTAACGTACGCACGCCGATGACCAGAACCCAAGGTCCCACTGCAGTTGATTCAGTCCATAGGGAGAGCTCGACGATGCGCTCAGTGATGACAACATCGATACCCACGGGGCTCAAGAGCGCACAGACGTGGCGCCCCCTATGGGTGTTGTGCGGCAGCCTTTTGCTGAGTAGTTGCGCAGATTTGATCGCCCCCAAGATCGTCGCCCCACAACGAATGAGCGCTGATGCGGCCCTTAAAGCATCCGCCGGCGGTCAGTTCCTTCTTGACGACGTCGATGCATACATTTCAGCACATCTGCACGTCGCTGTGGGACCGCCGCCGGCAACCCTGGCATTAGCTCTCGTCCCGCCTGGACACTATTTCTTGAGATTCGGCGCGAAAAGCCCCGATGATTGTCGGGTGATGTACATTTCAGGGTCTGCGCAAGCGCAGCTGGTCAGAGAAGCCGGCCATTTGTCGCTCGAGAACTGGGCAGTCGAACACCATATGACAGAATCGGCGGCGAAGAAGAGAGCACATGAAAGACCCGCAATTCATATTGTGCCGGTAGTGCCACCACGGACAGTTCTTCGTGAATATCGCACGAACATTGCGAAATTACGCCGTACGTCCCCGGCGCGAGGAACAATTATATTGTTGCCAGGAGACGGCAACGGCATGCTGTCCATGATGCCCTGGGCATTGATCCTCGGGAATGCCGGATACCGGAGCATTCTGGTCGATTTGCGCGCGCAGGGACAATCCACCGGTGCTCACATCACCTACGGAGCCCTTGAGTCACGGGATTTGATTCAGCTCGTCACCGCGTTGCGAAAATCCGGACTGATCCAGGGCCGATTGGGGTTGCTGGGCGATTCGCTAGGTGCAGCAACAGCGCTTCTCGCGGCACCGAATCTTTCCGGCCTGAGCGGAATCGTCGCCATTTCGCCATACGCGCGTGCGACATCCGTGATTCCTCGTTTTGCGCGCCACCTGTACTGGTACGCCAGGCTCATTCCGGAGAGCTCCTGGCGAGCCGCGGAACGCAAGGCAGGTCGCATTGCGGGCGCAAATCTAACCGAAGCGGCACCGATTACCGTTGTCAATAGGATTCACGTGCCCGTATTGTATCTGCAGGGTGGCGAGGACCGCATCGTCGGTCTGCCGCAAGCGCGTGAGCTCGCCACGCGAACCGTTGGGTCTACGCTGATCATTTATCCGAAGCTAGGGCATATCAAGATGGCGATCGCGTATTCCCAACTTGCGCGCCCGGTGATTCAGTGGCTCAACCGCCATGTTGCACAAGACCCCGAAGCCGCTCGGTTACGACACGTGAGGCAACGGCCAAGAAATTCGTTCTCATTATCCTTTTGCGTCCAGTAGCCCACCCGGCCCGGAAAGGTCAGCACAGCATCCGTATCAACAACCAGTTCCGCGTATGCTTCGCCTGGACGGACGCGGGGCCGCGAAACGTCGAGATTGTCGAGGGCCACTGAGGGCTACCCTATGAGCAAAACAACCGACCGCATGCGTGCCATTCATCCTGGCGAGGTACTGCACGAGGAGTATTTGGCGCCCCTCGACATGAGCGTGCACGCACTCGCCATGGAACTCGGGGTGCCGGCCACCCGGCTGCACGAAATCGTGAAGGAGCGCCGCTCCGTGAGCGCCGACACAGCAGAGCGCCTCGCGCGCTACTTCGGCGGCGAGGCCGCAAGCTGGCTGGCACTGCAAGCGGACTACGACCTGCGCACACTGCCGACCCGCAAGGACATTGAGCGCAAAGTCACGCCCCCGCGAGGCCGCCGCTTGATCTGAACCCCGTCGCCTCTACCCTGCTGTTGATTCCGACGGGGAGGTTACCGGGATGTAACTTTAATTAGGGAATGAGAACTCTCACTCAAGACATTGACGTGATGATGAGGGGCGCCGGATTCTAACCGTCGACCAGCGGAATGAACAGACCGCCCGCTAAAGCAGGCGGTTTCGCAGACGCGCCTGAAGGCGCGCAGTCGGCCACAAGGGCCGACGGGTACTGCGGACTCGGGGTTGCATTTTTATGGGCCCAGATCAGCGGTAACGCGCTGACGGCGGGGAAGAAAGAAGCCCATTCTCCAGGCTCGCGAGGATCAGTCCCCGGGGTCCCCTTTACCCGCGGACCCCGGTCCGCCTGAAGGCGGCGGATTTACCGATCCGAGAGTGAGACTTTAAATGTCCAGGTCACGCACTCGGTCGCACCACGTGACGCCAGAGAACTCAGTGAATCGCGTCCGCTTTACGATGACCGATGGAGCCACTGTGTGGCATCAGGTGTGCCACCGCTGGGCCCATGAACCCTGCTAAACCGGGTATCGCGCAGCCTTTAGATCGGCTGGCAAAGAGAAATGGTTTGGCTGCTCACAGGCCAGCATCGGCGCGATGGCGCACCGTCGTCCGCTGCTACGAGGCGAGTCGTACGTCAGTGACGTATGATCCGGTTCTATGGTTTTTCATCGAGTCGGTAGTCTTCACCGGGCAAGACAAGGAGCTGCTGACCGAGCATGCCTGAGCGGAATTCCAGCAATGTCTGGCAGCGCATCCGCAAATGGGCGATGTCATCCAAGGCACGGGCGGGTTGCGCAAGGTGCGCTGGTCAATCAAAGGCAGCGGCAAGAGTCGCGGCGTGCGCGTGATCTATTTTCACGTCGTGGTGCAGACGCAAGGTCGGCTGCTGCTCATCTACCGCAAGGGCTTGAAGGACGATTTGACGGCTGCGGAGAAAAAAATTCTCCGCAAGCTCAATGCTGATTGGTAAGAGGTCGCCCGTGAACAAGAAGCTGCTTTCCCAGCTTGTCGAGAGCTTGACGCAGATGAATGAGATCGCCCGGGGCGAGCGAGCGCCCTCCCGGGAATTCCACGTCGAGCCTCTCGCCATCAAGGAGCTGCGCTCCACCCTCGGCTTGAGCCAACCGAAGTTCGCCGCCTTGCTGCGTGTGGACGTGGGGACGTTACGCAATTGGGAGCAAGGCCGACGCGAGCCAACCGGGCCTGCCAAGGCGCTCCTAACAGCAATCCGTCGGGATCCTGCGCACCTCCTGAAAGCTTTGGCGATGTAGCGGTTAGATGGTGGGGCGTGACGGATTCGAACCGTCGACCAGCGGATTAAAAGTCCGATGCTCTACCGACTGAGCTAACGCCCCAACGGGGTCGCGGCGAGGGTCCCGAAAGGGCCGCCGCAGGGG
>JAKBDK010000046.1:0-23497 GCA_021834525.1 Pseudomonadota bacterium | reverse complement strand
CTCACCAGAATCGCGGAGCATCCGATCAACCGAATCGATGAACTGCTGCCGTGGAACTTGGCCGCGCTACTGCATCCCGCACAAAAAATCGCCGCATAATCTAGACGGTCCAGACCGGACGCTTACGCTCGACCTGGGTGAGCGCCTTGTAGCTGCGTACGGCGTTGGGCGCCGACATCTGTTTCTTGGGTAATCCCGTGCGGATGACGTAGATGCCGTCGAGCGCCGCCTCGGCGGCGACTTGGGGTTCGAGGATCTGATACTTCACGGCGGTGTCCGTGATGGTCAACTCGAAGTGTTTGCCGACCCTGTATTTGTCGAGCACACACAATAATCAGTGCTTTAGTGACTACAATATGTACCCATGTAAGCCGCCCATCATCATGCCAAACACAGAAAATAGAGGAGCCTGCTGACTACTCAGCCGCTAACGTCGCGCGGAACTTCAGGCTAGCGCTTCGCCGATCCGGTTTCCTTGGGGTGGCGCACCATCGAACAGCGTAACCACAATGTCCGCTAGCGATGCGTAGCGTTAATAGTTGCATGACATCAAATCATGCGGTTCCCTGGAATTCGAGTCGGCTCGACCCTTATACGAGTGTCCCGCAAGCAACGTTTGCATTACCGTCACTGCACACGGATATCACACACGACGAATCCAATGTTCGATTTGCCGCTGCGCAACCTTCAACAATTTGTGGGCATAAATCGATCGCAGTGCTCTGTACCTGGGCTGTTCGCGCAAATACCCTAGAGTTTCCATCAGATCCCCGGTAACGTACTCCACTGTCGCCACTTCGGCAGGACGCAGCTCCTGACGCCAACTGTCGGTCTCGCCACGCCGAAAAAACCGCTCTGGTTCCGACCTTAGGTCCCAACCCGCAGCCGGTAGTTGGCCACCCTGTAAATTCGCTATTTGATATCGCTCGACTATATCCGCGCACTCAGACCACTCCGTTGCGACATCCAGCCAGCGGAATACCTTATGCAGTACATCTGCTCCATCACGCTTTAAGTCCTCATAACGAATTTGCAAAATCCGGTCTTGCGGCACTTGAGAATCCAAAACCGCCCACACAAAGGTTCGCCACAAGCGAGCGTTCTCAATAATTCCAGATGCCGCCCAATGCATTCCCCAATCGTTTGATGCGGCGCGGAGGGATGCCACGACACTTCGTGGATCGCGTACGATGTGCAAAAAGTAAGCGTCTGGAAAAACATCATGAATCTGCCGTAACCACAAAGCATGGTCAGGCGTCTTTTCCATGACGATTTTAGCCCCAGGATACCTATCGGCAATTCGCGTCAATATCACCTCCGCAAGCCGCCTTACATGAGCCACCCACTCGTCGCGCTCGATGAGTTCACTGATGCCGATTCGCCTCGGATGCAATCCGCGTCCGCTCCATGTACCCAACAGCGAGGTCAGCCAGGACGAAAATAGATGTGTTTCATTGACCGTCGCAATATCGCCGCCTCCCGCAAGCAGAAGCTGGACCCACGTAGTACCGCTTCGCGGCGCGCCAACCACGAACAATAACTTTTTATCCATCTAGAAATCCTGCGAGAGGATCTTCCCCGGGACCGTTCGCGCCACTCGACGCGAGGTACCCATATAAGTCTGCGTAGTGTGCACTCATCTGATTGGCGGACCGTGACAGATAAATATAGTCACGCCCCGCGGCTGCCAGCACGTTCCGTTCGGTCGGTTCCATCACAAGCCGCGTGATTTGCGTTTGGAGATCGGACGCGTTGCCGAGTTCAAAGAGCAATCCATTGCCGCCGTGTTCGATAAGCGCTTGGCACCCGGGTATATTGCTCGCGACGCAGGGAATACCGACCGCCATCGCCTCCATCAAGCACCGCGGAATACCTTCGAGAGACGATGGCAGAACGAACACGTCGAAGCCGCGCATCAATGCAATGCGATCATCTCGATATCCCAGGAAAACGATTCGCCCCGTTTCTCCGAATTGCGCTGCTAAATGTTCGAGTTCCGTTCGCTCGGGACCATCTCCGATCAAGCACAAACGCTTCTTCGGGATATCGAGCTCGTGGAACGCACGAATCAGCGTATCGATTCGTTTCCGAGCGATCATTTGACCAACGTAGCCGACGATGAATTCACGATTTTTTCGCCAGCTGCACAACGGTTCCGGGATCTCGTTCGTCACCTCAGCCTCAGATAGATCGACACCGTTCGGGATCAAATGCACCCGTCCAACGAGCCCACGCCTCGATGCAAGTTCAACATAGAGGTCCTGAGATAGCGGAGCGACCGCGTCCATGTATCGAAAGCCAAGTCGATCGAGCGCCTCGTAGATACGCAGGCGAAATCCCGCATCGACGCTCCAGCCATGGGGCGTCGACAGGGTCCGACAAGCCGTGCCTCGCGTCGCGATCAATCCAAGAATGTCGGTCTTGTATCCATGAGTGTGTAAGATGTCGATCCGTTGCCGAACGATGAATCGCCGTAGCGGCCCGATTGCGGACCAGCTGAGCTTCCCATAGGACACGAACTCGTGAGCCTCGAGGCCGAACTGCCGGGCACTCTCGACGAGTGGCGCCTCTGCCCCCGGCGCATCCTTGATGACGCCGACCAACGACGTGACTCGATCTCTTGGCAGATGTTTCACCAGCGCTAAAATCCATCGCTCGGCGCCATACAGGCCTACCGCGTTGCCGAGTTGCAGAACACGAATCGGCCCTTGGTCAGTCGGCGGCATGATCACCCGTCCCGTAATAACGATCCCAGAGACCCAGCATCATTAGGCTCCAGAGAGTGACATGGTGATCGCGTGCTCCATGCTGATGCTCACTCCAGAATTTTTTCACGGTGTCCGGATTCACAACCTGTCCCAGCAGTCCGTCGCGGGCGAATAGGATCGGCTCGACGATCGGTTTGAGTTCGCCACGCAGCCAGCGCGCGGTAGGAATTGAAAATCCGCGCTTCGGAAGCCTCTGAATATCGGAAGGCAAGCGCCGTCCCGCAATTTCACGCAAAACGATCTTTCCCCTACCCCAGTGCATTTTTAGATGACGCGGTAGACGAGCGGCGTACTCGAGTATCCGACGATCGAGGAATGGAGCTCGCACCTCGAGCGAGTGCGCCATGCTCATTCGATCGACCTTTGCGAGCACATCGTCCGTCATATAGAAATTGAGGTCCGTGGCCTGTCCGCGTCCGAGTGCATCGGGTGCGTCGTTGTGTAGATAATGAGGAATGAGCGTTTCCGCCGGCGTAAACCCGTTCAGGGAATCGAGAAACTCGCGCGAGTAAAGTCCTTGCCGGTGGCCGGTTCGAAGCCAGATTAGGTCCCGATAGAATGCTTCCGCGTCACCGACCGCCAGATTCTCGAATATTGTCTTGAGACGCAGAGGCTTAGGTAACCTTGCCGATCCGGGCCAAGCGGCGCCCGCGGCGCCGAACAGCGGCCCACGCAGCGCGGCCGGCAAGATGCCCCGGAGTTTCGCCTCAAGCACGTGCGGTGTGTACCGAAACGTATAGCCGCCGAACGCCTCATCGCCACCATCGCCAGACAACACAACCGTGACCGATCGTCGCGCCGCCTCGCATAGGTACCAGGTCGGTAGGGCGCTCGGATCCCCGATGGGCTCATCGAAATGCCATGCAATCCGATCGATGACTTCGGCGGCCTTTGGCGTGACGACAAATTCATGATGATCGGTACCAAGATATGTGGCAATGCGCCGCGCAATCGGGAGCTCACCCTCCTCTCGCGTACCGAAACCGATCGAATGGCTGATCACCGGTCGATCGAGATTGCGTGCCATCGAGGAAACGATCAGCGACGAATCGATTCCGCCCGATAGAAATGCCCCGAGTGGCACTTCGCTCATGAGGCAACTCTTGACGGCTTGATCGATGAGGGGTTCCAGCTCTTCGCTCGCCTCGCCCAGGCTGCGCTCCACAGGATCGGCAAAGCTTAAACGCCAATAGCCCTTTTCCTCCATCGTCGTCTCGGTCACCCGCATCCAATGCGCAGCACGAAGCTTGCGCACGTCGCGATAAATCGTCTTCGGCGCCGGGACGTACCCAAAACTCATATAGCAATCGAGCGCCTCCGGATCGACGCCGCGCCCGCAAAGATTTCCAGCGTGCAATGCCTTGATTTCGGATGCGAATCCAACTGAGCCGCCGAATTTCGAATAGTAGAGCGGCTTCTCGCCAGTCCGGTCACGCACGAGCCATAACTCCCGCATGCGTGCATCCCAGATAGCGAAGGCGAACATCCCATCGAGCCGCTGAATGCTTTGGCGACCCCATTCGAGGTAGGAGCGCAGGATGACCTCCGTGTCCGAGCGGCTGTGAAAGCGATGCCCGCGCCCCTCGAGTTCAGCGCGCACATCCAGATAATTGTAGATCTCACCATTGAAGACGATCTGAACCCGTCCGTTGAGCGCGCCCATCGGCTGCTGACCGGTCGTAACGTCTATGATCGCCAGCCGCCGGTGGCCAAGCGCCGCATGACCGTCGACGAACCATCCTTCGCCGTCGGGCCCACGGTGCGCCAGACGGTCCGTCATTCGCCGAAGTCGCGCGGCCGCGTCCTCCATACGATGTCCATCGAAGTGCACGAATCCCGCGATACCGCACATCGTTCTCAGGTCCCCGCCGTTGAGTGACTCGAGGGGCCCACCGCGCGGATCACTCGTGCCGGATTGCCGGCGACCAGGCAACCGTTTGGCATGTCCCGAGTCACGATGGCGCCAGCGGCTACGATGCACTTCTCCCCGACGTTCGCGACCAGGATTGCTCCCTCGCCCACCCAGCTGCCGGCCCCGATCGCAACCACATCGAATCGCATGATCGGCGCGAGACGCCCTTCCTCGTCCAAATGTTGCCGCCTGCCGCTCGGAATGCTCACGCGGCTTCCGATCATCGCCGCCGCACCGATCTGCGCATGACCCAGCACGCAGTAGGCGCCGGTTGAGACACGCTGACCGATGCGCGCCCCGCGATGTGTGAAGAATGTTCCGAAGCCGAAGTGGGTCTCCCACGAACACCGCTCCAACGCTCCGAAGTAGAACGCGGAACGCAGATACACGCCCGGAAACCCTGGAACGAGGGCGAGCGTCTGTGCGCAGAGGGAGAACAGAGTCTCATTGCGTGCAAAATGACGCTCCAACCAGCACACGATGCTGAGCGGCAGCACGGCTAGGAACGCCACTGCAAAGAGTGTTCGCTTGGCTCCGCGGCGCAACAAGCATGATTCTTTCGCGCTCACGATGCAGTCCCCTTGTCATGCTCGTTCATCGTGATCATGGTCCGATAGACCTGAGTGTATCGTTCGATCATTCGCTCGAATGTAAACTTCTCCTCGAAGCGCCGCCGCCCCGCCTCGGCAAACGCACCCCGTCGCTCGAGATTTGAGGCCGCCTCGATGATCGCCGCCGCGAGTGCCCTTGAATCGCCCGCCGGCACCACCCAGCCCGTCCGACCTTCCGTCACCAGTTCCGGATTACCGCCAACCGCGGTGACTGCCACCGGCACGCCAGCGGCCATCGCCTCCAGAAGCGCCATGGACGTGCCTTCGCTCCAACTCGACAGCACGAACAGATCCATGCACGACAGTATCTTTCTCGCATCCTCTCGAAAGCCGAGCAGCCTAATGCGCTCGACCAGCCCGAGCCGTTCGATCATCTCGGCGACAACGTGCCGCTCCGGTCCGTCGCCGACCATAACCCCCGCGAGCCGGGGCACTCGGGCATGCGCTGCCCCTAGGGCCTCGATCAACATGGGCAAATTCTTGATCGCGTCGAATCGCCCAACAGTGCCAACGACAAAATCCTCGGGCGCGAAGCCGAGTGCCTCGCGCAACCGATCGCGAGTCTCCGCCGTCTCCGCGGCCGCAATCGTGACACCGTTGTAGATCACTTCGATACGCTGCCGCCGCAAGCCTTCGTATCGGACTAATCGATCGCGAACGTCCGCCGACACCGCAACGCAGCGCTTCGTGAGCGGCGCGATCACCAGTCGATTGATGAGCCGTCGCAGCAGACGATCGGACTCCGGATAGAATCGTCCATGCTCCTCGAACAGCAGCGGCGCGCGGCCGTAAAAGACCCGTGTAAGCGCCGCGTAGAACCAGGGGGTGCATTGATGCGCATGGACGAGGCTCACGTCCGCGCGCCGAAACTGCGACGCAAGGCGCCACACCAGGCGCAAGTCGAGACCCGGTTGGCGCCACAGTACATGCACGGGAATTCCCGTCGCACGCAAGTCCTTGGCCCAAAGGCCCGGCTCGTCGAGGCAAAACACCTGCACGTCGAGTGCCCCCGCGAACGCGAGACTCATCTCGACGACGAGCTTCTCCGTTCCGCCCGGATCCAAGGAATGCACCACGTACGCAAGCACGGGTCGACGCTTGATCGCTCGTATGCTCACAGTCGTAATGGCGTCGTGTAGCGGCGGCGTAATCCGATGCGTTCGACTCCCGCACGACCGAGCTTCTTCGCAAGCCGCAGAATGCGGCTAGGCAGTGTACGTCGCCAGCGGCGCTTCTGCGACTCGAATTCCGCTGGTTTTCCATATGCATACGCCAGCGGCTCGGGCACAGTAAGCGCGTCGGCATCGCTATCGTAGTACGCCTGGACGTATCCATTACCGCAGAGGATCACGAGCGGGCGCGTGAGATACGCAGTTTCGAAACTCAACACGTCATCGAGACAGCGATCGAAAAAGAACCGTGCCCTTGCGCGAAACGCCGCGTGCTCGCGACGCGGTGCGAAATGCGCCGCGACATTTAGGACGTGAGCTTTGCGAATGTCGTGTGCGGGCCAGGTCTCGGTCGGCAACTCGACCCGATCCAGCACTTCCTTGTAGGGTACCTCGCGAGCAAGCATCCACCGAGCGTAATGCAACAAGCTGGCGCGCGCATAATGCAGCATGTAGTCACTCTCGTGCCACTCGAGCTTGAGGTACAAATATTTGCCGAGGACCTGAAGAAAGACGAGGTACGACCAGCGAAATTCCGGCTCTCCCAAGCTCAACGCGGCGACGTCGTCGTGCGGATGGATGCAGCGCCGGATCAACTCCTCCGCCTTGTCGAGATACGGCCGATCGCCGCATAGTTGATAGGCATCGAGCAGCGCGTTTATCGAATTTCCGGCACCACGACCCGCCTTGTGATACTCATCGTCGACCGTTTTGCTCGCGAGTCCGGTGGGCCCAGGATCGACGAGTCCCAATGCGCCGCGCGATCCGTCGTCCATTGCGATAACCCAGTCGGCGAGCTCCCGAACCGCATTGCCGGCCTCTGGATCCCCCGAGAGATAATGATAGAGGAGCAAGCCGGACGTGTAATTGTGCTCGTTGCTCGGACCGCCGCCATAGGCCGGACTGCGATCATTGCGCACGCTGTAGGTCCGATGCGTACAGGTTGCCGCCGGCAGATGGTGATCGGTGTGCCAGAAGAGGCCGTGATTAAAGGCGGCGCGATCCTCATCCGTATGGTAAATATCGATGTCAATCGTATGGCGCGCCGCCTCGTCGCCAAGGCGCCACCAGCGCGCATCCCCGGTACGGAGGTAGTGCACAAGTGCGCCGTGCACGAAGTCGTACTGATTATTGTAATGGGAGACCAGCGGTCGAACGCCTCGGTGGCACACCGATTCATGATCGGCATATAGATCGCCGAAATTTCGCCAACCGTATTCGTCAATTCGCTCGCGCTTAGCCGTAAACGCTTGCGGCCCATCGATGATCGCGTTCATGTAGCGCTGATACTGTCCGTTCCGGTCGTCGATAGCGGGCTTGAAGCACAGCACTGTGCGCGTCTGTTCGACCCACGCAGGATCGATCGCGACCCGCGGCGGGTGTAACCATGCTGCGATCGATGAACCATCTCTTGCTGTACGAAATTCGATGAAGACGTTGTGGCGTTTCTGCTCGCCTCCCTGCAAGGCGTGTGGCATGCGTGACTCACGCGGTAAAATTCCGACGTTGAGGGTGGTCGGGGTCGCGCGCAACGCCTTTGGGAAGTTTTGCCAAAAATCCGCGACGGCAACACCAATCATCGTTTGGTCGGCGAGAATCTCGACTCCTGGGTTCGCGCGATCCCCTTCCGCAATCACTCTCTTCTGCCCATCCGATCCGGCGATAACGCGGTAGCCCCGAAACCGCACGATCGATTGGCCCTCGGCATCCACGTGATTCTCTGAATCCCAGTTTTCGCCACCGCTCGAATCCTGATAGAGGAGCCAACAACCGGGGGTGTCATTGCGAGTCGCATCGGACCGCTCGGCGAACCATTGCATCCTACGGGCGTGCCTAGCGGCTTCGACGTGGACCGTTAAGTCGCGGAACAGCACCGTCGCCTGGTCGCCGAGGTCCCAAAGACCCCCAGGGTGTCGCGCCGCCCGTGGATTGCGGATCAACAACTCGATTCTTACGTCCGATTCGCCGGCGAGAAATACGCAACGCGCCTTGAACTCGAGCGCATCGGCGCCGTCCATCGATCGGAATGAACCGAACGCGGCGATCGTCCCTCTCAGGAGTCCTTGCTCCTCGACCTCCAGGCGCTGGACCATGGCGGTGTATACAGTGCCGCTACAGCCCGTCAATTGCACCGCCACGCCGCTTGCACCGAGCATTTCCTCGCCGGCGAGTTCCGCAGTCTCGATGAGAATCCGACGATCACTTCCGAGCGCGAAACGAGCGACACCGGTATCGACGACATAGGCGTCGGTGTCCGACGATCGGATCAAGCGCAATGGGCAGATCGCCGGCACATGGTCATTCGAGTTCTTTCGGCGTATCGTCAACGGTACGCGCGCATTGGGCGCCAACGGGGTCACGAAATCCACGAGTAGCCAGCGCACTGATCGATCGGCCCATTGGGCGAGCACGCTCGATTGGCATTCCAGGACCAGATCGGTCCCATCCACGACAACCACCTCGGTCGGATCATGCAAGACGCCCTCCGGAAGCGGCACCCCGACCCGCACGTACGCACGGTGTCGCGCGATGCCCGCGGGTTCCTCGACCAGGAGTGGCACTCGAAAGCTCGCATTGCTCATGCGGGTGCACCGAAATGTGAGCCGGGAACTGACGCAATCGCCCTCGACGGTGCAAACAATCTATCGAGCGCGGCGAGATTGTGTTCCCACGAGTGACGCATCTCGACATACCGTCGTGCGCGCCGCCCCAGCACTTCACGTGCAACCGGGTCGCGGAGCAAACCGATCGTCGACGACGCAAACGTCGCCTCGTCGTCGGCGACGAGCAAATCGCGCCCCGGCACGGCCTCGAGGCCCTCGAACGCCGCGCGAGTCGCAACGATCGACCGCCCCATGGCCATCGCCTCCAGCACTTTGTTTTGGACCCCACGCGCGATTCGCAACGGCGCGATGCAGACGTCCGCGGCCGCGAGGTAATCGCGAACGTCCTCGACGAATCCAGTCACGACGACGTCACGTTGGGCACCGAGTCGACGAACCTCGGCCGTGGGCCGATTCCCGACGATGCACAGCCGAACCTCTGGTACCTCCCGCCGGATCGCCGGAAGCACCCGTTCAACGAACCAGCGCACCCCATCGACGTTCGGCGCATAGTCCATGACGCCAGTGAACACCAACGTCGGGACCGGCGACGTGTCCCGACGCGATCGACGGGGAGAGAAATACCTGAGATCGACCCCGTTACCCATCGTCACGAGATTGTCGGGCAGGGGATTTTCGGGAAAGGCGCGCCGCTCTGCGTCACTCACCACCAGCAGTTGATCGAAAACGCGGGCGATGCGCCGCTCATACGCGGCGAGGGTGCGCGCTTCGCGCCGGTAAAGCCACCTCGTCCAGGGCGGGAATCGATCGGCATAATCGGACCATTTACGCGAATCGATGTCTGTCAGATCCATGACCTTTGGTATAGACCCGAGCCGATCCGCGTGTTTGGACCGGAACAGGTATTCCGCCATTGCGGACGAAGAACACAGGATTCCCTCGATCGCTTCACGCTCGATCAACCTATCGAGTGCGCTCTGCAGCGCCCGCGTATGAAAATATCGTACGGTGATTGGCGCTCGGCCCACGATCGCCGAGGCCGCGAGCGCGCGACGCAATCGTGGACGCAGACGTCGATGTACGACACCATGCACCCACGGCCGCAATCTCTCGAGGTGCTGCAAATCGCCGGAGTCGTCGACGAG
Source organism: Pseudomonadota bacterium (assembly GCA_021834525.1). Lineage (GTDB taxonomy): Bacteria > Pseudomonadota > Gammaproteobacteria > Steroidobacterales > Steroidobacteraceae > 13-2-20CM-66-19. The sequence goes on along the minus strand of JAKBDK010000046.1, from coordinate 13,328 downwards.
GCAGCCGAGATAGACGGTGTGATCGCGAGCGAGATGCTTGACGATGTTCAGTGCCCTGATCTTCTCCCCCTTGTGGGGGGGGAAGGGCAACCGATGCGTGAGGACCAACAGGCGCACTCCGGGGTCCCGTGGCATACCGAAGCCGCGGCGGCTTCGTCAGGCCGGTCCCGCGCGTGGCCGACGGCAATCCTCGCGGACGCGCTCCTCGGACGACCCGCCGACGATCCAGCGCTGCACAAAATAGACGAGGCCGTGCCGGGTGTTCATGGGTCTCACGGTTCCCGTATCCGCGGACGGTTCGACGTCGAGATACACGCGCACTTCCTCGTCCCATACGCACTCCTCGACGCCCCCTGCGAGCTTGAAGCTGAGCGTATATCGCGCCGGAATGAGGTTTAGTCGGTCGAACTCGAGATCGACGAACCCCTCGCCCGCGCCGATAGCCGCGATGGTGATGTTTTGCAGTATGGTGCTCGCCTCGGTGATGAGCGTACCCAGGTGACTGAACAGCCGAACCGTGAACGCCGGGCGCTCGAGGCGCTTCTCGGCGCGATAATGCATCCGGATCACGAGCCCGTCGCCGCTTTGGATGATCGGGGAGAGCTTTCCGTCGGAACTCAGCAGCTCGACGTCCGTGAACCGCGCTTCCCCGGATCCGCCACGACCGTCGACGTGCAGTTCCCGCGCAACGGCTTCCTCCGCGGCGAAACTACCGAGATAGGATCGGATCACGTCCTTCGCATTCCCGTCCATCCGCAAACCGCCCTTGTCGATCCACAGTCCGCGAGAACACAGATTCTCTACCGCGGCCATGTTGTGCGAAACGAACAGCACCGTGCGACCCCCGCTGCGCAGATCCTCCATAGCGCTGATGCATTTTTTCTGGAAGCCGGCATCGCCGACTGCGAGTACCTCATCGACGATCAGCACGTCGGGATCGAGATGTGCAGCGACCGCGAAACCGAGTCGCAACCGCATGCCAGAGGAAAACCGCTTGATCGGCGTATCGATGAATCGCTCCAGGCCCGCGAATTCGACGATCGCGTCGAAGTGCCGATCGATCTCGCGCCGACGCATGCCGAGAATAGAACCGTTCAGGTAGATGTTCTCTCGCCCCGTGAGCTCTTCGTGAAAGCCGGTGCCGACCTCGAGGAGAGCGGCGACACGGCCACGCACCCGGATGCTCCCCAAAGTGGGATAGGTGATCCGCGACAGGACCTTGAGGAGCGTGCTCTTGCCGGCGCCGTTGCGGCCGACGATGCCAACGACTTGGCCCTCGGGCACCTCGAACGAAATGTCCTTGAGCGCCCATAGCGTCTCGGCCCGACTTGCCCCTTCGTGGCCTCGCCAGAGCCACTGTACGAGTACCTCGCGCAACTGCTGTCCGCGCGGGCTCGCGCCGAGCTGGTAGCGCTTCGACAGGGCCCGGATCTCGATGCTGTTGCTCATGCTCAGATCACGTCGGCAAAGGCGCGCTCAGTGCGCTTGAAGAAGGCGAACGCACCGGCGAGTAGCAGAATCGTCACCACCGCCGAGGTCGCGAGCAAGTCCCAGTGTATCGGGATCGCAGGCACCAGCGCATGCCGGAACCCTTCGACGAGTCCCGCCGCCGGATTGAGCGCGATGTAGCGCCGGATCGCTTTTGGCAGAATATTGACCGGATAGATCACCGGCGTCGCGAACATCCAGACCTGCATCAGGAACGGGATCGCGTACTTGACGTCCCGGAAGCTCACGTTGACTGCGGAGAGCAACAGGCCGATCGCGAGTGCGAGCAGGGTCATCTGCACGACGAGGAGCGGCCACAGGAGGAGGTTCCAGCCGATCCCCGTATGGTAGTAAACGAGGAAGCCGATGAGAAGCACGGAGCCGATCGAAAAATCGACTAGGCCACTGAGCATCACCGCCGCGGGGAGCATGAAGCGCGGAAAGTAGATTTTTGTGATGAGGTTCGTGTTACTCACGAGGCTCATCGAAGCGTTGGTGACCGCATTCTGAACGAACAGCCAGGGCAATAAGCCACTGAAATAGAAGACCGGGTGCGGAACCCCGTTGCTCGAGATCTTCGCGACGCGTCCGAACAATACCGTGAAGATCACCATCGTGAAGAGCGGTTGAATCACCGCCCATAGCACGCCTAGCGCAGTCTGCTTGTAGCGAACCTTGACGTCGCGCCAGGAAAGGAAGAACAGTAACTCACGGTAGGCCCATGCCTGGCGCCAACCGCCGCGTGCCCAGTCATGTTCCTGGAGACGTTGGTGCCGTGGGTGTCCGTCCCCCGCCGAACCGCCGGGCGGTGTCGCAATCATGGAATTCAACTCATGCATCGTAAGCTCGACTGATTCCTCGTCGTATCGGCTTGGTGTCGCACCGCAACCAAGCGCAATATTCGCCGATCGCTGGCCGGTGCGGCTGTGATCCACGCCCCGAATCGGATGTCCCGGGGTATCACCCGCTGCGGACTCTCGCCCGCGCTCGGTCGACCCATCCGTGTAGCGTGTAGGCCCATCGCGTGAAGCGACGTCTCAAAATATGATAGTTCGCGACCGGCACGCGCTCTGTGAGCAATTCCGGCTTATAATCCCTCCGTCGTCCGCGCCCTGCCAGAAAATCGAAATACGACGCGCCTTCGCGGCAGGCCGACTCGATCGCATAACCGAAATGCAGATAGCCGGGCGATACCCCGTGCGGCCCATCGGGCGAAAACGCTGACTGCAGATAGTATACGGTATCCGCCTTGCGCACCGCGTACAGAACCGAGAGCGGCCTTTCGGCAACGACCAGCCGGCTGAGGCGCAGTTCGCCGCGACGTGCGAATTCCACGGCGGCGTCCCGATGGAAGGCGTTCTGCAGTGCGTCGCGGCCCGGATTCGCGCCCCATCGAGCAGTTACATAGCGCGCGAGCAAGTCGAGCCACTCGGTGACTTCGGACGGCTCGGCCTCCTGCATCCTCGGCTCGTCGAGCTTTCGTCGCTGATGATAGAGCCTGCGCCGGACGTTCCCATCCAGACCGGCCAGGTATTCGTCGAAGCGCGCTGGCAGTGGTGCGCGCCAGCCGACGATCGGATCGACCTCGCGCACGAGGCCCAGTCGGCGGTGAGCGGCTTTCGCGAGCAGTGCACCAGGCCCGATTGGCCGCATGCAACAGAGCACGAGCTCGTCCCAACCGGAATCGGCGGCCAACCAGTCGACGAGTGCGGCCACGACTTGTGCTTCGCGCCCGAGCGTCGCGATCACGTCGAGGTAATCCGAATAGACCGCTCGTGGATCGCGCCAGGCGATTCCGATGAGTTCGAGCCGGCGCACCCGCAGTACGCGGCGGACGACGACGCGGCGCCGATAGAACGGCCCGATCCCGACAAGCTCATTGTTCGCGTACACGGCCGCGAGTCGCAGCTGCGCGCCGAGATAGCCGCGGTGGTGGGCCCACCAGCGCGACTGCCAATCCCAGCCCATGAAGAGCGGATCCGCCGACGAGGCGGCAAGCAACCCATCCCAGGTGCGTTTCGCCTGCGAAAACTCGCTCTCGCTCCACAGGCGCACGCGCAGCCCGGTCGAGGAGACGCCCGCGCTCACGTTGCTGCCTCGAGCCCGGCGAAGCGCCGCGCTCGCAGATAAATCAACCGCAATGACTCCCGGTCGATCAGGCTCAACCCAAGGACATAAGTGATCGCGCCGACACCGATCGCCGTTATCAGCGTGATCCATCGCGCGACTGCGAGCATCGCCCCGAGCCGGGTCCAGCCGATGACGGCGACCGTCATCACGGCCGCCGCGCCGATGGGGCCGCGAGTCACTCGACCCAGTTCCCGGAAGGACAGGTTTCCCGCCCGCAGCACATAGCGGAATGCGATCAAATAACCCACCGGAAAGACGCACAGCCAGACCAGGGCCGCGCCCCGAATCCCGGCCTCGCGACAAGCCAGAAGCAATGCCACGGTCATGATCGGCGCGACGATGAGTTTCGTGCGCACGAGGACGCCCGGGCGGCCGAGACCCGTCATGGCGGGTGTCTCGACGCTGCCGATCAAGCGGATCGGCGCAACCGCGGCGAGCGCGGTGAGCGGAAACACCGCATCGTCCCAGCGACTGCCGAATAGCACGGGCACCGCGATCGGGGCGGTCGCGGCCAGACCCCAGAATATCGCGAAGCCGATCGTCGCCTGCGTACGCATCGTCTCTAGCAGCAGGCGTGCCGACGCCGCGCGATCCCCGCGCAGCTCCGCATACGCGGGCAAGGAGACGTCGTTGACGACGGTCGAGATCTTCTCGAGCGGCAGTTCCGCGACCTGCTGCGCGAGGTTGTAATAGCCGAGCTGCGCAGTGCCCGACCAGCGAGAGAGCAAGAGCGTATCAAGCGAAGTGTACCAACGCCACAGGAGATTGTCGACGAACAGCAGGCCACCGAAGCGCAGATAACCGAGCGCGTAGGCGATTTCTCGGCTCGGACGCAGTAGGCTCGGGCACGCCCGATTCAGGAGGATCAATCGCACCGTCGCGCCGACGATCTGACCACCGACGAGTGCCCAGGCCCCCGCACCCTGCCAGGCGAGCGTGACCGTGGTCGCAGTGACCGCGAGCGCCTGGAGCCCACCCGCAATCGCGAGCCGGTGGAAGTCCATCCGCCGAGCGAGCGCCGCCTGCGGCAGAACCGAGAATGAGGTCAACGCCAGGGCACCGGCGACACCGACGACGAGCGGAGCGACCGCCGCGTCTCCGACCCAACGCGCGATCTCTCCGGAGGCGAGCGCGGTCGCCACGGCAAGCAGTGCCCCAAACCCGACGAGTACGGTGAAGACCGCGCGGCGCTCCGCGCGACTTGCCGGCGGGCGCAGCACCAGCGCCTCGACTAGTGAACCGTCGTAGGTCATCGATAAATAGTTGAACACGACCAGCGCGACGCCAAATCGACCGAGCGCTGCGCTGTCGAGGTGACGGACCACGTAGACCGTGCCGAGCCACGACGTGATCTGGGTGATGAGCCGCAGGGAAGCAAACGACCGCAGCCCCGCGACGAACTTATCGTGGATTTGCACGGCGCTCCTTAAGGCGAGGCATCATTTGTCAGAAGCTCCCGTCTCGTCAAGCCGTCTTTTTGTGATAAGTTCTACGGAACGGACCCAGGCTGTTTGCGAGGATTCCCGGAGCTTTGCCAAGGAGGCGATTCGTTGCGTTCCACCTCTATGAACGACGAGCCCGCGGTACAGGTATTCAAGGGCCGCGTCCAGCAAGCCGTCGAAATCGCCGAGCGCGTCGGATTGTTGCGCGCGCTCGGTCCGCTTCACGACCATCGCCACACCGCGCTGACCGTCCTCGCCTATCACCGGGTGATGCCGACCGATGCGCTCTCGGTCTATCCGTTCGATCCCGAACTGATCAGCGCGACGCCGGCCCAGTTCGAGTCGCACATGGCCTGTATTCGGCACTACGCCAACCCCGTATCGCTCGACCAGATTCGCGCACAGCTCGACGGCGAAGCGAGTCTGCCGCCGCGAGCGGTCGCGGTGACCTTCGACGACGGCTTCGAGGACACCTACCGCTATGCGTTCCCGATCCTCAAGCGGCACGAGATTCCGGCGACGGTGTTCGTCGCGACCGGTTATGTCGACTCGGGCGAGCCGTTCTGGTTCGAGCTCGCGGCCTATCTCGTGTATCGGGTCGATCCGTTCGACCTGCATGTCGGCACCGACGGGATCCGTCTGCCTAGCGGCCCGTCGATACCTGAACGAACCCGCAGCCTACGGCTCGTCCACGACATCCTGAAGCGTCTGCCGAACGCGCAACGTCTCTCGCTCCTCTCCGATTGGGCGCACCGGTTCGCCCCGCAGATCGCCCACGGCGCCGTCGGCGTCGGCCGTCCGATGAGCTGGGCCCAGGTGCGCGAGATGGCAACCGCGGGCATCGCGTTTGGATCGCACTCGGTAACGCATCCGAACCTCACGCAGATCACCGACCGCGACCTCGAATGGGAACTGGGCGAATCGAAGCGCGTGATCGAGGAGAAATTGCAACGCGAGGTGCGCGCGCTCGCTTACCCGATCGGCAACCGGGACTCGTTCGATGCGCGCGTGATCGAGGCCACCCGACGGGCCGGCTTCGCGCTTGGCGTGTCCTACCTGCCGGGCGCCAACGCGCTGCCGGGCTTGGATCGCTTCGAGTTGCACCGACACGGCATCGGGCTCGGCACGTCCGAGCGTTATTTTCGCGCGCTGATTCGCTTACCCTCGTGGATCCAGTGACGATCATTGCGTACGCAGGGGGTCGCGGACTTTGAGATACTTGGCGTGACTCCTGATATCGCCTGGCCGCTCCGATTCGGCGGGGGAATTCGTCGCTGGAAGTTATTGCAAGGAGTGCTGGCGGCCGGACCGGCCGACTCGATCGTTCTCGGCCACCGCGAGGTACCGCCGAACGCCCGGCGTTCGCGAGCATCGGTCTGCTCTTCGCCGAGAGCGGCACGCGGCTCAAGATCCTGGAGGCGCTGGTGCGCTCCGTTCCGGTCGTCTCGACGACCCTCCGCGCCTTCGGGATCAAAGCCGACGCGCAGCACGGCCTCGAACGGGTCGATTCGCCGACCGAATTTTCCGACCGTTGCATCGGCGCTCTCTTCGATGCCTCTGGCGCGATGCAATTCGCGGAGGCCGGCCACGAGTTGATCGCGCAGCGCTACGACCGGCGACAAATTCAACAAGCGGTGACCGACCTGGTGCGCCGCATCGTGGCGACGCGGGCGGGGTCGGTAACCTCCATTCAATAACGCGCCGTCACGGCAGGTTCTTCGCGATCACCGGCCCCACCAAGTTAGCGCACCACAGGGGAAGTCGCCGCCAGAGCGCCGCGGCGCGCGCATACTTCGGATTGGTCTGATTGAGCATCGGGACGGACGCGCCGGCGGGCAGCCAGTAGTGCCAACGCAGCTGCACTGGTTCGGCGCCCCACTGAGCCTTGAACCGATAGGTACCGCTGTCGACTGTCGATCGGCCGAAGTCGAACGCCTCGGCGCCTGCCGACACCGCGAACCGCAGCATCTCCCAGTACATGCGCATATTGACTGCGCGCTGCTTGGCGAGCGCGCTCGCGGCAGCCCAGGGCACCTCGATTCGGCGACCATGGCGGACGAGGAATGCTACGGCCTGCGCCGTGCCGTCGAGACGCACCACGAGCACCGAAGCGACCGCGTGCAACGCCGCGAACGCGACCTCGAAGAACCGGCGCGGATACACCGGCGTGCCCAGTTCGTGCATCGTCGCAGCGTAGACGGGATAGAACTCGCCGAGGAGCTCCGCGCCGCCCCAGACGATCTCGATCGCCTCGCGCTCGGCACGCCGCACTTGCGAACGTAGTTTCGATCCGATCTGCTTCGAGAGCGCGGCTTCGGATTCCGGCAACCGCAGCACCAGCGATACCTTGTCGAGCCGCTCTGCGATCGAATGGCCGGTGAGCGGCGTCAGGTGGCGAAATTCCACGTGACGCGCACCCCGTTCTTGCGCAAGGCCAGCGGCCCGCGCGACCAACGCCGTCTCGGCGGCAGGATCCTCGACGAGCATCCCACCGTAGGTCACGAACGGCAGAGAGACGAGATACCGACCGAACAGCATGCTCGATTGCTCGACCAGGGGAAGCACGCCGATGAGGCGCTCGTTCGGCCCACGAGCCGCGAGGTAGGTCGTCCGCAAGCCGAACGCGCGGGCGCCGATCGCGACCGCGCTCGCCCGGTGGTACGCACTCGCGTGCGGCTGCCGCGCAACGAACGCATCCCAATCGATCGGGGCGTCGGAAGTCGCCTCGACCCGCACGTCCGGACTCACTGCGCGAGCGGCGACCGCTGACCGAAGAGGTCGTAACTGAACATGAGTCCAATCATGTTCGCGGTGAACGTACCTGCGGAGAGCCCGACGTAGGCGCCGGAAGCACTCTGTTGCAGGCGCTGCACGTAGAGCATGATCCGCGTATGAGCGAACTGCTGGGTGGCGGCGAGCCGATAGACGCTCTCAGTCGTGCTTGCATGCACGGTGTCGACCTGCCGGATCGTCCGGTACGCATTCAGGCTCACCGTCAACGTCGGACGCAGTTGCCGGGACAGCAGCGCCGAGAACACCTTGTTGGTGAGTCGCGAGTAGATCGCCGAGGTCTGCACGAGCGAATACCCGGCCGGCAACGGTATGTAACGCTGCCGACCGTAACTCCCGGTCAGCGTGAACGTCGTGCGCGCTCGCTGGAACGTCCAGCCAGCGCTCGCGAACTGATCCTTGAACGGCGCCGGACTCGAGGTGCCCGGCACCAGTCCCGCGAGCGCGACGGCACCGAGCGGCGCACCGAAATTCGCATCTGCCGCCTGCCCCGCGGTCGAGAACCCGCTGCGGCCGTTGAGGGACACCGTGTTCGATGGCGTGAGTTCGTGCGACAGATCGAGCGCGTAGGACGGCGCACCCTGATAGACGCCGGCGAAATTGATCTGGCTGTAGCCCGCGCTCGCGGTGAGTGAGGTCCGCTCCGATCGGCCACGGAAGCTGATCGAGGCGTTCCGCCTGTCGTAGGCGGGCGCGATCCCATGCGTCGCGAACTCGGTCCGCGCTTCGTCGGCCGCGAGTGCAACGCTCGTCGTACGGTTGAACTCGTGCAAGAGCGAAGCACCGCCGTCGTAGGTGTTCGAGCCGTATGGCGAGCGTTGATAGGTGGTGTTCGCGTAGAGCGCATGCATGGTCAGGCGATCGACCGAGCCGAGGTGTACCGTCACCGCAGGGCCGGTCGTCAGATGGTTCACGTACTCCAAATTCGCGAGCGTCGGGGCGGCGAGCGGGTTTGCGAGGCTCTCGCTGAAAGTCTCCTGTCCCAGCCACTGGAACGGACCGGTCGGCCGGCCCCATATCGCGCTTGCGTTCAGGCCGCCGAACGGTGCACTCGGCAAGCTGTGGTGCCAGTAGTGGATCCAGTCGACCGTGCCGCGTGCCCGTATGTTCAGTAGGCCGCCTTCGTTGTCGTAGTTCGCGTCGATGCCCGCAAGTGCGATCTCGTCCTGCGACCGATGGGTCGAAGACAAACGGGCATTGTCGATATACGCGAGGCCTGCATCGAGATCGACGTAGCCCGGACCCGTGCCGCCCGCGGGTGCGCCGAATCCGCCGAAGTCCATGCCGGGTATTCCGGGAACGGACTGTGCGTGCGCACCGGCCGCGGCGAGCCACAGGGTGATCGCTGCGGAGATCCTAGATCGCACGCTCGTCTCCGTAGCCGTAGTAATAGTAGGCGGTACCCGATTTGCGCGTCTGGTTCAGCACAAGCGACACCGCACCGCGCCCTTCGAGAAGTTTCAGCGCATCCAGCAGCACCGGCTGGGGGGTCGCCTCGGCGCGCACGACGACCAGGATCTGGCCGGCGGCCTCGGTGAGCGCGTGAGATTCCGAGGTCTGCAGCAGCGGCGGGGAATCGAGCAGCACGATCCGCTGGCGGTCGCGCGCGCCGAGCGCAACGGTGATCTGTTGCATCCGCTGGCTGGCGAGAAGTTCGGTCGCCTCACGCGAAGTCCCGCCGGCGGGCAGAACCGCGAGATTCCCGACATCGGTGGACTGCACCAGGCTCTCGACGTCGACCTCGGGGTCGCGCAGGGCATCGAGCAAACCAGGGTCCTTGCCGAGACCGAGCAGCCGGCTGATCTGCGGTTTAGCGACGTCCGCATCGACGAGCAAGGTGTGCATGTCCATTTCCAGCGCGAGGCTGAGCGCGAGGTTCACGCTGGTGAACGTCTTACCCTCGCCTGCCATCGCGCTTGTCACGACGATCAGATGGCCGTTCGGCACCGCCGGCACCCCGCGACCGAATGCGCTCGCGATCAGCGGTCGTTTGATCCGTCGATATTGCTCGGCGAGTTGCCGTTCTTCCGCTTCGGGCGGCAGGAGCCCTGCGTTGCGCAACGCCGTGCGATCGAACACGACCGCCGATGCAGGGCGGAACGCTCGCCCCCCGTGGGGCGCCGTCGATGACAGCGAACGCTCGGCCGGGCCGCCGGTTTCGATCGGCGGCCCGGGTGCAGGTTCAGCGAGCGCCGCGCTCTGCTGAAGCTTGCGAATCGCCTTCTCGACCAGACTCATGCAGCCGGCCCTCGGATCAGATGGGAAAGATGCGCGTGCAACGCCAGGATCACCACGCCGAACAGTACGAGTGCCACCGCGCCGCCCGCATAGAGTGTACCCCCACGGCGCCGCTGCGCCTGATAGCGCTCGTACCAGGCGAGTCCGACGGCACCGAGGACCGTGAGACCGGTGACCGCGGCGAGCTGGCGCGTGCTCACGAACACCGGCCGCACCAGGTGCAGTGCGTAACCGGCACCGATGCCGGCCGCGATCGCAACGATCAACGCCGCGACGATCAGCAGCGGCCGGTTAGGTGCGACCGGCTGGTACTTCGCGGTCGGCGGATCGATGACCTCGAATTTGACGGTGCCGGTCGCCGCGGCCTGCTGGCCGAGCCGTGTGCTGTCGAGCCGTGCGAGCAAGGTATCGTATTGCTTGTGCGTCACGTCGTAGTTGCGGGTGAGCTGTGCAAGCTGCGCCTCGACTGCTGGGACGCTGCCCATCTTGCTGCGTAAGCTTGCGATCCGTTGTTCGTGATCAGCGATGTCCTGCTGAGTCGAGGCGATCGCGACCTGCAGGGCGTTGTACTGCTCCTCCACTTTCTGATAGACGGGATTCGCGGACAGGCCGACGCGCGCTGCCGCGGTCGCATCCCCGTGGCGCGCAGCCGCTATCTCGCGCTTCTGCCGTGCCTTCAGCTCCTTCAGGGTGTCGCGCAACGCGATCACGTCGGGATAATTGTCCGTATAGCGCAGCAGGAGCTGGTCGAGCTGCTGGTGCGCCTTCTCGATCTGGGTCTCGGTGTCGGTGGGAGCGAGCGCGCCCGCCGCTCCAGCAACCGCCGAAGTGCCGGGGATGTACTGCTGACCGCCGCGCAGTTGTTGCTGCAACGCTTGACTTTCACGCTCGAAGACGTTGAGCGCCTGCCGCGACTTGCGCAGCGCGCCGGTCTCCTGTTGCAACTGGGAAAAATAATCGCCCTGATCGCTCGGCATCAAGCCGATGTTGTTCTTCTTGAACTCGGCGAGCCGCCGTTCGGCATCCGAGAGCTTCGTTCCATAATCCGCGATCTGCGATTCCAGGAATTTGAGCGCTTGCTCCGAACCCTGGCGCTTGCCGCCGAGCGCCCCCTCAACGAAGGCGTTCAGCAATCGGTCGACAACCTGCAGTGCCTTCACACGGTCATGGTTCTTGTAGGTGATCGTGAACACCGCGGCGCCCGGATGATTCGGCGCGAGGCTGCCGGTGATGTCGATGTCCTTGAACATTGTATAGAGTACCGCTTGCCTCGCCTGCGGCGTCAACGCGCCGGCGAAGAGGTTCGTCTCCTGGGCGACTTTTTCGAGCTGCGGGATCCCGAGCAACGCCTCGCGGACCCTGAGGATCTGGCCCGCGATGTCGTCGTTCAACCCGATCCCCTGGGTTGCCTGGCTGAGCGTCGTCTGCGCATCGACGAACACGCGCGCGGTCGCCTCATAGGTGTCCGGGATCAAGAATACGCCGGTCCAGAGCAAAAGTGCGACGGCCCAGGCGACGCCGAGTCCGGTCCAGCGAAAACGCAAGGCTCCATGCAACTGGTCGATGAAGTCCTGGACGGTACCGTGGATCGAGGGTGCGAGCATAGAAAGCGCCTTCAGAACAAGCTCTCAGGAACGACCAGCACGTCGCCCGGGCGCAGCGCGAGATTCTGCGACATATCACCTTTGTTCAGCAGCCGATCGAGCTCGACCGGGATCTGGCGCGTCCGGCCGTTCTCGGTGCGGACGATCTTCGCCCGGTTGCCGGCCGCGAACGGGGTGAGGCCACCCGCCTGCAACACGACGTCGAGGACGCGAATGCCGTCGTGGTACGGCACCGCTTCCGGGTGGGTGACCTGACCGATGACCTTGACCGCGCTCAGCGCGCCGACCGGATGCGTGACGATGATGTTGACGACCGGTGAGCGCAGGTACTTCGAGAGCACCTGTTCCATGTCCTTGGCGAGCTGGGCCGGGGTCTTACCGACAGCGACCATGTTCTGCACCAGCGGCGTCGAGATGCTCCCGTCCGGACGGACCGGGACGGTGACCGACAGGTCGGGGCTGCGCCACACAAACACCTGCAGCGTGTCGCCAGGACCGATGATATAGCTATTGTTCGCAGTCGCGGTCGGCGGCGCCGTCGACGGCGCCGCCGCGACCGCCCGCGGGCCGGCCCCCGCGAGGGCGGTCAGCAACAGGATCGGACCGGCGAAGCGGACGAGCGGACCGCGCAAGCGTTGCAATGTGAATGATCCCATCGATTTAAATTAACAACTCTTTTGCATCAATTCCGTGACGAATTCTCAAGATTGCAAACGTCCGAGGAGTTCCTTGACCTCCTGGCGAGCCGCGAACGGTGCCTTGCTCGCGAGCAATTTCGCCAAAATAGCGCGCGCCGCCGCCTTGTTCCCCGTCTCCGCGAGCGCGTACGCATAGTGATACTCGACGGTGGGATCCCCGGCACTCGCCTTGGCGGCGGACGCAAGCAACGGCAAGGCTCTCTGGAGGTGGCGCCCTTGCACGAGGATCCAACCGAGCGTATCGGCGACCGAGGGTTCGGTCGGCGCCAGCTGGTAGGCCCGTTCGGCCGTGGCTTCGGCCCGAGGATCTTTCTGTTTTGAGTAGATCCATGCGAGATTGTTGAGCGCGATCACGTCGTTCGGCGCCGTTCGCAAAGCGACTTCGAAACTCTTCGCTGCGTTAGACAAGTCGCTCTTGGAGAGCTGGTACATCCCGAGTTCGGTGCGTACCGCCGCATCGTCCGCGTGCTGCGTGAGCCATTGCTCGAGCACCGCCTCGGGATGTGCCGCCCGCTCGGCACGGCGAACCGTAAAGAGGCGCACCGCGAGCGCAGCGCTCGGGTGCAGCCGCTGGGCCGCTGTATACGACGCATCGGCGGCCGCGTACTGCCCGACCGAACTCTCGATCTGTCCCTTGAGCGCGCGCGCGTCCGGGTTCTTCGGATCCTTCGCGATCAACGTGTCGGCGCGCGCGACCGCGCGCTGCGAGTCTTTCTGCTGAAGGTCGATGAATGCCAGCGCGCCGACTGGCGCGACCCAGGTCGGCGCGAGCTGCGTCGCCTCGCGGAACGATTCGCGCGCGGCACCGGCTTGGTTGAGCGCGAGCTGCGCGCGGCCGGCGTCGAACCAGTACATCGCCTTCGAACGGTCGATCCCGATCGCGGCCCGGAAGCGCGTGAGCGCCGCCTGGTACTGGTTCGCCTGCATCAACAGGAGTC
>JAKBDK010000045.1:0-23683 GCA_021834525.1 Pseudomonadota bacterium | reverse complement strand
GCACCTCGGGGCGGCGCAGCAGCTCGAAGGCCGACACATCGCGGCTCAGCGGTGCCCCGAGCACGCGTTCGGACCACGCGCCATCGAGAGAGTGCGGATGGATGCGCAGGGCCCGCAGCCGACTGACTTCGTGTTCGACGCGCCGCTGTTTGGCTTCGAACACCTGCCAGCGCGCATTATCGACCAGGCCCAGGCGCCGCCCGATGGGCGTCAGGCGCTCATCGGCGTTGTCTTCGCGCAGCAGCAATCGGTGCTCGGCGCGGCTGGTGAACATCCGGTACGGTTCGCGCGTGCCGCGGGTCACCAGATCATCGACCAGGACGCCGAGGTAACCCTCGCTGCGCTGGGGTTGCCAGGGGGACTCTCCGCGTACCGCGAGCGCAGCGTTGATGCCGGCGAGCAGCCCCTGCGCGGCGGCCTCCTCGTAGCCGGTGGTGCCGTTGATCTGCCCGGCGAAATACAGCCCCTGCAGCGGGCGCGTCTCGAGCGAGGGGCGCAAGTCCCGCGGGTCGAAATAGTCGTACTCGATCGCATAGCCGGGGCGCGTCAGGTGCGCTCGCTCGAAGCCCGGGATGCTGTGCACCAGCGCCACCTGCACATCGAACGGCAGGCTGGTGGAGATGCCGTTGGGGTAGATCTCGTGCGTGCCCAGGCCCTCCGGCTCGACGAAGATCTGGTGCGCGGTGCGGTCGGCGAAGCGCACCACCTTGTCCTCGATCGAGGGGCAGTAGCGCGGCCCGACACCCTCGATCGCCCCGGTGAACATCGGCGAGCGGTCGGTGGCGGCACGGATGATCTCGTGCGTCCGTTCGGTGGTGTGCGTGATGTGGCAGGACACCTGGGGCGGGTGGTCCTGCGGCCGGCCGAGGAAGGAGAACACCGGCAGCGGATCGTCGCTGTCCTGCACGCTCATCGCGCCGTAATCGAGCGAGCGCCCGTCCAGGCGCGGCGGCGTGCCGGTCTTCAGCCGCCCGACCCGCAGCGGCAGCTCGCGCAGCCGCGCGGCGAGCCGGTTCGAGGGCGGGTCGCCCGCTCGTCCCCCCGCGTAATGGTCGAGCCCGACGTGGATTCGGCCCCCGAGAAACGTCCCCACGGTCAGCACGACGCGCGGGGCCTCGAACACGATGCCGGTCACGGTCACGACACCGCACACCCGATCACCCTCGACTACCAGGTCGGCCACTTCCTGCTGGAACACCACGAGGTTCCGCTCGGCCTCGAGGATCGAGCGGATCGCCTGCTTGTACAGCTGCCGGTCGGCCTGCGCCCGGGTGGCGCGTACCGCCGGACCTTTGCTGCCGTTGAGGGTGCGGAACTGGATGCCGGCGCGATCGGCCGCCCGGCCCATGGCCCCGCCGAGCGCATCGATTTCGCGCACCAGGTGGCCCTTGCCGATGCCGCCGATGGCCGGATTGCAGCTCATCTGTCCGAGTGTTTCGATGTTCTGCGTCAGCAGCAGCGTACGCGCGCCCATGCGCGCGGCTGCCAGGGACGCCTCGGTCCCGGCATGGCCGCCGCCGATCACGATGATCTCGAACGGAGGGGTGAATCGCATCCGCATAGTGTAGTGCAGGCCCCGGTACGGCCCAAACGGCGCAGACGCGGCCCTTGCTTTATCATCCCCCACCGTGAGGCGACCCGCAGTCCCGATCCTGGCGCTGATGCTGCTCGCGGCGAGTCCCGCCGGCCACGCTGCGCCTGCGCCGCGGCTGCCGCTCGCCCCCTGCGAGCTGCGCTCGAGCGGCGCGCTGCAGCTGGTCAAAGCCGAGTGTGGCCACCTGGCGGTGGCCGAGAACCCGGCCGATCCGCACGGCCGGCAGATCCGTCTCGCCGTGGCCGTGGTGAAGGCGGTGAGCACCGTGCCGCGGCCCGATCCGCTGTTCGTTCTGGCCGGTGGCCCGGGGGAGGCCGCCAGCACTTTTTACGCCGGCGTGGCGGGCGCGTTCGCGTGGATTCATCGTGACCGCGACATCGTGCTCGTCGACCAGCGCGGCACGGGGGGCTCGAACGCTCTGGTCTGCCCACGGCGGCGAGTGGCGGGGCATGGTGTGCAAGGTCCACCCACGCAAGCGGCGATCGCCGCCGAGACCGAGCGCTGTCTGCGCCACCTGCGCACCCACGCGCACGTGCGTTTTTACACGACGGATCTGGCGGTCGGGGACCTCGAGCGGGTGCGTGCCGCGCTCGGCTACCGCCGGATCGATCTGTACGGTTCGTCCTATGGCACCGTGGTCGCGCAGGAGTATCTGCGCCGCTTCCCGCAGCGGGTGCGCACCGTGATTCTCGATGGGGTGGTGCCGCCGCAGCTGCCGATCGGCGCCCTCGCGGCCCTCAGCGCCCAACGGGCGGTGCGGCGGATTCTCGGCGAATGTGCCGCGCAGCCGACCTGCCGGGCCCGCTTCGGCGATCCGCTCGCGGACTACCGACGCGTGCGTGCCGCGCTCGCGGCGCACCCGGTCACCCTCAGCGTGCCGGACCCGACCCGCGGCACACCGGATCGACTGCGCATGACGAGCTACCAGTTGGGCGAGGTGCTCAGGCTCGCCAGCTACACCCCGGCACTCGCAGCGCTGCTGCCGCTCGATCTGCACGCCGCGGCGGCGGGCAACTATGCGCCGCTCGCCGGTCAGTTCCTGCTCATCGATCGGCTCTACAGCGGTGCCGTCGCCGCGGGCATGAACAACACCGTGGTGTGCTCCGAGGACGTGCCGTTCTACCGGGTGAGCGCTCGAGAGCGCGCCGCACTGCACCGCACCTTTCTCGGCCTCGCGCCGCTGCGGGATCTGGCGACGGTCTGCAAGCTCTGGCCGCACGGGCCAGTCGCGGCCGATTTTCACGCGCCGGTGCATTCGAACGTGCCGGTGCTGTTGCTCTCCGGCAGCAACGATCCGATCACCCCGCCGCGCTACGCCGCCGAGGCGGCGCGCGGCTATCCGCACAGCCTCGATCTGGTGGTGTCGGGTTTCGGGCACGGGCAGCTGCTCGATCCGTGCGTCGGTCGGCTGATGGCACGCTTCATCACGCGCGCCTCGGTCCAGGGCCTGAACACCCGGTGCATCGGCCGGCTGCGCCCGCCGCCGTTCTTTCTGACCTTGAACGGGCCGGGCCCATGATCGAGGCGCGCGCGCTGGTGAAGCGCTTCGGGACGGTGACCGCGGTCGACCGCGTGACGTTGCGCGCCGCCGATGGGCGGATCACCGGGCTCCTCGGCCCCAATGGCGCCGGCAAGTCGACCACGCTGCGCATGCTCTACACGGTGCTCACCCCGGATGGTGGCGACGCCTGGGTCGATGGCATCAGCATCCTGACCGATCCTCTAGAGGCGCGGCGGCGCATGGGTGTGCTGCCGCACGGTGCGGGCCTCTACCCGAACCTGACGGCGCGCGAGAACATCGAGTACTTCGGTACCCTGCACGGACTGACACGCAGCGTGCGCCGCGCGCGCACTGTGGAACTGATCGAGCGGCTGGAGATGCACTCGTTCGCCGATCGGCTGGCGAAGGGTTTCTCGCAGGGCCAGCGGGTCAAGACCGCGCTCGCCCGGGCGCTCGTGCACCAGCCGCGCAACGTGCTGCTCGATGAGCCCACCAACGGCCTCGATGTGATGGCGGTGCGCACATTGCGGCGGCTGCTCGCCGAGTTGCGCGCCGAGGGGCACTGCATCCTCTTCTCCAGCCATGTCATGCAGGAGGTCGCGGCGTTGTGCGATGAGCTCATCATCATCGCCGGCGGTACGGTCATCGCGCAGGCCGCGCCGCAGGAGCTGCAGGCGCGCGCCGGGACCACCTCGCTCGAGGAGGCGTTCGTGCGCCTGACCGGCCTCGGGGCGTCGGAGCCATCCGCATGAGAGCGATCGGGCGCGTCTTTCGCAAAGAGCTGCGCGAGACGTTGCGCGATCGCCGCTCACTGTTCACGA
The DNA here is from genome assembly GCA_021834525.1 of Pseudomonadota bacterium. Lineage (GTDB taxonomy): Bacteria > Pseudomonadota > Gammaproteobacteria > Steroidobacterales > Steroidobacteraceae > 13-2-20CM-66-19. Next base: position 19,767 of record JAKBDK010000045.1, on the reverse strand, counting down.
CGCTGGTGATTGGGCCGCTGCTGCTGCCGGCGCTGATCAGCGTGGCGCTCTCGATGGCGATCCGGCACGGCGGCGCACCGGCGAGCCGGCCGATCGAGCTCATGGTGGCCCATGCCGAGCGCGCCCCGCAGCTGCTGCAGTTCCTGCGTCAGTACCGGGTCCAGGTCCGGGCGGTGCAGGCCGATCGCGCCGCGGCGCGCGCGTGGGTCGAGCGCTCGCACGGTCCGCTGCTGTACGTTCCACGCGACTTCGGCACGCGGCTCGCGGCCGGCAAGCCCGCATCGCTGCGGCTGTATGCCGATGAATCCGAGCGGGCGGTGCAAAGCCGCGTGCAGCGGCTCGCGAGTCTGATCGGCCTGTACGGCGGCACCATCGCCCGACTGCGCCTCGTGGCCCGCGGTCTCGATCCGCAGCTGCTCGCACCGATTGCGTTGCACGCCATCGACATCTCCACGCCGCAGAGTCGCGCGGCGCTGGTGCTCGGCATGTTGAGTTATGCGATTCTGTTGACGATGCTGATGAGCGGGCTGTACATCGCGATCGACGCCACGGCCGGGGAGCGTGAGCGTGGCTCGCTCGAGCCGCTGCTCACCATGCCGGTCCGACGCGAGCACCTGGTGTACGGCAAGATGCTCGCCGCCTGCGCCATGATGACGGTGTGCCTGGTGCTGACGGTGACGGCCTTCGCGTTCGCGCTGCACCACATCGGGCTCGATCGGCTCGGCATGAGCGCGAACTTCGGCCCCGCCGTTGCCGCGGGCATCGTGCTCGGCTGCCTGCCGCTCATTCCGACGGGTGCTGCACTGATGACGCTCGTGGCCGCCTACACGCGCAGCTACCGCGAAGCGCAGACGTACGTCGGGCTGGTCTTGCTGATTCCGACACTGCCGTTGATTTTTGCCAATATCATGGGGCTGCGGCCGCGGCCGGCACTGATGGCCGTCCCCTCGCTCAGCCAGCACTTCATCATCATGAGTCTGTTGCGCGCCGAACCCCTGCCGGCGATGGATCTGGTGATCTCGGCCGGCGTGACGCTCGCCCTCGGCGCCGTGTTGATGTTTTTTGCCGGGCGGCTGTATCGGCGCGAGAAACTGCTCGGCTGACGGTGGCACCGGCACCGATTCGAAGGACTGATCAGGAGATTTGCCCATGAAACATCTGCTCATCCTCGCGCTGGCGTTCACGCCGGTGCTCGCTCAAGCCGCAGTGCGGCACGCGGTGTCCGCACCGGCGACCCTGCACGTGAGCGCGGCGGCGACGGTCGACCCGGCGCCGGACCGCGTCTATATCGAAGTGGGCGTACGGACGCAGGCCGCTCAACCGAAAGTCGCCGCCGCGGACAATGCCACTCGGGTTGCGACCGTGCTCGCCGCCGTGCGCAAGGCGGCCGGCCCCACGGCCGAACTGACGACCGCCAATTATTCGGTGGCGCCGCAGTACGCGTATTCGAACTCGGGCAAGCCACCTGCCATCACCGGCTATGTCGTGACCAATCTCGTGCGCGTGCGGCTCGATGACCTCAAACGCATCGGGGGCGTGATCGATGCGGCCAATGCTGCCGGTGCGAACCTGCAGCAGAATCTTCGCTTTGCCCTGCGTCACCCCGAGGCGGCGCGGGTGCGGGCGCTGGCACGGGCGGCCCGTCGGGCGCGTGCGGCGGCCGATGCGCTTGCGGCCGCCCTGGACCTTCGGATCGTGCGCATCCTCGAAGTGCGCCAGACCGGCGGGGCGGTGCGCGCGCCTTCGCCCATGATGTTCGGGCCGGTGCTGCGCGTGCAGCGCATGGCGCCGGCCACGCCCATCGAATCAGGCAGCCTCCAGGTCAGCGCAGACGTCAGCATGACTGTGGCGGTCGTGCCCCGGTAGGCGTACGCTGGGAGCACATCCACGATCGCGGCACGCCGCGGCGTGCCCGGGAGGAGGCTGACATGATCACCGTGCGCCACCTGCTCGAGGCGAAGAAGCCCGCGCTGTACAGCATCGCAGCGGATGCGCCGGTCCTCGAGGCCGTGCGATCCATGGCCGAACACGGCGTGGGCGCGCTGCTCGTGATGCGCGAGGGCGTGCTCACTGGCATCGTCTCCGAGCGTGACTACGCCCGCAAGGTCGTGTTGCGCGGGCGCGCCTCGGCACAGACCCCTGTCGCCGACATCATGAGTTCGCCGGTGCTGACGGTCGGTCCGGAGGCCACGGTCCAGCACTGCATGGTCTTGATGACCGAGCGGCGCATCCGCCACCTGCCGGTGGTTCACACCGGCCGTGTGCTCGGCGTGGTGTCGATCGGCGATCTGGTCAAGTCGGTGATCGAGGACCAGCAGCGCACGATCGAGCAGCTGGAAAGCTACATCCACGGCTGAACCGCGCCGCGGGTGCGGCCGACCGCTCAGGCGCCGAGGAACATCCGGTACGCCGGATTGCCCGTCTCGTCGGCGTACTCGTAGTGCAGATCGTTCAGGTGCTGCAGGAACTCTGGGCGGTCCGCCGTCGGAACCTGGATACCAGCGAGCACCCGTCCATAGTCGGTGCCCTGGTTGCGATAGTGAAAGAGACTGATGTTCCAGCGCGAGCCGACCGCGTCGAGGAACTTCAGCAGCGCACCGGGGCGCTCCGGAAACTCGAACCGATACAGCAGCTCATCGCGAATGCCGCGCGCCCGCCCGCCGATCATGTAGCGCACGTGCAGCTTGGCCATCTCGTTCTCGCTCATGTCGGTGACGGTGTAACCGCCCGCACGCAGCGCCTGTATCACGCCGTCCTTCTCGGTGCGTCCGCGCATCAGGGAGAAGCTGACGAACACGTGCGCGGCCGCCTCGCTCTCGTAGCGATAATTGAACTCGGTGATGCTGCGTCGGCCGAGGATCTCGCAGAACTGGCGGAAGCTGCCCGGCCGCTCCGGAATGCACACGGCGAGCAGCGCCTCGCGCTCCCCGCCGAGGTCGGCCCGCTCGGCCACGTGGCGCAAGCGGTCGAAGTTGATGTTGGCGCCGCTCGTGATCGCCGCGAGGCGCTTGCCCTGCCAGTGCTCGCGCGCGGCGAGCTTCTTCAGTCCCGCCACGGCCAGTGCGCCGGCCGGCTCGACGATCGAGCGGGTGTCTTCGAATACGTCCTGGATCGCAGCGCAGATTTCGTCGTTGTCGAGCAGGATGATTTCATCGACGTGCTTGCGGCACAGCTCGAAGGTCTCCTCACCGATCCGCTTCACGGCGACGCCGTCGGCGAACAGGCCGACCCGCTCGAGCGTGACGCGCCGGCCGGCCTTGAGCGACTCGTACATGCCGGCCGCATCCTGCGGCTCGACGCCAATGATCCTGATGCCCGGATAGAGGTACTTCAGATACACGGACACCCCGGCGATGAGACCGCCGCCGCCGACCGGGACGAACAGAGCATCCAGGTGGCCACCGGTCTGGCGTGCCAGCTCCACCGCAATGGTCCCCTGGCCGGCGATGACGTCCGGGTCGTCAAACGGATGGACGAATACCAGATTGTGTTCGCGGGCGAGGGCGAGCGCCTGTTCGAAGGCCGAATCATAGTCATCGCCGTGCAGCGTGACCTCGCCGCCGAGCGCGCTGACCGCTTGGATCTTGATCTGCGGCGTGGTCTGCGGCATGACGATGACCGCGCGGATCCCGCGTCGGCGCGCCGCGAGTGCCACACCCTGGGCGTGGTTGCCGGCCGAGGCGCACACGACGCCGCGCTGGGCGGCAGAGTCCGACAGCTTCGCGATGCGGTTGTAGGCGCCGCGCAGCTTGAATGAGAACACCGGCTGCAGGTCCTCGCGCTTCAGCAGCACCTCGTTGCCGATGCGCCCCGAGAGCCGCGGAGCCGGTTCGAGCGGCGATTCGATTGCGACGTCGTAGACGCGTGCTTTGAGGATCTGTTCGATGTAGGGGCTGACCATGAGCACTCAGGTCGTGAGGAAGGAGTGGATCGCGCCGACGAGGGGTGCGGCACCGACCTCGAGGGCCGCGATGCCGGCGCACGCGGCGCGCTGGGTCTGCGGCGGCAGATCGGCGGCGGTGAGCGCAAACCCGTGTGGATGCTCCGGCCCATGCAGGATCAGCAGGGGGTGGGTCACGGCGCGTAGTCGCTCGCGCAGCGGTCGGGTCTGTTCGAGCACTCCGGCCTGCGCGGCGGCTGCGGCGTGTTGCAGCCGCTCCCCGCAGGCGGAGAAGACCGCCTCCGGCGGGGCGTCGACACCACAGTCGGTGCGCGCACTGGCGCAGATGGCACGCAGGAACTCATCGGTGGCCCCAGCGTTGCGCGGTGGTGGGGGGATCGCGGCCGTGGGCAGGGCGGCAATGACCAGCCGTCGCACGGCGGGGTGGGTGGCCAGCAGCTCGAGCACGACGTGAGCACCGAGGCCGCAGCCGATCAGGTCGATCTGGCGCAGACGCATGGTGTCGAGGAAGTCGCCGAGGGCGGCGGCGAGTTCTCCGACCGACAGGACGCCCGGGTGCTCGGATTGTCCGAACCCCGGCAAGTCCGGTGCGAACGCCGATCGGTCCTCGCCGAGTGCGGCCAGCAGTGCGCCGTACAGCGCTCCGGAGTGACCGGCGGGGTGCAGCGCCAGCACGGGCGTGGCTTCCTCGAAGCCGCCCCCTCCCGGAATGGCGTGATGGACGTGCAGTTGCCCAAAGCGGCACTCGAAGTAGCCGCGGCGGATGCGCGCCGCGGCGCGCGGCAGCGGAGATGATTTGCGGTTCGGCATGGTCGAGCGCCATTGTGCCGCAGGCGGCCGGCGGGATTAAACGAAATGAAGCACAGTCGGGACCGGGCCGCCGCACCGAGGCGGCCCGGCGGGTTCAGCGGCGCGTGCGGCGGGCTCGGCCTGCGGGCTTCTTCGGGCGAACGTGCGCCGTGCGCGACTTGCGCTGGGTCGCGCCGGCTTTCGCACTCGTGCGCTTCATTTTGCGCGTGGCAGCCGTCTTGCGCGTGGCAGCCGTCTTGCGCGTGGCGGCCGTCTTGCGCGTGGCGGCCGTCTTTCGGGCGGCACCGCGTTGGGCACTCGGCGTTGCCCGACCGCGCACCGAGGTTCGGGGGGTCTTCGCCGCCGCGCGTTTCACGGCTGGCTTTGCGCGCTTCGGGGTGCTCTGGGCCGCCGCTTTGCGCGGCCTGCGGGTTTTGCGCGCCGCGGGGCGCACGCGCCGCTTCGGCGCGGTGGCTTGGGCCTGCGCCGGTTCGTGCAGCGCAATCGTGCCGCCCTGCGGATCCATAATGTGGGCAACGCGATCACCGCCCGGCACCACGTGCGGGCCGTTCAACACGCGCCCGCCGTGCGCCTGGACGGCCTCAAGCACCGCCTCGATGCGCGTGACGCGCACATAGCTCAACCAGCGGGGCGGCTTGGATGGATCCTGCAGCACGTGCAGGCCGCCGATGGGCACGCCGGCATGCTCGATGACCTGGTACAGGCCGCCGGCGCCCATGTCGTGCGCGGGGCCTCGGGTCCAGCCGAACAGCGGGGCATAGAATGCGAGCGCGCGGCTCGGATCCGTGGTGGCCAGTTCATGCCAGGAGAAGCGGCCCGCGGACAGGGCGGCGGCATCGAGCGGTCCGCTCATGGCCGGGGTGAATAGCGCGAACGCTGCGCCCTGCGGATCGGACAGCACGGCGAATCGGCCGATGCCCGGGATGTCGGTCGGGACTTTTAGCAGCTTGCCGCCGAGCTGTTGCGCGGTCTCAACCGTGGCATCGACTTCGGGCGTCCCGATGTACACCAGCCAGTTCGGCGGTGTGCCGTTGTCGCGCACGGCAGACGGTTGCGGCATCAGGCCCGCGAGTCGCGCCGGTCCGTTCATCCACAGGATGTAACCCGGTACCGTGGACGCCTCGATCGTCCAAGGCAGCACGTTCGAATAAAAGGCGGCGGCGGCTTGAGCGTTCGGCGTCATCAACTCGTGCCAAACGAACTTGCCCCGCAGGTCGGTTTGACTCATGGCCACGGTCCCCCACGGTCTGACGGTCTGCCCCGATGCGTCATCGACGTGCGGTTGCGCGTCAATGAAGACCTCATTGTGCACCGTGACGCGCCGCAGTTCCATGCCGTGTTTGGCACTTCACGGCTCCGGCGGGTCCGGTGGTGCATGTGCCGCACCCAGTGCGACGAACTCGCCTTCGAAGCGGCCGACGGATTGCCCACCGCAGAACAGCGTCGCCTGCAGAGGAAGGCGTGCTCGCCCGCGCCGTGCCAGGACGCCGGTGAACCGGTCCCAGGCCTGCAGATCCTCGAGGCGGCAGTGCGCCTCGAAGTCCTCTGTCATCGGCCGGTCATATTCCATGCGGCTGCGCTGGATCACCGTGCGGGCGCTGATGCCCGCGGTGGCGAGCCGCAGATGCAGCAGGCTCCACGCCGCGAGAGTTGCGACGGCGGCGGCGCTGCCACCGAACACCGTACCACTGTGATTGATGTTGGCCGCGAGCGGTGCGCTGAGCCGCACGCGCTCGAGATTCGCCTCGGCGACGTGCACGCCGAGCGACGCAGCCAGCGGAATCCGCGCGCGCAAGTAGCGTTCCAGGGCGCCGGCCGATCCATCCATCGGCGGGGGGCGTGCGGTCACCAGTTCCCGGTGTTGGACATCGAGGTCCACGGCTCGGCTGGCGGCAGCGGTCCGCCGCGCTGCAGCAGCTCGATGGAGATCTGATCCGGGGAGCGCACGAACGCCATGTGTCCGTCGCGCGGCGGCCGGTTGATCGTCACCCCATGGCGCTGCAGGCGCTCGCACGCCGCGTAGATGTCATCGACGGCGTAGGCGAGGTGGCCGAAGTTCCGGCCCCCCGCATAGGCCTCGGGGTCCCAGTTGTGGGTCAGCTCCACCTGCGCACTCTCATCGCCCGGTGCGGCGAGGAATACCAGCGTGTAGCGTCCCTGCGGGTAGTCTTTGCGCGAGAGCTCCTTCAGGCCGAGCGCGTCACAGTAGAAGCGCAGCGAGGCGTCCAGGTCCGCAACCCGGACCATGGTGTGCAGGTACTTCATGTTCTCTCCTCAGAACATCTCCGACGGTCCCGGCGGAGTGATGTTCACCTCGTGCCGTGAGGCGATGAACTCCCCGGTGATCATCTCCGAGTAGGTCTGTCCGGGGCCGACCATCGGGTATACGCCGGCGTCCGGGTCGATCACGACCTCGAGAAACGCCGGACCGGGAAACTTCAGGAATTCCTCGATCACGCGCGGCACGTCGGCCTTGCGCTCGAGGCGCACGGCATACGGAAAGCCATCGGCCTCGGCAGCGCGGATGAAGTCCTTCTTGTGCAGCGATCGGTCGCTCGCCGAGAGTCGGCCCTTGAAGAAGAGCTTCTGCCACTGCTTGACCATGCCGTCGCCGCAGTTGTTGAGCACGACGACCTTGATCGGCAGCTCATACGTGGTGACGGTCTCGAGTTCTCCGATGTTCATGCGGATGCTCGAGTCTCCGTCGATATCCACCACCAGCTTGTCGGGATGGGCGAACTGTGCGCCGATCGCAGCTGGCAGGCCGAAGCCCATCGTGCCCATGCTTCCGGAGGTCAGCCACAGGCGCGGCCCGCGGAAGTCGCTGTACTGCGCAGCCCACATCTGGTGCTGCCCGACCCCCGTGGTGATGATGGCCTCTCCGCCGGTGTGCCGGTTGATCTGCTCGATGACGTAGTACGGCTGGATGCGTTCGCTGTCGTGGTCGTAGTTCATCGCGTGGCGGCGCTTGAGAGTATCCAGGTGCGCGTGCCATTCGGTGAGCTCGGCCCGAAACCCGCTTCGCCGTCCGTGCGCGGTCAGCGTGTGCAACGCCTCGGGAAGCATCCCGACGTGACTCCAGTGTGCGCGCTTGACCTTGTTGATCTCGGCACTATCGATGTCCAGGTGCGCGATGCGCCGGGCGCTGGGGGCGAATTTGGCCGGCACGCCGGCCACCCGGTCATCGAACCGCGCGCCGATCGTGATCAGGAAGTCGCAGTCTTCGACGGCGTAATTGGCGAACGCCGCGCCGTGCATGCCGAGCATGCGCATGGCGAGCCGGTGCGTCGTGTCGATCGCACCGATGCCCATCAGTGTCGTGACGACCGGCAGCTCGAAGGCGCTTGCGAACTGCAGCAGTGCGTCTGCGGCATTGCCGTGGATGACCCCGCCGCCGGCATAGATCAGCGGACGGCGCGACTCGGCGAGAATCTCGAAGAAGCGCGCTGCGGCATGCGAGTCGAGGCGCCGCTCGGTGAGCGCCTGCATGCGCCGGCGGTATCCGGGAATGGGCAGCGTGCCCGATCCCTGGAACAGACCCTCCCAGTTCTGGACGTCCTTCGGGACATCGACCACGACCGGACCCGGACGGCCGGTGCGCGCCAGCTCGAAGGCGGTGCGCATGGTGGCCTCGAGCCGCTCCGGCTCGGTCACGAGGAAGACGTGCTTGGCCACCGAGCCCATGATGGCGGTGACCGGGGCTTCCTGGAAGGCATCGGTTCCGATGGCCGCCCGCGAGACCTGTCCACAGATCACGACGATGGGCACCGAGTCGGCCATGCAGTCGCGCACGGGGGTGACCGTGTTCGTCGCGCCCGGACCCGAGGTGACCAGGCACACCCCGACTCGGCCAGTGGCGCGCGCGAACCCGGCGGCCATGAAGCCCGCGCCCTGCTCATTGGCCGGCACGATCAGCGGAATCTGCCGCCCGCCGGCGCGCTGCTGTTCCTCGTTATAGAGGAATACCGCGTCGTAGGTCGGCAGGATCGCCCCCCCGCTGTAGCCGAAGATCGTCTCTACGCCCTCGTCGGCCAGCACCTGCATGATCATCCGCGCCCCGGACATTTTCTGCCCCGCGAGCGGGTGGGCGCTGTGGCTGGATTCGGGGACGGTCGTGATCATGGCGGCGCTCTCATGTGGCGGCGGCTGGGTTCCGGAAAAAAGGGAGATGCCACGAGACTAGCAGGTCGGTCCGCCGGCCGGAAGTTGCGTCCCGTGGGGGCGGGCGCATGGCCGCTGCCGGCGCGATCCATTATTCTGCTGCCGTCCCGCCCGATTTTCCCTGGAAGCCCATGCGCCACATCATCGCCATCCTGCTGCAGAACGAAGCCGGTGCGCTCAGCCGCATCGCCGGCATGTTCGCCACTCGCGGCTACAACATCGAGTCGCTCTCGGTCGCCCCCACGCACGATCCGACCGTCTCGCGCCTGACGCTGGTGACCCAAGGTTCCGATGCGGTCATGCAGCAGATCGTCAATCAGCTGTACAAGCTGATCGATGTGGTGAGCATCGAGGACATGACCAAGGGCGAGCACCTGGAGCGCGAGCTCATTCTGGTCAAGGTCAAGGTGCAACCCGATCAGATCGATGCGGTGCGCGGCTACGTGGTGCGCACCGGCGGGCGGGTGCTCGACCCGGCACCGGATGGATTCATCGTGGAATTGACCGCGAGTGAAGCCGAGATCAATGCCTTCGAGGCCGAACTGGCGCGCAGCGCCGAGCTGCTCGAGGTGGTCCGCAGCGGCGCGCTCGGCATCGGGCGAAACGCGCGCCCCATGCGCATGGTGCGCGCCTGAACGGCGGCGGGCCCGCCTGCGCGGGTCCGCCGCCGCAGAACACTACAGCGCCGCTTCGTCGGTCTCGCCGGTGCGGATGCGAATCACGCGCTGGATGTCGGTGACGAAGATCTTGCCGTCGCCGACCTTGGACGTCTTGGCGGACTTCAGAATGGCCTCGATCACCGCATCGACCAGGTCGGAGCGCACCGCCACCTCGATCCGGGTCTTCGGCACGAAGTCCACCACATACTCGGCGCCGCGGTACAGTTCGGTGTGCCCGCGCTGGCGGCCGAAGCCCTTCACCTCCGTCACCGTCATGCCCGAAACCCCGATCTCCGAGAGTGCGGCGCGCACGTCGTCGAGCTTGAACGGTTTGATGATCGCGGTGACCAGTTTCATGTGCGGACTCTCCGGTAGGGGCGGTCTCTAGCGTAACGTGCGGCCGCGCGGGGGATCTCCCGCGGGCCGGTCAATCTTGCCACGGCGGATTTTGCAGCTTTCGTGCCATGGGGGGAATGCCCGTAACTGCCTGAGTCTGTGAATGCGCAGAATTCAGGCGGCACGGGGCGCGCACCATTATGGCGCGCCGCACGCCGCGGCGCGCACCATGACGGGGCGATCCGCGCGATGACGGTCGGGCCCCCTGCGGGCCTGCGCTGATGCCGCCGGTGCAGACGGGCCCTTTACAGAGTATCTGTGTATTTGTACAGTTACTCCATGACTTCCCCCTTGCGCGACGGCACGGTGAGACGCGGACACGGCGCGCTCTCCAATCCCGCCGGCCGATTCGAGCGTCATCGCGCCGAGGCGGTGGACGACGGCTGGTTCCAGGACGGCGAGACGGAAGGGCCGCCGCTCACCGTGACGCCCGAGCATGCCCGCGCGCTGATCTCCACCAACGACTCCCCCGACATCCCCTTCGAGCAGTCGATCAATCCGTACCGCGGCTGCAGTCATGCCTGCGTGTACTGCTATGCCCGGCCCAGCCATGCCTACGTGGGGCTCTCGGCGGGGCTGGATTTCGAGACCAAGCTCTTCTACAAAGTGGGCGCGGCGGCGCTGTTGCGGCGCGAGCTGGACCGTCCGGGATACCTCTGCAAGCCCATCACGCTCGGTGCCAACACCGATCCGTATCAGCCGATCGAGCGTGAGCTGCGCGTCACCCGCGAGATCCTCGAGGTACTCGCCGCCTGCCGTCATCCAGTCACCGTCATCACCAAGAGCGCGCTCGTGCTACGCGATCTCGATCTGCTCGGCGCGCTGGCGAAGGACGACCTGGTGCAGGTCGGGGTCAGCATCACGACTCTCGATGCCGAGCTGAAGCGCCGCATGGAGCCGCAGACGGCATCCCCGGCGGCGAGGCTGCGCACGGTGCGCGAGCTCACCGCCGCCGGTATTCCGGCCGGCGTGTTGGTCGCACCGGTGATCCCGGCGCTCACCGATCACGACTTGGAAGCCATTCTCGAGGCGGCGGCTGCGGCGGGCGCGCGGTGGGCCGGGTACGTGCTGCTGCGATTGCCCCATGAACTGCGCGCGCTGTTCAGCGAGTGGCTGCACGCGCACTACCCGGATCGGGCCGCGCACGTGTTGTCGCTGATCCGTCAGATGCGTCACGGGCGGGAGAACGATCCGCGCTTCGGCAGCCGCATGCGCGGCGAGGGCCCGTTTGCCGATATGCTGCGGGTCCGCTTCCAGGCGGCCTGCCGCAGGAGCGGATTGAACACCGGACGAAAGGCATCGCTCGACGTCGAGCGCTTCCGACGTCCCAGTGCGAGCGCGCAGCTGACTCTGGAGTTCTAGTAGAGAACGCTCCGGGGGCGCGGCCGCCAGATCGTGCACCGGCGGGAATTCGACGTCCGGCACGGGGCTCGTTTCACGGATCCGGGTCGGTGGCGGCGCCGTCCGTCGCCGTGCTCACAGCGGTCGGTAGCGGAAGCGCGCCACGAGCCGATGTTCGCCGCAGGGGTAGATGACCCGGACGTGGGTAATGCGCTGCGCATCACGCCAGGTGTTGCGCTCGATCGCGAGGCAGGCCGTGTCCCGACGAATCGCCAGCCAGCGCGCGATGTCGGCATCGGCGTTCAGGGCCCCGATCTGGTGCTCGGCCTCCGTCCACGGAATGCGCTGCAGCAGCCACCGGCCCGGTGAGATGGCCGTGAACCGCTCGGTCCGCGCTTCCGGGACCGCCCGCAGGTTGATGAGCCGCTCCTCGAGGGCATGGGGTCGGCCGGAGGCGCGATGCAGGCCGGTCAGCGCCAACACCGGTGTGCCGAGCGACACCCCCAGAGTCGCCGCGTCCCGGGCCGTGGCGCGGCGAATCCGTCGGGCCAGGGACTCATACGCGTAGGGAATGCCCGCGGCGAGCAGCTCCGCCTCGATGTCGTGGATCTCGAGGACCGACTCCTGCGGGCGCGGCATGTTCACGGTGGTGCCTGCGCGCCGCCGCCGCGTGACCAGCCGTTGTTCGGCCAATGCGCCGAGCGCCTTGCCGATGGTCATGCGCGCACAGCCGAACGCCCGCGCCAACTCGTGCTCGGACGGCAGTCGGTGACCGGCGGGCCACTCGCCGGATACGATCTTCTGCCGCAGCGCGTCATAGATCTCGCGGGAACGGGGCACGGTGCCCGTGCGTGCCAGGGAGGATGCCGCGCCGCCTTTCATCGTCATGCCGTCTGCAGGAGGCGGCTCAACGTTCGGCGATAGGCGGCGTCGATCCGGTCGCGGTCTTGGTGTCTGCCGTTCTCTACGACGTGCTCACCGCCGGCGATGACGTCCTTGATCAGCGACCGGCCCGAGGCAAACACCCAGGTATCGATCGCGGAGTCCGTGGTGCGTCCGGTCAGATCGGGGTGCTGGGCATCCAATCCGATGAAGTCCGCACGGCATCCCGAGGCGATGGCGCCCACCGGCAGCGCGAGCGCCTGGGCGCCTCCGCGCCATGCCGCCTCGAGCAGGCTCGCGCCGCTCGAGGGCTGATCGGATCGTGCCAGCACGGCGCGTGCCCGGTGCGCCAGCCGCTGTGCATACTCCAGTTGGCGCAGCTCGCCGGCGGCATCGAGCCGGATGTGCGAGTCGGTGCCGATCCCCCACCGGCCCGCCGCCTGCGCATAGGCGAGCGAGGGGAAGATGCCATCGCCGAGATTCGCCTCGGTCACCGGGCACAGGCCGGCCACTGCGCCGCTGTGCGCCAGTTCGGTCGTCTCCGCGTCCGTCAGGTGGGTGGCGTGCACGAGGCACCAGCGCTCGTCGATGTGGGCATGCCGCAGCAGCCACTCCACCGGGCGCAAGCCCGTGAACGCCACGCAATCCTCGACTTCCTTCATCTGCTCCGCGGCGTGAATGTGCACTGGGCCGAGCGGGTGCTGTTCCAGCAGCCGAGCCAGGTGCGCAGCGGTGACCGCCCGCAGCGAGTGCGGCGCGATGCCGACATTGCGCGCGCCGCTGGTGGGAACGGCGGTGCGGATCCGCGCGCTGATGCGCTCGAACTCCTCGAGGTCGGTAATGAAGCGCCGCTGTCCGGCGGTGGGCGCGACTGCGCCGAACTGACTCGACTCATAGAAGACCGGCAGGAGGGTCAGTCCGATGCCGGTGGCATCGGCGGCGGCCGCATGGCGCAGCGCCAGCTCCGCCGGGTCCTGATACAGGCTGCCGCGCGGATCGCGGTGCAGGTAGTGGAACTCCCCGACCGAGGTGAATCCGGCCTCGAGCAGATCGGCATAGGTGTAGGTGGCGATGACCTGAAGATCGTCGGGGTCGAGGCGCTCGAGAAAGCGGTACATGACCTCGCGCCAGGACCAGAAGTCGTCCGTACCCCGCGGTCCGCGCCGCTCCGCAAGCCCCGCCATGGCGCGCTGGAAGGCATGACTGTGCAGGTTCGGCACGCCCGGCAGCGCGAGGGCCAGGCGCAGGTCCTCAGGGGCGGCTGCCGCGCCGCAGGCCACCTCGCAGATCAGTCCGGCGCGCACCGTCACGCGCACGTTGCGCCGCCACCCGGCGGGCAGCCGTGCGGTGTCGAAGAAGAATGTCCGGTTCATGTTGCGCTCGGTCCGGTCGCGCCCCGGGGGGGTTCCGCAATATGTCTAGGCATATTATGATTTGGCTAGGCAAATGAGAAGGCCCTGGCAGTGCAATTCGATCGTTTGTGGCGCGGCGCGACCCTGGCAACACTCTCGCCGCGGCTGCCGGGCATCGGTCTGATCGAACGTGGCGCGCTCGGCGTCACGGACGGACGGATCGTGTTCGCCGGTCCGGCCAACGAACTGCCCGCTGGCGCCCATGCGCGCGAGGACGTCGATCTCGACGGACGCCTGGTGACCCCGGGTTTGATCGACTGCCACACCCACATCGTCTTTGGCGGCGAGCGCAGCGCGGAATTCGAGATGCGTCTGGCGGGAGCCGACTACCAGAGCATCGCCCGTGCCGGCGGCGGCATTCTCTCCACCGTACGCGCCACACGCGCCGCCCCGGAGCAGACGTTGCTCAGTACGGCCGCGCAGCGGCTGCGCGTGCTGATGGGCGAGGGCGTCACCACGGTCGAGATCAAGTCCGGCTACGGTCTTGAGGCGCAGCACGAGTTACGCATGCTGCGCGTGGCGCGGGCGCTCGGACGCGAATTGCCGCTCGGGGTGGTCACGACGCTGCTCGCGGCGCACGCCGTACCGCCGGAGATGGATCGTGGCGCATACCTGCGCAGCATTCGCGAGGACATGATTCCGCGGGTGGCGGCCGAGGGCTTGGCCGACGCCGTCGACGGCTTCTGCGAGGGCATCGCCTTCAGCGCCGCGGAGCTGCGGGAAGTGTTCACGGCTGCGCGCCATCACGGTCTGCCGGTGAAGCTGCACGCAGACCAACTCTCCGACGGCGGCGGTGCATCGCTCGCGGCGGAATTTCAGGCCCTATCGGCCGATCACCTGGAATGGACGAACGAGGCGGGCGTCGCGGCGATGGCGCAGGCCGGCACCGTTGCGGTGCTGCTGCCGGGCGCGTTTTATTGTCTGCGCGAGCGGCAGCGTCCGCCCGTTCAGGCGCTGCGCCGCCATGGCGTGCGCATCGCGCTCGCCACCGACTGCAATCCCGGGACCTCGCCGCTGCTCTCGATGCTCATGGCGATGAACCTCGGTGCGATTCAATTCGGTCTGACCGTCGAGGAGACACTGGCGGCGGTGACTCGCGAGGCGGCCTGCGCCCTCGGGCGTCAGAGCGACCTCGGGACGCTCGAGCCCGGCAAGAGCGCGGACCTGGCCATCTGGAACGCCACCCGAGCGGCCGAGCTCGTGTACTGGATCGGCCGCAATCCCCTGTATGCCCGCATTTGGAGGGGCCATTGACTTCCATCGTGATGACACCCGGCCGGGTTCCGCTGGCCGATTGGGCCGCCATTTACCGCGGCCGTCCCGTTGCGCTCGATGAGCGCTGCTATGCTGGGATTGCGCGCGGCGCAGAGGCCGTCACGCGCATCGTGGCGCGCGGGGAGCCCGTCTACGGGATCAACACCGGATTCGGCAAGCTCGCCAGCGTGCGCATCGAGGCGGCCGATCTGGCTCGCCTGCAGCGCAATATCGTGCTGTCGCACTGTGCCGGGGTGGGCGAGCCCATGCCCGCCTCCGTCACGCGGCTGATGTTGGCGCTGAAGATCGCCAACGTCGCGCAGGGCGCCTCGGGGGTTCGCCCGGAAACGGTTCGACACCTCTGTGCGCTGCTCGAGCGCGACCTGCTGCCGATCGTCCCGGCTCAGGGCTCCGTGGGTGCCTCCGGCGATCTGGCGCCGCTGGCGCACCTGGCGTCCGTTCTGATCGGCGTCGGGGAAATCCGTCGGCCGGACGGAACGCGCGCGCCGGCCGCGCAGGCGCTGCACGAGGCGGGACTGGCGCCGCTGACGCTCGCGCCCAAAGAGGGCCTTGCGCTCCTGAACGGCACGCAGTTCTCCACGGCCAACGCGCTCGCCGCCTTGTTCGACATCGAGACGGTGTTTCAATCCGCACTGGTCACCGGCGCGCTGTCGACGGAGGCCGCCAAGGGCTCCGATACCCCCTTCGATGCGCGCATCCACGCGCTGCGCGGTCATCGCGGTCAGATCGAAACCGCCGCCGCGCTGCGCGCGCTCATGGCCGGCTCGGCGATCCGTGATTCGCATCGCACGGCCGACCCGAGAGTCCAGGACCCGTACTGCTTGCGTTGCCAGCCGCAGGTGATGGGCGCGGCGCTCGATCTGTTGCGCCACGCCGCCGGCACGCTCGCGTGCGAAGCCAATGGCGTGTCGGACAACCCGCTGATCTTCCCCGAGGCCGATGAGGCGCTCTCCGGCGGTAATTTCCACGCCGAGCCGGTGGCGTTCGCGGCCGACGTCATGGCGCTGGCGCTGTGCGAGATCGGCTCGCTCTGCGAGCGGCGCATCGCCATGCTGGTCGACCCGGCGCTCTCCGGGCTGCCGGCCTTTCTCACCCCGAGTCCGGGCCTGAACTCCGGGCTGATGATGCCGCAGGTGACTGCCGCGGCACTGGTGTCCGAGAACAAGCAGTGCGCGCATCCGGCCAGCGTCGACTCGATTCCGACCTCGGCCAACCAGGAAGACCATGTGTCGATGGCGGCGCACGCGGCGCGCCGCCTGCACCAGATGACCCGCAACGCCGCGGCGATCGTCGGCATCGAGCTGATCACCGCCGCGCAGGGTTGCGACTTTCACGGCGGCCTGCGCTCGAGCAAGGTGCTCGAAGCGGTGCGCAGCGCGGTGCGCACGCGCATCCCGCCGCTCGGCGAGGACCGCTATCTGCACACCGATCTCGAGGCCGCCGCGGAGCTGGTTCGCGAGCGGGCGCTGCCGCGGGCGGCAGCTGACGTGCCACTGCCCGCACTGGAGCCGACATGAACGAGTGGCTGGAAGTCGAGCGCGGCGATGCGCCGCTCGTGGTCAGCTTTCCGCACGCGGGTACCGAGCTCCCGGCGCCGATCGCCGAGCGGCTGGTCTCGCCCTGGCTCGCCCGCAAAGACACCGACTGGTATGTCGATCGGCTCTACGCGATGGCACTCGCGCTCGGGGCCACCACGGTGCGCACGACGATCAGCCGCACGGTGATCGACGTGAACCGGGACCCCTCGGGCGCCTCGCTCTATCCGGGCCAGCACACCACCGAGCTGTGTCCGACCCATACCTTTGACGGCGAGCCGCTCTACCGCGAGGGCGAAGCGCCGCAGGCGGCCGACATCGCCGCACGGCGCGCGCAGTACTTCGAGCCGTATCACGCGGCGCTCGGGGCTGAACTCGAGCGGCTGCGCGCCGAGCACGGCCGGGTCGTGCTGTACGACGCGCACTCGATTCGCTCGCGCGTGCCGCGACTGTTTGACGGGGAGCTGGCGCACCTGAACCTCGGCACGAACCGCGGCGGGAGCTGCGCACCGGCGCTGCGGCAGGCCCTCGAACAGGCGTGTGAGAGTCCGAGCTTCACGCTCGTCACCGACGGCCGCTTCGTCGGCGGCTGGACCACGCGGCACTACGGCTGCCCACAGCGCGACGTACACGCCGTGCAGATGGAGCTCGCCTGCCGCAGCTACCTCAGCGAGCCGGCCGTCCCCGGCGCCGGCAACTGGCCGCCGCCGTTCGAACCGGCGCGCGCCGCGCCCTTGAGCCACGTGCTGCAGCGCGCGCTCAGTGCCTGTCTGGATTTCGCCCACTCTGCAACGGGAGTCGCCTGATGAGCGCAGATCGCAAGCCCCGGACCCGCCTCGACACCACCCGGGTCATTCACGCCCCCACCGGCACGACGCTCACGGCCAAGAGCTGGCTGACCGAGGCGCCGCTGCGCATGTTGATGAACAATCTCGACCCGGCGGTGGGCGAGCGACCGCAGGAGCTCGTGGTGTACGGCGGGATCGGCCGCGCCGCGCGCGACTGGGAGAGCTACGACACCATCGTGGCGACGCTGCGCCGGCTCGAGGCGGACCAGACCCTGCTCATTCAGTCGGGCAAGCCGGTCGGCGTGTTCACGACGCATGCCGACGCACCACGGGTGCTCATCGCAAATTCCAACCTCGTGCCGCGCTGGGCGACCTGGGAGCACTTCAACGAGCTCGATCGCAAGGGCCTGATGATGTACGGGCAGATGACGGCGGGCTCGTGGATCTACATCGGCAGTCAGGGGATCGTCCAGGGAACTTACGAGACATTCGTCGAGATGGGACGGCGGCATTACGACGGGACGCTCCAGGGCCGCTGGCTGCTCACGGCCGGCCTCGGTGGCATGGGCGGCGCGCAGCCGCTCGCGGCGGTGATGGCCGGCGCCTCCTGCCTGGCGATCGAATGCCAGCGCTCGCGCATCGAGATGCGCCTGCGCTCGGGCTATCTCGACCACGCCACGGAGCGTCTCGATGAGGCACTCGAGATCGTGCAGCGCGCCTGTGCCGAGGGCAAGGCGGTGTCGGTCGGATTGCTCGGCAATGCCGCCGAAGTGCTGCCGGAATTGTTCAAGCGTGGGGTGCGGCCCGACCTGCTCACCGATCAGACCTCCGCGCACGATCCGCTGAATGGTTACCTGCCCATCGGTTGGAGCGTCGAGCACTGGCTCGAGATGCGCGAGCGCGATCCGCAGGCCGTGACCCGCGCCGCCAAGGCATCGATGGCCGTACACGTGCGCGCCATGCTCGATTTTCATGCGGCCGGTGTGCCGACCGTGGACTACGGCAACAACATTCGCCAGATGGCGCTCGAGGAGGGCGTCAAGAATGCGTTCGATTTCCCCGGCTTCGTGCCGGCATACATCCGCCCGCTGTTCTGCCGCGGCGTCGGACCGTTCCGCTGGGCTGCGCTGTCCGGCGATCCGCAGGACATCTTCAAGACCGACGCGAAGGTCAAGGAGCTGCTGCCCGACGACAAACACCTGCATCACTGGCTGGACATGGCGCGCGAGCGCATCCACTTCCAGGGACTGCCGGCGCGCATCTGCTGGGTCGGACTCGGCGACCGGCATCGTCTCGGTCTCGCCTTCAACGACATGGTGGCCCGCGGGGAGCTGAAGGCGCCGGTGGTGATCGGCCGCGATCACTTGGACTCCGGGTCGGTGGCCTCGCCGAACCGTGAGACTGAAGCGATGCGCGACGGGTCCGATGCGGTGTCCGACTGGCCGCTGTTGAACGCATTGCTCAGCACCGCCTCGGGGGCCACGTGGGTTTCTCTGCATCACGGTGGTGGTGTTGGAATGGGGTTTTCCCAGCATGCCGGCCTGGTCATCGTGTGCGATGGCACGGCGGCGGCGGCACGGCGCATTGCGCGCGTGTTGTGGAACGATCCGGCGAGCGGCGTGATGCGCCATGCCGATGCCGGTTATCCGGAGGCGCTCGCCTGCGCGCGCGAGCAGGGGCTCGATCTGCCGGGGATTCTCCCGGATCCGACTCGAACGCGTCCGGCGTGACATATGAGGGCGCGGACGTGACATAAACAGCGTCCGCGCCGCCGCGCGATGCTGCGTTATGTACGCAGAAAGCGGCGGTCAATACGAGCTGAGAAATACGCCGCATCGGAACGCTTGACTCGCGCGGCCCCTGCCTCGACACTGCACTCAGTGTAAAGGGCAAACCCGTCGAAAGACGGGGACGCAAAGCCACCGGTCTTCGGGACATTCCCATGACGGCGGGGCCGCCACGATCGCGCTGCAGGCGCATCTCGAGCGTCTTCCGTCTCCAGGGAACGCACCGTCGGCCGGGGCACCACGACCGAGCGTCCAAGAGACATGACACCAGCGGAAAATCTGGCGCCGCTCCCTGAGACCGGCGCGCCATCATCGGTCGGCCCCGCCGCCGAGGCGGGTCCGTTCGTGATCAACCTGTGCTCCTCGAGCACACCCATGGCGCTGCCGCGCGCCGACCTGCCCGAACTGAGCCGCTTCACGTTCTTCGTGAGCCGCCGCTTCGAGGAAGGCCGCGAGCGGTTCCGTCTTCATATGGGATTCTTCACCACGCAGACCGAAGCGGAGAGCTGGCTCGGGCTGGTGCGCGACATTTATCCGGGCGCCTGGGCCGGCGAAGCGCCCGGCAAGAAGCTGCGCGCCCGCGCCGTGGCCGATGCCGAGGCGCAGGCGGCCCATGCGGCCGGCCCGCATTCGGTCGCGCCGCAGGTCGAGCCACCGGTCGAGCCACCGGTCGAGTCACCGGTCCCGCCGGTGCTCTCGCTCGTGGAGGCTCCCGAAGCATCGCAGACGGTACCGACGCTGCATCCGCCTGCGGAGGCGAAAGCCGCGCCCACGCCCGCACCCGTACCCGCGCCTGCATCCGCGCCAGCCCCCCTCCGTG
>JAKBDK010000110.1:0-4975 GCA_021834525.1 Pseudomonadota bacterium | reverse complement strand
CTGGTACATGGACAAGAAGATCCACATCGACGAGCTGATCACGCACGTGCTGCCGATCGAGCGCATCAATGAGGCGTTCGACCTGATGCACCGCGGCGAGTCGATCCGTACGGTCGTGACGTTCTGAAGACCTCCATGGCAATTACAACTCGCTGAGGATCTAAACATGGCTATCTCGATTCATCCGGCGGTCGACCACGGTGTAAAACCGGGGAAGGCGGACTTTGCGGGCGGCACGCTGGTGTGCCACTGCGCCACGGATCCGGTCAAGGTGCACATCGGCGCGAACGTCGCGTTCGATCACGTTTGCGGCTGCAGCAAGTGCTGGAAGCCCAAAGGTGCGCTGTTCTCGCTGGTTGCGGTCGTCTCGCGCGACAAACTGACGGTCGTGGCCAATGGCCATAAGTTGAAGATCGTCGACGTCACTGCGCCCATTCAGCGTCATGCGTGCACCGGCTGCGGCGTGCACATGTACGGGCGCATCGAGAACAAGGAGCATCCGTTTTACGGCTTTGACTTCGTGCATCCGGAGCTGCTGCAGGAGCACGGCTGGGCGGCACCGGAGTTCGCCGCGTTCGTCTCCTCCATCATCGAATCCGGGTTCCCGCCGGGGCGGATGAGCGAAGTGCGCGAGCGTCTGAAGCAACTCGGTCTGGAACCTTACGATTCGCTCTCCCCGGCGCTGATGGATGCGATTGCCACGCACGCGGCGAAGAAGAAGGGAACGCTCGCGGCGTGAGTGCGCAGGTGCGAATCGACGTGTTTCCTAGGATCGAGGCATTCGCCGTGCGGTGCGGGCCCCGCGTGGACCGTCGCCGGAGTGTTCCGAAAAGTGATCACTCCGCTGCGGGGCTCGCGTCTGCGCTGTCGGCAGGCTATGCCGCGGCGGTTCAATGCGCGCATAGTAGCGCGCATAAAGAGCGCGAGACGCCGCGCCTGCGCTGCACGCAGCGCATGACGGTGGCGCGGGCCGAAGACTTCGAGGAGACGAGCACGAGCTGAGTGTCGTTGTCGAGGCGTAACAGAGGGGGTGAGTTCACCAACAAAAACCAAGCCTATCCAGTGCCGCCGCGCACGGGTGCGACAGATGAGTTCGCGGCGAGTCAACCGGTGCCGGCCCGTGGGTCGCCCCGGCGGAGCGTGCTCCGTCGAGGTGCCGGACCGTCCGAATCACCTGTAAGTACCGACAATGCCACTTCAGGAGACATTACCGTGTATACCCTGACTGAAAAAACGCCACGGCGGGCGGATCGGCAGCGCTGGGGATGGCTGCTCTCGGGCGCCGCTGCCGTGCTCGTCATCACCGGCGCTGGTGCCGGATTGAGACCGGCGCATGCCGCGGACACCGGGCCGACCGGTGCCAATTGGATCAAGCCGTCCGGCAATGATTACAACTGGCGCTACAGCCGACTCAATCAGATCAACGTCCACAATGCCCACCAGATGCAGGTCTCGTGGACCATGTCGACCGGCGTGCTGCGCGGCCATGAGGGCCAGCCGCTCGTGGTCGGCAATACGATGTATTTCGAGACGCCTTACCCGAACAGCGTGTTCGCACTGGATCTGAACGATCCGAACCACCGGGTGCGCTGGAAATTCACCCCGCCGCCCGATCCGAATGCGCCGCCGGTAGCCTGCTGCGACGTCGTCAATCGCGGCGTGAGCTATTACAACGGCAAGATCATCATGACCGCACTCGACGGCATGGTGTATGCGTTGAATGCGAGCGATGGTGCCGTAGAGTGGAAGTTTCACAATGCCGATCCGAAACTCGGTCAGACCGTCACCGCCGCGCCTCAGGTGTACGACGGGGTGGCCCTGATCGGTGTGTCCGGCGGGGAGTTCGGCGTGCGCGGATATATGACCGCGCTCGATGCGAACACCGGCAAGATGCTCTGGCGTGCCTACAGCGAGGGCCCGGACAACCAGCTGCTGTTCAGTCCGACGCATACCATCAACGGGTACACCCAAAAGCCCGTCGGGGTCGACTCGAGCCTGAAGACCTGGCGCGGAAATGAGTGGAAGGAAGGCGGCGGCACCACCTGGGGCTGGTACTCGTACGATCCGAAGCTCGGCATGATCTACTACGGCAGCGGCAATCCGGGCACGTGGAATCCCACGCAGCGCCCGGGTCTGAACCGCTGGTCGATGACGATCTTCGCGCGCAATCTGCACACCGGCATGGCCAAGTGGGTGCTGCAGATGACCCCGCACGATGGCTGGGACTACGACGGCGTCAATGAAATGGTGCTGTTCAACGCCAAGGTGAAGGGCCGCGAGGAGCCGCTGCTCGCGCACTTCGATCGGAACGGGTTCATGTTCGTCGTGAACCGCATCACGGGAAAGCCGGTGCGGATCCAGAAATACGACTCATCGGTGAACTGGGCAAACGGATTCAACCTCAATACCGGCATGCCCGAGGTCAACGAGCGGTACATGACCCGCGCCGGCGTCAACGTCACGGGCATCTGCCCGGCGGCGCAGGGCGACAAGGACGAGCAGCCGTCCTCGTACGACCCGCAGACCGGTGACTTCTACGTGCCGCTGAATCACCTGTGCATGGATTATCAGGCGTTCGACGTCAAGTACATGGCGGGCTTCCCGTTCGTCGGTGCGATCGTCAACATGCACCCCGGTCCGGGTGGCTACCGTGGTCGTTTCATTTCCATCAATCCGGTCACGGGACGGACCAACTGGCAGATTCACTCGGAATTTCAGGACTGGGGCGGAGCGCTGACCACCGCCGGTGGACTCGCCTTCTACGGCACGCTCAAGGGCGACTTCCGCGCCGTGGACGTGCACACCGGGAAGGTGCTGTACAGCTTCCATTGTCCCTCGGGGATCATCGGCAACCCGGTCACGTACATGCATGATGGGCATCAGTACGTCGCGGTGTTGACCGGTGTGGGCGGCTGGGCGGCGATCGGCATGACCAATAACCTGCACAAGGGAACGGCGGGATTGGGTGCCGTGGGACTTGACCAGAGTCTTAACCAGTACACACAACTCGGCGGAACGTTGATGGTGTTCGCGCTGCCGAAGGGTTGAGCGGATGGGGCGGGGCGAGGATGATGTGGGGTTGCCCCGCCCATTGCTGGAATGGGCCGCGCCGGGCACCGGCGCGGCCCACTTTGTCGGTGCAGTCGGCGGAGTGCAAGGCGCCGCAGCGATCACTTAACGTGAAGGGGAAACGACGTATGTCACGCAAAAGAGCCATTGTGGGGATGCTGCGGGGCTTGGCGGTACTGCTGCTGATCGGCGGGTCTGCCGCCGCGGCGGCCGCGCGACCGCTGACGGTGTGCGCCGATCCGAACTACCTGCCGTACTCGAATCGGATGGGACAGGGGTTTGAGAACAAAGTGGCCGAGGTCATCGGCCATGCGCTCGGGCGGCCGGTCAAGTACGTGTGGTCGAGCTACCGCCAGCCGGGCGGGTTCGACAACTTTCTCGCTCTGAATCTCGATAAGAACCGCTGCGACATCATCATGGATCTGCCCTACGGGGACGTGGAGGAGCATTACACGGATCCCTACTACGGCTCGACGTACGTGTTCGTCTACAAGAAAGGCCGTCCGTACGATCTGTCCGGCGGGATGGATTCCCCGATCCTGCGGCACGTGAAGATCGGGTTCGAGATGGGCACGCCGCCGGAGATGGGTCTGAAGATGCGCGGACTGCTCCTGAAGGCGACACCGTTCGACACGGCTGAGAAGCCAACGGCGTCCCCTAAGGCGACGTTGCAGGCCGTGCAGGACGGCAAGGTCGACGTTCTGATCACCTGGGAGCCGGCCGTCGGATATTTCATCAAGAAGGATTATCCGGATCTGACCATGACGCGCGTGCCGGATACGAATGCCCTCGGCTCACCGGAGCGGTATCTGTTCTTCATGTCGCTCGGCGTGGCTCCGGCGCACAAGCACCTCATTGCGCAATTGAATGCGGTGATCAAGTCGCACAAGGCCCAGATCAAGCAGGTCATGGACGACTACGACGTCGGCATCCTGCCCTGAGGGCGGGATGCGCCATGACGAGCCGACAGAGGCCCTACGGTCACGATGTAATTCGATGCAAGACATGCCAAACGTAGTGAATGTGAAGCGATTCTCCGTCCGGCCACGGCGAGGCAGGGGTTCGATCCTGCGGGCGCGTCGGGTGCTGTTGTGGGTGTGCACGCTCGGGTTGACGCTACCGGCCATCGCCGCCATGCCCCCGGGTGAGAAGGTGGCCCGGGGCAGCAACTGCTTCTCCTGCCACGCGGTCGGTCACAAAGTGGTGGGTCCGGCGTTCGTCGCGGTGGCCAAGCGCTTTGCGCATCAGCCCGGGGCCCAGGCGACGCTGGTGCACGCGGTGAAGTTCGGGCATGTGGGCACCTGGGGCAACATTCCGATGCCGCCGCATCCGGAACTCACCGCGCAGCAGCTCAATGAGGTCGTCAGTTGGGTGCTCTCGATCCGTTCGGGCGCGAAACCGGCGGCGGCCGCGGTCGCGAAGACCTACCACTATACGGTGAACGGCCAGGCGGTCACGCTCGACTTTCCCGTGTTTCGGCCCGGAACGAAGAAGGTGACCCCGACGGTGTTCCGCGGGTACGAGTTGTTCAACTCGTATTGCTTCCGCTGCCACGGCGAGGATGCGACGGGCTCGGAGTACGCCCCGGACCTGCGCCAGTCGGTGCTGAACGGCATGACCGAGGCGCAGATGACCCAGATTGCCATGGAGGGCCGCAAGGCCAAGGGCATGCCGGCCTGGGCGGGGTTCTTCTCCCCGCACGACCTGAAGGCGATCTACGAGTACGTGGCCGGCCGGGCGCATCACTTGGTCGGGCAGGGGGACCCGCCGGAGTGAGCGCCTAGCCTGCACTATGCATGAAGGAGGGGATTTTCATGGTGATGGGTGCGAGTTTGGCGATGTCGGGGCGTGATGTCGATGCGCGGCGGTGATTTTGCCGGGGGTCTGTGCGTTGGCGGTGGATTGT
>JAKBDK010000044.1:0-23827 GCA_021834525.1 Pseudomonadota bacterium | reverse complement strand
GTTACCCGCTAGTACCTGAAACTAGTGCGTCTACCAATTCCGCCACCCGGGCCGGGAGGGCGAGGCGCGGAAATCTACGCATCGAACCGGAAACTGTCAATTGAAAACGAATGGAAAAGGGCGCCGTACGCAGTACGGTCGCCAGGGGCGCCCGGCCGGGGCGCAACCGAAGGATGAGGCGGGCGAAAAGCGCTCCCGGTCGCCGCGCGCGACGCCGGCCGGCGGGTCGCGTTCCGCCGGGAAGACCCCGCGCGAGCCCGGCGAGCGCACCGATGTGCATGCCGGGGACCTCGTCGAGGGCCAGGTGAGCGCTAACCGCGCCGGCTATGGCTTCCTGCGCGTCGAAGGTTTGAAAGAGAGTGTGTTCCTGCCGCCGCAGCAGATGCGCGGGGTGATGCACGGCGATCGACTCAGCGTGCGTCTGGCGCGCGATGCGTCCGATCGCTGGCTCGGGACGGTCGAGCAGGTGCTCGAACACGCCGTGCAGGCATTTCTCGGCACCGTGCAGATCTCCGGCCGCAGTGCGTGGGTGAGCGCGACGGACCGGCGCCTGCAGTTGAGCTGCGCCGTGGCACACGAGGCGCTCGCTGGGGCGCGCAACGGGGACTGGGTGATCGCACGCATCACCCGGCGCGGCGCCGGCGGACAACCGCCGCATGCGCGCATCGAGCGGGTGCTCGATCCGGACCGGCCGGTCGAGCTGGCCACCGAGAGCGCGCTCGCCCGCTTCGGCCTGCCGAGTGAGTTCTCCGCCGAGGCGCTGCGCGAGGCACGCGAGTGGGGCGATACCGTCGATCCGGCCGAGGCGGCGCGGCGCGAGGATCTGCGCGGCTTGCCGCTGGTGACGATCGACGGCGAAGACGCCCGGGATTTCGACGATGCGCTGTACGCCGAGCCGAGTCCGGAGGGATTCCGGCTGATCGTGGCCATCGCGGATGTCAGCCATTACGTGCGATCCGGCACGGCACTCGATGCACAGGCGCTCGAGCGCGGTACGTCAGTCTATTTTCCGACGCGCGTCATTCCCATGTTGCCGACCGCGCTCTCGGACCACCTGTGTTCGCTGGCCCCCGGCGTCGATCGGCTGTGCTTCGCCGCCGACATGCAGGTGAGCACCGGCGGGGTGCTGAAGAGTGCCCGGTTCTACCCGGCCGTGATGCGCTCGGCGGCGCGCCTGACGTACACCCAGGCGCACGAGGCGCTGTTCGAGGGTCAGCCGGCGGCGCGTAGCGCGCTCGGCCCGGTGTTGGCGCCGCTGCAGGCGCTGGTCGAGGTGTTCCGCGCCCTGCACAAGGCGCGTGCCCGCCGCGGCGCGCTCGATTTCGATGCGCCGGAGGCGCGCCTCGTGATCGATCCGTCCGAGCGCGTGCGGGCCGTGGAGCTGCGCGCGAGGAACGATGCGCACCGCCTGGTCGAGGAGTGCATGATTCTGGCGAACGTCGCGGTCGCCGCGGCGCTCGATAAGTCCCGCACCCCGACGCTGTATCGGGTCCACGGGGAGCCGGACGGGGAGAAGATCGATCGCCTGGTCTCGACGCTCGCGGCGCTGCAGATCGAGGCGCACCTGCCGGAGCGGATCGTCACGCGCGATCTGCAGGCCATCGCGCGGCGCCTCGGCCACACCACCGAGCGGCCGTTCATCGAGTCACTCATCGTGCGGGCCATGCCGCAGGCGCTCTATCAGCCGGTGAACATCGGGCACTTCGGTCTGGCCCTGACTCACTATGCGCACTTCACCTCCCCGATCCGCCGCTATCCGGATCTCATCGTGCACCGGACTTTGAAGGCGCAGATCGGCGCCCTCGGCGGGGCGGCGGTGCGCTACGAGCCGGGGGAACTCGCCGCGCTCGGGGAGAGCACCTCGCGTCTGGAGAAGCGTGCGGATGAGGCGGACCGTTACGTCTCGACATTCCTCAAGTGCACCTATCTGCGCGAGCGCATCGGGCAGGTGTTCCTCGGCCTGATCACCACGGTGGTCGAGTTCGGCTGCTTCGTGCAGATCCTCGATGTCGGCGTCGACGGCTTGCTGCACATCGACAATCTACGCGACGATGTGTACGAGATGGAGGCGAACGGCCATGCCTGGCGCGGCCGGCGGACCGGCCGACGGCTCGCCACCGGCACGCAGGTGCGTGTGCTGGTGACCTCCGTCAACCCCATTGAAGGCTTGGTGGATCTGGAACTTGTCGAAGAACCCTGACAGGGCGAGCGCCGCGGGCGCCGCCGGGCGCGCGAGCGTCTACGGAGTGCATGCCGTGCGCACCTTGCTCGAGCGCCGGCCGGAGCGCGTCCTCTCGATCGAGCTCGCGGCGCACCGCGACGATCCGCGCGTGCGCCAGATCGAGACGATGGCGCGCGCGGCGGGCCGCCCAGTGAGGCGTATCGACGCCGAGGTGCTGCGTGCGCGGCTCGGGGAGGTCGCCCACCAGGGGGTGCTCGCCGAGATCGAGCCGCTGCCCGCCTGGGGCGAGGCGCAGCTGTTCGCGGCGCTCGAGCAGGCGCGCGCTCCGCTGCTGCTCGCGCTCGACGGGGTGCAGGACCCGCACAACCTCGGGGCCTGCCTGCGCACCGCCGATGCCTGTGGCGCGCTCGCGCTCATCGTGCCGCGCGATCGGGCGGTGCACGTGACGCCGGTGGTGCGCAAGGTCGCCGCCGGGGCCGCCGAGACCACCCCGGTGGCGGTCGTGACCAACCTGGCGCGCACGCTCGAGCTGCTGAAGGAGTCGGGTCTGTGGGTGATCGGCGCGGCCGCCGAGGCCGAGCAGCCGGCCGCGCGGACGGATCTCACCGGCGGGGTGGTGCTGGTGCTCGGAGCCGAAGGCAGCGGGCTGCGTCAGCTGACCCGCCAGCGCTGCGATCTGCTGGTGAGCCTGCCCAGCCTGGGGGCGGTCGAAAGCCTGAATGTCTCGGTGGCCGCAGGGATGCTCCTCTACGAGGCGGTTCGCCAGCGCAGCGGCTGAGGCCGCGAAGCGGTCCGCAGGCGCGGGCGTGTCCGGGGGCCTCGAGGGCCCCGCGGCGCCTCCCGACCGTCCTTGAACATCTGGCTCCATCCGTCCGGCGAGAGCCGCCTCCCGCGCAAGGTACCCCGGCACCCATTCGCGCCCCGTAATGCCCTCAGAGCCGGGCTCCTCGACCTAGGCCAGATGGGATCGACTCCTTCTGGACATCCGCCGTGAGCGCGTTTGACGATCTCGGGTCAGGCCCGCCGGAGCTCGTGTGCCCGTACCTGGTGTGCGACCTGCAGGGTGATCTCGATCTGGTCAGTCATGGGGATATCGTCTGCCCGTGGGGCACGGGAGGCGATGTTACGAGCGCTGGGGGCAGGGGAGCGGCCCCTCATGAGGCGGGGCGGTGCTCGACGATGACCCGGACGAGCTGCCGGCCGCTGCTCAAGCGGGCGCGTGCGAGGCCTTCGCGCGTTTACGGGCGCGTGGCTTTTCCGCCGCCGAGATGTCACCGAGTCCCTTCAGCTTGACGGGCTTGCGGTGGGGGAACTCGGCCACGAGGGTCAGCCGACCGCCGGCCTTGCCGACGTAGCGCGCAAGCGTCGAGAGGAGCATATCGGTCCGGGTTTCGAGCTTCGAAACGGCTTCCTGTCCGATGCCGAGGTCCTGCGCGACCTTGACCTGCGTGCGCCCGAGCGCCCGGCGCAGCTCCCGCAACGACATCTCCTCGGCGATCAGATCGGCGGCCCGGCCCTCGATCGCCTTGCGACGCGCAGCGGGCAGAGTGGTTAGCTTGTTCGACAGTGTACGGCCCATGGCATTCACCCATCATTTCTTGCGGTACGGCGCGGCGGCCCTGCTGGCCCGCTTCAGCCTCTCGATGTGCGCATCGAGACGCGCATCCGCGGTACGGATCAGTTTGCGATAGAACAGCCTCTCGCTCGCCGCCGGACTTGTCGCCGGCGGCGAGCAGGATTCCATGCCGTCGAGGATCGAAGGCGAACGCGACTCGCCATACCCCATCGGCGGCATCGAAGCGCCACGACGTTCCCGGCTCATGGCGCGGTGCGGCTCGGTTCATCGGCGCAACGCTCCACGGTCGCATACGCCGCCCTCGGGCACACCCCGGGCGGCCGCCATGAGACGCTGATATTCCAATTGACCCTGGTTCAAGGCCCCGGCGGCGCCGACGGAGTACGAACACAAGCGCCGGCAAATCGATCCTTCGCACCTGCCGCGCCGTGTTCAGCGCGAGGGCGAGCGCACGGGCTCGATTCATCGCGTCTGGGAGGAGCGCTTCCGGGTGTACGGTGTGCGCAACGTCTGACGGCAGCTGCACCGCCTTTCCTTCACGTGCAAGTGAGTTGCGAGAATGCGCGATAAAATTGCAAGATGATGATTTAAAAGCTGTTTTTATTCCGGCGTGGCCGCGCCTGCGATGAGCGTGGTCAGGGCCTTTACGTCTCAGGGGCGCTTGCGTGAGCGGATTTGCATGACCCGACCGTCTCCTGAGGGGTTATGTTCGGTTGAATTGAAGCTGACCGATGATCCGCAATCCGGCCGCATTGCAGCGGACGGGCCGTTCCAGTATTCTCCCCGGCCCCGATTCGGGGACCGCGCCTGAAGGGTGCGTTGCAGCTCCTTGCCGCACCCGCGTAAGCCTCGCGAAGGGCGGCTCTTAATCCGTAAGGAGGACACATGAGGCATTATGAAATTGTGATTCTGGTTCACCCCGATCAGAGCGAGCAGGTGCCCGCCATGATCGAGCGGTACAAGGGAATGATCAGCACGGGCGGCGGCCAGATGCACCGTCTGGAGGACTGGGGACGGCGTCAGCTCACCTTCCCGATCGCCAAGGTCCACAAGGCGCACTACGTGTTGATGAACATCGAGTGCGACCAGAAGACCCTCGGGGAGCTCACCGGCGCGTTCCGCTTCAGCGACGCGGTGCTGCGCCACCTGGTGGTGGCGATGAACGCGGCCGTGACCGAAGCCTCGCCGATGGCCAAGGGCGCCGAAGAAGAGGGCGAGGGCGGCAAGGGCCGCCGCGATCGCTCGCGTGATGAGCGCGACGACCGTGATGACCGCGACGACAGCCCGTTGGCGATCGAAGCGGACGAGCCGGTCTAAGGGCCGGGCGTTCCCGCTCAGCAATCCTCACTGAACATCGGAATCGACTCATGAACAGCAGAGCACCCACCGGCGGCGGCGGCCGCTTCTCGCGTCGCAGAAAATTTTGCCGTTTCACGGCCGAAGGCGTGACGCACATCGATTACAAGGATCTGGCCACGCTCAAGGGGTATGTCTCCGAGACGGGCAAGATCGTGCCGAGCCGCATCACCGGCACGAAGTCCTTCTTCCAGCGACAGCTGGCCGTGGCCATCAAGCGCGCGCGCTACCTCGCGCTGCTGCCGTACACCGACCAGCACTGAGGCGAAGTCCATGGACGTCATTCTTCTGCAGAAGGTTGCCAACCTCGGCAACATCGGCGATCGCGTCAAAGTGCGTTCGGGCTTCGGGCGCAACTTCCTGCTGCCCCAGGGCAAGGCGACGCTCGCCACCGTGACCAACGTGGCGCGCTTCGAGGCCCGTCGTGCCGAGCTCGAGAAGCTCGCGCACGAGCAGCTCGCCTCGGCCGAAGAGCGGGCCGCAGCCATGAAGGACTTCAAGCTGCTGATCAGCGCCAAGGCCGGCACTGAAGGGAAGCTGTTCGGTTCGATCGGCACCGCCGACATCGCCGAAGCCTGCACCCGCCAGGGCTTCAAGGTCGAGCGCAGCGAAGTGCGCCTGCCGAACGGTCCGCTGCGCATGATCGGTGAACATACGGTCAACCTGCACCTGCACGCCGACATCGACGTGCCGGTGAATGTCTCGATCGTCGCCGAAGAATAAGCACAGACCGACCGGGGCGAACGGTGGCCGCGTACTCCTCAGCGCACGGCGACATCCCGACGCCCCCGCACTCGATCGAAGCGGAGCAGGCCGTGCTCGGCGGCCTGATGCTCGAGTCGAGCGCCTGGGACCAGGTCGCCGATGCGGTCACCGAAGGGGACTTCTACCGCCCGGATCACCGGCTGATCTTCGGGGCGATCGGCGAGCTGGCCGGCAACGGCCGGCCGTGCGATGTCGTGACCGTGAGCGAGCAGCTCGAGCGCATCGGGAAGCTCGAGGCCGCCGGCGGCCTGGCCTACCTGGGCTCGCTGGCGCGCGACACGCCGACGGCGGCCAACGTGCGCGCGTACGCCGACATCGTGCACGAGCGCTCGCTGCTGCGTCAGCTGATCCGCGCCGGCACCGAGATCGCCGCGGGGGTCTTCAACCACACAGGCGAAACCGCGCGCGAGCTGGTCGATGCGGCCGAGCAGCGCGTCTTTGCGATCGCCGAGGCCGGCACGCGCGGCCAGGGCGCGATCGCGGTGAAGACGCTGCTGCCGCGGGTGATCGATCAGATCGATGAGTGGCACAGCAATCCCGGCTCGCTGCGCGGACTGCCGACCGGGTTCACCGATTTCGACAAGATGACCGGCGGGCTGCGCCCGGGCGATCTGGTGGTCGTCGCCGGCCGTCCGGCGATGGGCAAGTCCACGCTCGCGGTGAACATGGCCGAGTACGCGGCCGTCCACCCCAATACCCGCGCCTCGGTGGCGATATTCAGCCTCGAGATGCCCGCCGAGCAGGTCATCACCCGCATGCTCGCCTCGGTGGGCGGGGTGCCGCTGTCGAACCTGCGCAGCGGCCAGATCTCCGATGACGACTGGGTGCGCATCACCAGCGCCACCAATCAGCTCTCTGAGGCGAAGATCTTCATCGACGAGACGCCGGCGCTGACGCCGACGGAGCTGCGCGCGCGCGCCCGGCGCATCAAGCGCGAGCACGGGTTGAGTCTGATTCTGGTCGATTACCTGCAGCTGATGCAGGTGCCGGGCACGAAGGAGAACCGCGCCACGGAGATCGGTGAGATTTCCCGCGGCTTGAAAGTGCTGGCCAAGGAACTCGCCGTGCCGGTGATCGCGCTCTCGCAGTTGAATCGCGCGGTCGAGCAGCGCGAGAACAAGAAACCCGTCATGTCGGATTTGCGCGAGTGCGTCACCGGCGATACCCCGGTGTGGCTGACCGACGGACGGCGTGTTCCGATCGAGACGCTGGTCGGAACGCAACCCGAAGTCTGGGCGGTGGATGAACACCAGCGGGTGCTCGCGGCGAAATCCGACAAGGTGTGGAGCGTCGGCACACGCGCGGTGCTGACCGTCGCGCTCGCGAGCGGTCGCTCGATCCGGGCCACCGCGCAGCATCGCGTCCTCACCGGCCAAGGGTGGTTGCGGGTGGGCGAGATGCAGCTCGGGGAGCGAGTGGCTCTCGCCGGGCGGGTGCCCGAGCCGCACTCGCCCGTGCACTGGCCCGAGCATTGGTTGGTGCTGCTCGGGCACCTGGTGGGAGACGGAAGCTACCTTGCGCGGCAGCCGTTGCGGTACACCAGCGCCTCGGAAGCGAACAGCCAGGCGGTGCGTGCGGCCGCCGAAGCATTCGGGTCGCGCGTCAAACGCCGGTCCGGGCGAGGACGGTCGCACGAACTGCTCATCCGCGATCCCGGCGATCGTGGGCATGCGGCCGGCGTGAGCCGGTGGCTGCAGGACCTCGGCATCTTTGGCCAGCGCTCGGACGAGAAACGTCTGCCGCACCAGGTCTTCTCACTCGCGGACGCTCAGATCGCCGTGCTGTTGCGCCACTTGTGGGCCACGGACGGCTCGATCAGCGTGCCACCGCCGGGTGCTCAGCGAGCCGCGCGGATTTATTTTTCGACCGCGAGCCACGCGCTCGCCCACGACGTGGCCGCCTTATTGCTGAGGCTCGGCATCGTGGCGCGTTTGCGCTCCGTCGTGGCGCGGGCGGGCCCGCGGCCGGTGCACACGGTGGAGGTGAGCGGCGCGGATTTCCAACGCCGGTTTCTGGCGCTCGTGGGTGGATTTGGGCCGCGCGCGGGCGCAGCGGCCGTTCTGGCCGATCGACTGGCCGATCGACTGGCCCATCAACTGGCCCACACCGGCGCCACGGCGGAACTCGATGCTCTACCGATCGAGCGCGAGGCGCTCGTGCAGGCCGGACGGGCGGCCCTGCCCATCGGCGCGACGTCCCACGGCACAGCCCATCACGTGCACGTCGCTCCCGGCCACACCGTGCGCAGCGACGAAGCGTGGCGGTGGCAGGGTGAGGAACCCGAGACGGCGGCGGCGTCCGCGCTGTGCTGGGATCGCGTCGTCGCGATCGAGCCGGGGGGCGAGGAAGAGGTGTTCGATCTGACGGTACCGGGTCCGGCCAGTTGGATCGCCGACGGCATCGTCAGCCACAACTCCGGGGCGATCGAACAGGATGCGGACATGATCCTGCTGATCTACCGTGAAGAAGTCTACGACCGGAACACGACCAAGAAGGGCATCGCAGAGATCGATCTGGTCAAACACCGCAACGGCGACATCGGCACCTTCCTGCTGACGTTTCAGGGGCAGTACACCCGTTTCGCCAACTACGCGCCCGACGCCTACGCCGAGGGCGTGCTCAGGTGAGCCGGCTGATCCGCGCCGTCATCGACGCCGGCGCGCTCCGTCACAACCTCGAGGTGATCCGCGCGCGCGCGCCCGGAGCGCGCGTCATGGCCGTGGTCAAGGCGAATGCCTATGGTCACGGTCTGGTGCAGACCGCGCTCGCCCTCCAGAGCGCCGATGCGTTCGCCGTGGCGCGCCTGGAGGAGGGCGTGCGCCTGCGCGAGCGGGGCGTGCAGGCGCCCATCGTGCTGCTCGAGGGCGTGTTCGGCCCGGAGCAGCTGCGCGAGGCGCGTCAGCACCGGCTCGAGCTCGTGGTGCACGACGCGCTGCAGGTCGAGCTGCTCGAGGCGGCGGGCGAGCCTCACTGCGAAGCGCTCTGGATCAAGATCGACACCGGCATGAACCGCCTCGGCTTTCGCCCCGAAGCCTTCCGGGCCGCCCATGAGCGCCTGTGCGCCCTGCGGCCGGCCGCGGGCGCCCTCCGGCTCATGACCCACCTGGCGGCGGCGGATGATCCGGACGGATACCTCACCGGCGAGCAGCTCAAGCGGTTCGCGGCGGCGACCGAGGGGATTCCTGGTGAGCGCAGCATCGCCAACTCCGCCGGGGTCTTCGGCGCCGTCGCCGTCGGTGGGCAGTGGGTGCGGCCGGGGCTCGCACTCTACGGCGCCTCGCCGCTGCCGAACCGCACGGCCGAGGAGCTCGGGCTGCGCCCGGTGATGCGGCTGGAGACGTCGGTGATCGCGGTGCGGCGGGTGCCGCGCGGGGAGACGGTCGGCTATGGCGCGACCTGGCGTGCCGAGCGCGAGACGCTCGTGGCGATCGTGGCGGCCGGCTACGGCGACGGTCTGCCGCGCAGCCTGCCGAGCGGCACGCCGGTCTGCGTGGCCGGGCAGCGTGTACCGCTCGTCGGCCGGGTGTCGATGGACATGATCGCCGTCGACGTGAGCACGCTCGAGAGGGTGGGCGTCGGGACGCCGGTCACGCTCTGGGGCGAGGGGCTCGCGGTGGAGGAAATCGCCGGCTGGGCCGGCACCATTCCCTACGAGCTGCTCTGCGGCGTCAGCGAGCGCGTCCCGCTCGAGATCGCCGCATCAGCTGCTGCTTAAGAAAAACCCCATCTTCACGCCCGCGAGCTGAATCACGTCGTTATCGCGCAGCAGCGTCGGCTGCAGGCCGATCGGCGCGCCGTTGATGACCGGGAAGCGGTCCGGCTGGTCGCTGTCGACGTGCACGATGTAGTACCCGTCGGCGCGGCGGGTGATTGCCGCGACCTGCACGCCCGGGCGGCCGAGGGTGGTCAGCGTCTTGGTCAGCTCGAGCTCACGGCCCGCGAACGCGCCCGAGAGCACCTGTAGCTTGGCGGGCTTCGGCGTCGCGGCCGCAGCGGCCGGCTTGCTGCCGTTGGCCGCAGCGACCGCCTCGGCGGCCGCGCGCAGCGCCTGCATGGGCCGGGCCGAGGGCTGGATCACCATCGTCTTCTCGAACTCGTCCTGCTGCTCGTCGTCTTCCATGAAGCGCAGCTGGTGGTGTCCGACGGTGATCACATCGCCGTGCTGCAGGGCATGCTTCTTGATCAGCTTGCCGTTGACGTAGGTGCCGTTGGTGCTGTTCAAATCCTCGAGAAACGAGTCGTTGAGGATGTTGATGACCAGCGAATGGTGGCCGCTGACAGCCGCATTGTCGATGCGGATGTCATTGTCCGGGAGGCGCCCGACCGTATAACGTTCCTTGTTCATGTTGTATTCGGCCATTACCTGGCCGTCGAGGCTCAAGATCAACCTTGCCATGCGTACTCTCCCGCCCCCCGTCAGCTGAACCACTTACGGATCTTGTCGAGCACGTTCTGGCGGGCCGGAAAAGCGTCCACCACGTGCGCCATCAGTACCGAGATGTTGTCCCGGCCCCCGTTATCGTTGGCCAGCTGAATCAGTTGCTTGGCGACCGTATCCAGATTATCACTAAACGTGTTTATCGTTAAATGGATGTCGTCATCCTCGATCATGTCCGAGAGTCCGTCGGAGCAGAGCATGAAGATCTCGTCCTTCTCGACCGGGATCTCGCGGATCTCGACCTCGACGCTCGGTTCGACGCCGAGGGCGCGAGTGACGTAGTTCTTGTTCGCCGCGCGCTGGGCCTCCTCGGCCGAGTACAGGCCACGGTCGACCAGCTCCTGCAGCAGCGAGTGATCCATGGTGATGCGCTCGAACTTTCCCCCGCGCGCCCGGTACAGGCGGGAGTCCCCGACGTGGGCGATCGTCACCCGGTTGTCGAAGAACAGCGCGGCGACCACCGTGGTCCCCATGCCCTCGCACTGCGCCTGGGTGTGGGCAGTCTGGTAGATGATCTTGTTGGCCCGGTGGATCGCATCGCGCAGGATGATGCTGGTGCGCGCGAGGCCGGACTCGGCGTCGACGCTCTGCAGGTTCTCCCGCTCGAGGTGCTCGCGCACCATCGTGACGATGGTCTTGACCGCCAGGCCGCTCGCGACCTCGCCGGCCTTGTACCCGCCCATGCCGTCGGCCAGCACCAGCAGGCCGAGATCGGCATCCCCGGCAATGGTGTCCTCGTTGTGCTCGCGCACCTTGCCGGTATCGGTCAGCCCGACGACGCGCAGTTTGTTCTTCAAACCCATGCAGCGCCCTCAGGCGGTGTGCAGAACATTGATTTTCTTGACGAGCATGCCCAGCCGATCCCCGATCCCAGCCGCGATACGCTAGCATTGCTCGCGGTCCAGTCCGAGCGTCCGGTCACAAAAGCCGGCAGTGCCGCACATTTCCTGAAACATCCTAGCACCCGGCTGCGGTGCGAGCGTACCGATGCCCCGAGTGAGCTCCCTCTTTCTGTGCAGCGCCTGCGGTGCTGAGACCCCCAAATGGCAGGGCAGCTGTCCGGCCTGCGGGGAGTGGAACGTGCTCGAGGAGGTGCGCGCGCCGCGGGCCGGGGCGCGCGCCCGCGCGCTCGCCCCGGCGGCCGAGCCGCTGGCGCTCGCGGCCGCCACGGCACCCGCCGAGCGCCTCGGCAGCGGCCTCGGGGAGCTCGATCGGGTCTTGGGCGGGGGCATCGTGCGGGGGTCCGTGACGCTGCTCGGCGGGGATCCGGGCATCGGCAAATCGACGCTGCTGCTGCAGGTGGCGGCCCACGCCGCCGCCGGGGCCCCGGTGCTCTACGCCACGGGGGAGGAGTCCGGCGCGCAGGTCGCGCTGCGGGCGCGGCGGCTCGGCCTCACCGCCGCGGCGCTCGAGGTCTTGCCCGAGACGCACCTCGAGAGCGTGCTGGAGCGGGCCGGCGCGCGCCGAGCCTCGCTCCTGATCGTCGATTCGATCCAGACGGTCGAGTCCGGCGCGCTCGAGAGCGCCCCCGGCTCGGTCTCGCAGCTGAAGGACTGCGCCGCCCAGCTGGTGCGCTTCGCCAAGAGCAGCGCCACGGCCGTGTTCCTCATCGGGCACGTCACCAAGGACGGCGCGATCGCCGGTCCGCGGGTGCTCGAGCACCTGGTGGACACGGTGCTGTATTTCGAGAGCGAGACGGCGAGCCGCTACCGCATCGTGCGCGCCACCAAGAACCGCTTCGGGGCGGTCAACGAACTCGGATTCTTCGCCATGACCGAGGGCGGGCTGCGCGAGGTGCGCAACCCCTCGGCCATCTTCCTCGCGCGCGCCCCGGAGCCGGCCGCCGGCAGCATCGTCACGGTCACGCGCGACGGTGGACGGCCGCTGCTGATCGAGCTGCAGGCGCTGGTGGATCGGATGCGGTTCGGGGCGCCGCGGCGCATCGCCCAGGGGCTCGACGCCAACCGCCTCGCCATGCTGCTGGCCGTCATGAACCGCCATGCGGGCGTCTCGCTGCAGGAGCACGACGTGTTCGTCAACGCCGTCGGCGGCGTGCGCATCGAGGAGACCGCGTGGGATCTGCCGGTGGTGATCGCGCTCGCCTCGAGTCTCGCCGAGCGGATCGTGCCGGGCACGCTGGTGGCGTTCGGGGAGCTCGGCCTGACCGGCGAGGTGCGCCCCGTCGCCTACGGCGAGGAGCGGCTGCAGGAGGCGCTGAAGCAGGGCTTCAAGTGCGCGCTCGTGCCGCGCGACAACGCCCCGCGTCGGCCCATCGAGGGACTGCGGGTCGTGCCGGTGGCGCGCATCGATGAGGCGCTCGCGGCCGCCTTCACGGCGATGGCGCCGGCGGCATCGGCGGCGCGTGCACCCGCACGGTCTTGATCGCGTTGTCGGCGATCTGCAGGACCTCGAAGAGGTAAGGACCGACCTTCAGCGTCGTGCCCGGGGCCGGAATGGTCTCGAGCCGCTCGATCAGCAGCCCGTTCACCGTCTTCGGTCCATCGGTCGGTAGCTGCCACTGCAGCGCCCGGTTCACCGCCCGCAGCGTTGCCCCGCCGTTGATGATGTAGATCCCCGGTCGCTCGGCGTAGATGTCCCGATGCGAGATGGTGGCCGGGTCTGAGGTGAACTCCCCGACGATCTCCTCGAGGATGTCCTCGAGCGTCACCAGGCCCTCGATGTCCCCGTACTCGTTGACGACGAACGCGAGGCGGCGCCGGTTGCGCTGAAAGTGCGCCAGCTGCAC
Organism: Pseudomonadota bacterium; assembly: GCA_021834525.1. GTDB lineage: Bacteria > Pseudomonadota > Gammaproteobacteria > Steroidobacterales > Steroidobacteraceae > 13-2-20CM-66-19. Next base: position 10,764 of record JAKBDK010000044.1, on the reverse strand, counting down.
GTTGAGCGAGGTGCCCTCGGGGATGAAGTACGGCTCGCGCGCGCGCGCCATCTCCTCCAGGCGCTCACGCGTGAGCGCGCCGCGCACCAGCTCGTGCGCGATGCGCTTCATGTGCAGCACCCCGACTAAGTTGTCCAGTTCCCCGTCGAACACCGGCACGCGGGTGTGCGGCGTGCGCTCGAGCTGCGCCAGCACGTCATCCCAGCTCTGTGCCAGGTCGATCCCGGCGATCTCCTGGCGCGGGATCATGATGTCGTTGACCGTGATCTGACCGAGATCGAGGACCGACAGCAGCATCTGCCGATGGCGCGCCGGGATCATCGGACCGGCCTCGGCCACCGCGGTGCGCAGCTCCTCGGTGCTCAGCGTCTGGCCGGCCGGGGAGGTCCTCACCACCCCCACGGCGCGCAGCAGCCCGTAGGAGATGCCGTTGGTCACGGTGAGGAACGGGCGGGCGAGGAACACCAGCACCCGGTAGATGCGCGCGGCGCGCAGCGCGGAGGTCTCCGGGTGCGCCGCGGCGTAGATCTTCGGCGTCAGCTCCCCGAACACGATCACCACCAGCGTCAGCAGCACCCCGGTGACCGGCACCGCGTAGCGGTAGCCGGTGCGCTCGGCGAGCAGCGTCGCGATCGCCGAGGCGAACACGTTCGCCGCCGCCACGATCACCAGGTTCGCCCCCAGCCACTCCTCGGGCTTGCGCAGCAGGCGCTCGAGGAGCTTCGCGGTGCCCTGGCCGGCCTGGGCACGGTGGCGGATGCGGTAGCGGTTCACCGAGAGCATCGCCACCTCGGTGCCGGAGGAGAAGGCGATGAGGGCGATCAGCCAGAGCAGAGCGATGAGCAGCAGCGGTACGGATACGGCGGACAAGTGCGGACCCTCCTTGGCCCTATAATGGCTGCCCGAACCGAATTCGTCACATCAGCATGTTCGAAGCCCTCACCACCCGCCTCTCCCGGACCCTCGAGACGCTGCGCGGCCGCGGCCGGATCACCGAGGAGAACATCGGCGCGGCGCTGCGCGAGGTGCGCGTGGCGCTGCTCGAGGCCGACGTCGCCCTGCCGGTGGTCAAGACGTTCATCGATGCGGTCAAAGCCCGCGCCCTCGGGGCCGAAGTGGCCCAGAGCCTCACCCCGGGACAGGCCTTCGTCGGCATCCTGCACCGGGAACTCGTCACGCTCATGGGCAGTACCGGGGCCGGGTTCACGCTGCGTGCCCAGCCCCCGGTGGTGGTGCTGCTCGCCGGGCTGCAGGGGGCGGGCAAGACCACCTCGGCGGCCAAGCTCGCCCGCTGGCTGATCGAGACGCAGAAAAAGCGCGTCGCCCTGGTCAGCACCGACGTGCGCCGCCCGGCAGCGATGCTGCAGCTGCAGCGTCTGGCCGAGCAGGTCCAGGCGCATTACGTGGCGGCCGATCCGGCGGCGACGCCCGCCGTCATCGCGCGTGCGGCGCTGGAGGAGGCCCGCCGCGGGGTGTTCGACGTGCTGATCGTCGATACCGCCGGCCGGCTGCACGTCGATGAGGCGCTCATGGAGGAGGTGCGCGAGATCGACCGGGCCGTGCAGCCCGCCGAGCGGCTGTTCGTGGTGGACGCCATGGCCGGCCAGGATGCGGTCAATGCCGCACGCGCCTTCGGCGCGGCGCTCGATCTGACCGGCATCGTGCTCACCAAGGCCGACGGCGATGCGCGCGGCGGCGCGGCGCTCTCGGTGCGCCAGATCACCGGCCAGCCCATCGTGTTCGTCGGCGTCGGGGAGAAGACCGAGGCGCTCGCGCCCTTCGACCCGGAGCGCATGGCCTCGCGCATCCTCGGCATGGGCGATGTGGTGAGCTTAGTCGAGCAGGTGCACAAGCAGGTCGACCGCGAGTCCGCCGAGCGCCTGGCGCGCAAGGTGGTCAAGGGCAAGGGGTTTCATCTCGGGGACCTCAGGAGCCAGCTCGAGCAGGTGCAGAAGATGGGCGGCCTTGCCTCGCTCATGGACAAGCTGCCCACCGCGGCGCAGAAGGGCGCGGTCTCGGCCGAGCAGGGCGATCGCGACGTGCGCCGCCAGATCGCCATCATCAATTCCATGACCCCGCGCGAGCGGGTGCACCCGGCGCTGATCGACGGCTCGCGCCGCCGGCGCATCGCGCGCGGCGCCGGGGTGCAGGTCCAGGACGTCAATCGCCTGATGAAGCAGTTCCAGCAGATGCAGCGGATGATGAAGCAGATGCGCGGCGGGCGGCTGCGCCAGATGCTCGGGGCGCTGCAGGGGAAAATGCCCTGATCGGCACGCCCCGGCGCGCTACGGCGAGAGGGCCGGCGGGCCGTCGCCGGCCCCTCGGGTGAAAATTACGACGAACCCCTTTCGGATCAGGCGATAAGCCCGTAGAATCCGCGCTCTTTTTTGAGGGGCGGTGCCGCGGGCCCGTCCGGATCGGCCATTTGAGAGCGACAAGACCATGGTAACCATTCGTCTGACCCGGCGCGGGGCGCGGAATCAGCCCTTTTATCACGTCGTGGTGACGGACAGCCGCAAGCGCCAGGGCGGAGCCAGCCTCGAGAACGTCGGGTTTTTCAACCCCGTTGCCGGCGGCAATGAGCTTAAGCTGAAGCTCGACCTGCCCCGGATCGAGTACTGGGTCGGTCAGGGCGCCCAGCCGTCCGAGCGGGTGCGCTCGCTGCTGTCCTCCTACCGGAAGCAGGCGACGGCCTGACGGTCGCCGCCCTGACGGGGCCCGTTGTGACCGCCCGCTCCCTCTGGGTCGAGCTCGGGCGCATCGGGGCGCCGTTCGGGCTGGCCGGGTGGGTGCACGTGGCGTCCTTCACGGACCCGCCCGAAGCACTGCTCGAGTACCGTCAGTGGCGTCTGGCACGGGCCACGGGCGAGGTGTTCGCCCTGCGGCTCGAGGACGGACGGCCGCACGGCAACTCGGTGGTGGTGCGGCTGCAGGGCATCGAGGATCGCGACGCGGCGGCCCGGCTGACCGGGGCGCTGATCGAGGTCGAGCGCAGCGCGCTGCCGGAGCTCGGTGAGCGGCAGCACTATTGCACCGACCTGATCGGCTGCGAGGTGTACAACACCGAGGGCTGCCGGCTCGGCACGGTGAGTTATTTCGTCGACGCGCCCGCGGGGGCCGTCATGGTGGTAGAGGACGGTGGCGGTGCGCTGCCGGCACGCGAACACTGGGTGCTGGCGGATCCGTCGCATCTGCTCGAGGTCGATCTGGCCGCCGGGCGGGTGCGGGTGGACTGGCCGGCGACGCTGGAGTAGCACGCCGGGCACACTGAGTGCGCCGCGCGGATGGGCGTTCCATGCAGATCGAAGTGGTCACGCTGTTTCCGCCGATGATCACCGGAGCCTTGCGCTTCGGCGTGGTGGGACGGGCGCTCGTGAGCGGGCGGCTGGCGGTGGGCACGGAGGATCCGCGCGAGCACACGCGCGACGTGCATCGCACGGTGGATGATCGGCCGTACGGCGGCGGTCCCGGCATGGTGCTGAAGCCCGAGCCGATGCTCGCGGCGATCCGCGCCGCGGCGGCCCGGCTGCCGCCGGGCAGCCCTCGGGTGTGCCTCTCGGCGCAGGGCGAGCGCTTCACCCAGGCGATGGCCGGGGAGTTCGCGGCCCTGCCGGGGTTGATGCTCGTGGCCGGACGCTACGAGGGCATGGATGAGCGAGTGATCGAGCTCGGCATCGATCGGGAAGTGTCGATTGGCGATTACGTGCTCTCGGGCGGGGAGCTGCCGGCGCTGGCGGTGATTGACGCCGTGGCGCGGCTCCTGCCGGGAGTGTTGGGCGATGAGCGCTCCAGCGAATGCGATTCGTTCTCGCAGGGGCTGCTCGACTGGCCGCATTACACCCGGCCGGAAGTGTTCGAAGGCCTGGAGGTGCCCCAGGTGCTCTTGTCGGGCCATCACGCCGACATCGAGCGCTGGCGGCTCGCCCAGGCGGTGGCGCGCACCTGGCGGCGCCGCCCGGATTTGGTGCGCGGGCAGGCGCTGCGGCCCGACGCGCAGCGGTTACTGAATGAGCTCCTCACCGCAGAGGCGGACCGGGGCGATGATCGAGGATGAGACCATGAGCAACATCATTCAAACACTCGAAAAAGAACGCATGACCCGCAAGGTCCCGGACTTCAAGCCCGGCGACACCGTGGTCGTGCAGGTGAAGGTGGTCGAAGGCGACCGTGAGCGCGTGCAGGCCTATGAGGGCGTCGTCATCGCCATCAGCAACCGGGGCCTGAACTCCTCGTTCACGGTGCGCAAGATCTCCCACGGCGAGGGCGTCGAGCGCGTCTTCCAGACGCACAGCCCGGCGATCAGCGACATCACCATCAAGCGTCGCGGCCAGGTGCGTCGCGCCAAGCTGTACTACCTGCGTGAGCGCTCGGGCAAGGCCGCGAGGATCGAAGAGAAGGTCTGACGCACCCGCCCATGGGCACCGTGCGCAAGATTCTGCTCGGGGTGTGGCGCGGCCTGGACGGGCTGCGCAAGCTGCTGCATCTGCTGGTGCTGCTCGCCCTGTTCGGCTTCCTGGTGGGCGTCCTCTATGAGGCGAGCCCGACGATGCCGGCGCGCGCCGCCCTGGTGGTCGCCCCGCGCGGCCGCCTGGTCGAGCAGTTAAGCGGCGATCCGGTCGAGCGGGCCCTCGAGAACGCCCAGGGCGAGGGCGTGCACCAGACGCTGCTCTGGAGCCTGGTGAGCGCGATCCGCGCCGGCGCGAAGGATCCGCGCATCGGTGCGCTCGTGCTCGATCTGGATGACATGGACCACGCGGGGCTGCCGATGCTCGAGGAGCTCGCCCGCGCCATCCAGGTGTTTCGCGCCAGCGGCAAGCCGGTGCTCGCCTTCGGCACCGCCTACGATCAGGATCAGTACTACCTCGCCGCCCAGGCGAACCAGGTCTACCTCGATCCGACCGGGTACGTGCTGATCCGCGGCTTCAGCCGCTACTCGCTGTATTTCGGCGGCCTGCTGAAGAAGCTCGGCGTGCACGTGCACGTGTTCCGGGTCGGCAAGTACAAGAGCGCGGTGGAGATCTTCACCCGCGATGACATGTCCAAGGCGGACCGCGCGCAGAGCACGGCCTATCTCGGGGCGCTGTGGACGACCTACCAGCAGGAGCTCGCGACTGCGCGCGGCCTGCCGGCCGGGGCGATCGCCCAGTACGTCGCGACGCTGCCGAAGACGATCACCGCGGCCGATGGCAATGCGGCCGAGGTGGCGCTGAAGGCGCATCTGGTGACCGGGCTGCTCGACAAACAGCAGTTCGAGCAGCGCGTCATCCACCTGGTCGGCGCCGACGCGCACGGCCGGTTCAATGCCATTGGCGCCAGCACGTACGCGAAGATCGTGCGCAGCGAGCAGGGCGTCCCGAACGCGAGCCAGCCGCGCGTCGCGGTGATCGTGGCCGACGGGGACATTCTCGACGGGCGCGAGCCGCCGGGGGCGATCGGCGGGGCATCGCTCGCGCGCCTGATCCGCACCGCGCGCACCAACCCACACATCAAGGCCGTCGTGCTGCGCATCGACAGCCCGGGCGGCAGCGTCACGGCCGCCGAAGAGATCTATCACGCGCTCGTGGCGCTGCGTGCGAGTGGCAAGCCGCTGGTGGTCTCGATGGGCGATTACGCCGCCTCGGGCGGTTACTACATCGCCGCGCCCGCCAACGAGATCTACGCCAGCCCCGCGACGCTCACCGGCTCGATCGGCATCTTCGCCATCATCCCGACCTTCAAGCAGGCGCTGGCGAAGTTCGGCATCGGCAGCGACGGGGTGGGCACGACGCCGCTCGCCGGCCAGATGACCCCGGGCCAGTCGCTGAACGCCGAATCGAAGCTGCTGATCCGCTCGCAGATCCACCGTGGTTACGAGCAGTTCGTCGCGCGCGTCGCCGCCGGCCGCCATCTCACCGACGCGCAGGTCAATGCCATCGGGCAGGGACACGTCTGGGCCGGCGCTGCGGCGCGGCACATCGGTCTGGTCGATCATCTCGGCACGCTGGAGAACGCCGAGCGCGCCGCGGCGAGTCTCGCCAAGCTCAAACATTACCGCGTGCAGTTCCTGCACCGGCGCCGCTCCTGGACGCAGCTGCTGCTCGAGCGGGCCCAGGCGCGCGCCGCCTTCGCCGCCGTCTCGCTGTTCGGTCCGCGGCTGAGTCTGCCGGGCTTCGGGGCGCTCGCCGCGCCGCTCGCACCCTATGCGCGCGAGCTCGGCGACCTGACGCGATTCGGGGCGCGCGGGCAGCTCTACGCCTACTGCTTCTGCACCCGCCCCTGAGCACCGGTGTGCCGGTGCTCAGGGGCGGGGTGCCTCAGAGCGTCTGCCAGTCGAGGATGACCTTGCCGGAGCGGCCCGAGCCCATGATGGCGAAGGCCTCGGGGAACTCCTGAATCGGCAGATGGTGGGTGATGACCGGGGTCAGGTCGAGGCCGCTCTGCAGCAGGCTCGCCATCTTGTACCAGGTCTCGAACATCTCCCGGCCGTAGATGCCCTTGAGCGTCAGGCCCTTGAAGATCACCTGATTCCAGTCGATCGCGGTCTCCTCCGGCGGGATGCCGAGGAGCGCCACGGAGCCGCCGTGGTGCATGGTGCGCAGCAGGTCGCGGAACGCCGCCGGGTTGCCCGACATCTCCAGGCCCACGTCGAAGCCCTCCTGCATGCCCAGATCCTTCATGGTCTGATCGAGCGTCTCGCGCTGCACGTTGACCGTGCGCGTCGCACCCATCTTCTGCGCGAGCGCGAGCCGGAAGTCATTCACGTCCGTGATGACCACGTGGCGGGCACCGACGAAGCGCGCGATCGCCACCGCCATCACGCCGATCGGGCCGGCACCGGTGATCAGCACGTCCTCGCCCACCATGTTGAACGACAGCGCGGTGTGGGTGGCGTTGCCGAACGGATCGAGGATCGAGGCGATGTCATCGCTGATCGAATCCGGCAGCTTGAAGGCGTTGTCGGCCGGGATGGCCAGATATTCGGCGAAGGCGCCCGGGCGGTTGACGCCCACGCCGACCGTATTGCGGCACAGATGGCGGCGGCCGGCACGGCAGTTGCGGCAATGCCCGCAGGTGATGTGCCCTTCGCCCGAGACGCGGTCCCCGACGCTGAGCCCCCGCACTTCCGAGCCCACCTCGATCACCCGGCCGCAGTACTCGTGGCCGACGGCCATGGGCACCGGGATGGTCTTGCGCGCCCAGGCGTCCCAGTTGTAGATGTGCATGTCGGTGCCGCAGATCGCGGTCTTGGCGATCTTGATCAGCACGTCGTTCGGCCCGATGGTGGGCTCGGGGATCTCCTCGAGCCAGATGCCGGGGGCGGATTCCTTCTTGACCAGCGCTTTCATGCGATCACTCCGAGTTCACGGCCCACGGCGGCAAAGGCCGCGAGCGCAGTATCGAGGTCGGTGCGCGTGAGCGCGGCGGACATCTGCGTGCGGATGCGCGCCTGGCCCTTGGGCACCACGGGGAAAGAGAAGCCAATCACGTACACGCCGTGCTCGAGCAGGCGGTCGGCCATGCGCGCCGCGAGCGCTGCATCGCCGATCATCACCGGGATGATCGGGTGCTCGCCGGGCTTGAGCGTGAAGCCGAGCCGCTCGAGGCCGGCGCGGAAGTAACGCGCGTTCTCGTGCACCCGGGCGCGCAGCTCCGGCCGCTCGCTGAGCAGCTCGAGGACGCGCAGTCCGGCGGCGGCCACCACCGGCGGGATGCTGTTGGAGAAAAGGTAGGGCCGCGAGCGCTGGCGCAGCCACTCGATCACCGGGGCGCGCGAGGCGACGTACCCGCCGCTCGCGCCCCCGAGCGCCTTGCCGAGCGTGCCGGTGAGGATGTCGATGCGCTCGGCCACCCCGCAGTGCTCGGGCGTGCCGCGGCCGTGCGCGCCCATGAAGCCCGTGGCGTGCGAGTCATCGACCATCACCAGCGCATCGTAGCGGTCGGCGAGTGCGCAGATCCGCGCCAGGTTCGCCACCGTGCCGTCCATCGAGAACACCCCGTCGGTGGCGATGAGGCGGGTGCGGGCCGCGCCGGCGCGCTGCAGGCAGGCCTCGAGTTCGGCCATGTCGTTGTTGGCGTAGCGCAGCCGCTCGGCCTTGCACAGGCGGATCCCGTCGATGATGCTGGCGTGGTTCAGCGCATCGGAGATGATCGCATCGCGCTCATCGAGCAGCGTTTCGAACAGCCCGCCGTTGGCATCGAAGCAGGAGGAGTAGAGGATCGCATCCTCGGTGCCGAGGAACTCGCTCAGGCGCCGCTCGAGCGCCTTGTGCACCGTCTGCGTGCCGCAGATGAAGCGCACCGAGGCCATCCCGAAGCCGAGCCGATCGAGCGCTTCGTGCGCCGCGGCGAGCACGGTCGGATCGCTGGCGAGCCCGAGATAGTTGTTGGCGCAGAGGTTGATCACCTCGCGCCCGGCGGTGCGGATCTGCCCGCCCTGCGGGGTCTCGATCACCCGTTCGTTTTTGTACAAGCCCTGGTCCTTCAGGGCGCCGAGGTCCGAGCGCAGACGCTCGATGAGTTGAGGCATCATGCGGCGCGATTATACCCGCGCGCCGGCGGCGGCGGTGCCCCGCCGCGCGGCCCCTCAGAGCGTGCCGCCGAGACTGACGGTGCGCCCGCGCACCGAGAGGCGCTGTGTCTGGCTCAGGTGCCCCAGGGCGCGCACCACCGTCTCCGGGGCGAGACCGAGGTACGAGCCGATGTCGGCGCGGGTGAGCGGCAGGCGGAAGCGTTCCTCGCGCGCCGGCAGCTGCGCCCGCTCGATGTAGTTCTCGATGAAGGCCGCGACCCGCTCGATCGCCGGCAGTCCGGCCCAGGGCGCTGCGGCGCGCTCGGGCTGTGCGGCGCTCTTCAGCAGCAGCCGCTCGAGCAGCGCTCCGTGGCCGGCGGCCGTGCCGGGCTCGGGCATGCGCAGCCGGCACACCGCACTCGCGGTGGCCGCCTGGGCGGTGTAGGGTTGGAGGCCGCGCGCAACGCTCTCCAGACCGACCAGCTCGCCCGGCAGGCGCAACCCGACCACCCGCTGCGAGCCGTCCGGCAGACTGATGCGCAGCACCAGGCAGCCGGTCGCGACGATGTACACCGCCGGTGCGCCCCCCTGTTCGAGCAGGCGCGCTCCGCGCTCGAGCGGCGGCTCGCGCCGGGCGTAGACGGCATCGGCGCTGAGCGGCTCGGCGCCCCAGCAGCGGCGCGTGGCCGGGCAGACGGCACAGTCGGTCTCGGTCTGGGCGCCTGAGCGGCTGCGGTTGCGATCGTGACTGTTCATGGCCGTGACCGTAGCGCGCCAGAGGGTGCGATAGATATCAGGATTTTCCGCAGGTCCCCTCGGCCGCGCGGCGTGCTGCAAAACTGATTTTCGTCACGTCCGGGGCTACGCCGACCGCCGTGGGCTCCGGCATCATCGGCGCGCTCATGAACGCCCACGTCCATCCTCACACCGAGCTCGCCGCCCGCCTCGCGCATGTGGTGCCTGCCGCCGAAATTGCACTCGCCGCGCCGCTCATTGCGCGCATCGAGGCGCTGAAAGCCGCGCACGGGGCGCTGATCCTGGCGCACAACTATCAGACCCCGCTGGTCAGCGCGGTGGCCGATTTCACCGGCGACTCCCTCGCCATGGCGCAATTCGCGCTCGAAGCGCCGGCGCGCACCCTGGTGGTGTGCGGCGTGCGCTTCATGGCCGAGACCGTCAAGCTGCTCTGCCCGGACAAGCGCGTGCTGCTCAGCGCCGAGGAGGCCGGCTGCTCGCTCGCCGACTCGATCGACGCCGAGGCGGTGCGTGCCGTGCGCGCCGCCTGTCCCGGAGTGCCGGCCGTGGCCTACATCAATACCAGCGCGGCGGTGAAGGCCGAAGTCGATGTGTGCTGCACCTCGGCCAACGCCGTGCGCGTGGTGCGAGCCCTCGGCGTGCCGCGGGTCATCATGCTGCCCGACCAGCACCTGGCCGGGTACGTCGCGCAGGAGAGCGGTGTCGAGGTGGTCGCCTGGGGCGGACAGTGCGAGGTGCACACCCGCTTCGATGCCGCCGACATTCGGGCGTTCCGTCACGATGCGGCGGTGACCATACTGGCGCACCCGGAGTGTCCGCAAGCGGTGCGCGCCGAGGCGGACTTCGTCGGCTCCACCGGCGCGATGGCGAAGTTCCTGAGCGAGCGCCGCCCGCCGCGGGCGATGCTGCTCACCGAGTGCGCCATGGCCGACAACGTCGCGGTGCAATGCCCGGACATCCAGTTCGTGCGCCCGTGCAATCTCTGTCCGCACATGAAAGCCACCACGCTCGAGCGCGTGGTCCAGGCGCTCGAGACGTTGACCGTGCCGATCGAAATCGACCCATCGCTCGCCACGCGGGCCCGCCGTCCGATTGCGCGCATGCTCGAGATCGGCTGAGAGCACCGCGATGCGTACGTTGCAGACCGATGTGCTCGTCATCGGCGCCGGCGCGGCCGGTCTGTGCGCGGCGCTCGCCGCCGCTCCCCGCCGCGTGCTCGTGGTGTCGGCGGCCGATCCGCGGCTCGCCAGCTCCACGGCGCTCGCGCAGGGCGGCATCGCCGCGCCGCTCGCCGCGGGGGATTCGGTCGAGGCGCAGATGGCCGATACGCTGGCGGCCGGTTGCCACAGCAGCGACCGGCGCGCCGCGCTGCGCGTGATCCGCGGCGCGGCCGAGGCAGTGAGCTTCCTGTGCGATCTGGGCGTTCACTTCGATCGCGATGCGCTCGGCTGGCGGTTGCATCGCGAGGGCGGCCACAGCCGCGCCCGCGTCCTGCACGCGCGCGGGGATCGCACCGGGGC
>JAKBDK010000109.1:0-4990 GCA_021834525.1 Pseudomonadota bacterium | reverse complement strand
GCTGGAATCGAGGGCCGCACGCTGATTCCATCCGCGCATTCCGCGCCGAGATCCCGGCCGGCGCCTGAGCGCTCCTGACTACTCTCCCCCGTCCGAGCGCTGCGCGTGAGGATTGACTGCCCGCCCAGCTCCCAGCGCCGCCATCAGCGGGCAGCGCACTCTCCCTGCATTGCGGTGACACTGGTCGACGAGCGCGGCGAGTGCTCGCTCGACCCGCCGCAACTGACCCAGCCGCTCCCGTACCGCAGCCAATTTGATGGCGCCCAGTCGTTCGGCTTCTCGGCAATGCTGGCCGTCCTCGAGCGCGAGGAGTTCCTTCACCTCCTCCAAGCTGAAGCCGAGTGCTTGGGCTTGCCGGATGAATCGCAGTCGCTCGGCGTGGGGCTCGCCGTAGCGGCGGATTCCGCCGGGCGGGCGGCGCGGCTCCCCGATGAGCCCCCGGCGTTGATAGTAGCGGATCGTCTCCACATTGACGCCGGCCTGTCTTGCCAGGGCTCCGATGGTATAGGACTCGAGCATATTGACTCCGTAGTCGAGTACGGTCTTAAGGTATCCCCAATACGGGAAATCGCAAGAGGTACGGCATGCGCGGAGAACCCCCGGCCCAACAACCCGCGGTCAGAATGGCCAGCCTCGCTCTCGGCGGGCTGGCGGCGATCCTGGCCTCGACCTGCTGTCTCGGACCGCTCGTCCTCGTGCTGCTGGGCGTGAGTGGCGCCTGGATCGGAAACTTGACGCGGCTCGAGCCCGACCGCCCATTCTTCCTCGGCGCCGCGCTGATCGCCTTGTTCTTCGCGTGGTGGCGCATTTTTCGGCCGGCGAGGGCCTGCACGCCTGGTGAGGTTTGTGCCATGCCGCATGTCCGGAGCATCTACAAGGTCATTTTCTGGTGCGTGGCCACGTTGATTGTGATCGCATTCGCCTTCCCGTACGCCGCACCCCTGTTCTATTGAAGCCCCCTGTTTCATTGAAGTAAGGAGTTCGTCATGAAAAAGCTGCTTGCCGCAATCGCGCTCGTCGGCGTCGTCGCTCCGGTGTGGGCCGCCACCCGAACCGTCACACTGGCCATTCCGAGCATGCACTGCGCAATGTGCCCGGTCACGGTCAAAGAAGCGCTGTCGAAAGTCCCCGGCGTCCGCAAGATCGAGGTGAGTCTGGCGAAGAAGGACGCGGTCGTCACATTCGATGACTCGAAGACCACCGTCGGCGCGCTGACGGCGGCGACCCGGAATGCCGGCTATCCGTCGACGGTCGAGCGGTAACCGGCTCAACACCGGAACGAGGAGAACAGCCCATGGCACTCGCGACACGAATCGCGGATAAGGCGGGATTTCTCGGCAGCTTCATCTCGGCGATGGGTTGCGCGGCCTGTTTCCCGGCGCTGGCCAGTCTCGGCGCGGCTATCGGTCTCGGTTTCCTCACACGCTGGGAGAGTCTATTCATCACCACGCTCATTCCGCTCTTTGCGTTGCTGGCGTTCGCCGCGAATGCGCTCGGCTGGCGGAGCCACCGCCAGATCCGACGCCTCGTACTCGGGCTCATCGGGCCACTGCTGGTGCTCTCGGCGGCGCTCCTGATGCGCTTCGCCCACATGGGGACGGCGCCGCTGCTTTACGTCGGGCTCGCCTTCATGCTCGCTGTATCGGTATGGGATCTGGTCTCGCCACCGGTGCGACGCTGTGCCGCGCCGACGTGTCAACCGTCGGTGGACGGGTGACTCGTTGAGACTCTCAGGGATCTGACGAGGAACCACTCTCATGACACCGCTCGACATCACCGGCATGACCTGCGAGTCCTGTGCCGTCGACGTCAAGCACGCGCTGGAGCAGGTCCCGGGCGTGCGCTCGGCCGAAGTCTCCTACACCCAGGGCCGCGCCCGGGTCGCCCTCGGCGCTGGCACCTCGCCCGATGCCCTGATCGCCGCAGTGACCGGGCTCGGTTATCGGGCGAAGCTGGCCGACACACCGTTCCGGCAAGCCCCGGACGGATTTCTCGGCCAAGTACGGGAATCTGCGCCGCCGAACGCCATGTCCGGCCAAGGCGCGGGGGGATTGCACATTGCCATCCTCGGCAGTGGTGGCGCGGCGATGGCGGCGGCGCTGAAGGCCACCGAGGAGGGCGCGCACGTCACCTTGATCGAGCGCGGCACTCTCGGAGGCACCTGTGTCAACGTCGGCTGCGTGCCCTCGAAGATCCTGATCCGCGCCGCCCACATTGCCCATCTGCGCCGCGGGAGCCCCTTCGACGCCGGCCTGCCGCCCACACAGCCCATCATCCTGCGCGAGCGGCTGCTCGAGCAGCAGCAGGCGCGGGTCGAGGAGCTGCGTCAGGCCAAATACGAAAACGTGCTCGCCGGCAATCCCGCCATCACAGTGCTGCACGGCGAAGCCCGCTTCAGGGACGGCCACAGCCTCACGGTGCGGCTGAATGCAGGCGGCGAGCGCACGGTGGCCTTCGATCGGTGCCTGATCGCCACGGGAGCCAGCGCGGCCGTGCCGCCCATTCCCGGCCTCAAGGGCACCCCCTACTGGACGTCGACCGAAGCATTGGCGAGCGATGCCATTCCGAAGCGCCTGGCCGTGATCGGCTCGTCTATCGTGGCCGTGGAACTCGCACAAGCCTTTGCGCGTCTCGGCAGCCGCGTCACGATCCTGGCACGCAGCACACTGCTTTGCCGCGAAGAGCCGGCCATCGGTGTGGCGCTCACGGCGGCCTTTCGCACCGAGGGCATCGAAGTCCTGGAACACACTGAGGCCAGTCGGGTGACCCACCGAGACGGGGAATTCGTGCTGACGATCCCAAGCGGCGAGCGGCGGGCGGAGCGTCTGCTGATCGCAACGGGCCGCACGCCCAATACGCGCAGCCTCGCACTCGAAGCCGCCGGCGTCGTTGTCAATGCCAATGGGGCGATCCAGATTGACCTGGGCATGCGGACCCGCGCTGAGGGGATATATGCCGCTGGCGACTGCACTGACCAGCCACAATTCGTCTACGTCGCCGCAGCCGCCGGTACCCGCGCCGCGATCAACATGACGGGCGCCCACGCGACGCTGGACCTCACGACGATGCCGAGGGTGATTTTCACCGACCCGCAGGTGGCGACCGTGGGCTACAGCGAGCAGGAGGCGCAGCACGAGCGCATCGAAACCGACAGCCGCACCCTCACGCTCGATAATGTGCCGCGCGCACTCGTGAATTTCGATACCCGCGGCTTCATAAAAATCGTCGTCGAGGCCGGCACCGGCCGACTGCTCGGCGTCCAGGCGGTCGCGCAAGAAGCTGGAGAGCTGATTCAGGCGGCCGCACTCGCCATCCACCAGCGCATGACCGTCACCGATCTCTCGAGCCAGCTCTTTCCGTACCTGACGATGGTCGAAGGGCTCAAGCTCGCGGCCCAGACATTCACAAAGGACGTGAAACAGCTGTCCTGCTGTGCGGGGTAGGCCACATCGAGTGCATGGACATGGAGGGCCCCAGGGACAGTCGCCTTCGTTCGCGGGACGGCCGGGTTCGCGCCACCGCGGTGTCCAACGCCGGCGGCACGGGGGCATCGGCGCAGTCGCCCCGACCGGCCGACGTTGGAATCTCGCCGGGCGAGTCTTGTGCCCAAAGCACTGTTCGCTTACAAATTAAACTCGGGTCGCTTTCCGCCGTGGAGCGTCGAACAATAGGATGTCGCGTACGCAGGCAAACGCGACGATCTGACGCACAGGGAAATTTGAGACGCGCCGCGACCGCTCGATCTAGACCTCGCGGCCCAAGACCGCGTTCTTCTGGGACTCTCTCGCGCTCAACTCGTTGAGCACCTCTTTGAATGCACGCGGTTTTTCCACGCCGTACCCTTGTGCGTACTGCACGCCGAGCTCACGCAATCGTTCGATGATCCGCGCGTTCTCGGCGTACTCTGCAACCGTGCCAATACCGAGATCGCGGGTGAGACTCACGATCGCGCGCACCAAGGCAATCGACTGGGGATTGCTGAGAATGTCGGTGACGAAGCTGCCATCGATCTTGATGTGGTCGACCGGCAGGTTCGTCAGATTCTTCAGAGAATTGGTACCCGTACCGAAGTCATCGAGCGCAAAACGACAACCCATGGCCCGCAGTTCGCGAACGAACTGGATAGCCTTTGTGAGATTCAGCACCGCGATGGTCTCAGTGATTTCGAAGGTGATCAGTGCGGGGGCAATTCGCGAGCGGCGAATCAGCCGCTCGATGCGCTCGAGGAACGTCGCATCCGTCAGAGAAGGGCCCGTGATGTTGATCGATAACGAGACGTTTGCCGCGAGCAGTGCCGAGCGGTGCGGAGCCGCACCGGCGAGTGCGTGCTCGACGACCCACATGTCGAGCGCCGGAGCCAGCTGGCTGCGATGCGCTGCGGAGAGCAGATCCGCGGGCGCGTGATCTTCGTTTGGCGAGCGCAGCAGCAGCTCGAAGCCCTCCGGGTCACCCCGTCCCTGCAGCGGCATGATCCGCTGCGCAACCAGGGTGAAGCGGTCATTCTGGAGCGCTTCGCGCAGCCGGATGACAGCGATGGAGTCGGATTTACGCCGGATCATCGAATCATCATCGTCCTGATAGATCTCGACGCCCCCCCGCCCGTGATCCTTGGCGCTCCGGCAGGCGAGCTGGGCAAGCGCGAGGGCGCTCGGGAACTCTTGCGCACCGGTAAAACAGGCGATACCGCAACTCAGAGACACCGGCTCGTCGCCCGCCGCCGAAGCGGGCGACAGCTGTGCCGCGGCCTGCTGTAGAGCTCGGGCCGTGTCGGCGGCCGCATCGGCGTCCACACGGGGTAGCGCGATCGCAAATTTGTCGCTCGAGATGCGCGCCGCCACGGCATCGGGCGGCAGACGCGGCTCCGCGAGAAGCTGCGCCACGCGAACGATGAGCGCGTCTCCGGCATCGAAACCCAGGGTGTCATTGACGATGCCCAACCGGTCGATGCCGAGGAAGATCACACTGTGCGGGCCTGGCGGTTGAGGTGTCG
>JAKBDK010000108.1:0-5004 GCA_021834525.1 Pseudomonadota bacterium | reverse complement strand
CGATACCATTCGTCAGAAGCGTCACCGCGATTGGCGCCACGACTCGATGTGAGGTCTCCAGCCCATGGGCGTTGCGCGCGCCTGCGGCTCAGTGTGCCGGGTATCGCCGTGGCCCGATGAGATCACGTGCCATTGCGTGGCGTGCGGACACCCGTCTGACATGGCGCAACGAGCGGGTGACGGAACGAAGGAGGGGGATCAACAGGACGTCCAGAGTCCTCAGCACCACTGACGCCTGGCCTAGTCCAATAGGAGACCCCCCGGCTTTGCCGGGGAGGCATTAGAAGTTTGACAGATCCGGGAGTCCACCGGTGAAACTCGCCAGCGTGAGCCGCCAAGCACACGCAGAGGAGTTTCACGGTGGACGAAGCAGAGAACCTAAGCCACACGAAATGGCAGTGCAAGTATCACGTAGTGTTCATTCCGAAGTGCCGCAGGAAGACGCTATACACGCAGCTGAGGCGGTACCTGGGGGAGGTGTTCCGCGATCTGGCGAAGCAGAAGGAGAGCCGGATCGAGGAGGGGCATCTGATGCCGGACCACGTGCACATGATGATCTCGATACCGCCGAAGTACGCGGTGTCGCAAGTAGTGGGCTACATCAAGGGCACCTCGAAAAATCACTCTATTGCTTCAGTGACGAGACAGCTGGAGTTATAATGAGGGATGAGCATTCAGTTCGGCTTTTATGACCTGCACAAGCGGTTCTCCAAGCTGACCGAGGCCGGCGATGCGCTCGAACGGCTCGATGCGGTGATCGATTGGGAGATGTTCCGGGCGGAGCTTGAGCGGATAGACCGCAAGGAGCGCAAGTCGGCCGCCGGTCGCAAGCCGATGGACCGGGTAGTGATGTTCAAGATGCTGATCTTGCAGAACCTGTACGGGCTATCGGACGAGGCGCTGGAGTATCAGGTGAGCGACCGGCTGACGTTCATGCGCTTTCTGAAGATCGATTTGGCCGGCACGGTGCCGGATGCCAAGACGGTATGGTTGTTTCGCGAACGGCTGCGCGAGGCGAAGGTCTTCGATCGGCTGTTTGAGCAGTTTCACCGCGCGCTGGCCGCCGAAGGGGTCAAGCTAAATAGCGGACAGATCGTGGATGCGAGCTTTGTGGAAGCACCGAGGCAGCGCAATACAAGGGAGGAGAACGAGACGATCAAGGATGGAGCGATGCCGAAGGATTGGACGAAGAACGCTGCGAAGCGGTGCCAGAAGGACATCGACGCGCGCTGGACGAAGAAGAACGATGAGGACCACTACGGGTACAAGACACATGTGAGTGTTGATCGGAAGACGAAGCTGGTGATCGAGGAGCGCTCGACGGCGGCCAATGTGCATGACAGTCAGGTTTTCGACGAGTTACTCGGCAAGCCCAGGAAGCGAGGGCGGAATGTGTGGGCCGACAGCGCGTACCGAAGCACCGAGCAGGAACAGGGTTTGAAGCGTCGGGGGTTTTGCAGTCATGTCCATGAACGTGCCTATCGAGGTCGGCCGCTCACCGAAGCACAGCAGCAGAAGAATCGGCGCAAGTCGCGCGTGCGCGTACGGGTCGAGCATGTGTTTGCGACTATGACGCAGATGGGTGGCATGACGGTGCGCACCATCGGAATCGAGCGGATGCGGGTCTGGTCGACGATGAAGGCGCTGAGCTACAACCTCAAACGTCTCGAAGTGCTGATCAGGTTGCAGAAGATTCCGATTGACGGGATAGGTGTGTCCGCGTGATGGGCAATCGTTCATTCGAGGCGACCGAACGCCTCCGAAGAACCAGAGAGATGACCAAATCCGGGGTGAAATGCCCGGGGTGTCGATTCGCTGAGTAATTTCCCTTGCCTTCAGTCCTCATAACATCCTTGTCAGCCGATAGATAGAGGTCCCCTCAAGGGAAAGAGCGCGATTCATCTGGCGCGGGTGTATGGAGAGCGGAAGCGGAACTTCGTGGGGCAGCACTTCTGGGCACGGGGATACTTCGTGTCCACGGTGGGGCGCGACGAGGCCGTGATCCGAGAGTACATCCGGCACCAGGAGCGCGAAGACGAACGACTGGAGCAGATGAAGCTGTTGAGGTGATGGGCCACCTATTGGTGGCCCGACCGGGTCGGGGCCGCGTTAGCGACCCCGGATAGCCGCTTTGAGCGGCTCACATTTCGAAAGCCCCCGGCTTTGCCGGGGGATGGTTACTTGATCGGCTGCACGCTATTGCGTTGAACGGTGATGCATTTGGACGCGCAACCCAGCGTTCCCGTCGCACTCCTCCATGTCCTCGCGCTGCTGTAGGCGATTTTTTCCGGCGGCCCGTATACACCGGTCGGAGGCCGAAACAGCCAGGAGACGCCATTGACGACCGCATGCCCGATATGGCGCAGAACCGCGTAGACACCGGACGTGTGGGGTGCTCGCGGTGCAGCGGTCGATGTCGCCACAGCCCTCGAGGGCCTCGTGAGTGTCTGATGCGACGCCGTAAAGCTCGGTTGCCGGGTGCTGGCACATCCCCCCAGTACGACCGTCAAGACCGTGGCGACAATCATGGTACGACCGAATTCGCCGACACGCATCACTGCTGCCCTCTGCATTACATCCTGAAGGACGCCGCGCCGAGACAACTTCGCCATGGAACCTGCGGATACGGGCTACAAGCATGACCGAGAGCGAGGCTTGCAGTTCGTCCTGGCGTCACCACGGACCCTGAGACTACGCGCCCGATTCCCCGCTCGCAAGCGAGCGCTGCGAGCGCCGGAACGAACTCTTCCTTATGACCTGCTCAGGGCCGTGAGCAATCTGCCATCGGTGCAAATCGCAGTGTCTTCGCGGCCGAATTCCGTCAACACGTCATGCGTGCGTGAACACCAGGACACGAGCTGAGCATTGCGCGTTGATCCCCGATACGTTAGCATGCTAAGCATTAATCATCTGCAGGACGTAGGGCAGTCGCAGCCCGTGACAGAGAGCGTCACGATCTCTCCGGGCCCCGCGATACGGCAGTTTCGTCAGATGTGCTGAGGATGCAGCCCAATTACCGTTACCCAAGAGTGGTGTGCGCGCGTGCTCGGATGCGGCGCTGCACTGGAGCAGGCATGACAAGAAGCACTGCTGCGATCTGGGCAGTAGCCTGTACCAGTGTACTGAGCCTGGCGGGCTGTTCCTTCGCGCCCCGGTACTCGCTACCGGCGGTGCACACGCAGTCGTACACACGCGCCCCTTCGCCACACACCACCGTGAGTGCCGTCGGGCCTGCGGGCCAAGCCCAGCAATTCAATTACGGCGCCTCGCCCGCGGCGCAATGGTGGCGGCAGTTTCATTCACCAAAACTCGATGCCCTGATCCGCCAAGCACTGGCGAACAATCCCGGCCTGGCGCAGGAACAGGCGAATTTGCGTGCGGCGCGGGCCGCGATGGCGGCTGCGGCCGGCATTTTCTATCCGCAGGTGAACGGTGACCTGAGTGCCTCACGGCAGAGAACGTCCTCGGCGAGTTCCGGCGGATCCTTTCCCGGGCGGATTTACTCGCTGTACTCTGGCGGACTCGCGGTCAGCTACTACCCGGACTTTTTTGGCGTCAACCGGCTGATCTACAGAGGCGAACACGCGCAGGTCGACTACCGCCGCTACGAGCTCGATGCGGCCCGCCTGACCCTGATTGGCAACGTCGCCTCGGCCGCGATCAGCGCCGCTTCGGTGCGCGCGAAGATTGTGGCGACGCGCTCCATCATTGCGCGTGAAAAGACGCTGTTGGCGCTCACCGAAACACAATACCGATACGGCGCCGTACCGTATCTGAGCGTCCTCACGCAGCGCGGTAATGTGGCCTCGAGCGAGGCCACGCTACCGGCGCTGGAACAGCAGTGGGCCGTCTATCGACATGAGCTGGCGATTCTGGTGGGCCAAATGCCCGCGCAGTGGCGCGATCGCTCGCCGCGCATGAACGAAGTGCGACTGCCGGTACGGATTCCGGTCAGTCTGCCGTCTACGCTGCTACGCCAGCGTCCTGACATCAGCGCCGCAGCGGCCCAGCTGCGGTACGCGGACGTCGAGATCGGTGTGGCGAAGGCGCAGATGTACCCGGCCGTGACGCTGACCGCTCAGTTCGGTCAGGAGAGCAGCGCACCCGGGGCCTTCGTGCACGCTGCGAGCAACATCTGGAGCGTCGCCGGCGATTTGGTCATGCCCCTCTTTGCAGGCGGCACACTCGAGGCGCAAAAACGTGAGGCGATCGCCTCCTACGACGCAACATTTGCGGCGTACCGACAGACGGTATTGGGGGCCTTCCAGCAGGTTGCCAACGCCCTGCGGGCGCTCGAGCACGACGCTCAGACTCTGCGCGCCGAGCAGAATGCGCTTGCCGCCAACCATGCGGCCCTGCAGGTTGCCGAGACCAGTTATCGGGATGGTGCGGTCGATTACCTCTCGCTGTTGACCGCAGAGGTGCAATACAACAATGCGCGGTTGAGCTACATCCAGGCGCAATCGCAACGATATTTGGACACCGTGAGTCTGTTCGTCGCGCTCGGTGGGAGCTGGTCGGCGCAGTCGCCGACCGTCGCCAGAGGAACATCCAGAATGGCTGAGGAGAATTGATCGATGGCGAATCCTGAGCGACGCATCCTTTGGCGCACAGTACTCCTCGTCGCGGTGGCGATTGCGCTGATCGGCGGCATCAAGCTCTGGCGTGAGCATGCCGCGCGCGCAGCCCAGGCGCACCAGGGGCCGTACGAGGTGAGCGTCTCGGCGGCGACGGTGGTCGAAGTGTC
Source organism: Pseudomonadota bacterium (assembly GCA_021834525.1). Lineage (GTDB taxonomy): Bacteria > Pseudomonadota > Gammaproteobacteria > Steroidobacterales > Steroidobacteraceae > 13-2-20CM-66-19. The sequence goes on along the minus strand of JAKBDK010000108.1, from coordinate 257 downwards.
CTGGCGATCGGAGATTCACACGATCGCAAGCCTCGTGGCCACCTCCGGCGTGCATCTCACGCCGCAGCTCTCCGGGCAGGTCACGGGCATCTATTTTCACTCCGGCGAGCACGTGAGGAAGGGCCAGCGGCTCGTTCAACTCGATGACTCGAATCAGGTGGCGGCGCTCGCGCAGGATCGCGCCAATGAGGCGCTCGCTCGCATCAATTTCCAACGCGCTCAGCACCTGTACGCGGCGCGTGCCACCAGCCTCGCCG
>JAKBDK010000043.1:0-24232 GCA_021834525.1 Pseudomonadota bacterium | reverse complement strand
GGTGGTGCGCTCGCTCGAGCGCATCGGCGATCACGCCAAGAACATCTGTGAGTACGTGATCTACATGGTCTACGGCAAGGATGTGCGGCATACCTCGCTCGAGGACGTCGAGCAGGCGCTCGGCCAGCGCGCGCCGATTGCGGCGCCGCAGGAAGGAAGCGCGCAGTGAGCGGCGAGCAGTCCCTGCGGGCCGCGCTCGCGCGCGGCGCGCTGCGTCGCCCGGCCAACCTCTCAGGGTTCCTGATCTGCGCGGCGCTGCTCGGATTTGCGCTCTACGCCCAGTTCCATCTGCGCCTCGATCCCTGTCCGCTGTGCATCTTCCAGCGCATCGGCATCGCCGCCATCGGGCTGCTGTTCCTCCTCGCCGCGCTGCATCATCCGCGCCGCTGGGGCGGGACGCTCTACGCGGTGCTGATCGGCGCGGCGGCGCTGGCGACCCTGGCGGTCGCCGTCCGGCAGATCTACCTGCAGCACCTGCCGCCCGGAGCCGTGCCCTCCTGCGGGGCGCCGCTCTCGGTGATGCTGCAGTTCATGTCCGTGACCGACGTGATCCGCAAGGTCCTCACCGGCAGCGGGGAGTGCGGCATCGTCAACTGGACGTTCCTCGGCCTGGCGATGTCCGAGTGGGTGCTGCTGTGGGCGTTCGCCCTCGGGGTGCTCGGGGTGCTGGCGAACGTGCGCTCGCTCAGGCCAGCAGATTCACGAGCAGGTTGAAGTACATCTGGTGCAGCGCGTCGATGTCGGCGACGCGCACGCTCTCGTTGACCTTGTGGATGGTCGCGTTGACCACGCCGAGTTCCACCACCTGTGCACCGAGCGGGGCGATGAACCGCCCGTCCGAGGTGCCCCCGCCGGTGGAGAAGCGCGGCGCCCGTCCGGTCACCGCAGCGACCGCCGCGCTCACGGCCTGCGAGAGCGTGCCCGGCGGGGTGTAGAACGGCTCGCCCGAGAGGTACCACTCGAGCGAGTAGCGCACCCCGTGCTTGATGAGAATCCCCTCGACCGTCGACTTCAGGCTCTCGAGCGTCTGCACCGGTGAGTAGCGCAGGTTGAAGCGCGCCTTGAGCTCCCCGGGAATGACGTTCGGGGCGCCCGTGCCGGCGTTGAGATTGGAGATCTGGAAGCTGGTCGGCTCGAAATGCTCGTTGCCCTGGTCCCAGACGTGGCGGGTCAGCTCCGCCAGTGCCGGCGCCAGGGTATGCACCGGGTTCTCCGCCAGCTGCGGGTAGGCCACGTGACCCTGCACCCCGTGCACCGTCAGCCGCCCGCTGAACGAGCCGCGCCGCCCGATCTTGATCGTATCCCCGAGGGCGTGCTCGCTCGAGGGCTCGCCGACGACGCACCAGTCGATGCGCTCGCCGCGCTCGGCAAACAGCTGCGCGATGCGCTTGGTGCCGTCGACCGACGGGCCTTCCTCGTCGCTCGTGATGAGAAAGGCGATGCGCCCGCGGTGCTGCGGATGGGCCGTGACGAACGCCTCGGTGGCCGTGATCATCGCCGCCAGTCCGCTTTTCATGTCGGCCGCGCCGCGCCCGTACAGCATTCCCTCGCGCAGCGTCGGGACGAACGGGTCGCTGCGCCACTCCTCGAGCGGGCCGGTGGGCACGACGTCGGTGTGGCCGGCGAAGCACAGCACCGGGCCTGCGTCCTGGCCGTGCCACGCCCAGAAGTTCTCCACCGTGCCGAACGGCAGCGGTTCGATCTGGAAGCCGACGGCGCGCAGCCGTTCGATCATCAGCGCCTGGCAGCCTTCATCGGCGGGCGTCACGGAACGGCGTGACATCAGGTCCTGGGTCAGTTCGAGGGTGCGGGACATGTCTCCAAACCGGCAGCGCGGGACGTGCGTCCTCGGCGGTGGTGAGGGGGGAACAGGCCGGCTTTATAAGGCGCCAGGGCGCGCCGGGCAAGCCGTTTTTTCCATCCGTGCCCGCCAGCGGCGGGTGTAGACTGCCGATCCGCGCATGCGCATCCTGGTCATAGAGGACGAGAAGAAAGCCGCTGCCTTCCTGCGGGAGGGGTTGAGCGAGGCCGGGTTCATCGTCGATGTCGCCGAGGATGGCGAGGAGGGCCGCTTCCGCGCCCTGAACATGGCGTACGATCTGATCATCCTCGATGCCATGCTGCCGCGTCTGGACGGCTGGTCGCTGCTCGCCGACGTGCGCCGCAGCGGCAAGTCACTCCCGGTCCTCTTTCTCACCGCACGCGGGGAGGTCACCGACCGGGTGAGGGGCCTCGAGCTCGGGGCCGATGACTACCTGGTCAAACCGTTTGCCTTCACCGAGCTGCTCGCGCGCGTGCGTGCGCTGCTGCGCCGGCGCACCGAGCGCCAGCCCGAGGTGCTGCAGATCGCCGATCTGCGCGTCGATCTGCTCGCCTGCCGGGCGCAGCGCGGCGCGGTGAAGCTCGATCTGGCGCCGAAGGAGTTCGCGCTGCTGTCGCTGCTGGCGCGCCGCCAGGGCGAGGTGCTCTCGCGGTTCGTCATCGCCGAGCAGGTCTGGGACATGAACTTCGACAGCGACAGCAACGTCGTGGACGTCGCGGTGCGCCGGTTGCGGCGCAAGGTGGACGATCCGTTCGCGGTGAAGCTCATCTACACCGTCCGTGGCATGGGATATGTTCTGGAAGCACGCGGCTGACGCCGGAGTGGGCCGCGCCCGGCGCGCGGCGATGACGACGTGGCTGACGCTGTACTACACGGCAGCCTCGGCAGTCCTGTTGGGCTCGGCGTCCGCACTCTTTTATTTTGGGTTGCAACACAGTCTGGATGACTCCAGCTGGGACTCGCTCGAGGAGAAGACGAGCGTGGTCGCCCAGCTGCTCGAGCACGTGCCCGCCGGGCGCACCGGGGTGCCGCCGGAGGTGGTGCAGGAGGCGCAGATCTCGGGCAACTTCCGTTCACGCTTTCTGCTGCGCGTGCTCGATGCGCGCCGCCACGTGCTCATCGAGACCCCGGGCATGAGTGCGCAGTTGCCCGATGCGCGCTTCCCGTGGGTGCGCCCCGGTGAGCGCGAGGCGCGCGGGGAATTCCGGCGCGATCACCGTCGCTACCTGCTGATCTCCGCGGCACTCCCGGCGGGGCGCGACGGGGGCGTGCCGTGGCGTGTGCAGGCCGCCCTCGACATGAGTCCCGTGCAGCAGGTGCTCGCGGCGTACCTGCGCCAGATGCTGCTGGTGCTCGCCGGCGGGGTGGTGCTCGCCGCGCTCATCGGCCGGGCCGTTGCCCGGCGCGGCCTGCGTCCGATCGGGGACATCACCCGAGCGACCGAGCGGATCGGCGCCGAGCGGTTGCACGAGCGGATCGGGGCGGCCGGCTGGCCGGCGGAGCTGACCGCACTCGCCGCCGCCTTCGACGGCATGCTCGAGCGGCTGCAGCAGTCCTTCGAGCGGCTCGAGCAGTTCTCGGCCGATATCGCCCACGAGCTGCGCACGCCCATCAACACGCTGATCGGCGAGGCGCAGGTCGCGCTCGCCCATGAGCGCAGCGCCGCGGAGTATCTGGAGGTGCTGCACTCGGCGCTCGAGGAGTACGGCCGGCTGGCGCGCATGATCGACAGCATGCTGTTTCTCGCCTACGCCGATCACACCCGCCGCGCCGCCGAGCGCACCGTGCTCGATGCGCTGCACGAGATGCAGACGGTGGCCGAGTTCTACCAGCCGCTCGCCGAGGAGTCCGGCGTGCGCGTGCAGTGCGACGGCGCGGCGAGCCTGTTTGCCGATCCGCAGCTGCTGCGCCGGGCGCTGAGCAACCTGGTCGCCAACGCACTGAAGCACACCCCGCGCGGCGGCAGCGTGCGCCTCGAGGCGGCCGCCACGCCCGAGGGCGGCTGCCGGCTGAGTGTGCTCGACTCAGGCCACGGCATCGGCGCGCAGCACCTGCCGAAACTCACCGATCGCTTCTACCGCGTCGATTCATCGCGCGGCGCGGCGCAGGGCGGCGCGGGCCTCGGATTGGCCATCGTGAAGTCCATCATGGGGCTGCACGGCGGGACGCTGCAGATCGACAGCGAACTCGGCGCCGGGACCGCGGTGCGTCTGTACTTTCCGCCGGCCGAGCCCCCCGCGCGCTGAGCCGGCGGGGCCGCGCGGCCAGATGACCGTTTGGTCATCTTCAGGTCATGCTGCCGTCAGGATCGCCTCGCTATCGTTCGCCCCGTGCGGCCGCACGGCCGTGTGACGCGAAAGGCGGATGCGCTGATGAGTCTGGTGCGGCTCGCGCTGCGGCGCCCCTACACGATATTCGTCCTGGTGGTCGGTGTGATCGCCGGGGCTTTGCTCGCCATCAACAAGATGTCCGCGGACGTCTTCCCGCCGCTCGGCGTTCCGACCATCTACGTCGCGCAGCCCTACCCGGGCATGACCGCGGCGCAGATGGAGGGGTTTCTCACCTACTACTACGAGTACAACTTTCTCTACATCACCGGCATCCGCGAGGTCGAGGCGCGCTCGATCGAGGGGGCGGCGCTGCTGAAGATCACCTTCCAGCCCGGCACCAACATGGCGCAGGCGATGTCCGAGACCGTGCAGTACGTGAACCGTGCGCACGCCTACATGCCGCCCGGAACGGTGCCGCCGTTCATCGTGCGCTTTGACGCCGGCAGCGTGCCGGTCGGCTATCTGGCCTTCTCCAGTCCGACGCGCACCGTGGCGCAGATGCAGGATCTGGCGCTGAACACCGTCCGTCCGATGTTCGCCACGCTCCCCGGGGTGTCCGCCGAGGCGCCGTTCGGTGGCAGCGCGCGCACCGTGATCGTCTCGCTCGATCCGGCGAAGCTGCAGGCCTACCGCCTCTCGCCCGATCAGGTGGTGAGCGCGATCGCGAAGTCCGAGACCATCAGCCCGGCGGGCAACATCGATCTGGGCACGCGCAATCCGGTCGTGGAACTGAACTCCATTGCGCACAACATCGCGGATCTGGCCGCCGTGCCGATCCGCACCGGCACCTTTCCGGCAGTCTTCGTGCGCGACGTCGGCTCGGTGGCCGATGGTGCCGACATCACCACCAGCATCGCGCTGGTCGATGGGCATCCGACCGTCTATCTGCCGGTCACCAAGCGGGCGGATGCCTCGACGCTCACGGTGGTCAATGAGGTCAAGGCAAACCTCGGGCGCTTCCAGGCGGCGCTGCCGCCGGACGTGCACATCCACTACGTGCTCGATCAATCCCCGTTCGTGACCCGCGCCATCGGCAGTCTGACTCTGGAAGGGGCGCTCGGGGCGCTGCTCGCCGGGGCGATGGTGCTGCTGTTTCTGCGCGACTGGCGCAGCGCCTTCATCGTCGTGCTGAATATTCCGCTGGCCTTGCTCGCCGCGGTGCTCGCGTTGTGGCTCACCGGGCAGAGCATCAACCTCATGACCCTCGGCGGCCTGCTGCTCGCCGTCGGCATTCTCGTCGATCAATCGACGGTGGTGATCGAGAACATCCACACCCACCTCGTACACAAGGAGAGCGTCGAGCGTGCGGTGCTCGATGCCTCGCACGAGGTGGTGATCCCGCTGTTGATCGCGATGCTGTGCGTCGTGGCGGTGTTCCTGCCGTCCTTCGCCATGCAGGGCGCGGCGCGCGCGCTGTTCGTGCCGCTGTCGCTTGCGGTCGGTTTCTCGATGATCGCCTCCTACCTGCTCGCCAACACGCTGGTGCCGGTGCTGTCGGTGTGGGCGTTCCGGCGCTGGCATCATGCCGGGGAGGCCGCCGAGCACGATCCGGGGCTGATCGTGCGGTTGCAGGGCGCCTATGGCCGCTATCTTCAGCCGCTGGTGCAGCGGCGCAAACGCGTGCTCCTGGGGTACCTGCTCGTGTGCGCCGCGCTGCTCGGGCTCCTCGCGCCCCGGCTCGGGACCGACATCTTCCCGCGCGCCGAGTCCGGTCAGGCCCAGGTGCAGATGCGCCTCGGGCTGCCGCCGGGGACGCGGCTCGAACTCACCGTACAGGCGGTGCAGCGCGTGCTCGGGCTGATCAAGCGCGACGCCGGGGCGCATTCGATCGAGGTCTCCCTCGCCCTCGCCGGGGTGCACGGTTCACCGTTTCCGAGCAACTTCATCTATCTCTGGAACAGCGGACCGCACGAGGCGGTGCTGCAGGTGCAGTTCCGTCCCTCGGTGCATCTGGATCTGGCGGCGTTTCGCGACCGGCTGCGGCGCGACATCGCCCGTGAGCTGCCGCAGGTGCACGTCTCGTTCGAACCGGCCGACATCGTCAGCCGGGTGATGAGCTTCGGGGCATCGACCCCGATCGAGGTCGATGCCATCGGTCCGGATCTGAGCGCCGATCACGCTTACGCGCTGCGCATCCGCCAGCAACTCGCAGCGCTCGGCATGCTGCGCGACGTGCAGTTCGGTCAGCCGCTGCAGTACCCGGCCGTGCGGGTCGAGGTGGACCGTGAGCGCGCCGGGCTCCTCGGCGTGACGCAGCACGATGTGATCCAGTCGCTCACCCCCGCGACCGCCTCCAGCCGCTACACGCAGCGGATCTTCTGGGCAGGCCCGAGCGGCATTGCCTACGCGGTGCAGGTGCAGATCCCGCAGCATCGGCTGAGCTCGCTCGAGGATCTGCGCGACGTGCCGATCGCCAGCCGCGACGGCACCCCGCAACTGCTGCGCAACCTCGGCAGCATCGAGCCCGGCACCGTGGTCGGGGAGTACGACGATCACGACAACCAACATTACGCCTCGGTGACCGCCAACTTCGAGGGCACGAGCCTCGGACAGGCCGCCACCGCCGTGCGGCGCGCGATCGCCGCCGCCGGGGAGCCGCCGGCCGGGGTCAGCGTGGCGGTGCGAGGGGAAGTACAGACGATGGGCGAGCTGATGGGCGCCCTCAGCGGCGGGCTGCTGCTGGCGGTGTTCGTCATCGCGCTGCTGCTGGTGGCGAACTTCCAGTCCTGGGAGCTCGCGCTGGTGACGATTGCGAGCGTCCCGGCGGTGTTGGTCGGGGTGGTGGTGATGCTGCTGGCGACCGGCACGACGCTCAATCTCGAATCCTTCATCGGGGCGATCATGGCCATCGGGGTGGCGATCGCCAACGCGATTCTGTTCGTCACTTTCGCCGAGCGGGCGCGCCTCTCTGGACAGAGCGCCGCCGAGGCCGGCGTGAACGGGGCGGTGAGCCGTCTGCGCCCGATCGTCATGACCACGCTGGCGATGATGGCCGGGATGCTGCCGATGGCGGCCGGCTGGGGCGAGGGCGGTCAACAGGCCGCGCCCCTCGGCCGGGCCGTGATCGGCGGGCTCGCGCTGGCGACGCTCGCGACGCTGTGGGTCCTGCCGGCGGTATTTGCCCTGATTCGTGCGAAGGCGCCGCGCCGCTCGCCTTCGTTGGATCCTGATGAACCGGCGCGGCTGCACCATGAGGAGGTCCGAGGATGATCTGCAATGCACTGTTGGGTCGACGGCGCGTGCGCGCCGGGCACGCGCGGTGGCGGGCGATGATGTGGGCCGGGGCGCTCGGCGTGACGGGCGCGGCCGGACTCGCCGCGGCCGGTGAGGCGAGCGCCGTGCATGCCACGACGCTGGTGTTGCCGGCGCACGTGGTCGCCTATCAGGCCGCGCTCATCACGGCGAAGGTCGCCGGTTTCGTCAAACGCATTCCGGTCGACAAGGGGGATCGGGTCAAGGCCGGTCAGCTCATCGCGGTGCTCGAGGTCCCGGAGCTCGAGGCGGACCGGGTGAAGTACCGCGCGCAGCTCGAGGTCGCCGAGCGCAACTTCACCCGCGTGCAGGAGGCGGCCAAGGCCGCTCCGGATCTGGTGACGCCGCAGCAGGTGGACCTCGAGCGCGGGCGGCTCGAAGTGGCCCGGGCGGAATTCAGCCGCATCGAGGCGCTGCTGCGCTACGCGCGGGTCACGGCACCGTTCTCCGGCACGATCACGGCGCGGTACGTCGATCCGGGCGCCTTCGTGTCGGTGCCGACCGCGGGCACGCCGCGCGGTGCGGCGATCGTGACGCTGATGAGTTTGAGCCGGGTGCGAGTGCAGATCCCGGTGCCGGAGAATGCCGCGGCGCTGGTGCGCCCGGGCACCGCGGCGCTGATCAGCAGTCCGTCGCTTCCGGGCCAGCACATCCGCGCGAGCGTCACTCGCGTCAGCTACGCGCTGGCGAGGGACAGTCAGACCATGCTCGCGGAGATCGACACGGCCAACCCCGGCCATGAACTGCTGCCCGGGATGTACGTCTCGGTGCAACTGACGACGCACCCGGTGCGGGTCCTCGCCGGCGCGCACCGGGGTGTGCACTGATGGCCTCGGCCGCCGCGCAGCTGCGTGGGGCGCTCGCGCTCGGCCTCGCACTCCTCGGTGCGGGTCCGGCCTACGCCGGTGCTCCGCCCGTCGAGGTGCCCGCGACCGTGCAGCGCATCGACCTGGCGACCGCGCTGCGCCTGGCAGGGGTGAACAACCTGGATCTGGCGCGGGTGCGCGCCGCGCAGCATCAGGCGCAGGCCGCCAACGACGCCGCGACGCTGCGGTTCGTGCCGAGCCTGACCGTCGGGGAGAGCCTGGCGCAGCGCACCGGTGCCGATCAGCAGACCAGCGGGACGATGCTCGAGGTGGACAAGCAGCTGTATCGGCGCGCCGCGACGGTCGGGCTGTCCGTCGAGCTCGGCGATGCGATCTTCAGCAAGCTCGCGGCCCTGCAGTTGCAGCGTGCCGCCGGTGAGGACGTCAACGCCGAGCGGGCCGCAGCGCTGCTCGCCACCGCCAATGCCTACTTCGATCTGGTCAGCGCGGTGGCCGAGCGGGACATCGCCGTGCAGTCGGTGCAGATCTCGCAGGACTATCAATCACAGCTCGAGCGCGCCGCGGCCATCGGTCTGACCAACCGCAGCGAGGCGTTGCGTCTGGCCGTGCAGACTCAGCAGGCGAGGCTCGCGCTGCGCGGCGCCGAGGCGCACGTGCGCATCGCCGGGGCGCACCTGGCCGTGGTGCTGCGGATCGATCCGGCCGTGGTGCTCAGGCCCGCCGAGCACCTGGCGGCCACGCCGCTGCTCGTGCGTCTCGATACGCCGCTCACGCAGCTGATCCACACGGCGCTGCGCGAGCGCCCGGAGCTGAAGGCGAGCGCCGCGGCGCTGGCGGCGGCCGAGCGACAACGCTCGGGGGCGAAGTACGGTCCGCTCATTCCTTCGATCGGCGCGGTCGCACTCTACGGCCAGGCGCGCGGTGCGGCGGGTGGGGCGCTCAGTCCCTACCGCGCGGTGCACGATTATGCCGTCGGACTCAGCTGGCGGTTCGGGCCCGGGGGGCTGTTGGATTTCAGTCGCACCGAAGCGGCCGATGCCCAACTCGAGCGCCGGCAGATCCTCGCCGAGCAGCTGCGCCAGGGCATCATCGAGCAGGTGGTGAGCGCGCTCACCGCGGCCCAGAGCGCACAGGATCAGATGCAGATGGCGCAGCGCGGAGTTGCGCTCGCCGAGCGCAGTCTTCAGCTCAGTATGCAGCGGAAGAACTTCGGAGTGTATGCCGTGACCGAGGTGATCCAGGCGCAGCAGGACTTCGCCCACGCGCGCAGCAGCGACGCCGAGGCGCTCTCGAACTATGCCAAGGCGCAGTACGCGCTCGCCGCGGCGATCGGACGGCTCGGCCACTAGCCCCGGCAGGGCTCGCACCCTCGGCGCCGGGCGTCGAGGGTGCGAGCGTCCGTTCGCGGGCGCCTCTCTGCGCGCGCTGGCTCAGCGCTGGTACGGGTAGTAGCGGAACGAGGCGAGACCGACGAACATGTTCGCGCTCGGCGCCCCGCCGATGCCGGTAAACGCCGTGCGCTGCAGATACTCGCCCTGCAGACCGAACTGCATGTTGCCGAGCCTGCTCTGGTAGAACTTCCACCAGAATCCGCCGCTCAGCTCACTCACCGAGCGGGTGTTGCCGACGCAGGTGCCGCTCAGGGCCCCACAGCCGCTGTTGTTGAACTGCGGAGCGCCGTAGCCGTAGGTCGCCGTGCCGACGGTGTAGTACTTGGCGCTCTCCTGCTCGCGTCCGGCGTAGCCGTAGATCGTCCAGAACGGGTTCGGGGTGTAGGTGAGGCCGAGCAGCACCTGGTACTCGGAAATCGGTGCGAGCGCCCCGGCCGGGGTCATGGTGACATCCGGCAGCTGTGCCGCGCCGTAGCGGCCGATGCCCTTGCCGATCAGTCCGCTCGCCTGGAAGGACAGGCGCTGGGCGATCAGCGGCAGGATCATGCCTGCGCCGATGCCACCGCCGGCGACGGTATTGCTCTGCCGATCGATGCTCGAGCGGAACCAGCGGCTCAGGCCGTAGATCTCGTAGTGACCCCAGCCCGGATCGAATGCCGCCTTGACGATGACGTCCGGGGCGATGTCCGTGGAGTAGGTGGTCGTGGGGTTCATCAGACCGCCGGCATTGCCGGGATTCTGATACACCACGCCCGACGGCGGGAACGAGCCGGCCGGGGCACCGACGGCGTTGATGCCGTTGCCGGTGACGGTCTGCGGGCTCTCCAGAGACGCCCCGAGGGAGAACGTCTTGCTGAAGTGCTCGACGACGCGGATCTGCGGGGTGCGCGCCCAGTTGAACCCGACGATGTAGGAGGCATCGATGCCCATCGGGACGTCCTCATCGCGCGGGTACAGGCCATCCTTGTAGAGCGTCGCGAGGCTCCAGTTCTGCCCGGCGAGGACGTCGAGCCCGTAGTCGGTGGTGAAGCGGGCGTAGAACACCCGCATGCGCAGCGTGTAGCTGTTGCTCTCGCGCGAGTTCGAGGTGACCCCGGAGCTGAGGAAATCCGTCTCCATGTACGCCTCGGCGCGGATGCCGTCGAACTTCGCCCCCTGGGCGAGCAGCGAGAAGCGGCTCTGGCGGGCACTCTCGCGGAACTCGGAGATCGAGCTGTTCGGGTTGTTGGTGAAGGGGATGCCGGTATTGAAGTCCGAGCCGATGTCCGCCGACTGGTTGCGGTTGCGGTAGACGGTGGCGAGCTCGGCGAAGCCGCCGAAGGTCAGCGTCAGCGGTCCGGTCTGGATGGATGGGGCGCTCGGGGCTTGAGCGAACGCCGGTGCGCCGGCGGCGGCGGCAGCGAGGGCGCCTAGGCCCACGAGGACGCGCTTCGAGGTGCATCGGCGGGAGGGTGTCGTGACAGTCATTGAGGTGCTCATGCTCGTGGGTTCACTCGTGAAGGGGTGGGCGATGGATCAACCGCGCAGGGGTGCCGGGCATCCGGCGACCGCGTGCACCCACGACCTCAATCCGAAGATGCGCGCAGTGTCGCGCATCGCTGAGGCGATTGAAGTCGTGGGATACCGCGATGGCGCATCGGTCCTGCAGTGCCCGCGGAGGGGGCACGCAGAGTGCCGCGCGGCGTCGACACGCCGTTCGCGGTGGTGCACCCGACCTTGGGGATCGGGTGCTCGCGAGCAGTGTGCGCAACGGATGCGCCAACAGATCACCGTGGGACTCCTCTGAATCGTCGTTCTCTTAACGGCGCGTGCGGCTCCCCGAACTGCGCCGTCCACATGACGATGGTGTGACGATCGGTCATGCGGTGCGCGGTTCGGATCGAGACCGGAGCGCCGCGCCGCGCTTCCGCGGGTGATGATTAGATGACAGAAATGTGAAAGTAATGTGACAGTGCGGTCATTCGAATGTCACAAACAAATAACCCATTGAAAAAAAAGAATAAATAATTCTGTTGCGGCGTGCAATGTGACAGGACGCGAGCGGTGGGATGATCCGAGGCCGCGCGCCGAGCGATCCGACCGTCATCATTCGGACATGATGTGCGGGCAGGATGGGACCCGGCCAATTCGGGTCGAGCACCGCGAACGCGGTGCGACGCAGACGCCCCCAAGGGCGCCGACGCCGCGGCGCACGACGGCGGATCGGGGGTGCCGGTGCGTCTTCGGCGGGGTGCGTGCGCGTCGCTGCGGTGCGCCCCGGCGCCCCGGCGGGAGTCCGGCGGGTGGTGCTCGACCCCGCGCCGCGCGGTGGCGGGCCGCCGCGCGACGTACGTGGCCGGCGGACACCGCGGGCCGAACCGCAGAGCCCCGCCGGCCGAGGAGGGGACGGATGATTGCGGATTGCGACTTGCTGCCGGCAACCTCGGCAGGTGACAATTCCGGGGTGCGTGGCGCTGACGGGCCCGTATGGCTGCGCGCGCCCCTGAAGGCGGCAAGCCCCCTGATTTCGACGACGATTTCGACCCACCGAACATGCACCGAACTGCACCGCCGGCCCACGCAGGGCCGCACCGATGAGCCAGCCTGCCGAGTGGAGCGATCCTGCCGGCGCCGAGGGGGCGAACCCGGCGACGAAGATCGAGGTCCGGCACCTGAGCTTCTTCTATGGCCGGCAGCAGGCGTTGAAGGACGTCAGTCTGGCGCTGCCGGATCGTTCCATCACCGCCTTCATCGGACCGTCGGGCTGCGGCAAATCGACGCTGCTGCGGGTCCTGAACCGCATGTACACGTTGTATCCGGGGCACCGTGCGAGCGGCGAGGTGTTGCTCGACGGGCAGGACATCCTGGCGCCGAACGTGGACGTCACCCGACTGCGCCTGCGCGTCGGGATGGTGTTCCAGAAGCCCACCCCGTTCCCGATGTCGATTTTCGAGAATGTGGCCTTCGGACTGCGCCTGGCGCGGCGGATCGGGCGGGCCGAGCTCACCCGGCGCGTGCACGCGGCGCTCGGCGATGCGGCGCTCTGGGACGAGGTCAAGGACAAGCTGCACGAGGATGCCCGCAGTCTCTCCGGCGGCCAGCAGCAGCGCCTGTGCATCGCGCGCTCCATCGCGCTCGAGCCGGAGGTGATCCTGCTCGATGAGCCCACCGCGGCGCTCGATCCGATCTCGACGCTGAAGGTCGAGGAGACTCTGCAGAACCTGCGCGAGCGGTTCTGCATCCTGATCGTCACGCACAACCTGCAGCAGGCCGCGCGCGTCTCGAGCAGCACGGCGTTCATGTACCAGGGCGAACTGATCGAGATGGGCCCCACGGGGCAGTTGTTCACCGCGCCGCGGGATCGGCGCACCGATGACTACGTCACCGGACGATTTGGCTGAGGTAGACCGAACAGTGGCGCAGGAAACGACCCGCTCCGACTCTCCCGGCGCGAGCCTCACGAGTGGCGTGGCGCTCGGCACCAAGCCGAGCGGCCGCGTGCACGTCCCGACGGCCCTCGCCAGCGAGCTGACGACGCTGCCGACCGGGCTGCCGGCCGGGGAGCCGCAGGTGCCCGACCCGGTGTTCTCCTGCCGCTCGGTGTACGTGCACTACGGGGAGATCCAGGCGCTCACCGACGTGACGGTGGACATCGCCCGCGGCCAGGTGCTCGCCTGCATCGGGCCGTCGGGGTGCGGCAAATCGACGTTCCTGCGCTGCCTGAACCGCATGAATGACACCATCCCCGGGGCGCGGGTCACGGGCGAGATCCTGCTCGATGGCCAGGACATCTACGAGAAGCGCCAGGACGTGGCGCGCTTGAGGGCGCGCATCGGGATGGTGTTCCAGAAGCCCAATCCCTTCCCGAAGTCGATCTACGACAACGTCGCCTACGGGCCGCGCATCCACAAGCTCACGCACACCCGGGCCGATCTCGATGAGCTCGTCTGCACCAGTCTGCAGCGCGCCGGGCTGTGGAGCGAGGTGAAGGACCGGCTGCAGGGGCCCGGCATGGGCCTCTCCGGGGGCCAGCAGCAGCGCCTGTGCATCGCGCGCGCGCTCGCGGTGCAGCCGGAAGTGATCCTGATGGACGAGCCGTGCTCGGCGCTCGATCCGATTGCGACGGCGCGCATCGAGGATCTGATCGAGGAGCTGCACGGCAGCTACGCGATCGTGATCGTGACGCACTCGATGCAACAGGCCGCACGCGTCTCGCAGCGCACCGCCTACTTTCACATGGGGCGGTTGGTGGAAGTCGGGGAGACCGACCGGGTGTTCACCAACCCGCGCCACCGCCTGACCGAGGATTACATCACGGGCCGCTTCGGCTGAAGCCCGCCGGCGGGGCGGGGCCGTCCGTTCGCCGCCGCGCCGGCGCTACTGCGCGGCGCGCAGCAGCTCGTTGATCGAGGTCTTGGCGCGGGTCTGGGCGTCGACTCGCTTGACGATCACCGCACAGGCGAGGCTGTAGCGCCCGTCCGCGGAGGGCAGCGATCCGGGCACGACCACGGAGCCGGCCGGCACGCGTCCGTACAGGATCTGTCCGCTCGCGCGGTCGTAGATGCGCGTGCTCTGCCCGATGAACACCCCCATGGAGATGACCGCGCCGCGCTCGACGATCACCCCTTCGACGATCTCCGAGCGCGCGCCGATGAAGCAGTCGTCCTCGATGATGGTGGGACTGGCCTGCAGCGGCTCGAGCACCCCGCCGATGCCGACCCCGCCGGAGAGGTGCACGTTGCGCCCGATCTGTGCGCACGAGCCCACGGTCGCCCAGGTGTCCACCATGGTGCCGCTGTCGACGTAGGCGCCGATGTTGACGTAACTCGGCATCAGTACCGTGTTCGGCCCGATGTATGCGCCCTTGCGCACCACCGCGTGCGGCACGATGCGCGCCCCGCCGGCGCGCAGCTGCTCGTCACCGGCTTCGGCGTATTTCAGCGGCACCTTGTCGTAGAAGCGCGTGAAGCCGGCTTCGATCGTCGCGTTCTGGCGGGTGCGAAAGTACAGCAGCACCGCCTTCTTCAGCCACTCGTTGACCACCCAGTGCTCGCCCTGGCGCTGCGCAACGCGCGCCCGGCCGCTGTCGAGCAGCTCGATGCACTCCTCGAGCTGCGCGGCGAGCGCCGCCGGGACGCACTCGGGCGTCAGCGTGGCGCGCGCCTCGAACGCCGCCTCGATGGCCGCCTGCAACGAGGCGCTCATTGCTTGCGGCTCTCGAGGTAGGCGCGGATGCGCTCGGCGGCCTCGACGCACTCGGCGACGCCCGGCACGAGCGAGATGCGCACGCGCCCGGCGCCGGGATTGCCGTGCCCGCCGTCGCGCGCCAGATAGCTGCCCGGCAGCACCAGCACGCCCTGGGTGGCATACAGCTCGCGGGTGAAGCGCTCATCGTCGCCGTCGGCGCCGACTTCGCTCCACAGGTAGAAGGCGCCCTCGGGTTTCTCTACCGGCAGGACCGGGGCGAGGATGGGCAGCACGCGCTCGAATTTCTCCCGGTACAGCCGCCGGTTGGCCACGACATGCGCATCGTCCTGCCAGGCGACGATGCTCGCCAGTTGGGTCGGCACCGGCATGGCGCAGCCGTGATAGGTCCGGTACAGCAGCAGCTCGGCGATGATCGCCGGGTCCCCGGCGACGAACCCGGAGCGCAGGCCCGGTACGCTCGAGCGCTTGGAGAGACTGTGAAACACGATGCAGCGCTCGAAGCGGGTGCGCCCGGCGGCCTGGGCGGCCTCGAGCAGACCCGGCGGCGGGCGCGCCTCATCGAGATAGATCTCGCTGTAGCACTCATCGGCCGCGACGATGAAGTCGTAGCGCTCGGCGAGCTCGAGCGCCTGTTGCAGATACTGACGCGAGAACACCTTGCCGGTCGGGTTGCCCGGGCTGCAGAGAAACAGCACCTGACAGCGCCGCCAGAGCGCCTCGGGCACCGCCGCGAGGTCCGGCGTGAAGCCGTTCGCCGCAGTGGTGTCGAGGAAGTACGGCTCGCCCCCGGCGAGCAGCGCGGCGCCCTCGTAGATCTGATAGAACGGGTTGGGCATCGCCACGAGCGCCTCGCGGCTCGCATCGAGCGCGGCCTGCACGAACGCGAACAGCGCCTCGCGCGTGCCGTTCACCGGCAGCACCATGGTGGCCGGATCGACGCTGCCGGCGGTGAGGCCGAAGCGCCGCTCGAGCCACGCGGCGCACGCGCCGCGCAACTGCGCCACCCCGGCGGTGGTGGGGTAGGTGCCGAGCTGGTGCGCGTTGGCGCGCAGCGCCTCGAGCACCATCGAGGGCGGCTCGTGGCGCGGCTCGCCGATCGACATGGCGATCGGGCGGATCGTCGCGGCCGGTGGGGTCGGGGCGGTCAGTCGCGCCAGACGCTCGAAGGGATAGGCGTGCAGCCGCCGAAGACGCGGGTTCATGTGAAGCTCCAGTGAGTGGTTACGCGGCGGCGCGCCGTTTGAGCGCATCGCCGAGGATCTGGCGCAGATGCTCGGCCCGCGCCTCATCGAGCGCCTGTCCGTCGCGGTCGGTGATGTAGAAGACGTCCTCGGCCCGCTCCCCGACGGTCATGATGCGCGCGGCCTGCAGCAGCACGTGCTCGGCGGTGAGCACCTTGCCGACGTCGCACAGCAGCCCCGGCCGGTCCCCGGCGATGAGCTCGAGCACCGAGCGGCCGTTCGGCTCATCGGTGCTGATGGCGATCTGCGTGGGCGTATGGAACATGCGCGCCTGGCGCGGCACGCGCCGGTGCACGGCGATGGTGGCCTGGGGCTGCTGCAGCGAGCGCCACAGCGCCTCCTCGATCTCCTCGCGCCGCTCACCGTCGGCGATCGGCGCCCCGTCGTCCTCCAGGACGTGGTAGAGGTCGAGGCTGAACCCATCGCCGGTGGGCGTGATGCGCGCATCGACGATGTCGAGGCCGAGCTGATCGAGCACGGCGGTGGTGCGGCCGAAGCCGTGCTCGAGCCCGCGGGTGTAGATCAGTACTGCGGTCGTGCCACGCACGCTCTGTGGGTCGAGCGCCACCAGCGGCTCGAGGCTGCGCGGATCGCGCTCGGCGAGCAGGCGCATGTGCCAGGCGAGCTCCTCCGGGGAGTGACGCAGGAAATAGGTCGCGGAGAAGGGCTCCCAGACTCGCTCGATCGCCTCCCCGGGGACACCACGCTCGATGAGCAGCCGGCGGGCCGCCTCGCGCGTCTCCCCGACGAGCTGCTCCTGGTCGATCGGCGACTCGAGCCCGCGGCGCAGCGCGCGGCGCACGCGCTGGTAGAAGTCATCGAACAGTGAGGCCTTCCACGAGTTCCACAGCTTCGGGTTCGTGGCGCGCACGTCGGCACAGGTGAGCACGTACAGATAATCGAGGTGCGCCTCATCCCCGATGCTCTGCGCGAACGCGTTGATCACCTCCGGGTCGGAGATGTCCTGTTTCTGCGCGGTGAGGGAGAAGGTGAGGTGCTGGCGCACCAGCCAGGCCACCAGGCGCGCATCGTACGGGGAGAGCCCCTGCTCGAGACAGAACGCCTCGGCATCGACCGAGCCGAGTTCGGAGTGATCCCCGCCGCGGCCCTTGGCGATGTCGTGAAACAGCGCGGCGAGGTAGGCCACTTCGGGCCGCGGCAGCTGCTGCATGATGCGCGAGGCCTGCGGCAGCTCCTGATCGTAGCGCGGGATGGCGAAGCGACGGAGGTTGCTCACCACGAACAGCGTGTGCGCATCCACGGTGTAGGCGTGGAACAGATCGTACTGCATGCGCCCGACGATGCGCCCGAACGCCGGGATGTAGCGGCCGAGCACCCCGTAGGTGTTCATGCGGCGCAGCTCGTGCGTGACCCCGACCGGGGAGCGCACGATCTCGAGGAACAGCCGGTGATGGCGCGGGTTCTGGCGGAACTCCTCGTCGATCAGCCACAGGCTGCGCCCGACGGCGCGCATGGTCGAGGCGCGCACGCCCTTGATCTCCGGGTGGCGCTGCAGCAGCGCGAACAGCTCGAGCAGCGCCGAGGGGGTGCGCGCGAAGACATCGTCGCTCACCGCCTCGAGCGAGCCGCAGCGCACCTGGAAGCGCGCATTGAGCGGGCGGGGCGGTTCGCTCTCGGTGAGGATCGCCTCGCGAAACAGCTGCAGCAGCAGCTCATTGAGCAGGCTCACGTCCTTCACGGTGCGGTAGTAGCGCTGCATCAGCTGCTCGACCGCGAGGGTGTAGGAGGCGTCCTCGTACCCGAAGGTCTGCGCGAGGCGGATCTGGTGATCGAACAGCAACCGGTCCTCGCGCCGCCCGGTGAGCACGTGCAGCCCGAAGCGCACTTTCCAGAGGAAGGCCTGCGCCTGCTGCAGGCGGCGAAACTCCGCGACCGAGAGAAATCCGTGCCGCGCCAGCTCATCGAGCGTTTCAGCACCGAAGTGCCGCTTGGCCACCCAGGCGATGGTCTGGATGTCGCGCAGGCCCCCCGGTCCGGTCTTGACGTTCGGTTCGAGGTTGTAGGCCGTGTCGTTGGCCTTCAGGTGCCGCTCGGACTGCTCGCGCACCTTCGCCTCGAAGAACTCGCGCACCGGCCAGAGGTGCTCCGGGGCGAGCGCGGCGCGCAGCTCGGCGAGCAGCTGCGCATCGCCGGCGAGCAGCCGCGCCTCGATCAGCGTGGTCATGACGCTCACGTCGGCGGCACTCTGCTCGAGACATTCCTCGATGGTGCGCACGCTGTGGCCGACCTCGAGCCCGATGTCCCAGAGCAGCGCGAGCAGGCGCTCGAGTGCGGCGAGCGCCTCGCCCTGCGGGGCGCTGCGCACGAGCAGCAGCAGATCGATGTCCGAGCAGGGCAGCAGCTCACCGCGGCCGTAGCCCCCGACCGCCACCAGCGCCCAGGGGCGCGCCGGCGTGCCGAGGTGCGCCGCCCAGAGCGCCTGCAGCACCTGGTCGATGAGCCACGCGCGCGCCTGCACCAGCGTCTCGATGGGCTCATCGGCGAAGAAGCGGGCCTTCAGCTGCTCGTGCGCCTCGGCGAGCAGCTCGCGCAGCGCCGCGGGCGGGCCGCCGATGAGCTCGGGCAGCCGCTCAAGCAGCGGCCAGTGCCCGGGCTCGCGCGGCGGGTCGGTGCGCACCGCACCGTGCTCGCCCGAGGCCTCGGACTCCTCCGCTTCGCTGTCTCCGGCGGCCATGGTGCTAATGCGTGCGCCGCTCGGTCGCCCCGAGGGTGAGGACCTCGTGGCCGGTCGCGGTCACGAGAATGGTGTGCTCCCACTGCGCCGAGAGCGAGTGATCCTTGGTGATGACGGTCCAGCCGTCCGGCAGCAGCCGCACGTGGCGCTTGCCGGCATTGATCATCGGCTCGATGGTGAAGGTCATGCCCGGCTCGAGCGTGAGCCCCGTGCCGGCCTCGCCGTAATGCAGCACCTGCGGATCCTCGTGGTAGATCCGCCCGATGCCATGGCCGCAGTACTCGCGCACCACGGAGTAATTGTGCTGCTCGGCGAAGGTCTGGATGGCGTGTCCGATGTCCCCGAGGCGCACCCCGGGGCGCACGATCTCGATGCCGCGCCACATCGCCGCGAAGCAGGTCTCGGCGAGGCGCTGGGCGTGCGCCGGCGGCGTGCCGACGTAGTACATGCGGCTGGTGTCGCCGTGGAACCCGTCGCGGATCACCGTCACGTCGATATTGACGATGTCGCCCGCCTTCAGGCGCTTGTCATTGGGAATCCCGTGGCAGACCACGTGGTTCACCGAGGTGCAGATCACCTTCGGGAAGCCGTGGTAGTTCAGGTTCGCCGGGATCGTGCCCTGGACGTTCACGATGTAGTCGTGGCAGATGCGGTCGAGTTCCTCGGTGCTCACCCCCGGCACCACGTGCGCGCCGATCATGTCGAGCACCTCGGCGGCCAGGCGGCCGGCGATGCGCATTTTCTCCTGTTCGTCGGGTGATTTGATCGTTACGGCCATGGGCTATCCAGAGTGACTCAATCGGGAGCGCCGCGCGGCGCCGGAACGCACCGGCCGCTGCGCGCGCAAGACATTGTTCGGGCGAGGCCTTCATGGTATAAAGCGCGGCCTTTTTTGGCAATCAACCCACACGCGCATCGCATTATCCGCAGACTGGGTGTTCCGCTCGCGGCCCTCGGGCCGCATTCGGGATGGCTGCGGAGATGCGCGGAGGCTCAACCCAACGAGGAGTTTCTCATGCCTGGCGTATCCATGCGGCAGATGCTGGAAGCGGGTGTCCATTTCGGACACCAGACCCGCTTCTGGAACCCGAAGATGGCTCAGTTCATTTTCGGCGAGCGCAACAAGATCCACATCATCAATCTCGAGAAGACCCAGCCGATGTACGCGCAGGCTGCGGCCTTCGTGAAGGGCGTGGCCTCCGATGGCGGCACGGTGCTGTTCGTCGGCACCAAGCGCTCGGCGCGCGACGCGATCCAGAAGGAGGCCGAGCGAGCCGGCCAGCCGTTCGTCAACCAGCGCTGGCTGGGCGGCATGCTCACGAATTTCAAGACGATCCGCCAGTCGATCAAGCGACTCGAGGACATCTCCGAGCTCGCCGCCTCCGGGGCGCTCGAGCGGCGCGGTAAGAAAGAGGCGACGCAGCTGCGCCGCGAGCGCGAGAAGCTCCAGCGCAGCCTCGGGGGCATCCGGACGATGGATTCGCTGCCCGATGCGCTGTTCGTGGTCGACGTCGGTCACGAGAAGCTCGCCATCGACGAGGCGCGCAAGCTCGGCATCCCGGTGGTCGCCGTGGTCGATACGAACTGCTCCCCGGACGGCATCGATTACGTCGTGCCGGGCAACGACGACGCCATGCGCGCGATCCTGCTGTACGCCGCCGGCATGGCCGATGCGGTCCTCGAAGGACGGGAGTCGGTCCCGGCCGTGGTGGTCGGGGAAGACGAGTTCGTCGAGCTCGACGAGGCCGGCAACCCGCGCCGCAGAGCCCCGCGCGGCCCGCGCAAGGGCGCCGCGGCCGCCCGGCCGAAGAAGAATGCCTCCCGGCGCCGTCTGCCGCCGGTGAAGGCCCCGCGTGCCGAGGGCACCGAGGTGGTCGACGATATCGGCACCGAGGAAGAGTCGATGGAGGCGGTGCCGGAAGTGGCCGCGTCCGGTGGCTCGAACACCACGCCGGCACCGACGAGCGCCCGTCGCCCCACGGGTCCGGCGCGCCGCAAGGGCCGCGGAGAATGAGCCGTGCGCGCGGCCGCTCCTGCGGCCGCGCCTGCGGTTTGGCTCCGGTCAGGACGACCGGGGCGCAGGCAGCGTCCAGAGGATGGCGCAACCGGATGAGTGCGATATGAGTATCACAGCAGAGATGGTCAAACAGCTCCGCGAGCGCACCGGCGCGGGGATGATGGAGTGCAAGAAGGCGCTGGTGGAGAGCCACGGCGACCTCGATGCCGCCGCCGAGCTGATGCGCAAGCAGGGCCTGGCCAAGGCCGACAAGAAGTCCGCGCGGGTGGCCGCCGAGGGCGTCATCGCCATCGAGCGCACCGCCGACGGGCGCGCCGCGGCCCTGGTCGAGGTCAATTGCGAGACGGACTTCGTGGCGCGTGAGCAGGACTTCACCGCGTTCGCGAGCGCCGTGGCCGAGCAGGCGCTGGCGCAGCGTCCGCAGAGCCTCGAGGCGCTGCTCGGCGCGCGCGTCGGTGCCGAGACGGTCGATGAGCGCCGTCGGGCGCTGGTGGCCAAGATCGGTGAGAACATCACCGTGCGGCGCTTCACGGTGCTCGCCTCGGAGCAGCACCTCGGGGCGTACCGCCACGGCACGCGCATCGGCACGCTGGTGGCCCTGAAGGGCGGCAGCGCCGAGCTCGCGCATGAACTCGCCATGCACGTCGCGGCGAGCAATCCGAAGTACCTCTCGATGCAGCAGGTGCCGGCGGACGTGATGGCCAAGGAGCGCGAGATCCTCACCGAGCAGGCCCAGGGCGAGGGCAAGCCGGCGGAGATCGTCGCCAAGATGGTCGAGGGGCGGCTGCGCAAGTCGCTCGGAGAAATCACGCTGCTCGGCCAGCCGTTCGTGAAGGACCCGGACGTGACGGTGGAGAAACTGCTGAAGAGTGCCGGCGCGACGGTGATCGCTTACGAGCGGTTCGAAGTCGGTGCGGGCATCGAGAAGAAGCAGGAGAACTTCGTCGCCGAGGTGATGGCGCAGGTCAAGAGCGCCGGCGGCTGACCGCGGCGCGCCACCGGGTCGCCGCCGCGCAAGAGGCGGCCCGGCCTCCTGAAACGAGTGTAAGGATTGCCCATGGCGACTGAAACTGCGAAGACCGCCCGCTACTCGCGCATCCTGGTGAAGCTCTCCGGGGAGGCGCTCATGGGTCAGGCCGACTACGGCATCGACCCGGCGATCATCAAGCGCATCGCCGGGGAGCTCGAGGACATCGCCGGCCTCGGCGTCGAGCTCGCCGTGGTGATCGGGGGCGGCAATATTTTCCGCGGCGCGGGACTCGCGCGGGCCGGGATGGATCGCGTCACGGCCGATCACATGGGCATGCTCGCCACCGTGATGAACGCGCTGGCGATGCAGGATGCGCTGGAGAACCGCGGTCTGCACGCGCGCGTGATGTCGGCGATCCGCATCAACGAGGTGTGCGAGGACTACATCCGCCGCCGCGCCGTGCGGCACCTGGAGAAGGGTCGGGTGGTGATCTGCGCGGCCGGTACCGGCAGCCCGTTCTTCACTACCGACACCGCAGCGGCGCTGCGCGCCATCGAGATCAACGCCGAGGTGCTGCTGAAGGCGACCAAGGTCGACGGGGTGTACTCCGACGATCCGGTGCGCAACCCGGCGGCGACGCGCTATCGGCATCTGACCTTCGATCGGGTGCTCACCGATAAGCTCAACGTCATGGACGCCACGGCGATCGTCATGTGCCGCGACAACCGCCTGCCGCTGCAGGTGTTCAACCTCAACAATCCAGGTGACCTCACCCGCAGCGTCCGTGGCGACGAAGTGGGCACGGTCGTGACCTGCGAGTGAGCCGAGCCGGCTCGGAGAGTGATCCATGCTCGATGACCTGAAAAAAGACGCGCGCGAGCGCATGGCCAAGTGCGTGCAGAGCTTCCAGACGGATCTGAAGAAGCTGCGGACCGGACGGGCGAGCCCGAGCCTGGTCGAGCACCTGAAGGTTGATTACTACGGCTCGGACGTGCCCCTGCAGCAGGTGGCGAACATCGCCGTGGAAGAAGGGCGCACGCTCGTGATCTCCCCGTGGGAGAAGGGCGTCGTCCAGGCGATCGAGAAGGCGATTTTCAAGTCCGACCTCGGCCTCACGCCCATGACCGCAGGCACCGTGATCCGCATTCCGATGCCGCCGCTCACCGAGGAGCGCCGCCGCGATATCACCAAAGTGCTCAAGGCCGACGCGGAGAATGCGCGCGTGGCGGTGCGCAACGTGCGCCGCGACGTGATGAACGACATCAAGGATCTGCTGAAGGAAAAGCAGATCGCGCAGGACGAGGAGCACCGCGCCGAAGGGGACATCCAGAAGCTCACCGACAAGCACATTGCGGACATCGAGCAGATTCTGGTGGCCAAGGAAAAGGAAATCATGCAGGTGTGATGGCGCACGCCGTGTCCGACAACGTCGCGCCCGCACCGCTTCCGCGTCACATCGCCATCACCATGGACGGCAATGGTCGCTGGGCCGCCGCGCGCGGCCTGGCGCGCTCGGCCGGGCACAAGGCCGGGCTCGAGCCGGTCCGCCTGTGCGTGCGCGAGTGCTCGCGGCTCGGCGTCGAGGCGCTCACGCTGTTCGCCTTCTCGAGCGAGAACTGGTCGCGACCGGCGGAGGAAGTGGCGAGTCTGATGGGGCTGTTCTTCGAGGCCATCGAGCGCGAGATCAGCGATCTGGAACGCCAGGGGGTGGTGCTGCGCATCATCGGTCACCGGCAGGCGCTCTCGGTGCGCCTGCAGGCGCAGATCGCCGCCGCCGAGGCCCGTACCGCGGGCAACACCGGGTTGAAGCTGCAGGTGGCGGTGAGCTACGGCGGGCGCTGGGACATCGTCCAGGCCGCCCGCACGCTCGCCGCGCAGTGCGTCAGCGGGGCGCTGCCGGTGGCCGCGATCGACGAGACGCGCTTCGCCGCGGCGCTCGAGCTCGGAGCGCTGCCGGACCCGGATCTGCTGATCCGCACCGGCGCGGAGCGGCGCATCAGTAATTTTCTCCTCTGGAACCTCGCCTACGCGGAGCTGTATTTCTGCGACCGGCTCTGGCCGGACTTCGATGCCGCCGAGCTCGAGCGCGCCCTGGCGTTCTTCGCCGGTCGCGAGCGGCGCTTCGGGCACACCGGCGGGCAGTTGGGCGCGGCCCCGAAAGCGGTGCCGTGAGCGATTCGCTGCGTCATCGGGTCGCCACCGCGGCGGTGCTGATCGCGCTGCTGCTGGCGGTGCTGTTCGCGCTGCCGGCCCGCGCCACGCTCGGGGTGCTGACGCTGATCGTGCTGCTCGGGGCGTGGGAATGGTCGGCGTTTCTCAAAAGCGGCCGGCGCGTCGTGCGCATCGCCTACGTGGTGCTGATCGGCGCGGCGCTGCCGCTCGCCTGGCACGCCGCCGCGACGCGCACCGGTCTTCAGTGGCTGCTCGGCGCCGCGGCGCTGTGGTGGGTCGTGGCGCTCGGTTGGATCGTATTCGCGCCGCGGCGCGCGGCGGCCGCACC